>NZ_CP170150.1:0-807500 GCF_042257955.1 Bradyrhizobium sp. B025 | reverse complement strand
CAGCGTAGCACGTCCTTCATCGCCTCTCAGCGCCAAGGCATCCACCGAACACCCTTAAGGCACTTGATTGCTCTCATTATCAATGTCCACACACTCGGCAGAATGTTGTCTGCAGAACTGCCTTGCGGCACGCGCCCTCGATGAACGCTATCTGCAGCCGGACAATGATTAGAAAGACCAGCTTGCTTCGTAAGATCGTTCCGATAGCGAGGCGGTCAAGCTTCGCTAAAAGGATCATTTACAACTCGCCCGTCTTTCAAGTTTGACCTTGAAGGACGCGTGAGCGCCGAAATGATCCGGAGATAATGAAGTATCGCGCAGAAATCTTCTGCACGATCCAACTCGGATCGATCTCCTCTTTACGATGTCAGAAATCACGCAGCCTGCTGTCCATCCGGACTAGCAAGTGCGAAGTGATGTTTCGCGGACGATTTAGGTGCACGATCAGTCGATGATCAAACCATCTGGTGGAGCCAGACGGGATCGAACCGACGACCTCATGCTTGCAAAGCACGCGCTCTCCCAGCTGAGCTATGGCCCCGTAACCAGAAGACGAATGCTCACTCGATGAAAGTGGTGGGCCTGGGAAGACTTGAACTTCCGACCTCACGCTTATCAAGCGCGCGCTCTAACCAACTGAGCTACAAGCCCCTAACGCTATCCTATCAAGGACTAGGGTCTTGGCGTGCAGCAACCGGCGACTAGCGCCAAATGCAATCGCACAGCGCAGCCCCGGCGCGTGTTCGTCCGCGAAGAAAGAGAAACGAAGACGGCGAAATCCCGCCAATGCAGCTCAACAATCCTGACGACTGTTGGCCACTGATGTTTCTAAAACGATCCGATAGTGAGCCGAAGCTCGCTGAAGGATCATCCTTAGAAAGGAGGTGATCCAGCCGCAGGTTCCCCTACGGCTACCTTGTTACGACTTCACCCCAGTCGCTGACCCTACCGTGGCCGGCTGCCTCCATTGCTGGTTAGCGCACCGTCTTCAGGTAAAGCCAACTCCCATGGTGTGACGGGCGGTGTGTACAAGGCCCGGGAACGTATTCACCGTGGCGTGCTGATCCACGATTACTAGCGATTCCAACTTCATGGGCTCGAGTTGCAGAGCCCAATCCGAACTGAGACGGCTTTTTGAGATTTGCGAAGGGTCGCCCCTTAGCATCCCATTGTCACCGCCATTGTAGCACGTGTGTAGCCCAGCCCGTAAGGGCCATGAGGACTTGACGTCATCCCCACCTTCCTCGCGGCTTATCACCGGCAGTCTCCTTAGAGTGCTCAACTAAATGGTAGCAACTAAGGACGGGGGTTGCGCTCGTTGCGGGACTTAACCCAACATCTCACGACACGAGCTGACGACAGCCATGCAGCACCTGTGTTCCAGGCTCCGAAGAGAAGGTCACATCTCTGCGACCGGTCCTGGACATGTCAAGGGCTGGTAAGGTTCTGCGCGTTGCGTCGAATTAAACCACATGCTCCACCGCTTGTGCGGGCCCCCGTCAATTCCTTTGAGTTTTAATCTTGCGACCGTACTCCCCAGGCGGAATGCTTAAAGCGTTAGCTGCGCCACTAGTGAGTAAACCCACTAACGGCTGGCATTCATCGTTTACGGCGTGGACTACCAGGGTATCTAATCCTGTTTGCTCCCCACGCTTTCGTGCCTCAGCGTCAGTATCGGGCCAGTGAGCCGCCTTCGCCACTGGTGTTCTTGCGAATATCTACGAATTTCACCTCTACACTCGCAGTTCCACTCACCTCTCCCGAACTCAAGATCTTCAGTATCAAAGGCAGTTCTGGAGTTGAGCTCCAGGATTTCACCCCTGACTTAAAGACCCGCCTACGCACCCTTTACGCCCAGTGATTCCGAGCAACGCTAGCCCCCTTCGTATTACCGCGGCTGCTGGCACGAAGTTAGCCGGGGCTTATTCTTGCGGTACCGTCATTATCTTCCCGCACAAAAGAGCTTTACAACCCTAGGGCCTTCATCACTCACGCGGCATGGCTGGATCAGGGTTGCCCCCATTGTCCAATATTCCCCACTGCTGCCTCCCGTAGGAGTTTGGGCCGTGTCTCAGTCCCAATGTGGCTGATCATCCTCTCAGACCAGCTACTGATCGTCGCCTTGGTAGGCCGTTACCCTACCAACTAGCTAATCAGACGCGGGCCGATCTTTCGGCGATAAATCTTTCCCCGTAAGGGCTTATCCGGTATTAGCACAAGTTTCCCTGTGTTGTTCCGAACCAAAAGGTACGTTCCCACGCGTTACTCACCCGTCTGCCGCTGACGTATTGCTACGCCCGCTCGACTTGCATGTGTTAAGCCTGCCGCCAGCGTTCGCTCTGAGCCAGGATCAAACTCTCAAGTTGGACTTGAACTTTGAACCGGCTGATCACAACGTTTGACGAGGTCCCACCATTTTTCATCGACCGAAATCGACGAGCTGCCTGCGATTCACATCGCTGGCAACGATGGTGTTTCCTTTAAAACGTGTACCGCCGAAGTCTTTCGTCCGGTCTCGATCAGAAAAGCCGAAGCTTTTCAGAGCCGAGACCCGCAAGGACTCCGCCGTCCACGTTTCTCTTTCTTCATCTTCACTTGTCAAACAGCCCGGGACCGGAGAGGCCCCAACCTTCCTGAGAGGAAGGGTTCCGACACCCTTACCGACGATGGATGAACTCCAACCGACTGGTGTCGGCTGTTGTGTCACTCAACAAGGTGAGGAGCATCAGTGGCGCGTTCGCTCGCCTTGGTCAGTGACCCGGCGGCGCCGCGCTCAGTGGTTGGGGTTATAGGCCCCACCTTCCGGGCTGTCAACGCCAATCGTCAACAAATCGTCGCACAGTGGATTGTTGAAAAAAATCCAGTGATTCCAGTCGATTAGAGGGGGCATGAGCGCGCTGACCGAGGCCGCATCGCAAAAAATCTCAAAAAAAGTTTGCGCCTCAGGGAGCTCCGGAAGGGCTTCGGAGGGGCTCCGGAAGCGGCTTCGGGCGCCCTTCCCGGACGGGCTCGGCCGGTCGCCCCTTCAGGAAACTTTTTCCATATTAGGCGCCGTACTAGAGCCACAATCCCGCGGCGTTCTGATAAGAGACAAGCTTGAATCGCGGGGATGCCAGTGGGGGCTGCCGGCGGTTTGCGTGGGGTCAGAGGAAGGCGATCATACGATGAAGCGGCCTTCTTCAGACATTCGAGAGACATCGAGAGATCTTTTTCCGCTTAGCTGTTCGTAATTTCGGCCGGCCCGTCATCAGGGCCTTCTGACCGCGAGCGCCTGTGCGGCTTGCCGTTTCCTGCGATGCCCCTCCAAGAGGGCGACCAGGGAGGGGCTCGAAACCGGGCTGGTATGGGCCTCTTGGGTCGTTGATTGGGGGACTTGGGTTGAACCACAGGACGTCACGCGGCGCTTACGGGCGTGAGACCGGGATCATCGATCTCGGCCACGAGCCGCCGCTTTCCGTCGATGGTTCCGAAGCCGCCGTCATCGACCGCCGTCGTGTTTCGGTCCAATGGTTCAGCGGGACAATTCTGACCGGACTTTGCGGCGCAGCCCTGATCGGCGGCGCCGTTTTCGCTTCGCTCGACGGCGAGATGACCTTCGCCAAGGTGCCGGAGCGGGTCGAAGGCGCGCTGCGTGGCGCGTTTGGCGCAGCTGATCGCGCCGCCACGCTGCACAAGAGCGACCGCCTGCCGCCACCGAACGAATCCACCGCATCGCGCAACATCGTGCGCGTCTCCACGGTGGCCCGCGTCGGCAATCGCGACGTGATGCGGGTGCGTCCCTTCGTCCGGATCGCCGGCAATCTGTCGATGACGACGAGCGACCTGTCGGCAAAAATTCCGCCGTTCAACGCCCAGCGCCTTCTCACCGACGTCGGCTCCGATCCGAAGACCGCCGCCGACGATCCCAACAACCCCGAAGCGGTCGAACCCGACGCCGAGGTCTCCTTCGTCACCAAGGACCTGTCGCCGGTGCTGCCGAAGGCCAAGATTTCCGCGGTGGTGGCGCTCGACGACATCCTGATGCGGGTCCGCGATGCCGCCAACTGGCGCGGCAATGGCGGGGTGCGCTACGCCTCGCTCGCCAATGCCACCGCCGACGTTTCCGGCGCGTCCGACATGAAGATGGCCTACGCCACCGAAGTGTCGCCGTCGGATCCCTATGCCGGCTTCGAGACGCGCGTGGTGCCGGAAAACGTCACGCTGCTGCCGAAGACCAAGGAGCAGATCACCGGCGGCAATCCCAACGGCGAGCGCGTCCATCTGGTCAAGAAGGGCGACAGCGTCGCCTCCGTCCTGCGCGATCTCGGCGCCACGGCGGACGAGATCAAGGCGATCGCCGCGACGCTCGGCCCGCGCGGCCGCGACGGCGGCCTGAAGGAAGGCGAGAAGCTCCGCATCCTGATGGCGCCCGCAAGCCCCGGCGCCCGGCTCCAGCCCTATCGCGTCGTGGTTGCAAACGACACCATGGTCGAGGCGATCGCGGCGCTGTCCGACCTCGGCAAATACGTCGCGGTCGACGTCTCCAGCATGAACACCGTCGCTGATGCCACGGCCAACGCCAACAGCGACGACGATGACGACGATGACGGCACCGGCGTGCGGCTCTACCAAAGCATCTACGAGACCGCGATGCGCAACAAAGTGCCGATGCCGGTCATCGACGACATGATCAAGATCTACTCCTACGACGTCGATTTCCAGCGCAAGGTGCAGCCTGGCGATTCCTTCGACGTGTTC
Organism: Bradyrhizobium sp. B025; assembly: GCF_042257955.1. NCBI lineage: Bacteria > Pseudomonadati > Pseudomonadota > Alphaproteobacteria > Hyphomicrobiales > Nitrobacteraceae > Bradyrhizobium > Bradyrhizobium sp. B025. The sequence goes on along the minus strand of NZ_CP170150.1, from coordinate 802,763 downwards.
TACGCCGGCGAAGACGAGGGCGTGACGTCGAACGAAAAGAACGACGTTCTGTTCGCTTCCCTCACGGTCGGCGGCGAGACCAAGAAATACTACCGCTACCAGAGTCCCGACGACGGCGTCGTCGACTACTACGACGAGAGCGGCAAGAGCGCGAAGAAGTTCCTGGTCAGGAAGCCCGTCAACAACGCCATCATGCGCTCCGGCTTCGGCGGCCGCCGCCATCCGATCCTCGGCTATGTGAAGATGCACACCGGCGTCGACTGGGCCACCGCCTACGGCACGCCGATCTTCGCCTCCGGCAACGGCGTGATCGAGAAGGCCGGCACTGAGGGCGGATACGGCAAATACATCCGCATCAAGCACAACAACGGGTACGAGACGGCCTATGGCCACATGTCGGCCTTCGCCAAGGGCATGGAAGCCGGCAAGAAGGTCCGCCAGGGCCAGGTCATCGGCTTCGTCGGCTCGACCGGCGCGTCGACCGGTCCGCACGTGCACTACGAAATCCTCGTGAACGGCCGCTTCGTCGATCCGCTGCGCGTGAAACTACCGCGCGGCCGATCGCTGGAAGGCCCGATGCTGGCCGGCTTCGAGAAGGAGCGCGACCGGCTCGACGGCATGATGAGCGGCCGGGGCGGCGCCATCGCCCGTATCTCGGATGCGACCGGCGGACCGTTGCAGGTCACCAACCGGTAGGCCGGCAACCGGCCGACATCGACCGGACATCTTCACCAACACGGTTGAATGGGACGCTTTCGAAGCGACGCCGCTTTACGGCGACACAACGTCAAGTTTCGTTTGCCAAAGCCGGATGACGGGCGAATACTTTCCAAAAATGGGAGGTCACGCCATGAAGAACAGGCTTGCCTGCACAGCCGTCATTGCTGCGATTTTCTGCACCACGAGCGCGTCAGCCCAGAAATTACCGGAGATTTGGGAGGTCACGAAACTCGTCCCCGGCTCGGCGTTCCATGGCGTGCATGGGCTCGGGATCGACAAGGCCGGCCATCTGTTTGCCGGCAGCGTCGCCGGCGCCATGCTCTACGAGGTGGATATCGCTAGCGGTACCGCCAAGGTTGCAATCCCGGCTCCGATCGGAATGGCCGACGACATCGCATTCGCGCCCGACGGCACCATGGCCTGGACCGGCTTCCTGGCCGGCGATCTCTATTCGCGCAAGGGCGACGGCCCGATCAAGAAGCTCGCCTCCGGCCTTCCCGGCATCAATTCGCTGGCCTTCCGCAAGGACGGCAGGCTCTACGCCACGACGGTCTTCCTCGGCGACACGCTCTACGAGATCGACGTCGAAGGCGTCAAACCGCCGCGTCAGATCATGGAGAAGATGGGCGGCCTCAACGGCTTCGAGTTCGGTCCCGACGACAAGCTCTACGGCCCGCTCTGGTTCAAGGGACAGGTCGCCAAGGTCGACGTCGACAAGGCCGAGCTGACGGTGGTTGCCGACGGCTTCAAGGTCCCGGCCGCGGTGAATTTCGATTCCAAGGGCAATCTGTGGGTGGTCGACACCGCGCTCGGCCAGCTCGTTCGGGTCGATCCCAAGTCGGGCGCCAAGACCATGGTCGCGCAGCTGAAGCCGTCGCTGGACAACCTCGCGATCGACGAGAAGGACCGCATCTACGTCTCCAACATGGCCGACAACGGCATCCAGGAAGTCGATCCGGCCAGCGGCCAGGCCAAGCAAATCATCATCGGCAAGCTCGCGTTGCCCGGCGGCATCGGCGTCACCTCGGAGAATGGCAAGGATACGATCCACGTCGCCGACGTGTTCGCCTATCGCACCGTGGACGGTACGACCGGCGAGGTCACCGAGAAGGCGCGCATGCATGCCGCCGGCGTCACGCTCGAATATCCGATGAGCGCGACGGCAAAGGGCAACGACGTGATCCTGTCGAGCTGGTTCACCGGCACGGTGCAGGTGATCGACAACAAGACCGGCGCGACGCGCGACATGCTGCATGACTTCAAGGCGCCGCATGATGCGATCGTGCTCGAGGACGGCAGCATCCTGGTGGCCGAGCTCGGCACCAAATCGCTGGTCCGCGTCAGCGGCGAGCACGGCAAGGACCGCACCACGCTGATCGGCGACCTCGAGGGTCCGGTGGGGCTCGTCGCCGGATCGCGTGGCGAGGTCTATGTCACCGAAGCCTTCGCGGGTGTCGTGTCCAAGATCGAGCAAAACGGCGAGAAGACCGTGCTCGTAAAGGAGTTGAAGATGCCCGAGGGCCTCGCACGTACCAGCGACGGCAAGCTGATCGTGGCGGAAGTCGGCGCTAGGCGGCTGATCGAGATCACGCCGGAGGACGGCAAGATCACCGAGATCGCGGCCGATCTCCCGATCGGCCTTGCGGGCGCACCCGGCGGCCTGCCGACCCACATCCCGACCGGCGTCGCCATCGGCGCCACCGGCGTCATCTATTTTTCCTCCGACATCGAGAATGCGATCTACAAGGCGGTGAAGAAGTAGCGTCTGCCAGCGGAATTCGGCTGCGGGGGAACCGGCGCGCGGGTTCCCGGTTAGAGGCTAACGGGACCGACCAGCAGGAGGATCGCCCCATGACGCGCCTCTCACGCGACGATGTCGTCAAGGCCGTGGATCGGGCCGACGAGGTCACCATTGCCCAGATTATCGGGACCGGCGCGACCGTCGAGGAGCTCGCCGAAGCCCAGGCCTGGCTCGCCAATGACGAGCCGTTGATCAACGATTTGCGACCGCTGGCGCAGGGACGGGTGCGCGAGCTGGTCGATATCCTGTCCGAGCTTGAAGAAGACGACGACGAGGCCGGACCGGCCGAGCCCGGCTCCGCGTCCGCCGTCGGCTAGGATCAGCCCAAAACAATTCGCCCCGGAGAAGTGAACCTCTCCGGGGCGATCTGCCGTTTCAGGCAGCGATGACGCTCAGTTCAACTTCCGCTTCGACGCCGGCGCCTCGAACTGGGCGATCTCCGCGGTTTGCGGGGCCTTGCCGTTGAAGGTCAGCACGTTGCCTTCGGACGAGATCGCGACGTTGTCGCCGTCCTTGACGTCGCCGGCCAGGATCATCTCGGCGAGCGGGTCCTGGAGGTAGCGCTGGATCACCCGCTTGAGCGGCCGTGCGCCGTAGGCGGGATCCCAGCCCTTGGCGGCGAGCCAGTCGCGGGCCGCGCCGTCGAGCGTCAGCACGATCTTGCGATCGGTCAGCAGCTTCTGCAGCCGGGCGAACTGGATCTCGACGATCCGGCCCATCTCGCTCCGCTGCAAGCGGTGGAACAGGATGATCTCGTCGACGCGGTTGAGGAATTCGGGGCGGAAATGTCCCCGCACCATTCCCATCACCTGCTCGCGCACGGCCGACGTGTCTTCGCCCTCGGGTTGATTCACCAAGAACTCCGAACCGAGGTTCGAGGTCATGATGATCAGCGTGTTGCGGAAATCGACGGTGCGGCCCTGGCCATCGGTCAGGCGGCCGTCGTCGAGCACCTGCAACAGGACGTTGAAGACGTCAGGATGCGCCTTCTCGATCTCGTCGAACAGCACGACCTGGTAGGGCCGGCGCCGCACCGCTTCGGTGAGCGCGCCGCCCTCGTCATAGCCGACATAGCCCGGAGGCGCGCCGATCAGCCGCGAGACCGAATGCTTCTCCATGTACTCGGACATGTCGAGGCGGACCATCGCGGTCTCGTCGTTGAACAGGTACTCCGCGAGCGCCTTGGTCAGCTCGGTCTTGCCGACGCCGGTGGGGCCTAAGAACATGAACGAGCCCATCGGCCGGTTCGGATCCTGGAGACCCGCGCGGGAGCGGCGCACGGCCGTTGCGACCGCATGAACGGCTTCGGCCTGGCCGACGACGCGCTTGCCGAGGGAGTCCTCCATCTTCAGCAACTTGTCCTTCTCGCCCTCCAGCATCTTGTCGACGGGCACGCCGGTCCAGCGCGAGACCACCTGCGCGATGTGGTTGGCGGTGACCGCCTCCTCCATCATCTCGCCGGAGTTCTCCTTGGCCTCGATGTCCGCGAGCTGCCGTTCGAGCTCGGGGATCCGGCCATAGGCCAGCTCGCCGGCCTTCTGGAATTCGCCGCGGCGCTGGGCATTGGCGAGCTCGACACGCAAGCCGTCGAGCTCGGCCTTGAGCTTCTGCGCATCGGAGAGCTTGTTCTTCTCCGCGCTCCAGCGCGCCGTCAACGACGCGGATTTTTCCTCGAGCTCGACGAGTTCCTTTTCAAGCGTCTGCAGGCGGCTCTTCGAACCGGCGTCGCTCTCCTTCTTCAATGCTTCCTGTTCGATCTTCAGCCGGATGATTTCCCGATCCATCGAATCGAGCTCTTCCGGCTTGGAATCGACCTGCATCTTCAGGCGCGCGGCGGCCTCGTCCATGAGGTCGATCGCCTTGTCGGGCAGGAAGCGGTCGGTGATGTAGCGGTTGGACAACGTCGCGGAGGCAACAAGCGCGGAATCGGTGATCCGCACGCCATGGTGCTGCTCGTACTTGTCCTTCAGGCCGCGCAGGATCGAGATGGTGTCCTCGACCGAGGGCTCGCTGACGAAGATCGGCTGGAAGCGCCGCGCCAGCGCCGCGTCCTTCTCGACATGCTTCTGGTACTCGTCGAGCGTGGTCGCGCCGATGCAGTGCAGCTCGCCGCGGGCGAGCGCCGGCTTCAGCAGGTTCGATGCGTCCATCGCGCCGTCGCCCTTGCCTGCCCCAATCAGCGTGTGCATCTCGTCGATGAACAGGATGAAGGTGCCCTCGCTCCCGGTCACTTCCTGGAGCACGGCCTTCAGCCGTTCCTCGAACTCGCCGCGGTATTTCGCGCCGGCGATCAGTGCGCCCAAGTCGAGCGAGAGCAGCTTCTTGTCCTTCAGGCTCTCCGGCACGTCGCCATTGACGATACGCAGCGCAAGGCCCTCGGCGATGGCGGTCTTGCCGACGCCGGGCTCGCCGATCAGGACGGGGTTGTTCTTGGTCCGGCGCGAGAGCACCTGGATGGTGCGGCGGATCTCCTCGTCGCGGCCGATGACCGGGTCGAGCTTGCCGTCGCGCGCGGCCTGGGTCAGGTCGCGGGCATATTTCTTCAGCGCGTCATAGGCGTTCTCGGCGGTCGCCGAGTCGGCCGTGCGGCCCTTGCGCAGGGCCTCGATCGCCGCGTTGAGGTTTTGCGGGGTGACACCACCCTTGCTGAGGATCGTGCCGGCCTCGCTGGTCTTCTCCAGCGTGAGGCCGAGCAGCAGCCGCTCGACGGTGACAAAACTGTCGCCGGCCTTCTCGCCGGCCTTTTCGGCGGCATCGAAGGTGCGCGCGAGCTCGGGCGCCAGATAGATCTGCCCGGCGCCGCCGCCGGAGACCTTCGGCACCTTGTTCAGGGCGTCCTCGGTCGCCTTCAAAATTGCGCGGGAATTGCCGCCGGCACGGTCGATCAGACCGGCAGCGAGCCCCTCATTGTCGTCCAGCAGCACCTTCAGGACGTGCAGGGTCGAAAACTGCTGGTGCCCCTCGCGCACCGCAAGCGACTGCGCGGACTGGATGAAGCCCCTGGAGCGTTCGGTATACTTCTCGATGTTCATCTTTTCTTTCCCTCGGCCTGCCCATGGAGCCCTCTAAGGCACTCCAAACGGCATCTTCATTGGGTTTCCGATTACCGCATTGACGTTTCTCAACCGGTAACGGTCGTTATTTACCGACGCTGCCGCCGGCCTGAGGCAGATGTGGGAAGCGGGTTGCGGGAGCGAAAGAGGCGTCTTCACAATTTCGTGCGCGCATCGGCCCGCTTGGCGCGGCGTGGCCGAATCCCCTAAGTAGCGCCATGACAGCCAGCCAGACCGCCGAGATTACCGGCCTCTACCGCTATCCCATCAAGGGCCTCACCCCGGAACCCCTGCCCCGCGTTGCCTTGCGGGTCGGCCAGACCCTGCCCGCCGACCGCCGCTACGCCATCGAGAACGGCCCGAGCGGGTTCGATCCCGAGGCGCCGGCCTGGAAGCCGAAAATCCAGTTTCTGATGCTGGCGCGCAATGAGCGGCTGGCTTCGCTCGACAGCCGGTTCGAGGACGCGACCAACCGCCTGACCATCCGCAAGGACGGCCAGATCGTCGCCAGCGGCGATCTGGAGACCGCCGCCGGGCGCGCCGCCATCGAGCGCTATTTCACCGAGAACTTCCAGCCGGAGTTGAAGGGCCCGCCGAAAGTCCTGTCCGGCCGCGACCACAGCTTTTCCGACGTCGCCCGCAAGGTCGTCTCCATCATCAATCTGGACAGCGTCCGCGCGATCGAGGCCATGCTCGGCGGCACCGCCGTGCATCCCCTGCGCTTCCGCGCCAATCTCTACGTGAAGGGCTGGCCGGCCTGGTCCGAACTCGACCTCGTCGGCCAGACGCTCGCGATCGGTCAGGCCCGGTTGCAAGTGGTCAAGCGCATCGTCCGTTGCCCGGCCACCAACGTGGACCCGGTGACGGCAAAGCGCGATCTCGAGATTCCGCCGACGCTCTCGCGGCATCTCGGACATATGGACTGCGGCATCTATGCCGAGGTCATCGCCGGCGGCGAGATCGGCGTGGGGGATGCGGTCGCGGTGGAAGAGCCGAAGCTGGTGTGAGCTTCGTAGGGTGGGCAAAGCGAAGCGTGCCCACCAACTTTATCTCTGCGGGACGAGATGGTGGGCACGGCGCTAACGCGCCTTTGCCCACCCTACGCTCCCTCACCTCAGTTCGGCATCACATACGCATAGATGCGGCCGCGCGAGACCGGCGCCTCGCGGACGCGGTTGCCGTTGTTGCCGGAGATCATGATCGGATTTCCCTGCGCGTCGACGCCGGTGATGATGCCAACGTGGCCGCCCCGGCCGCCGCGCGACATCACCGCGATGGCACCGACCTGCGGGCCGGAGACACGCGTGCCGTAACGCGCGAATGAATTCGCCATGTCCGAGCCGGTGCCCCGGTGGCCGGTCTTCTCAAGCACCATGTTCATGAAGCGCGCGCACCACAGGCTGCCACGCCCGGTCGGGTTGCCGCCGAGATAACGGCGCGCCTCGGACACGAGGCCCGATCCGCCGCCGAAGCCGCTGCTCATACCCATGTTGCCGGCGTTGCCATTGTCGCCAGCGCTGCTCTTGTTGACAGCGTGGCTCATGTTACGGGCGCGGCTCACTTTGCCGGCGCGGCTCACGTTTCCACCGATGCCCATTTCACCGCCGCCCAGATAGCGCGTGTCACCCATGCCGCCGCTATTGGCGTTCGGATCGTAGCTGGCCTGCGTGTCCATGAAGCCGCCGGCCTGCAACTGCGCCGCGCTGCGCTCGAAGCGCGAACTGCGGGCCTGGTGCCGGTAATGATGATATCTGCTGGCGTGATGCGCGTAAGCGTGCCGCTCTGCGCTATGACGATGCGGCCGTGCCGAGGCCGGAGACGAGAACGCGGCGACCGCCGCGAAGAACAGCGCCAGCGCGACAACACAACGCGACGGGCGAGACGCAAACAACTCGAACATTAGTCATCCTTCGTTGACACCCCCACTTCCCAGCCGGCCCGTGCGCGGCCGACATCCCTCGGGCCGTTAAGCCGCCCCATGTGGCGAGAAAAAGACACCGTGCCGGTGAATAGCTGGGTTGATTTTGTGTCGGTGCCGGCCTGACGCTGCCGCATTGCGGACAACAGCATTAACTGCGATCCTTCACATGCGGCTAGAAGAGAGGGAAACGGTTAATGCCCCACGCCACGACCAGGGACGACGTCCGCATCTATTTCGAGGAAGCGGGCCAGGGAACGCCGATTATTTTCCTGCACGAATTCGCGGCCGACTACACCAATTGGGAGCCGCAGATGCGCTACTTCTCGCGCGGCCACCGCTGCATCACCTATTCGGCGCGCGGCTACACGCCGTCGGACGTGCCTGAGGGCGAGGTCTACACCTACACGCATTTCTACACCGACGCGCTCGCGGTGCTCGATCATCTCAGGATCGACCGCGCGCATCTCGTCGGGCTCTCGATGGGCGCTTATTCGTCGCTTCAAATCGGACTGAACGCGCCGCAGCGGGCGCTGTCGATGACGCTCGCCGGCGTCGGCTCCGGTTCGGAGATCGAGAATCTCGACGCCTGGCGCAGGCAATGCCGCGCCAATGCCGAGCAATTCGAGACGCTCGGCTCCACGGAGGTGGCGAAAGTCACGCGCGAGGCGCCGAGCCGGATTCCCTTCCTGGTCAAGGACCCACGCGGCCACGCCGATTTCTACGCCGCGCTGGCGCGGCACGATGCCAGGGGATCGGCGCGCACGATGCGCGTCTTCCAGGGCGGCCGTCCCTCGATCTACACCATGACGGACGCGATCAGGGGCGTCGCGACGCCGGCGCTGATCATCTGTGGCGACGAGGATGACCCTTGCGTCGGGCCGAGCCTGTTCCTGAAGAAGCATCTTCCGGCCGCGGGCCTCGCGATGTTTCCGAAGTCGGGGCACGTGCTCAACCTCGAGGAGCCCGCGCTGTTCAACGAGACCGTGGAGCGGTTCGTCACGCTGGTGGAAGCAGGTCGATGGCCGGCGCGCGATCCGAGGTCGGTGGCGGCGCAATAGTTTACCCTGTCATTCCGGGGCGCTCGAAGAGCGAACCCGGAATGACGCCTACGGCGTCACTTCCCCTGCCCGCGCGTGAGCAGAAACACGCCCTGCTCGCCGAACATATTCCACACCCACCAGGGCAGGTTCAGCGGCACCGGGCGGCCATAGAGATCGAGCGCCACCGAGCGTTCCATCTTGACGTTGATCTCGTCGCAGAGCTCGACGAAATCCTTGATGGTGCAGAAGTGGATGTTGGCGGTGTCGTACCAGGTCGCCGGCAGGTTCTCGGTGCGCGGCATGTGGCCGCCGATCAGGAGCTGGAGCCGCATCTTCCAGAAGCCGAAGTTCGGGAACGAGACGATGGCGCGGCGGCCGATGCGCAGGAGATTTTCCAGCACTACACGCGGCTGCCGCGTCGCCTGGAGCGTCTGCGACAGGATCACGTAGTCGAAGGCATCATCGGGATAGTTCACGAGGTCGGTATCGGCGTCGCCCTGCACCACCGCGAGGCCCTTGGCGACACAGCGGTTGACGCCCTCGCGCGACAATTCGATGCCGCGGCCGTCGATGCCGCGGGTCTCCAGAAGCTGGAGCAGATCACCGTCGCCGCAGCCGACATCGAGCACCTTGGAGCCCGGCTTGACCATCTCGGCGACGAGCAGATGGTCGGCGCGAAAATGACCGGACTGTCCCGCGCTAAGGCCGCCCAGCGGCAGCACTTCCTGCACTGACATCCTAGCCACCCCTGCCGTTGAGTCCGCGCGCCTTGCCGGCCGATTCCAGGAAGGCGCGGGCGATGTCGAAGAATTCGGGCACGTCGAGCAGGAAGGCGTCATGGCCGCGATCGGTCTCGATCTCGGCGAACGATACCCGCGCGCTCGACGCATTCAGCGCATGCACCAACGCGCGCGATTCCGAGGTCGGGAACAGCCAGTCGCTGGTGAAAGAGACCACGCAGAAGCGCGTCTTGATGCCCGCGAACGCCTTCGCCAGCACGCCGCCATGGTCGCCGGCGATGTCGAAATAGTCCATCGCGCGCGTCAGATAGAGATAGGAGTTGGCGTCGAAGCGCTCGACAAAGGACGAGCCTTGGTAGCGCAGATAGGACTCGACCTGGAAGTCGGCGTCGAACGAAAAGGTCGGCAGGTCGCGGTCCTGCATGCGCCGGCCGAACTTGCGATGCAGCGCCGCGTCGGAGAGATAGGTGATGTGCGCCGCCATCCGTGCGACCGCAAGGCCGCGATGCGGATGGATGCCGCGATCGGCGTAGCCGCCATTGTGCCAGTCGGGATCGGCCATCACAGCCTGGCGACCGAGCTCGTGAAAGGCGATGTTCTGCGCCGAGTGCCGCGTCGAGCAGGCAATTGCCAGCGCGGAATACACGCGCTCGGGGTAGGCCGCCGTCCATTGCAGCACCTGCATGCCGCCCATCGAGCCGCCGACCACCGCGAACAGCGTGTCGATGCCGAGCCGGTCGATCAGCATCGCCTGCGCGCGAACCATGTCAGGGATGGTGATGACCGGGAAATCCAGGCCCCACACTTTGCCGGTCGCGGGATTGATCGAGGCCGGCCCGGTCGAGCCCATGCAGCCACCGATCACATTGGCGCAGATGATGAAGTATTGGCTCGGATCGAGCGGACGGCCCGCACCGACGAGGGTTTCCCACCAGCCGGGCTTGCCGGTGACAGGGTGCACATTGGCGACATGCTGGTCGCCGGTCAGCGCATGGCAGATCAGGATCGCGTTGGAGCGATCGGCGTTGAGCTCGCCATAGGTCTGGTAGGCGATCTGGAACGGGGTGAGATCTATGCCGCAGTCGAGCGGCAACGGCTGATCAGCGCCGAAATGCGCGACGAGCGAGCTCGGATGATCCACCTCATGCGACCGCTCATCGGCACTGATCGCGGGACTGGATATCGACGTGACGCCAACCATCTGACCATCGACCTCGTTTGCGATCCGACTTCAGACCGCTACTTGCATCAGGCCATAAAAAACCCGGCCTGAACGATAGGTTCGGCCGGGATCGGAAGCGTCCCCGGCCTGTTTAGCGAGTTTTTTAACGTGGCTGCAAGCCGGCCGGCTCAAATGACCACGGAACAGGCAAAACTTAACGGCTTGGACGGTTTTCGTCAAGATACGGTCCTGATTGACCAAATTCGTCCCCGTCGCGTCAGCCGAAAAGGCCCGATTTCCCTTTGCATTTCTCTTTGCTTTCGCCGCTCCGACTGCCTAATCAAGACATCGACCGCGGCGGGTCCGACCTGATGGACCCGCATTGGAACGCCTCTCAACAGCACTTGCCAGATATGTCCCAACGTCCGCCCGCGCCACCATCGTTGCAGGAATTGCGCAAGGAGATCGACGCGATCGACGAGGGCATGCATCGCCTCCTGATGCAGCGCGGCGACATCATCGACCGCCTGATCCAGGTGAAGCAGACCCAGGAGGTGGGCTCGGCGTTCCGGCCGGCGCGCGAGGCCGACATGATGCGGCGGATCGTGGAGCGCCATCGCGGCATCCTGCCGCTCGACACGGTCGAGAGCATCTGGCGCGTCATCATCGCGACGTTCACTTACGTGCAGGCGCCGTTCGCGGTGCATGCCGACATCTCGGTGAGCGAGCCCGCGATGCGCGATTCCGTGCGATTCCATTTCGGCTTCACCGTGCCTTACGTCGCGCATTTCAGCGCGCAGGCCGCGGTCGAGGCGGTCGCGAAATCCAAGGGCGATCTGGCGCTGGTCTCGGCGACTTCCAGCCGCACCCCGTGGTGGCTGGAGCTGGAAGCAGAAGGCGCACCGAAGATCATCGCGCGGCTGCCCTTCGTCGAGCGTGCCGACCATCCGGCCGCGCTGCCCGTGTTCGCGATCTCGCGCGTCGCCGACAGTGCCCTGGTGACGGAGGTGGAGACTTTCAGCGTGCGCGTCTCGGGGTGGAATGCCGAGATCGCGCGGGCGCTGTCGCCGCTCGCCGACATCGTGGCGGTGCCCGATACCGCCTTCGATGGCGCCGCGCTGCTGGTCTCGGTCACGAGCGCGAGCAGCATCGACAAGATCAAGGCTGCCCTGATCGAGGCGGGGGCCTCGGTGCGCTCCACGGCCCTCGTCGGCAGCCACGCGACGCGCTATACGGTGCCCCCGACCGGGTCGAAATCGTAAGTTACGAGCCGCCTGCCATTCCGGAGTTGAAGATGTCCCGCCCCGTGCCGAACCCCGGCATTCTCGATATTGCGCCCTACACGCCCGGCAAGAGCCCGGTGCCGGAGCCGGGCCGCAAGGTGTTCAAGCTCTCGGCCAACGAGACGCCGTTCGGCCCCTCGCCCAGGGCGATCGAGGCCTTCAAGAAGGTGGCTGATCATCTGGAAGACTATCCGGAAGGCACCTCGCGGGTGCTGCGCGAAGCCATCGGCCGCACCTTCGGCCTCGACCCCAACCGCATCATCTGCGGCGCCGGCTCGGACGAGATCCTCAACCTGCTCGCCCACACCTATCTCGGCCAGGGCGACGAGGCGATCTCGACCACGCACGGCTTCCTGGTCTACCCGATCGCCACCATGGCGGTCGGCGCCAGGAACGTCATCGCACAGGAGAAGAACCTCACCTGCGACGTCGACGCCATCCTCAAGGCTGTGACGCCGAAGACGAAGCTGGTGTGGCTCGCCAATCCGAACAACCCGACCGGCACCTATATTCCGTTCGACGAGGTCAAGCGCCTGCGCGCCGGCCTGCCCTCGCGCGTGCTGCTGGTGCTGGACGCCGCCTATTGCGACTACGTCTCGCGCAACGATTACGAGATGGGCATCGAGCTCGTCGCCACCACGGAGAACACCGTGGTGACGCACACCTTCTCCAAGATCCACGGCCTCGCCGCGCTGCGCATCGGCTGGATGTTCGGGCCCGAGCACATCATCGACGCGGTCAACCGCATCCGCGGTCCGTTCAACGTGTCGACGCCGGCAATGTACGCCGCGGTCGCCGCGATCGAGGACACCGCGCATCAGGCGATGTCGAAGCAGTTCACCGAGACCTGGCGCAACTGGCTCACCGAGGAGATCGGCAAGCTCGGCCTGAAGGTGACGCCGAGCGTCGCCAATTTCGTGCTGATCCACTTCCCGACCGACAGGGGCAGGACCTCGGACGACGCCGACGCCTTCCTCACCAAGCGAGGCCTCGTGCTGCGGGCATTGAAGAATTACGGCCTGCCGCATTCCCTGCGCATGACCATCGGCACCGAGGAGGCCAACCGCCTCGTCGTGGACGGTTTGCGCGACTTCATGGCCGGCAAATGAGCGTACAGCCGCACTTCCAGCGCATCGCCCTGATCGGCTTCGGCCTGATCGGCGGCTCGATCGCGCGCGCTGCGAAGCTCCAGGGCCTGGCCGGCGAGATCGTCACCACCGCGCGCTCGGAGAAGACGCGCGCGCGGGTGCTCGAGCTCGGCATCGTCGATCAGGTCGTGGCGACCAATGCGGAAGCGGTGAAGGATGCCGATCTCGTCATCCTCTGCATTCCCGTCGGCGCCTGCGGACCGGTGGCGCAGGAGATCGCCGCGCATCTGAAGCCCGGCGCGATCGTCTCCGACGTCGGCTCTGTGAAGGGCGCGATCGTCAGGGACATGGCGCCGCATCTGCCGAAGACCGTTCATTTCGTGCCGGCGCACCCCGTGGCGGGCACCGAGCACTCGGGGCCGGATTCCGGCTTTGCCGAGCTCTTCATCAACCGCTGGTGCATCCTCACCCCGCCGGAAGGCGTCGACGCGTCGGCCACCGATCGCTTGCGCGCCTTCTGGGCTGCGATGGGTGCCAAGGTCGAGGTGATGACGCCGGATCATCATGATCTCGTGCTCGCGATCACCAGCCATCTGCCGCATCTGATCGCCTACACCATCGTCGGCACCGCCGACGAGCTGGCGCAGGTGACGGAATCGGAAGTGATCAAGTTCTCCGCCGGCGGCTTCCGCGACTTCACCCGCATCGCGGCGTCCGACCCGACGATGTGGCGCGACGTCTTCCTCGCCAACAAGGAAGCCGTGCTGGAGATGCTCGGCACCTTCACCGAGGATCTGGCAAAACTCACCCGCGCGATCCGGCGCGGCGACGGCGAAGCGCTGTTCGACCACTTCACCCGCACCCGCGCCATCCGTCGCGGCATCGTCGAGATCGGCCAGGATTCGGCGGCGCCGGACTTCGGCCGGCCGCATGCGGCGCTGAAGAAGCCGTAGCTCCTGTCATTCCGGGGCGCCCGAAGGGCGAGCCCGGAATCCATTGGGCCACAGCGCACGCGGCGAAATAGATTCCGGGTTCGATGCTACGCATCGCCCCGGAATGACGAGAGAGGTTTCAATACAGCGGCGGAATCTGGCCGACCTTGACCGGGCCGAGCAGCACGGCGCCGTCGACGAACTTCAGCGGGAAGCTGCGGGCCTTCTTGCCTTCCAGCGTGCTCTCGGTGCCGATCGAATTGATGCCGGCGGCGACGCCGGCATTGGCGTTCTGCTTGATGACCTTGCCGAGGCCGGGAACGGCGCGATCGAGCGCGCCGAACAGATTGTTGAGATCCTGCGACTTCACGCCGGGCGCGACGCGGTCGAGGGTTGCCTGCGGCACACCCTCTTCCAGCATTTTCTCGATACCCAGCGCCGGGATCACGCGCTCGAGGCCCGTCACCGTCATCTGCAATTCGCCGTCGAGTCGGCCATTCGCCGAGAGCCCGAGCGTGCCGGCCGCGACCGCGATCATCTCGCCCTGCTGGATCCGCGACTGCACGATCTCGATATGGCCGCCGACGGCCTGGATCTCGCGGAAGCGTTGCGGCCATGGCTTTGGGGTGAGGTCGGAGAGCCCGGTGACCTTGGCGCGCGTGTCCGCCTCGAACGGCTCGGCGAGCAAGGGGTGAACACCCTGGATGCTGCCCTGCGCGACGTGGAGCACGGTCTCGATCACGGGATGATCGGACGGCGATCCGTCCGCGAGGCGCCCGTGCAGCTCGACCTGCTTGGCGCGCGCGAGCGGCACCTGCACGCTGCCGTCGAGCCGGTTGATGACGGGATCGTCGAACACGATGGAGGCGCGGTCCGGCACCGCCGGCAGGCCGACCACGCTGCTGCGGCCCTTGCTCCAGTTCACCACGAAGGTGTTTTGCGTAACGCCGTCGGTGAGGGTCGCCGGCGCCGAGAATTCGGCGATGACGCGCTTGGGATCGTAGACCTGGGCGACGACCAGGATGTTGTCGAGCCTCGCCGTGAACGGCGTCTTGCTCGCGTTCTGCGAGACCAGGGCGACGCTGGCGCCGGAGCACTGGACCTCGAAGCGGAACGGGAAGCCCGCGATCGAGCGCTTGGCGCAATCATAGATGCGGCCGGACTTGGCCTCCTGCGCGCGCCAGGCGTCTGCGGCGATTTCGGCCTGCGAAGCGGCGTAGAACCAGAAGCAGCTCCACGCGACGGCGAGGATCAGGAGGAGAATGGGTGCGATGAAAAGGCCCCAACGGGGGCGGCGGCCTGCGGCAACGGTCAGATTGGACATGCGGCGACCCTTTGGCCTCAGATTTTGTCAAATGTAAGCGAGGTTGGCTTGCTCCGAAAGGCGGAGAATTCGCTTCGCTTGGGGGCGCGGTTCTGGTAGCCGTGCCCGCCATGTCGGAAATCACCCTCCCCTCCGTCACGACAGCCAACGGCGACCTCTGGGTGTTCGGCTACGGCTCGCTGATGTGGCGGCCGGGCTTCGAATTCGAGGAGCGCGTCCCGGCGCGGCTGGTCGGCGAGCATCGTGCGCTCTGCGTCTATTCCTTCGTGCATCGCGGCACGCCGGAGAAGCCGGGCCTGGTGCTCGGGCTCGATCGCGGCGGCGCCTGTCGCGGCATCGCGTTCCGCGTCGCCGAAAAGAACCGTGCCGACGTCGTCGCCTATTTGCGCGAACGCGAGCAGGTGACGTCGGTCTACCGCGAGGTGATGCGCTCGGTGTGGCTGGAGAACGATGCGCGGCAGCGCGTCTCCGCACTCGCCTATGTCGTCGACCGCGGCCACGTGCAATATGCCGGCCGGCTGTCGCTCGCCGATCAGCATCGCCACGTGCTCCAGGGGCACGGCCAGTCCGGGGCCAACCGCGACTACGTGACGGCGACGGTGAAGGCGATCGAGGCCGAAGGCTTTCGCGACACGCAACTGCATCAGCTCGCGACGATGCTGCATGGGGAGGCGCATTCCCTGCACGCGCCGGCTCCGAGCGAAGATCGCGAAAGCCGCTAGCTGCCAGTCGGCGCGTAGCTCGGCGCCGAACCGATCAGCTGCTCCTGCTCCTTGCGGCCCGCTTCGACGAGGCGGTCGGTCGCCTCTTCGATCGCCGTTTGCACGCGGGAGAGATACTCGTCCTTCGGCAGGCCCGGCGGCAGCGGATCGAGAAACTCCACCACCAGCGTGCCGGGATAGCGCATGAAGGTGCGGCGCGGCCAGAACAGGCCGGAATTGAGCGCAATCGGCAGACACGGCACGCCGCAGGACGAATAGATCTGCGCAAAACCGGTCTTGTAGTCGGGGGGCGCGCCCGGCGCGCGGCGCGTGCCTTCCGGAAAGATCACGAGCTGGCGGCCGCTGCGCACCGCGTCGCGCGCCCGCCGCGTCATGTCCAGCAGCGCCTTCACGCCGGCCTTGCGGTCAATCGCGATCATCCCGGTCTTGACCAGGAACTGACCGAACACCGGGATCTGCATGAGCTGACGCTTGAGGATGAAGATTGGGCGGTCGAAGAATCCCGGCAGCACGAAGGTTTCCCAGAACGACTGATGCTTTGCCACGATCACCAGCGGCCCCTGCGGGATCTTCTCCTGCCCGCGGAATTCCACCTTGATGTTGCAGATCACCCGCATCAGGACCAGCGTCGCCTTCGCCCACCATTGCGCGACCGTCAGCATGGCGCGCGGAGGCATTGCAAAGGTCGGCAGCGCCACGATCGCGAGACACACCAGCACGGCGTAGAACAGCACGTTGAACACGAGCGAGCGCAGGAAAATCAAGAACATCGACGATCCGATCAATTGCCGATCAATTGGCCTGTGCAGTGGCGGGCCGCTTCGGCTGCATCCCGGGAGGCTGCTCCGATACTTCGGGCGAAAGGTCAATCCCGAAATCCTCCAACCGCACCCTGACTTCGGCCGCGATATATTTGACATATTCCGACAGCAGCAGCCGCAAGGTGGACGCCGAGGCCCACCACGGCTCCTCGCGCCATTTGTCGCCGACCACGGCGAACGGGATCAGAATCGTCTCCGGCATCGCGTGCGAGAATTCCACCAGCGCGCGCGGCATGTGATAGTTCGAGGTCACCACGATCAGCGATTTGAACCGGCGCGCCTGCGCCCAGCGCCGCGCCTCCGCGGCGTTGCCGCGGGTCGAGAGCGCGGTGCGGTCGAGGTCGACGCAGCAGGTCATGAAGGACTGGTTCTCCGGCAGGGTCCGCGAGATGTCGCTTGCGGTCGAGGTCGGATGCACCCCGGAAATCAGGAGCCGCCTGCCGTAGCCGGCAGCCAGCAGCTCCATCGCATCCGACACCCGCGAGGAGCCGCCGGTCAGGACCACGATGCCGTCCGCCTTGCGGTCCGGCGCGATCTCGGCGCCGCGCAACTGCGACAGGAACGCGATGAAGCCCGCCGCCGCGCCGACGAAGGCGAACGCGATCGTCGACACCACGGCTGCGCGCAGCCAGCCGCGCGGCAATTTCGGCGATCGATCGTCGGTCGGCGAGGTCATGCGATGTCGGTAATCCCTTCCCCGGATGATTTTAAAACGTTTTGAGGCGAAGTGGAGTCCGGTTTATTCACCTTCTCCACACGGGGGAAGGAAGAAGCACAACCTCAATCCACATCATTCAGTGTCGCGAACAGCGTCTGGCGCGAGGCGACGGCGGTGATGGCGCCGATCAGCACCGCCTGCACCGCGAGCACGACATAGCCGGAGGGCCGCAGCGAGAAGGTGCCGAGCAGGGCGGCGAACTGGTCGCCGACGGGCGTCCCCGAAAACCAGCCGGCGATCGACTCGGAGAAGCCGAACACCAGCATGGCGGCGCCGCCGCCGATCACGCCGCCCTCCAGGCCCAGCCTGAGGAAATGGCGCAGGAAGCGGTTGGCGATGTAGCGGTCGCCGGCGCCGACGAAATGCAGGACCTCGACGATCGGACGGTTCGCCGCCATGGCGCCGCGGGTCGCGAACGAGACCGAGATGATTGTCGCGATGATGACGAGCGCGAGGATGCCGAGACCGGCGAGCACGGTTGCGTTGGTCATCGAGCGCATGCGCTCGATCCAGGCGCGGTGATCGTCGACGCTGGCGCTTGGCGCCACTTGCGTCACGCGGGCGCGCAAGGCGGCAAGATCGAGCGCCGTGCCGGGCTGCACGCGCGCGATGATCATGCGCGGCACCGGCAGATCGTCCATCGACAGTCCGGTGCCGAGCCAGGGCTCGAGCAGCTTGCCGCTCTCGTCCTTGGTGAACGGCTTGACCTCGACGATACCGGCTTGCGCGCGCATCGCCTCGGTCACCGCGGCGGTGTCGCGCTCGAGGTCACGCCCGGACTGCGGACGAACCTGGATGGTGATTTCGCTCGCGACGTCCGACTGCCATTCGGCGGCGGAGGCGCTGACCAGCAGCACCGTGCCCGTGGTCATCGAAGCGAGGAAGGTCATGATGGCGACGACGGCAACCAGCGCACGGCCGTGGATCGAGGCGCGCGGCACGATCGGCGACATGTTGCGCGCCTTGGCCGGAAGCTGCGGACGCTCCTGTCCGAGGTCGACCAGCACGCCGCGCTCGTCGGGCTTACTCATAGACGTGCAGCCGTCCCTGATGCAGCACCAGCCGCCGCGCCTCGTACTGATCCATCAGGCCGATGTCGTGGGTCGCAATGATGACGGCGGTGCCCGATTTGTTGAGCTCGATGAAAAGGCGCAGCAGGCGGCGGCCGAGCGTCGGATCGACGCTGCCGGTCGGCTCGTCCGCGAGCAGAAGCTGCGGCCGCGAGATCACGGCGCGCGCGATCGCCGCACGCTGCTTCTCGCCGCCGGACAGGATCGGCGGCAGCGCGTCCATGCGTTCGCCGAGTCCGACCCAGCGCAAGAGGTCGATGACCTCCTTGCGATAGCTCGACTCGCTGCGGCCCATGACGCGAAACGGCAACGCGACGTTCTCGTAGGTCGTCATGTGGTCGAGCAGGCGGAAATCCTGGAGCACGATGCCGATGCGCTTGCGCAAGTCGGCGATCTCGTCCTTGCCGAGCTGCGAGATGTCGTGGCCGAACAGGTTGACGAGGCCGCGCGTCGGCCGGTGCGACAGGAACAGCAGGCGCAAGAGCGAGGTCTTGCCGGCGCCGGACGGGCCGGTGAGGAACTGGAAGGAGTGCGCCGGGATCTGGAAATTGAGGTCGCGCAGGATCTCCGGCCCCAGGCCGTAACGCAATCCGACATTTTCGAACCGAACCAAGCTCAGCTCCGTTCGAGAGGGGGCGATGGCCGCGACGCGACGCTCCGCCACACGCGATCAACGGTTTTTGCGACCGTTATGGTTTCCGGTTCGTTAACGGTCGCCCTGTAGCATCCAGTACGCCCGGGTCTCCGCGACCTTGGCATCGTCAAGACTCGTTCATGCATCAAGGCTCGTCCATGCATATCGTCTGCCCCCATTGTACGACATCCTACGCCATCAAGCTTGCAAGCCTGGGGGCGAACGGGCGGACAGTCCGCTGCTCCCGGTGCAAGCAGACCTGGGTCGCCTATGCCGAGGATGCCATCGAGGAGGCGTCCGTCCCGGCCATGGCCGCCGCCAGCCAGGCCGACGACCAGTCCGACCTCGCCGAGCAGTGGAACTCCTACGCCAAGGACGACGGCGCCACTGACACGCCTGTGGTCGACAGCCCCTCCATCGCCAGCGACTGGCCGGAGGAGGACGCCAAGGAGACCGAGGACGAGTGGTCGGCGGCGGCCCGGGACGCCGAGGACGAGGTCGACGGCGCGCAGCACCAGTCCTGGTTCCGCGGCCTGTTCAGCCGGCGCGGGGCACGGGTGAGGCGTCAGGCCCCCACGGCGGCGCCGCGAAAGTCCCATTTCGGCCTGCCGACCGCCTGCGCCGCCATGGGCGCGCTGGTGCTGGCCCTGATCGTCTGGCGCGGCGATATGGTTCGGCTGCTGCCGCAGACCGCGGCCTTCTACAAGATGGTCGGCCTCGACGTTAACCTGCGCGGGCTGGCCTTCAAGGACGTGAAGCTCTCCAGCGAGACCGTTGACGGTAAGCAGGTGCTGGTGATCGAGGGCGTCATCGTCGGCGAGGGCAAGAAGCCGCTCGATATCCCGCGGCTGCGCTTCGCGGTGCGCGACGCGCAGGGCGCGGAGATCTATGCCTGGAATACGGTGCTGGAGCAGACCGTGCTGCGGCCCGGCGAGCGCGCCTTCTTCCGCTCGCGCCTGGCCTCCCCGCCGCCGGAGGGCCGCAATATCGACGTTCGCTTCTTCAACCGGCGCGACATTGCCGGCGGCAGCGTGTAATCAGGCTCGCAAGGTCCGCACGGGAGGTTGGTCCCAAGGTTGGTCCCATGCCAAGAATCTTGATCGCCGACGACGAGGATTCGATGCGCCAACTGGTGGCGCGCGCCATCGCCATGGACGGGCACGAGACCGTGACCGCGCAGGACGGCGCCGAGGCGCTGGAGATCCTGACCCGCGAGGACGGCGCATTCGATTTGCTGCTCACCGACATCCAGATGCCGGTCATGGACGGCATCGCGCTGGCGCTCTCCGCCGCGCGCGATTTCCCCGACCTGACGATTTTGCTGATGACCGGATTTGCCGACCAGCGCGAGCGCGCCTCGAACCTCAACGCGCTGGTGCATGACGTCGTGACAAAACCGTTCTCGGTCGCCGACATCCGCACCGCGGTGGCGGACGCGCTGGCGGCGAAGAAGAGGTAGCGCGCGCCGCACTTGTAGCACTGCTGTTACGCGATCCTCGTCCCTCATACACGGTGTCGTCCTGGCGAAGGCCAGGACCCATACCGCGAGGTCTATCTTTTAGGAATCGATAGCCGTACCGGACGACGAGTCTTCGCCAAACCACTCCCTGGGGTAATGGGTTCTGGCTTTCGCCAGGACGACATTGGGGAGATAACCGGGTTCTCGCCTCAAAAATCCTTCAGCAGCCGCTCGATATAATCGAGCTCGATCTGCGGACGCGAGGTATCCCCTAAGCGGCGGCGGAGTTCTTCGAGGATGCGGCGGACGCGCTGGGCGTCGATCTCGCCGGGGATCTTGACCGTATAGTCGTCGCCGAACTCACGGCCGTGAAGCGGGCGACCGAGCGGATCGGTCTGATTGCCGCCGCTCTGCTGGCGGCCGGCCCGGTTGCCGGGACCATCGCCCTGCCCCTCGCCATCCCCCTGCTGCATCGCCTCGGCCATCTTCTGCGCACCCTTTCGCAAGGCGTCGAGAGCCTTGCCCTGCGAGTCCACGGCGCCGTCTGCATTGCCCTCGCCGAGCTTTGAGCCGGCATCGCCCATGGCACCGTCGGCGGTGTCCAGGCTGCCGTCGTCATCGTCACCGTCCTGATCGCCATCCTGACCGGGCTGTCCCTGGTCGCCCTGCTGGCCCTTCTGCCCCTGCTGCCCTTTCTGGCCCTTTTGTCCCTTCTGCGTGAGGCCGCGCTTGGCGAGCTCGTCCTGCAGCTTCTTCAGCCGGTCGCGCAGCGCCTGCTGGTCCTGCTGGAGGTCCGACATCGACTGATCGCCCTGCTGCTTGCCGCGCGAGCGGTCACGCCGGGAGTCCTGGCCCTGCTTGTAGGTCTTGTCGCGCAATTGCTGCTGCTTGCGGATCATGTCGCTGAGCTCGTTGAGCGCCTGCTCCATGTCGCTGTCGCCGGATTGCCCGGGCTGCGCCATCTGGAGATTTTCCATGATCTGCGCCAGCTGCTCGAGCATGCGCTGCGCCGCCTCGCGATTGCCTTCGCGCGCCGCCTTCTCGATCTGCTTCAGAAGATCTTCCAGATCCCGCTGCGTGATAACGGAGCGATCGCGATTGGAGGATTGGTTCCTTTCCGTCGCGCGCTTGTACTCCTCGAGCTTCTGAATGGCATCGGATTGATTGTTCAGGCTGCGCCCGGATTCCTTCTGCCGGAGGTTATCGCCGGCATCCTGCATCGCCTTTTCCGCGCCATCGAGCAGCGCATCGGGATCCTGATCCTGCTGGGCAGCGACGGACGGAAGGCCTCCCAACAGGAAGGCGAGGCAGGCGATCGAGATCGCCTTCAAGACTGGCACGCGCGCTAGCTTCCGCATTTCCGGTCCCGCGTAAACTGATTGGCCCCGTCGTCCCCCGCCTTGGCCCGGTTGCTCGCCGACTTCCGATAGGCCTGAAGTTGCTGACGCAATGCGTCCTGCTGCTGCGCCAGCTCCTCGAGCTGCTCGGGCGTCGCGTGCTGGGTCTTCTGTCGCAGCTCGACGGCCTTGTCGAGGATGAGCTGGACTTCCGCGGGGAACGGCTGCCGGGGTCCCAGCGGATTTTGCTCCGCGCGCCGGGCGAGGTCGCGCACCTTGCCGGCCATGGCCTCGCGGAGCTTTTGCGTCAGCACCCTGATCTCGTCCTCGCCGGCACCGCGCTCCAGCGCCCGCTTGAGCGCGTCCTGCGCCGAGCGCAGCGCGGCGTTGACGCTGCCGGCGACACCGTCGTCCTCGATGGTGACTGCGAACGCCCACATGCTCGCCACGACGTCGCGCATCGCGTCGTCGGTGCGGGCCGCCTCGAGCTGGAGCGCGAGGCTGCGGAGACCGAGATAGCAGCCGGCATCCGGGGTGAACAATTCGGGCGCGATCATCAGCGCGTCGAGCGCGGCATAGACGTCGGAATTCTTGTTGGCGTCGAGCGCGAGGATGCGGCGCTGCTCGATCAGCGCGCGCGCGAGCGAGTTCGTGAACAGCCGCTCGGGCAGGCGCATGTTGAAGGGTTCGCTTCTAGCCTCGTTGCCGGCCTCGTCCTTGGCGGTGAGGGTCAGCGTGACGTCGGCGCCGGCATAGGGGTCCTCGCTGAGGTCCTTCACCGTCTGGCCGACGCCGTTGCGGGTGCGCGCATTCGGCAGCACCAGCGGGAATTGCGGCGGCTGGAACAGCGGCCGTGCGGCCGCCTTGGTATCGGCTTCCTTGGTGGCTTCCTTCGCGCCGTCCTTCGCACCGTCCCTGGCATCGGCGGCGCGCAGGCCAATGTGCGCCTCGGCGCCGGTGACGCCGTAATCGTCCTCGATCTTGTAGGAGAGCTGAAGCGCGCCGCGCGCCTGGCGCTCCGGATCCTTGGCCAGCGCAATCGTCGGCGCGCGGTCCGGCGTTGCCGCAAACGCCCACTGCGGCTGGCCGGAGGGCGCACGGACATGCGCGGTGCCGTCGCCGGTGATGGCGAAATGCTTCTCGTTGGTGCCCTTGGGCGTGGCTTCAGTGGGGGCTACCTCCTTGAGGCCGCCGGAGACGGCGACATCCAGGCTGCCGCCGGAGGAACGCACGATCAGGGTCGAGCCGGCGGGAACGGCGAGCGGACCGCTGGCGGGCAGCGCCGCGGCCTCCCTGTTGGCGGCCGACAGGATCACAGGCGGCTTGCCGGTGTAGAGCGGCGGCGTGACCCAGGCATCGACGCGAACATTGGTCGGCGCCAGCACGCCGTTCCAGTCGAAGGCCGCCCCGAGCCGCATCGCACGCTCGTCGCCGGCGGCGAAGAAGGTCGCAACCAGCATCACCATGACCAGCGCACGCAGCGCCCAGGGATCGTGCAGAGCGAGCCGCGGGTGCGGCAGACCGGCGCGGATGCGCTTGAGCGAGGCCAGCGTGCGCTCACGCTGCGCCTGCCACAGCGCCTTCGCAACCGGGTCCTGCGAGGTCAGCGTGTCCGTGAGCGTGGTGGCCGGGCGGTGACGGATGCCGGAGCCGCGATCGAGCCGGCCCAAAGCCTCCTCGCGGCTCGGCCAGCGGAAGCGAACCAGCGGGAACAGGGCGGCAATCGCGATGCCGGCGAAAACGACGAGACCGATGGCGCGGGCAAGGAACGGCAGCGCCAGCCAGAGACCGGCCCAGGACAGCGCCAGGAACAGGCCGACGACGGTCAGAAGCCGCGCCAGATTCGGCCAGGCACGCTCCCACGCGATGGCATATCTCGCCCGATCGAGGGCCTGCGCCAGCTTCAACCGCGACAGAGCGTCGCCATCGCGGATCGGGTCTGACGGGTCAGGGGTGACGCCGTTCAATAAGCTCTCCAGGTTGCCCGGTGGAGAAGAGCGTATCACAACGGCAGCACTGAGGCATCCGTTCCTGTACGGGAGACACCCCTTTTCCCGCATAACACGAGGACGTGACTGGCCCGCCGCAACCCCGTAATTTCCGCGCCGCCATCCAAGGGACATGCAAAGGGAAACGAAGGAAACGCCATGGACAAGAAGATGCACGACAAGGGCCTGGAAGTCCGCAAAGCGGTGCTGGGGGAAGCCTATGTCAACAACGCCCTGAAGAACGTCGACGACTTCAACCGTCCGTTCCAGGAGATGCTCAACGAATATTGCTGGGGCACGGTGTGGGGCCGCGAGGAGCTGCCGCGCAAGACCCGCAGCATGCTCAACATCGCGATGATCGCGATCCTCAACCGCCAGCACGAATTCCGTGCGCATCTAAAGGGCGCGCTCACCAACGGCGTCACCCGCGACGAGATCCGCGAGATCCTGATGCAGGTCGCGATCTACGGCGGCATGCCGGCCGCAGTCGACAGCTTTCGCATCGCGCGCGAGGTGTTCGCTGAGATTGATGGGAAGGTGTGAGGGGGCAAGCTCTCGCCACTGTCGTCCCGGACAGCCGAAGCGGAGCGTAGCGCCGATCCGGGACCCATCACCGCAGGCGGATGTGGTTAGCGGGACTCGGAGTGACCGCTTTCGCGCTGCGACTCCTCCCTGGGGCTATGGGTCCCGGATCTGCGCGCGCTTGAGGCGCGCTTGTCCGGGACGACACCGGGGATAGAGCGCGGATTTTCACGACAACAACGAATAATCAACACAAGGAAACACCATGGACATCGGATTCATCGGCCTCGGAAACATGGGTTTTCCGATGGCGCGGCGCCTGATCGAGGCTGGCAACCGGCTCGTCGTGTTCGACACGCGCAAGGAGGTCGTGGACAAGCTCGTGGCGCGCGGTGCGACGCCGGCGACGTCGCCAAAGGACGTTGCCGATCAGGTCGAGACCGTGATGGCGAGCCTGCCCTCGCTGCAGGCTTCGCTCGAAGTTGCAACGGGGACGAACGGCGTGATCGAGGGGAGCCGCGTCAAGCGCTTCATCGATCTGTCCACCGTCGGCTCGACGATGGCTTCGAAGATTCACGGCCTGCTCGCCAAGCGCGACATCGTACAGATCGACTGCCCCGTCTCCGGCGGCGTCGGCGGCGCCGAGAAGGGCACGCTGGCGGTAATGGTGTCGGGGCCGAAGGCGGAGTTCGAGCTGCTCAAGCCGGCGCTCGATGTGATCGGAAAAGTGTTCTTCATCGGCGAGAAGCCGGGTGCCGCGCAGACCATGAAGCTCGCCAACAATTTCCTCTCGGCCACCGCGATCGTGGCGACGTCGGAGGCGGTCGTCATGGGTGTGAAGGCCGGGCTCGATCCCGCCGTGATGATCGACGTCATCAATGCCGGCTCGGGCATGAATACTGCGAGCCGCGACAAGTTTCCGCGCTCGGTGCTGCCGCGCACGTTCGATTTCGGCTTCGCCACGGGGCTGATGGTGAAGGACGTGCGCCTCGCGCTGGAGGAAATGAAGCAGCTCGGCCTGTCGATGGAGGTCGCGGACGCCGTGGGGCGCCTGTGGGAGACCGTGATCAGCGCGGAAGGCGCCGATTCCGATTTCACCGCGGCGATCAAGCCGATCGAGAAGAAGGCGGGGGTTGTGGTTGGGGGAAAGACGGGCGGTTTGGCGGGGAAGTAGTTTTCTCGCGCATCCCCTTTCCAGGTAGTCCTGGACAAGCGAGCGTAGCAAGCGCTGATCCAGGACCCATTACCACAGGGCGAGGTTTGGCGAAGACTCGTGGTTACCAGCCTCCCGCCAAAGTACTCCCTGGGGTAATGGGTCCTGGCTTTCGCCAGGACGACACCGAAATTGTCGAGGTTACGTCGCGTCTCACGATGAGATCACGACACGCCTCACAGCCACGGCGCCGGCGTGTCCATCGCGATCAGTTGCTCGACATCGATGCGCGGGCGAACCACGGCGTATTGGTCGTCCTTCACCAGCACCTCGGGCACCAGCGGCCGCGTGTTGTAGGTGCCGGCCTGCACCGCGCCATAGGCGCCGGCGGTCATGATGGCGAGGAGATCGCCCGCCTTCGGCGTCGGCAGCGTGCGGTCGAGCGCGAGATAGTCGCCGGTCTCGCAGACCGGCCCGACGACATCGGCCACCATCGTGGCCGCGTCCCGGGCCGGCTGCGTTACCGGCAGGATATCGTGATGGGCTTCATACAGCGTCGGGCGGATCAGATCGTTCATCGCAGCGTCGATGATGACGAAATTCTTGCCGTCGCCGTGCTTCACATAGATCACCTTGGCAACCAGGATGCCGGCATTGCCGACGATCATGCGGCCCGGCTCGAACATCAGCGTGCAGCCGAGATTATGGCTGACGCGCTTGACCATGGCGGCATAGGCATCGGGCGCCGGCGGCGCCTCGCGGTCCATGTAATAGGGAATGCCGAGGCCGCCGCCGAAATCGACATGCGAGATGTCGTGGCCGTCGGCACGCAGCGTCTGCACGAATTCGGAGAGGATGCGAAACGCCGTCTCCATCTTCGACAGATCGGTGATCTGGCTGCCGATATGCACGTCGGTGCCGGTCACCTGGATCCCGGGCAGCTTCGCCGCGCGCGCATAGACCTCGCGGGCATGCGCGATCGGGATGCCGAACTTGTTCTCGGACTTGCCGGTGGAGATCTTGGCATGCGTGCCGGCGTCGACATCGGGATTGACGCGCACGGAAATCCGCGCGGTCTTGCCCATCTCGGTCGCAAGGCGCGACAACAGCTCGAGCTCAGGCTCG
This sequence comes from Bradyrhizobium sp. B025, assembly GCF_042257955.1. Taxonomy (NCBI): domain Bacteria; kingdom Pseudomonadati; phylum Pseudomonadota; class Alphaproteobacteria; order Hyphomicrobiales; family Nitrobacteraceae; genus Bradyrhizobium; species Bradyrhizobium sp. B025. The sequence continues at coordinate 776,150 of NZ_CP170150.1, read as the reverse complement.
GATTCGACGTTGAGGCAGAGGATGTCGGCGGCGAGCGCAGCGCGCAGCTCGTCTTCCGTCTTGCCGACGCCGGAGAACAGGATCTTGCGTGCGGGGATACCCGCGGCCAGAGCACGCTTCAATTCACCGCCGGAGACCACGTCGGCGCCGGCGCCAAGCCTGGCGAGCGTGCGCAGCACCGACTGGTTGGAGTTCGCCTTCATGGCGTAGCAGACCAGCACCTTCTCGCCGGCGAAAGCATCGGCGAAGACGCGGTAATGCCGCTCCAGCGTCGCGGTCGAATAGCAATAGAACGGCGTGCCGACGGTTGCGGCCAGCTCGGACAGGTTCACCGCCTCGGCGTGCAGCACGCCGTTGCGGTAGTCGAAATGGTTCATGGCGTTGGCTCAGTTGCCCCAGCCTATTTGCTGGGTTGGTCGTCCAGGAGCGGGTCGAGAATAAACGGTTTCTTCTTGCCCTTGGACGCCGCGGGGGCGGCGTCGGAGGCGGAGCTGGGGTTGAACAGGCTCGGCGTCTTTTGGGCTGCGGTCTCGGTGTCGGTTGGAGCTGCGACGTTGGCCGTGGACGCGCCGGAGGCGGTCGGCGGCAGGTCGAGGGGACCCTTGCGGCCGCAGCCGGCAAGCGCGAGCGCCGTCAGGCTCAAGACAATGATGGCCCACCCCGAGCCGGCCGGGCGAAACTTTGACGTCACGACGAATTCCCCACTACGCGGGGCGCACCATACAGAGATTGGCGCGCTCTGGCGAGAGCCGGATGACCATGAAACATAAGCGAAATTTTGCCCCTCAGCCCAATTTTCGCTCTTTTTCCAGCCGCTTCGCCCAGCTCTTTGCCTGCGACGCCACGTTCTTCGGCGCGGTACCGCCGAAGCTGGTCCGGCTCTTCACCGACGATTCGACCGAGAGCACGCCGAGCACCTCCTTGGTGATCCTGGGCTCGATCGCCTGCATCTCCTTCAGCGGCAGCTCATGCAGCGCCACGCCGCCCTCGGCGGCCTTGGCCACGATGCGGCCGGTGACGTGGTGGGCCTCGCGGAACGGCATCTTCAGCGTCCGCACCAGCCAGTCGGCCAGATCCGTCGCGGTGGCATAGCCCTCGCCGGCGGCGGCCTTCATCTTGGCCTCATCGGGCGCGAGGTCGCGGACCATGCCGGTCATGGCGCGGATGGCGAGCGACAGCGCGGCAAAGCCCTCCATCGCACCCTGCTTGTCCTCCTGCATGTCCTTTTGGTAGGCGAGCGGCAGGCCCTTCATCACGATCAGGAGACCGTTGAGCGCACCGATGACGCGGCCGGTCTTGGCGCGTACGAGCTCGGCGGCATCCGGGTTGCGCTTCTGCGGCATGATCGAGGAGCCGGTGGTGAACTTGTCGCTGAGGCGGATGAGGCCGACCAGCGGCGAGGTCCAGATCACAATCTCCTCGGCAAAGCGCGACATGTGCACGGCGCAGATGGAAGCCGCCGACAGCGTCTCCAGCACGAAGTCGCGGTCGGAGACCGCGTCGAGCGAGTTCGCCATCGGCCGGTCGAACAGAAGCGCCTTTGCGGTCGCGTGGCGGTCGATCGGGAACGAGGTGCCGGCAAGCGCGGCGGCGCCGAGCGGCGATTCGTTGAGCCGCTTGCGGGCGTCCTGGAAACGGCCGCGGTCGCGCGCGGCCATCTCGACATAGGCGAGCAAATGATGGCCGAAGGTCACAGGCTGCGCGGTCTGCAGATGCGTGAAGCCGGGCATCACGGTGCCGGCATGCTCCAGCGCGCGTTCCACCAGAGCCTGCTGGAACGCGGCGAGCGCGGTATCGGTCTCGTCGAGAACGTCGCGGACATAGAGACGGAAGTCGGTGGCGACCTGGTCGTTGCGCGAGCGCGCGGTGTGCAGCCGGCCGGCGGCGGGGCCGATCAGCTCGGACAGGCGGCTCTCGACATTCATGTGAATGTCCTCGAGCGCGCGCTTGAACGTGAAGCCGCCCTTGCCGATCTCTGACAAAATCGTGTCTAGACCCTTGCCGATATTTTTCGCATCAGAGGCCGTGATGATGCCCTGCGTGGCAAGCATCGCGGCGTGGGCCTTGGACGCGGCAATGTCCTGGGCATAGAGGTGGCGATCGACGTCGATGGAGACGTTGATCTCTTCCATGATCTCATCGGGACGTTCCGAGAACCGGCCGCCCCACATCTTGTTGCTCATGATCCCCTGCTCACGCCTTGCTTGTCGCTGGTCACGTTTGCTGGCCGCCGCCAGCCGTATTAAGAGGCCCCTGATAGCCATATCTGCGACCGGATGACAAACGATATGCTCGACACGAAGCCCTCCGCCACGCGCCGGATCCCTCTCGTCATCGCCACCGTGGCGGTCGGCGGGCTGGCCGGCTTCGCTGCGTTGTACGGGCTGGGCCTGAGCCGGGCGCCTACCGGCGATCCGGCCTGCCGGGCGGCAGTGGCTACGGCGCAAAAGATCGCCCCGCTCGCCCATGGCGAGGTGGCGGCGCTGACCATGGCGAGCGCGCCCCTGAAGCTGCCCGACCTCGCTTTCGAGGACGCCGACGGCAAGCCGAAAAAGCTGTCCGATTTCCGCGGCAAGACGCTGCTGGTGAACCTCTGGGCCACCTGGTGCGTGCCCTGTCGGAAGGAAATGCCGGCGCTGGACGAGCTCCAGGGCAAGCTTTCGGGCCCGAATTTCGAGGTGGTCGCGATCAATATCGACACCCGCGACCCCGAGAAGCCCAAGACCTTCCTGAAAGAGGCCAATTTGACCCGGCTCGGCTATTTCAACGATCAGAAAGCCAAGGTTTTCCAGGATCTTAAGGCCATAGGCCGGGCGCTCGGCATGCCGACCTCGGTGCTGGTCGACCCGCAGGGCTGCGAGATCGCGACGATCTCGGGACCGGCGGAATGGGCGAGCGAGGACGCGCTCAAGCTGATCCGGGCTGCGACGGGCAAGGCCGCTGCGGCGCTTTAAGGGTTTCAGGCCGTAACGTTGAGATTGCCGCCGACGCCGGGGCCGACATTGGCGAGCGAGGGCTGACCGGCACCCATCAGCGTCAGGATGGTGGATTTCTCCATATCCATGTTCTGCTTGGTCAGCGTCGCCGCGATATTCGACTGCAACGCGCCTTGCTGAGCGGCCAGCATGGTGCTGACCATTGCCATCATGTCCATTACGCGAACCCTCGTACCGGCCGTAACCTAGGCGCGAGGGGTTAACGCGACATGAATTGTCACGGAGCCGTAGGGTGGGCAAAGCAAAGCGTGCCCACCAATTAGCATCCTAGTTGCGGAGACACGGTGGGCACGGCGCTTTGCGCCTTTTCCCACCCTACGACGTCAGCGCGTCGGAACCGGCTTGGCGCCGCGATAATCGTAGAAGCCGCGCTGGGTCTTGCGGCCGAGCCAGCCGGCCTCGACGTATTTCACCAATAGCGGGCACGGACGGTACTTGGAGTCGGCGAGGCCCTCGTGCAGCACCTGCATGATCGACAGGCAGGTATCGAGGCCGATGAAATCGGCAAGCTCGAGCGGACCCATCGGATGGTGCGCCCCGAGCTTCATCGCCGCGTCGATCGCCTCGACGTTGCCGACACCTTCGTACAGCGTGTAGATCGCCTCGTTGATCATCGGCAGCAGGATGCGGTTGACGATGAAGGCCGGGAAATCCTCGGAGACCGCGACCTGCTTGCCGAGCTTGGCGACGAATTCCTTGGACGCCTCGAAGGTCGCATCGTCGGTGGCGATGCCGCGGATCAGCTCCACCAGCTCCATCAGCGGCACCGGATTCATGAAGTGGATGCCGATGAAGCGCTCGGGCCGGTCGGTGGCGGCGGCAAGGCGCGTGATCGAGATCGAGGACGTATCCGAGGCGACGATCGCCTCGGGCTTCAACACGGCGCAGAGCTCGTGGAAGATCTTGCGCTTGACCTCTTCCTTCTCGACCGCGGTCTCGATCACGAGATCGCAGTCGGCGAGATCGTCGAGCTTCTCGGCGGCCACGATGCGCGACAGCGCCTTGGTCTTGGCCTCCTCGGTGACGACCTTCTTGGAGACCTGGCGGGCCAGATTGCCGTTGATGGTGGCCATGCCCGACTTGAGGCGATCGGCCGAAACGTCGTTGAGCACCACGTCGAAGCCAGCCAGCGCCGCAACATGCGCGATGCCATTGCCCATCTGCCCCGCGCCGATCACGCCGACCTTCTTGATCACTGCCGCCATAATGTCATCCACCGGAACGGCGCGCATATCGCGCCTGCCTATCCCCCAAGCCGGGAGGTCTGATTGATCAGAGCCTTGATTTAATCAGAACCTTGGCTCGAAACCTAGATTGGATCGCTCCCCCGGCGTGCCCCACGCCAAAGAAAACGCCTCAAAAATGAAACACCGGCCGGAGTGTATACCTCCGGCCGGTGTTTTGAACGGCTTTTACTTGCCGAGCTTGCCGAGTTCGGCCGTCAGCTCCGGAACCGCCTGGTAGAGGTCGGCGACCAGGCCGTAATCGGCGACCTGGAAGATCGGCGCGTCCTCGTCCTTGTTGATCGCCACGATCACCTTGGAGTCCTTCATGCCGGCCAGATGCTGGATCGCCCCGGAAATGCCCACCGCGACATAGAGCTCGGGGGCCACGACCTTGCCGGTCTGGCCAACCTGCCAGTCGTTCGGCGCATAGCCGGCGTCCACCGCCGCGCGCGAGGCACCGACACCGGCGCCGAGCTTGTCGGCGAGGGGCTCGATGTATTTGGCGAAATTCTCGCGGCTCTGCATGGCACGGCCGCCGGAGACGATGATCTTCGCCGAGGTCAGCTCGGGACGGTCGCTCTTGGCGACCTCCTCGCCAACGAACGACGACAGGCCCGGATCGGCCGCAGCCTGAACGCTCTCGACCGGCGCGCTGCCGCCCTCGCCCGCTGCGGCGAAGGTGGAGGTCCGCACCGTGATGACCTTCTTGGCGTCCTTCGACTTCACCGTCTGGATGGCGTTGCCGGCATAGATCGGACGCTCGTAGGTATCGGGGGCGACCACCTTGATGATCTCCGAGACCTGCATGACGTCGAGCAGGGCTGCGACGCGCGGCATCACGTTCTTGAAGCGCGAGGTCGCGGGCGCGACGATCGCGTCATAGGACGGGGCCAGCGAGACGATCAGCGCGGCCAGCGGCTCGGCAAGATCGTGCGCGTAAAGCGCGCCATCGGCGAGCAGCACCTTCTTCACGCCCGCGAGCTTGGCGGCGGCATCCGCCGCGGCCTTGGCACCCTCGCCGGCCACCAGCACCTCGACGTCCGCGCCGAGCGCGGCGGCCGCGGTCAGGGCCTTGTTGGTCGCATCCTTCAACGACGCGTTGTCGTGTTCGGCAATCAGAAGCGTCGTCATCAGAGCACCCCGGCTTCGTTCTTGAGTTTCGACACCAGCTCGGCGACGTCCTTGACCTTGACGCCGGCCTTGCGGCCCGCCGGCTCGGTCGTCTTGAGAACCTCGAGGCGCGCGGTGACGTCGACGCCGTAATCGGCGACGGTCTTCTCCGCGATCGGCTTCTTCTTCGCCTTCATGATGTTGGGCAGCGAGGCGTAGCGCGGCTCGTTGAGACGCAGGTCGGTGGTGACGATCGCCGGTCCCTTCAGCTTCACGGTTTGCAGACCGCCGTCGACTTCACGGGTGACCTTGAAGTCGCTTCCTTCGACCTCGAGCTTCGAGGCGAACGTCGCCTGCGACCAGCCGAGCAGCGCGGCCAGCATCTGGCCGGTCTGGTTGCTGTCGTCGTCGATCGCCTGCTTGCCGAGGATGATCAGGCCCGGCTGCTCTTCCTCAGCGACCTTCTTCAGGATCTTGGCGACGGCGAGCGGCTCGACGGTGCCCTCGGCCTTCACCAGGATGCCGCGATCGGCGCCCATGGCAAGACCGGTGCGGATCGTCTCCGACGCCTGCGCCGGTCCAATGGAAACCACCACGACCTCGGTGGCCTTGCCACCTTCCTTCAGGCGCAGCGCTTCCTCGACCGCGATTTCGTCGAACGGGTTCATCGACATCTTGACGTTGGCGAGTTCAACGCCCGATCCATCGCCCTTGACGCGGACCTTGACGTTGTAATCGACCACCCGCTTTACCGGCACTAAGACCTTCATCGATCCTCTTTCACTCAATTTGGGAGGGGGGTTATCAACTGGCGCGGAACCTAAAGGCCTGACCCGGCCCGGTCAACGCGCGAAGGGGCCAAATTTTAGACCTTAGAAATGCGCCGCTCCAATGGGTCAGCGGTTCTGGCCTGGAACCCAGAGCACGTCGCCGGCGCCGTTATGGTTGGCGGCGCGGCTGGCCACGAACAGGAAGTCCGACAGGCGATTCATATACTGGATACCAGCAGCGCCGACCGGCTCGCCCGGCTGGGCAGCCAGTTCCACCATCACGCGTTCCGCCCTGCGGCATATCGTGCGTGCGACATGGAGGTAGGCGGCAGCGGGCGTTCCCCCCGGCAGCACGAAGGAAGTGAGCGGCGCGAGCTTGTCGTTGAGCGCGTCGATGTCGTGCTCGAGCCGCTCGACCTGGCTTGCCACCACCCGCAGCCGTTCCACCTTGCCCTCACGCTCGGGCACGGCGAGGTCGGCACCGAGATCGAACAGGTCGTTCTGGATGCGGCCGAGCATCGCATCGAACTCGGGCGCATCATGGGTATGGAGACGCACGACGCCGATCGCGGCATTGGTCTCGTCCACCGTGCCATAGGCCTCGATGCGCAAATCATACTTCGGACGGCGTTCGCCCGAGCCGAGCGCTGTCGTGCCGTCGTCACCAGTCTTCGTATAGATGCGATTCAGCACAACCATGTTCAACGCCCCATCGCCCAGACCGCGATCATGGCAATGACAATCGCCACGAACTGCAGCAGCACGCGCCAGCGCATCAGCTTCTGCGAGGTGTTGGGCGAGCCGCCGCGCATCATGTTGACGAGACCGAGCAGCAGCACCAACGCCACGGCACCGGCTGCCGCCGGCAGGATGAAAGTACTCAGGATAAATGCCATCGGGGGTAGATAACACCGTGCGCGCCGGTCCGCTATCTCCCCCCACCCGTCATTCCGGGGCGCGCCAACGGGTCCGCAACGCGGCCCGGTGGCGCGAGCCCGGAATCCATCAAGCTGCGTCACGCGCGGCGAAATGGATTCCGGGCTCGATGCTCCGGGTCGTGCTTTGCGCGGTCCCGTCACATCGCCCCGGAATGACGACTGGGTTGGTCGCCGATCTGGCTTTTAAGCCAATAATATCAGAAGCTAGCTGGATGATTTCTGATCTGCATAGGTCGCCTGTCTTCTTTGCCTCTCCCGGCAAGCGGGGAGATGGTATGCGCCGGGGCAAGCCGTGAAAGCCATCCGCTACATCTACGTCGTCGTGATGGATGCGTTCTACACGTTCCTGGCCGACGACGGCTGGGCGATCGCGAGCCACATCGCGCTGTCGACATTGATGGCGCTGTTCCCGTTCCTGATCGTGCTGACCTCGCTCGCCGGCTTCTTCGGTTCCAAGGAGCTCGCCGACCAGGCCGCCAGCCTGATGCTCGAGGTCTGGCCCAAGCAGGTCGCCGACAGCCTTTCCGGCGAGATCCACGACGTGCTGACCACGACCCGCACCGGCGTGCTGACCATCGGCGCGGCGCTGTCGGTCTATTTCGCCTCGAACGGAGTCGAGGCGCTCCGCGTCGCGCTCAACCGCGCCTATGCGGTGGTGGAGATGCGGCGCTGGTATTGGCTGCGGCTGGAGTCGATCGGCTATACGCTGGTTGCGGCCTTCACCGCGCTTGCCATGGCGTTCCTGATCGTGCTCGGCCCACTCATCATCGAGGCGACGCGACGCCACATCCCGCTGTTCGTCGAGTCCAACGAGAGCATCCTCACTTGGCTGCGCTACGGCATCACCATCGGCGCGCTGGTGGTGGCGCTGATCATCCTGCATGCGTGGGTGCCGGCGGGGCGGCGCAGCTTCCTCCAGATCCTGCCCGGCATCGTCTTCACCATGGTGGCGTCGCTGATCTCGGGCATCGTGTTCGGGCAATATCTGGCGCGCTTCGCCAACAATTACGTGACGATGTATGCGGGGCTGGCCTCGGTGATCATCGCGCTGGTGTTTCTGTATTTCATCGCCGCGATCTTCGTCTACGGCGGCGAGCTCAACGCCGCGATCATCAAGTCGCGGCTACCTCACGGCGTGTCGCTTCAAGCAGCGCAGTCGCTAAAGCACGCGGAGACACGGGCTTGACCAGGAAGGCGTCGGCGCCCGCCTCGCGCGAGGCCGCCTCGTCCTCGCCGCGCCCGGAGACGCCGATGATGGGTATTTGAGCGAGCGGCGCCGGCATGGTGCGGATCCGCCGGATGGCCTCGACGCCGTCGATGCCCGGCAGCACCATGTCCATCAGCACCGCGTCGAAGGCCCCCTGTGCCAGCCGGTTCACCGCGTCCTCGCCGCGCCCGATGAACTCGGCATGATGGCCGAGCTCGGTCAAAATGGTGTTGAGCACGACGCGACCGAACGGATTGTCCTCGACGCTGAGCACGCGCAGCGCGGCCGCCGCATCGGCCTCGGCTTCGCCCTTCGCCTTGCGGGACCTGGCCGGTCCCGCCGCGTCCAGCGTCACGGTCAATGTGAAGGTGGCGCCGCCGCCGCGCCGCGGTGCGACCGAGATGTCGCCACCCATCCCGCGCGCCAACTGCTTCACCGAGGATAGCCCCAAGCCCGCGCCGCCGAAGCGCGAGGCGATGGTGACATTGGCCTGGGTGAACGGGCGGAACAGCCGCTTGATCTCGGCCATGGTCAGGCCGATGCCGCTGTCGGACACCGCGAAGGCGACGCCGACCCTGCCCTTCATCTTGTCGTTTTTCTTGCCTTTGGCTGGACGCCAAGGCGCGACCACGAGCGCCACGCCGCCCTGGTCGGTGAACTTCACCGCATTGTCGATGAGGTTCTCGAGTGCAGCGCGCAGGCGGACGGGATCGCCGACCACCAGCCCTGGCAGCTTTTCGGAGAGCTCGACCTGGGCCTGGAGGCCCTTGGCCGCGGCGCGCCCGGCGAGCGAATCGCCGGCGCTGCGGGCCAGCGCCCGCAGGTCGAACAGATCCTGCCGCAGCGCGCCGCCACCCTTCCCGGCCCCCTTGCCGGTTCGGGCGGCGTCCACGAACAGGGTGGCGAGGCTCGCCAGATGCTCGGCACCGGCCTTGATGGTGTCAGCCCAGCGCCGCTCCCGCTCCCCGAGATCCGAGGTCGCGAGCAGGTCGCTGATCGCGAGAATGCCGGTCAGGGGCGTGCGGACCTCATGGGCAAAGGCGGCAAGCGCCGCCTGGACCACGTCCGGCGCGACCACTTTGGTGGTGCGCTTGCGCACCTTTCCGGCCGCCCCGGACCGCTTCCGAGGCAATCGCCTGGACGTCCGCGTAGTGCGCGCTGGGCGCGTTTTCGCCGCCATAATTCCCCTTCGAAGTATCCCCTTCGAACCCCCGGGCCGTCAGTCGAGCATGGCACGGCGGAACCCCTGGAGTCACGGCGGTGTTTGGCTAAACCCCAGAGAAACTTCACCTAATCCCACCAGAGCGCGGATGCCGACGGGCGATGCACCGGCGTCGCGTAACTCCCGCAAGCCGGTCGAGCGGCTCGATTTCGACAGCTTCCGCCCGGCTTCATCCCGAATCAGGGCGTGGTGGCGGTAGGCGGGTTCCGGCAGGCCAAGCAGGGTTTGCAGCAGGCGGTGGACGGAGGTGGCGTGAAACAGGTCCTGGCCGCGCACCACCTCGCTGATCCCCTGGAGGCCGTCGTCGACGACCACGGACAAATGGTAGCTGGTCGGCGTCTCCTTGCGAGCCAGGATCACGTCTCCCCAGGCCTCCGGCCGCGCGGGAACGACGCCCCTCTCGCCCTCCGGCCCCTCGCCGAGCTCATTCCAGGCCAGACTGGCAACGCGCCGGCAGGCGGCCGCCATGTCGAGCCGGAGCGCATAGGGCGCGCCGGATGCGATCAACCGCGCCTGCTCGCCGGCGGACAGCGACTTGGCGTCTCCGGGATACAGCGGCGCGCCGTCGGGATCGCGCGGCCACGGCCCATCGGCCTCGCGCGCGGCCACAAGTCTTGCGATCTCGGCGCGGCTTTCGAAGGCGGGATAGACGAGGCCGAGCGCAGAGAGCTTTTCCAGCGCGGCGCGGTAATCGGAAAGATGCTCCGACTGCCGGCGCACCGGTGTTTCCCAGGCAATGCCGAGCCAGGCGAGATCCTCGTAGATCGCCGCCTCGAACTCAGGCCGGCAGCGCGTCGCATCGATGTCCTCGATCCGCAGCAACAGCCGCCCGCCGGCCTCCCGCGCGCGGTCGAAGTTGAGCAACGCCGAATAGGCGTGGCCGAGATGCAGGAAGCCGTTCGGGCTCGGAGCAAATCGGAAAACGGGTGGCGACATATGACAGGATCTCGTGATGGCCGGGCTTGACCCGGCCATCCATCTTCCATGACTCTGTTACGATAGGAGATGGATGCGCGGGTCCCGCCTACGCCGAAGGCATCAACGGGCTTTTCGGTATTGGGCCAGCGCAGCTTTAGCAGAGACGGCAAGCCCGCGCATGACGAGTTAGGCCACAATGACCATCCACCTCGAAACCCAGTCCGATCTCGAAGAGGCCGTCCACGCGCTGGTGAAGCGCGATCCTCGGCTCAAGCCCGTGCTTGCGGCTGCGGGCATGCCGGCCTTGCGGCGACGCGAACCGGGCTTCCCCGGGCTCGCGCATATCGTCTGCGGGCAGCAGCTCTCGACCGCCAGCGCCGCGGCGATCTGGGGACGGCTGTCGGCCGCGTTAGATCCGTTCGATCATGAGGCGGTGGGCCGCGCGCGCACCGACCGGCTGGGACGGCTTGGCCTGTCCGCCGCCAAGATCAAGACGCTGAAACATCTTGCGCGCGAGATCACGGCGGAGCGGCTGAACCTCGACGTGCTCGCCGAGGAAGATGCCGACGCCGCGCATCACACGCTGATCTCGCTGCCCGGCATCGGACCGTGGACGGCGGACGTCTATCTCCTGTTTTGCCTCGGCCATGGCGATGCCTGGCCGGCCGGCGACCTCGCGGTGCAGGAGGGCATCAAGATCGGCCTCGGCCTTCAGGCACGGCCGACGGAGAAGCAGATGGTGCCGCTCGCCGAACCCTGGCGTCCGCTGCGCGGCGCGGCGGCGCATCTGTGGTGGAGCTATTACCGCGCGGTGAAGAAACGCGAGGGCGTGCTCGCGGGCGAGGCGAACGCCGTTTTAAACAATGTTGCTGTTGCAAAGCCCTCACAGGTGAAAGAGAAGATGCCGGCACGAAAAAAGCCGGGACCTTCGCCATGACCTCGACCGACTTCGTCGTTGCGCGCAACGATCTCGAGCAGTGCAAGCTGATCGAGACCGCCATTCCGGATGCAGCCGCGCTGCCGCAGGATGCGCTGCTGGTGAAGGTCGAGCGCTTCGCGCTCACCGCCAACAACATCACCTATGCCGTGATGGGCGACGAGCTGAAATACTGGCAGATCTTTCCGGCGCCGCAGGGTTTTGGCAACATTCCGGTATGGGGTTTTGGCGAGGTGATCGCCTCGAAACATCCCGGCGTCGCCGCCGGCGAGCGGTTGTTCGGCTATTTTCCGATGGCGACGCATCTCGTCATCGAAGCCACGGACGTCAGCAAGCGCGGCTTGCGCGACGGGGCTGCAAATCGGCAAGGCGTGGCGCCGGTCTACAATCTCTACTCACGCGTCACCGGCGACCCCGCCTACGCAGGCCGGCAGGGCGACTACCAGGCGCTGCTGCGACCGCTGTTCATGCTGTCGTTCCTGGTCGACGACTTCCTCGCCGAGAACGATGATTTTGGCGCGCGAACCGTGCTGCTGTCGAGCGCCTCGAGCAAGACCGCGTTCGGCCTTGCGCATCTGTTGCACACACGCGGCCGCAAGGTGATCGGCCTGACCTCAGCCGGCAATACCGGCTTCGTGACGTCGCTCGGATGTTACGACGAGGTCGTCACCTATGACCGCGTGACGTCCTTGCCATCGAATGCGCCGGTCGCCTTCGTCGACATGGCCGGCAGCAGCGCCCTGCGCGCCGAACTGCACCGGCATTTTGGCGACCAGATGAAATGCTCGGTGCGCGTCGGTTTGACACATCGCGCCACCGAGGCCGACGAAGGAGCCCTGCCCGGCGCAAAACCGCGCTGGTTCTTCGCGCCGGACCATATTCGCAAGCGGACGAAGGATTGGGGGCCTGGCGGCATCGAGCAGCGCTTTGGCGCGGCATGGTCGGGCTTCGCGCCGCTGCTGGAGAAATGCCTGCGTGTGATCGAGAGCCGCGGGCCGGAGGCGGTGCAGCGCATTTATCTCGACACGTTGAAGGGGCGCATTCCGTCCGAGCAGGGCCACATGCTCTCGCTGCGCGGGTAAAGCGCTTTTGACATCGGCTGATCCAGTATAGCGTTCGACTTCTATCATTATTGGAGCATGATCTCTTCGGAAAACCGCTACACGCTTTTCCGAATCATGCTCCAGAGGAAACGCCGCGAAGACGGCCACGAGGTCGCGAATGCTGGACAGGACGAAGGATATTTCCGTCGCCGCGCAGGCCTGGCTCGATGAATTCAGGGACGCGCTGGGCAAGCCGGAGCCCGCCGCCGCACTGGACCTCCTCTTCCTCCCCGACAGCTTTTGGCGCGATGTGCTGGCGCTGAGCTGGAACTTGCAAACGCTGGCTGGCCGCAGCGCAATCGCGCAGGCGTTGGCCGCGCTCGCGTCCGGGGCTGCACCGACCCATTTCGAGATCGCACCGAACCGTGCGCCACCGCGCTGGGTGACGCGCGCCGGCACCAGCAACATCGAAGCCATCTTCAATTTCGAGACCGCGCTCGGCCGCGGCAGCGGCATCCTGCGGCTCGTGCCTGATAGCACCGACGGCGACCGGTTGAAGGCGTGGACGCTGCTGACCGCGCTCGACGAGCTCAAAGGCTTCGAGGAACAGCTCGGCACGTCACGGCCGCGCGGCCAGGCCTATTCGCGCGATTTCCGCGGGCCGAACTGGCTCGACCAGCGCAACACGTCGCGCGACTACGCCGATCGCGACCCGGCCGTGCTGGTGGTCGGCGGCGGCCAGGCCGGGCTCGCCATCGCGGCACGGCTTAAGCAGTTGAAGGTCGATACCTTGATCGTCGATCGCGAGGCGCGGATCGGCGACAATTGGCGCAAGCGCTATCACGCGCTCACCCTGCACAACCAGGTGCAGGTCAATCACCTGCCCTACATGCCGTTCCCTGCGAACTGGCCGGTCTATATCCCCAAGGACAAGCTCGCCAACTGGTTCGAAGCCTATGTCGATGCCATGGAGCTGAACTTCTGGACCGGCACCGAGTTCGAGGGCGGCGCTTACGACGAGGCGAAAGGCCAATGGACCGTCACGCTGCGCCGCGCGGACGGCGGCAAGCGCACCATGCATCCGCGCCATGTGGTGATGGCGACCGGCGTCAGCGGCATCGCCAATGTTCCTCACATCCCAACGCTCGAGAATTTCAGGGGTACGCTGGTGCATTCCAGCCGCTACGAGGACGGCGAAAACTGGACAGGCAAGCGCGCCATCGTCATCGGCACCGGCAACAGCGGCCACGACATCGCGCAGGATCTTTATTCCAGCGGCGCCGAGGTGACCCTGGTGCAGCGCTCGCCGACGCTGGTCACCAATATCGAGCCGTCTGCGCAGTTGGCCTATGCGACCTACAATGAGGGCACGCTCGAGGACAACGATCTGATCGCGACCTCGATGCCGACGCCGTTGGCGAAGAAGACCCATGTGATGCTGACGGAGCAGTCGAAGGAGCTCGACAGGGAGCTGCTCGACGGCCTCTTCCGCGTCGGCTTCAAGCTCGACTTCGGCGAGGCCGGCACCGGCTGGCAGTTCAAATACCTCACCCGCGGCGGCGGTTATTATTTCAACGTCGGCTGCTCCAACCTCATCGCCGAGGGGGCGATCAAGCTCAGGCAGTTTTCCGACATCGAAAGCTTCGTCGCCGAGGGCGTTCGGATGAAGGACGGCACGACCATTCCGGCCGACCTGATCGTGCTCTCGACCGGCTACAAACCGCAGGAATATCTGGTGCGAAAGCTGTTCGGCGATGGCGTAGCCGATCGCGTCGGCCCGGTCTGGGGATTTGGCGAAGGCTTCGAGCTGCGCAACATGTATGCGCGCACGAAGCAGCCCGGCCTGTGGTTCATCGCCGGCAGCCTCGCACAGTGCCGGATCAACTCGAAATATCTCGCGCTCCAGATCAAGTCCATCGAGGAAGGGATTTTGGTGCGTGAGGTGGGTACAAGGTAACACACACGTCATTCCGGGGCGCGCGTAGCGCGAGCCCGGAATCCATCTACCCCCGGGATATGCGGCCCGATGGATTCCGGGTTCACGCTACGCGTGCCCCGGAATGACAAGAGGAGAAACCCAATGCCAGCCATTCTCGGCACCGGCGAGCACCGCTACCGCGTCGTCGAAAACTTCGCGAAACTTCCGGACGGCTGGCAGCTCACCGACGTCGCCGCCGTCGCGGTCGACAGCAAGGACCGAATCTACGTCTTCAACCGCGGCGCCCATCCGATGGTGGTGCTCGACCGCGAGGGCAATTTCCTGCGCAGTTGGGGCGAGGGCCTGTTCTCGCGCGCGCACGGCCTGCACATCGATGCCGACGACAATCTCTACTGCACCGACGACGGCGACCATACCGTGCGCAAATGCACCAGCGACGGCGAGGTGCTGCTGACGATCGGGATCCCCGCAAAGCCGGCGCCGTTCATGAGCGGCGAGCCGTTCCACCGCTGCACCCACACCGCATTGTCGCCGAAAGGCGAGATCTATGTCTCCGACGGCTATGGCAATGCGCGCGTACACAAGTTCACGCCGGACGGCAAGCTGATCACGAGCTGGGGCGAGCCCGGCACCGACCCCGGCCAGTTCAACATCGTGCACAACATTGCCACCGATTCCGACGGCTGGGTCTACGTCGCCGACCGCGAGAATCATCGCGTGCAGGTATTCAATGGCGAGGGTAAATACGAGACGCAGTGGAACAACCTGCACCGGCCCTGCGCGCTGTGCTGCTGCGGCGGCGGCAGGGGCCCGACCTTCGTGATCGGCGAGCTGGGCCCCGGCCTCGATATCAACCGCAATGTGCCCAATCTCGGCCCGCGGCTGTCGATCGTGGACGCCAAGGGAAATCGCATCGCGCGGCTCGGCGGCGAGGAAGGTCCGGGTGTGGCCAGCGGCAAATTCCTGGCCCCCCACGGCATCGCGCTGGACTCGAAGGGCGACATCTACGTCGGCGAGGTCGGTGTCACCAACTGGACGACAAGCTTCCCAGACCAGGAGATGCCGGCCGTGGTGCGCGCGACCCGGTGCTTGCAGAAGCTGGAACGGGTACGGGAGTAGCCGCCGCGGCAAGCCACGACGCGCCGCCAAAGGCGGTTCCGCGCCAGTTGCCGGCCCCTCCTCGAATCACGGCGTTTTCGAGCGCTTTTGCCACCCCGCCGCCGCATTGCCTGCGCCTGAATAAGTCGCTCAACGGGCTTCACAATCCCGTCACGCTGCATGTAGTATGTCAATACATGCTGCTTCGCAGCGTACATGGAGGCCGGGAGCGTTACTTGAACGCACATGTCTCGCAAGGCAGTTGGCCGGTGTTGGTGCTGAATGCGGACTTCCGGCCGCTGAGTTACTACCCACTGTCTCTGTGGTCGTGGCAGGACGCGATCAAGGCGGTGTTCCTCGACCGCGTCAACATCGTCGCGCATTACGATCAGGCGGTCCGAAGTCCCACGCTGGAAATGCAGCTGCCGAGCGTGGTCTCGCTCAAATCCTTCGTCAAGCCGACCACCCACCCCGCCTTCACCCGGTTCAACGTCTTCCTGCG
This sequence comes from Bradyrhizobium sp. B025, assembly GCF_042257955.1. Classification (NCBI taxonomy): domain Bacteria; kingdom Pseudomonadati; phylum Pseudomonadota; class Alphaproteobacteria; order Hyphomicrobiales; family Nitrobacteraceae; genus Bradyrhizobium; species Bradyrhizobium sp. B025. Next base: position 760,244 of record NZ_CP170150.1, on the reverse strand, counting down.
CGATCGTTTCGCCTGCCAATATTGCGGCTCGCCCGAAGATCTCACCTTCGATCACATCATCCCGCGCAGCAAGGGTGGCCAGACCACCTGGGAGAACGTGGTCGCGGCGTGCTCGCCCTGTAATCTGCGCAAGGGCAATCTCACCCCGGCGCAGGCCAAGATGTTTCCGCGCCAGAGCGCCTTCGCGCCGACCGTGCATCAGCTCCACCGCAACGGCCGCATGTTCCCGCCGAATTACCTGCACGACAGCTGGCTGGACTATCTCTACTGGGATACCGAACTGGATCCGTAGGGCCGGCGCGCAACCTCACACCCCGATCGCATTCCTTGCCACCACGTCGCGATAGAACGCCGCGCTCAGTTTCGCGACCCTCGCCTGCGTCTCGAAGTCGACCCGGTAGAGGCCGAAGCGTTTGCCGTAACCAAAAATCCACTCGAAATTGTCCATCAGGCTCCAGAGGAAATAACCGCGGATCGGCACGCCCTCGGCGACGGCGCGCTGCATCTGGGTCAGATAGTTGCGCAGGAACATGATGCGGTCGAGGTCGTAGACCTGACCGTCGGCGGCGATCCTATCCTCGGACGAGGTGCCGTTCTCGCTGATGTAGAGGGTCTCGATGTTCCAGATCTTCGCGGCAAGGCGCGGCGCCCAGTAGATCACTTCGGGGCCGACCCGCAGCCATTCCGAATTCATGTGCGGGAACGAGGTGGGGAACGGCAGCACATGGAAGCCGGGCGCGCGGTCGGAGGCGGTGACATAGAACTGCGGCGCGTAGATGTTGAGGCCGACGAAGTCGGTCGGCGCACCGATGATCTTCAATTCCTCGGCGGTGAATTTCGGCGCGTCCGCGCCGGCATAGGCGAGGAAGCCGTCGGTATATCTGCCCTCCAGCACCACGCCGAGGAAGCCGGCATTGAGCTCGCGCGTCGCGATCTCGGCGGCACGGATGTTTTCCGCCGTTGCGATCGCCGGCACGCAGGCCGCGATGTTCTCGGCTGCGCCGACCCTTGTGCCGGCGCGCCCCGAGGCGCGAATCGCCTGCACGGCAAGCCCGTGCGCCAGCGCGACGTGATGGCGGGCCTGGTTCAGCTGCGCGGCCGGCAGCCTGAGGCCGGGCGCGTCGATGCCCCAGCCATAGCCGAAATTCACGAAGCGCCCGACCTCGTTCACGGTGAAGATGTTCTTGACGCGATCGGTCAGGCGTGCGGCGACATACGCAGCGTAGTCGGCAAAGGCCTTCGAGGTGTCGCTCGACTGCCAGCCGCCGACGCGGGCCTGGAGCGCCTGCGGCAAATCCCAGTGATAGAGCGTCGCATAAGGCTCGATGCCGTTTGCGAGCAACTCGTCGACGAGGCGGTTGTAGAAATCGATCCCCTTGGGATTGGCTTGACCCGTCCCATCAGGAAACACCCGCGGCCACGCGATCGAGAAGCGGTAGGCCCTGACGCCGAGCGCCTTGATCAGCGCGACGTCCTCCTTGTAGCGGTGATAGTGCTCGTTGGCGCGGTCGCCGGTGGAGCCGTCCTCGATCTTGCCGGGGGTGTGGCTGAAAATGTCCCAGATCGATTTGCCGCGGCCGTCCTCGTTGACGGCGCCTTCGATCTGGTAGGAAGAGGTCGCCGTGCCCCACAGGAAATCCTTCGGGAAGGGTGCACCGCGCCCGGCCGATGGCGTTTCGCTCTCCGCAGCGCGGACGCCCGTCGCTGCTCCCAGCGCGGCAAGGCCCGCCAGCTTGGCAAAACGACGCCGCGAGAAATCCGCCGACATATCTATCTCCGCGCCTGCTCCATGTCGATCTGATAGGCGGAAATCCGGTCGATCTCGAATGCGACGCTCGGCGGCGATTGCGCATCGACGGGACCGACGCCGACGAAGAACTTCGAGCCGATCGCGAGATTGACGATCAGGTACATGGGATCGTCAAAGCCGATCGGCACCTTGATGTCGGAGACCGGCTTGCGGTCGATGAAGTAGACCAGGCGATCCTCCTCCCACAGCACACCGTAATTGTGGAATGTGCTCGAAGCGTCGCCGACCGCGAAGTCGAAGCCGCAGGACTGGATCTTCTGGGTCGACGGAATCCGCCAATGCGTCGTCATCACGAGATCGCCAGGCCGCTCGCCGCGGCCTTCCAGCACATCGACCTCCGGCGGCCAGCCGCCGTCGTCCGCCAGCATCCAGAACGCAGGCCACACCGCATGGCCGACCGGGACCTTGGCGCGGATTTCGAAATAGCCGTGCTTCTGCGCGAACCTGCCCTGCGTGGTCAGGATCCCGGAGATGTACTCGTTGTTGAACAGAACGGACTTCAATTCCTGCGGCGTGCGGCTCGCGACGATCGAGAGCACGCCGTCCTTCACCTTGAACGGATCAAGCCCGAGCGGCGCCGATGCGCGCCCCGTGTAGCGCGGATCGACATAGATCTGCTGCTCGCCATTGGCGCTGGTCTTGCGCTTGAAGTCGGAGCCGTCGCCGCCCCAGTAGCGCGCCTCCGGCCACGCCGCGCCGCCGGCATAGTGCGGCACCCAGCGTCCGCCCGACAGCGGGTGCTCGTCGAAATCCTCGTTGAACGTCCGCCGCAACGGCAGGAACATCAGCGAGGCAGGATTGACCGTTTCGAGCTTGCGGCATTCGATCATGGACGGATCGGTCGTCACTTGCAGCGACATGGTGCCGGGCGCGCCGTCGAGATCGTCCTGCACTGCGCCGATCGCAGGCACGGCGGACAGACTGATTGCGACCAGAGCGCTCTTCGTCCAACGGCCGATCATCGCTGCACATCGAAGGTATAGGGAAACGGACCGAGGCTAACGCGCCCGCCTTGGCGCGAGCAAGAGCGGTCATGCGGCGGCGCACGAATTTGAGGGCACCGCCCGCAGGCGCGAGCCAAATATTCGTGCCCTTGCACAAACTGGGAACCACCGATGGGCGGCCCGGCGCTCCGTCAGGTTCGAGGCGGCATCTGGCTTCATGCCCTGGGCCTATCCACTGCAACACGACTGCTGATGGCGCCGGTCGCATTTCTGTCGGTCGGCATCGGCTATCTCTTCTTCACCGCGGCAACACTCGCGGGCGCGGCCTGCTCCACCTTGGCTGGCGCATGCGGGCCATCACGGAGCACGGAACCCGAAGCGCGGGCGTCCGTTCAATCTGGAGGCCCAACGCTCTCGAATACACCGCGGGAGCGGTATCCGGGCCCGTCAAAGCACAGGGGAAGACGCGCCATGCCCACAGCCGAGAAAGATCACGTCTACAAGATCCTGGAACTGGTCGGATCGTCCGAGACCTCGATCGAGGATGCGATCAAGAACGCGGTCAGCCGCGCCGCCAAGACCATCCGCGAGATGAAATGGTTCGAGGTGGTGCAGACGCGCGGCCACATCGAGAACAACGCCGTACGCCACTACCAGGTGACGCTGCGCGTCGGGTTTACGCTGGAGGAGTGAGGCAGGAACGCCGGGCGGATCCGGCGTGAGGTCAGCGTGGTTAACATCAGCCGACGATAATCCATCGAAACATCGAGGACCGGTTCCGGCCGAATACGGGATTCGGCACAATCAGCGCGGATGACGCAACAGGCCGTTAAGGCGAAAGTGAGAGGTTTGCACCGAAATGGAGCAAGCCTGATGAATACGGGCCGCGACCTCGGGAAAACGCGTCTTCCGCTCTGGGCGGCGGGTTTCGTCATGCTGACTTGCTTCGCCATCCTGGGCCTGAGCGGCTGGCGCGAATGGGAAACGCGCAATGCCGAACTCAGGACCGCCGAAATCGACGTGACCAACCTCGCGCAATCGCTGATCCAGCATGCCGACGACACGTTCGAGCTCGTCGATACCATCCTCGTCGGGCTGGTCCATCGGCTCGAGCTCGATGGAACGGGTCCGGACACGATCGCAAAGCTCCAGACCTATCTGCCGACCCGCAAATCATCGGACCGCATCCGCGGCATCTTCGTCTATGACGAGACCGGCCGCTGGCTTGCCACGACCGAGCAGGTCGACTTCTCCAAATTCAACAACAGCGACCGCGAATATTTCCAGCGTCATCGCGACTCGCCGGATCCGGGCACACTGATCGGACGCCCCGTCAAGAGCCGGGCCGGGGGCCAGTGGATCATCACTGCGTCGCGCCGGGTCAACCATCCCGACGGCAGCTTCGCCGGCGTTGCCCTGCTCACGATCGACGTCAGCTATTTCGTCAAGTTCTACGAGCGCTTCGACCTCGGTCCGCACAGCTCGGCGTCGCTGCTGAACAACGACGGCATCATGCTGGCGCGCAGCCACGACGAGAGCGGCGCCTTCGTCGGACGCGACCTGTCCAACGCGCCGTTGTTCAAGCAATGGAAAAGCCGTCCGGCTGCGGCAGTCTACTATTTCAAGTCGCCGCTGGATAACGTGCAGCGGCTCAGCTACTACCAGCGCAGCAGCCGCTATCCCCTGATGGTGCTGGCGAGCAAGTCGCAGGACGACGTGCTGGCCCCTTGGCGCCGCGCGGCGGGTGCACGCATGACCGTTGTCGTCGGCCTCGTCCTGCTGATCGCGGCGATCGGCTTTTACCTGGTCCGTCAGCTCTTGCAGCGGCAGCGCATGGCACAGGCTCTGATCGCCAAGGAAGCCCATTTCCGCCTGCTGGCCGAGCAATCCAGCGACATGGTGACCCGGATCGGACTGGACAACCGGCTGATCTACGTTTCTCCGTCATGCGCGCGCATCATCGGCTGGTCTTCCGACGAACTCCTGGGGACGTCGGCCGTGGCCGGGGTTCACGCGGAGGACATGGAACGGGTCGAGCAGGCCATTGCCGCGCTGAAGAATGGCGAGGCCGAGGAGGCGAGGTTCGTCTACCGTCAGCGCCATCGCGACAAGGGCGAGATCTGGGCCGAGTCGGCCCTGCACGTGACCCGGGCGTCCGACAGCGGCGAGATCGACGGCGTCGTCGCGGTGGTGCGCGACATGACCGAGCAGAAGGACTTGCAGAACAAGCTCGCCTCGCTCGCGGCGACCGACGGCCTCACCGGGCTCGCCAACCGGCGCGCATTCGATGAGCGCCTCGCGGACGAATGGGCCCGCGCCCGCCGCGATGGCACCCAACTCTCGCTCCTGCTGATCGACGTCGATCATTTCAAGACGTTCAACGACCATTACGGGCATTTGGCCGGCGACGGCTGCCTGCGTGCGCTGGGGCGGATCCTGTCCGCTCATCCCCGGCGGCCGGCCGACTTCGCGGCTCGCTACGGCGGCGAGGAGTTCGCCGTGCTGTTGCCGAACACCGACGCCGACGGCTGCGCCAGGGTCGGCGAGGAGATTCGCGGTGCGTTGCGCGACCTCGCCATGCTGCATGCACAGAATCCGCCCTCGCGGCTCGTCACCGCGAGCGTGGGCGGCGCGACGGCGTTTCCATCCGAGACCACGACCGACTCCAGCGCGCTGGTGGCGGCCGCCGACCGCGCGCTCTATGCCGCCAAGGACAGCGGCCGCGACCGGCTGGTGATGTCGGGACAGGTCGTGCCCTGGCCCGCGAGGAGCGCGTGACGCAGTCGCCGGCCTACCAGGCGTAGCGAACGCTGCCCTTGCCGGCGTAGCTGCGGGTGACGTTCGAGAACTCGCCTTCGAAGCTCGCCGCCGCGGACCAGCCACTCAGCCAGCTCATCTCCACGGAAGCCGTGGTGAGCGCGGAGTCGCGAGCCTGCGCAGCGCCGTTGACGACGAAGCTCGCGCCCGGCAGCGCCTGGAAGGTGCCGTCCTTGGTCAGCGCGAGCGATCCCGCACCGTCGCGGATCGTCCCCGAAAAGATCTTGGACGTGTTGTCGCCGCCGGTGATCAGCGTGGCGGCGCCGCCGCTGTTGCTGACCGTGCCGGCACCCGCGAGCGAGCCGATCGCATTCGAGAAGCCGGCGAGATCGAGCACGGCGCCGCCGGCGACCGTGACCGCGGAATTGCTGCCGAAAGCGCTGGTCGATCCGGCCTGCAGCGTGCCCGCGTCCACAATGGTCGGCCCGCTATAGGTGTTGGCCCCGGACAGGATCAGCGTTCCGGCGTAACCGTTCGCTTCGTTGACGACGACGTCGCCGGAGCCGGACAGAACACCCGTGAGATTCACCGTGTTGCCGGTGAGAACGTTGTAGGTGGGATCACCTGTCGCGACGATGTTGTTGCCGACGCTGAAGCTGCCGTTGAAGTTCACGGTCACGCCCGTCGTGCCGCCATTGAGCGTCAAGGCGCCGCTGCCAAGCGCGGTGCCATTGCCGACGACAAGCGTCGTGCCCTCGTTGATGGTGGTGCCGCCGCTATAGGTATTGGCGCCCGAGAGCGTCAGCGTGCCGCCATTGCTCTTGGTGATCGCGACACTGCCGCCCTGGTCGGCGGCGTTGGTCCCGCCGCCGGGATTGCTGCCGCCGGAGCCGATATAGTCGGTGATGCCATTGGCAATGGACTGGTTGCCAGAGCCAAAGCCGAGCACGGTGCTCGTCCCGCCGGTGCCCTGGAAGAAGATGCCGGAGCCGAAGGCCGAGCCGTTGCCGCCGCCGTTGAGGCCCGTGCCGCCCGAAACGCTGCTCGTCGTTTGCGAAAGATCGCCCTGAACGGCCACCGTCCCGCCGCTCTGCACGAAGATGGCACCGCCGGCACCGAGGCCACCACCACCGGAGTTGGATCCGGTCCCACCACTGCCGCCATTGCCGGCGCCAAAGCCGCCGCTCCCGGCAGCCGTGATCCCGCCGCCGCCGCCTCCCCCGAAGCCGCCGGCACCGCCGGTCGAGGTGGACAATCCGGCTGCCGAGCCACCTCCGCCGCCGTAGCCGCCCGAACCGCCCGTTGTTGCTCCGCCCGCATTGGCACCGCCACCGCCACCGCCAAAACCGCCCGCGCCTCCAGCCACGGGCCCCCCGCCGGACGAACCACCGCCGCCACCGCTGGCGAAACCACCGGCGCCTCCGGTCTGGGGACCACTACCGCCGTTATGCACCCCACCGCTCGGACCGCCGGCAGTGCCCGAGCTGTTGGCGTCCGAGCCGACGAATAGTCCACCGCCTCCAGCCGGAGTCAGAGGATAGGACTTGCCGCCCGTGCCGCCCCCGCCGCCCACCTCTCCGAAGTTGTCCACGACGCCGCCGCCCTTGGCCTGCGTGTTCGAGACGGCGACGTTCGACAAGGTCAATGCGCCGTTGCTGGAAACGAAGACCGCGCCGCCGAGTCCGGCGCCGGCACCGGAGCCCAAACCGGCTCCGCCCTGCGCCACCGCATTGGCGATGGTCAGGCTCTTCAGTGTCACCGAATAGGTCGAGCCGGTGGTCCCGGCATCGCCGATGAAGAACGGCCGGTAGGTGCCGGCGCCGCTGATGGTCGGGTTGTTACCATTGCCGTCGATGGTGATGTTCTTGGTGATGATCGGCAGCTCGCTCAGGAGCGTGATGGTACCGCTGACCTGAAACAGGATGGTGTCGCCGCTCGTGGCGCTGGCGATCTCCCCCCGCAGGCTGCCGGCGCCGCTGTCGGCCGTAGAGGTCACCACCAGCGTCGCTGCGCGCGCCGCACCGGACAGGCCGAAGAACGATGCCATGACCGCAACACTTGCGAGCGCTGCACACCGGCGTGCACCAAGCCGAAGGCTCGTCTGCCCGATCGACAGGCACGAGGGCGGACGCAATCTGGTCGTCACGAAGAGCCTCGGACGCAAGCTGCGTGGCAACGCTGGTGATCTCGACGCGTCGTTAGCAGACTGGACACCTGCACAATGTGCCCGGTGTCTCAGGCGTGGATTTCGGTGAACAGTGATGCATGTGCGGCACATCGAGGCCGCGCGCCCGCAGCCTCGTCGAACGCCCTCATCGTCCGACGTCGCTTGCGTCCTCGTTGCCGAACCGCTACATGCGGGGGCGATGCTGGTCTGCTGCCGGGCTCAGAACATTAAGGCGCGCGACCTCGTCGAGGCGTGATGCGGACGAGACGGCGGTGAACAAGACGATGCTGGCGGACGACCCCGAACACGGGCCGAGCGCGCTGAGACAGTTGCGCGCGATGACCGTGGACATCTGCGATGTCATTGCGCTCACCGACGAGAACGATTTCCACATCACCACCACGACAGTGATGGCCGGCAACGCATTGCTGGTCGATTCTCGCGCCACGGACCTCGAATACGACCGGACGCCTGCGCACATCGCACGCGGCGGCCTCGACCACTATCAGATGACCCTCTGCATCGAAGGCGAGATGCGGTTCAGCTCCGGTCGCCGCGAGGTGACGTTGCGGCCCGGTGACATTTGCCTGCTCGACATGGCGCAGCCGAACCGGACGGTGTTTCGCGGCGGTAGCGGACGCACCCACCTGATGGCAATCATCGTGCAACGGTCGATGCTGGCGCCACGGCTCGCACATCCGGATTCGGCGACGGCCACCCTGTTGCCGTCAGACCACCCTCACGCGCGCCTGCTCGCAAGCCATTACGCAGCGCTTGCGCTGCCGCCTGAGCCAGAGGCGGGCAGCGTCGAGGCCACGATCGAGGCCATCGCCGACATCGTTGCCGCGGCTGCGGGCGGTACGGCCGACATCGCCGAAGGCGTCGAGCGGGCCGAGCGACATCTTTATCTGGCAATGATCAAGCGCCGCATCGCGGACAATCTCGAGACCGACGCGCTCGGCGTAGGCGAGCTCTGCCGCCATTTCCAGATTTCGCGCGCGACGCTTTACCGGCTGTTCGAGGCAGATGGCGGGCTGGCGCATTACGTGAGAGAGCAGCGGCTCAATCTCGCCTTTCAGCGGCTGTTGTCGCCGGCGGCGCAGGACAAACGTCTAATCGACCTCGCTGTCGGCTTGCGGTTCAGCAGCGACTCCACCTTCATCCGGGCGTTTCGCCGCAAGTTCGGCCTAACGCCGGGCGAGCTCAGGGAGCTGACCGACACGTGGCTCCGCGAGACCGGAGCGATCCCGGCTTTCGATACAGTGTTGCACCAGCTGGCCCGCCGCCGCGCATCACGATCGTAGAGGTGTCGCGCTCATCTCGGAGCTCGGCCCGGCCTGGATTTGTCGTCCACGTTCCAGCGGGATATGACTACGAATCGACCGGACATTTAAGCCAATCCGAGAGTGCTACCGTGACTGACGCGATCAAGCTCGTCCTCTTCGACATGGACAATGTCCTGTGCAACTACGACAGGGGACAGCGTGTGGCATGCCTGGCGGAGCTCGCGGGATCGACCAGCGAGCTCGTCCACAAGGCAATCTGGGACAGCGGATTCGAGCTGCTCGGCGATTCCGGCGCTCTCGACGCCCCTGACTATCTGCGGGGCTTTGGCGAACGCATGGGCTATCCGCTGTCGCTCGACGAGTGGGTGGAGGCGCGGCGCCGCTCGATGCAGCCCGATCACGCGATGCTGGAGATTGCCCGACGTCTGCGCAAGACCGTCGATATTGCCGTCCTGACCAACAATACCACGCTGGTCGCCGACCACATCGACACGCTGCTGCCGGACTTGCGGCCGCTGTTCGGCTCCCGGATCTACACTTCGGCCCAGTTCAAGACGGCAAAGCCGGACCCGCGCTGCTATCGCCGCTGCCTGGCCGAGCTCGACGTGATGCCGCAGACCGTGCTGTTCGTCGACGATCTCCCGGCCAATGTTGCCGGCGCGCGCGAGGCGGGCCTGTTCGCGCATCACCACACGTCGGTGGAGGCTTTCAGGCAGGCCCTCTCGGCGCACGGCCTGCTTCAGGGCGAATGAATACGCCTTCCGCTTTGATCGGCCTCAGGCGAGATGGCACGCCACGAAGTGACCGCCAGCGCCCTCCTTCAGCTCGGGCGCGCTCTCCGCGCAGCGCGGCTGGGCGATCGGACAGCGGGTGTGGAAGTGGCAGCCTGACGGCGGCTTCATCGGGCTCGGCACGTCGCCCTTGAGGCGGATGCGCTCACGCTTGAGCTTGGGATCGGGCACCGGCACCGCCGACAACAGCGCCCTGGTGTAGGGGTGCTGCGGGTTGCGGTAGAGGTCGCTGGCTTTCGCCAGCTCGACGATGCGGCCGAGATACATCACCGCGACGCGGTCGGAGATGTGCTCGACCACCGAGAGGTCATGCGCGACGAAGAGATAGGTGAGGTTCAGCTCGGCCTGGAGGTCTTCCAGCAGATTGATGACCTGCGCCTGGATCGACACGTCGAGCGCGGACACCGGCTCGTCGCAGACGATCAGCTTCGGCTCGACCGCGAGCGCCCGCGCGATCACGATGCGCTGGCGCTGGCCGCCGGAGAACTCATGCGGGTAGCGGCGCATGTGCTCGGCCTTGAGGCCGACCTTGACCAGCAGGCTCGCGACGCGCTCCTCCCGCTCCTTGGCCGATGAGCCGAGCTTGTGGATGACGAGCGCCTCGCCGAGAATCGTACCCACCGTCATGCGCGGATTGAGCGAGGCAAACGGATCCTGGAACACGAGCTGCATGTTCCGCCGCATCGCGCGCAGATCGTTGCCGCCGAGCTGGCGCACGTCCTGGCCGTCGAAGGTGACCTCGCCGTCGGTCGGCTCGATCAGGCGCAGCACGCAGCGCCCCGTCGTCGACTTGCCGCAGCCGGATTCACCGACGAGACCGAGCGTCTCGCCGCGATTGACCGAGAACGACACGCCGTCGACCGCATAGACGCTGCCGACCTGGCGCGACAGCAAGCCGCCGAGAACGGGGAAATGTTTCTTCAGACCGCTGACGCGGAGCAAGGGTTCGCTCATGACGCGGCTCCCAACTGCGTATCCCCCAGGTGACAGGCCATGCGGTGGCCGGGCGAGACCTCGCGGAGCAGCGGCTCCTTCTCGGTGCAGACGTTCATCGCGAACTTGCAGCGCGGCGCGAAGCGGCAGCCGACCGGCGGATTGATCAGGATCGGCACCGAGCCACCGATCGCCTCCAGCCGCGTCTTGTGCTCGCTGTCGAGGTCGATGCGCGGGATCGAGCGGATCAGGCCTTGCGTATAGGGATGGCGGGGATCGGCGAAGAGATCGTCGACGCTCGCCTCCTCCACCACCTTGCCGGCATACATCACGACGACGCGCTGCGCGGTCTCGGCGACGACGCCCATGGCATGGGTGATCAGCATCACCGCCATGCCGAAGCGCTCCTTCATGTCCTGCAAGAGGTCGAGGATCTGGGCCTGGATGGTGACGTCGAGCGCGGTGGTGGGCTCGTCGGCGATGATCAGCTTCGGCTTGCAGGCGAGCGCCATCGCGATCATCACGCGCTGGCGCATGCCGCCGGAGAACTGGTGCGGGTAGTTGTGCACGCGGCCTTCGGCGTTGGGGATCTGCACCAGCTTGAGCATCTCGATGGTGCGCTCGAGCGCCTGCTTCTTCGTCACCGCTTCATGCCGGCGCAGGCTCTCGGCGATCTGCTCGCCGACGGTGAGCACCGGGTTGAGCGAGGTCATCGGCTCCTGAAAGATGAAGCCGATCTCCTTGGCGCGGATCTCGTCGAGCTGATTGCTCGTCAGCGGCACGAGATCGCGGCCTTCGAAGATGATCTGGCCGGCGGCGATGCGGCCGGGCGGCATCGCGATCAGTTTCAGGATCGACATCGCCGTCACGGTCTTGCCGCAGCCGGACTCGCCGACGACACAGAGCGTCTCGCCGCGGTTGATGGAGATGTCGACGCCGTCGACGGCCTGCAGGATGCCGTCGTCGGTGGAGAAATGGGTTTTCAGGCCCTTGATCTCGAGCAGCGGCGCCATCAGATCACCCGTCGCGCATCGAGCGCGTCACGCAGGCCGTCGCCGATGAAGTTGATGGCGACCACCGCGATGAAGATCGCGCCGCCCGGAAACAGCGCCCAGTGCGGACCGATATCGAGGAAGTCCTTGGCGTCGTACAGCAGCCGCCCCCAGGTCGGGGTGTCCGGCGGAAAGCCGAGGCCGAGGAAGGACAATGTCGATTCCGCGATGATGGCGGCGGCGACGTCGATGGTGCCGGCGATGATCACCGGACCGAGCGCATTGGGCAGGATGTGGCGCACCACCTGCCGCACCGGGCTGGCGCCGAGCGCGCGCGCGGCCTCGACGAACTCCTTCTCGCGGATCGACAGGAACTGCGCGCGCACGAGGCGGGCGACCGGCATCCAGCGCAGGCCCCCGATCACGAGCACGATCAGGATGAAGATGCCGCCCTCGGGGCCGAACGCGGCCTTGAGCCCGTCGCGGAACAGATAGATCAGCAGCAGCAGCAGCGGCAGCTGCGGCAGCGACAAGAAGAGATCGGTGAGCCACATCAGCCCGTGACCGACCGCACCGCGCGACATGCCGGCAAGCGCGCCGATCAGCGTGCCGACGAACACCGAGACCAGCATCGCGGCAAGGCCGACCGCGAGCGAGATGCGCCCGCCATAGATCATGCGGGCGAGGATGTCCTGCCCGAGATCGTCGGTGCCGAAGGGATGGGCGAGCGAGGGCCCCTGCATGCCCGCCACGATGTCGATGTCGTCGATCTTGACCCGCCAGACGAAGGGGCCGGCGACCACCGCCAGCACCAGAATGAGGAGCAGGAACGCACTGACCACGGCAAGCTTGTGGCGGCTATAGCGCCGCCACGTCTCGCGCCAGGGCGAGTAGACGCGCCGCTCAGCGGAGGGAGATGCGAGGGTCAAGCCAGCCATACAGGACGTCCGCGATGAGATTGAACAGGACCACAAGGCACGCGAAGACGAAGGTGACGGCCATCACCACCGGCGTGTCGTTGGAAAGGATGGAGGAGATCAGCAGCGAGCCGATGCCGGGGATGCGGAAGATCTGCTCGGTGACGATGGCGCCGCCGAACACCGCCGGCATCTGGAGCGCGATCAGCGTGACGACCGGGATCATCGCATTGCGCATCACATGCTTGACGATGACCTTGGCCTGCCCGAGTCCCTTCGCGCGCGCCGTGGTGACGTAGTCGAGCCGGATCACGTCCAGCATCGCCGAGCGCACGAAGCGCGTCATCGACGCCGCCTGGAACAGGCCGAGCACCGCCACCGGCATGATCGCCTGCCGGATCATCTCGAGCACCCAGCGGATGCCGGTGGCCTTGATGTCGCTGGAATAGACGAAGGGCAGCCAGTCCAGCGTGACCGAGAAGATCAGGATGAAGAGGATGCCGGTGAAGAAGGTGGGCAGCGAGAAACCGACGAAGGCCAGCACGTTGGCGATCTGGTCAAACAGTGAATACGGCTTGGTCGCCGCGTAGACGCCGACCGGAATCGCGATCAGGAGCGCCAGGATCTGCGCCGAGCCGATCACATAGAGCGTCGCCGGCAGGCGCTGGAGGATGAGCGCATCGACGTTCATCCGGCTGACGAAGGAAAACCCCCAATCGCCATGCGCCATGGCGGAGAGCCAGTGCAGGTAGCGCAGATAGATCGGATCGTCGAGGCCGAACTTCGCCCGAAGCGCGGCAGCGACTTCGGGCGGTACGTTCGGATTGGTCGCCAGTTCCGAAAACGGATCGCCGGGGGCGAGCGCCAGCACGACGAACAGCACGAGCGAAATGCCGAGCAGGCTCGGAATGGCGATCAGCAGGCGACGCAGGACATATTGACTCATAGGGAAAGACCCCGCCTAGGCCTGCGCGATCATACCTCCCGGTACCAGTCGAACAGGTTGTCGGTCTCGTTCGCCCAACCGCTGACCACGCAAACCAGGTTGTTGGCAGCGGCCTCCACCTTGAGGCGATGCTGCACCGGGATGAACACGGTGTCCCCGATCAGGATATCGTTGGCCTTGATGTAGAACGCCGCGCGCTTGACCGGATCCATCTCGCCTTCCGCGGCCAGGATCGCGTCGTCATACTCCTTGTTGACGTAGCGCGGGAAATTCTGTCCCTGCCACTTGTTCTCCTTGGTCGCCACATTCGCCGACATATAGCGCCGCATGTGCTGGGACGGATCCGGCTGGCTCATCGGGATCTGGAACATCTCCATGTCGGCATAGAACTTCGGGTAGATGTCGGGATTGCCGGCGTCGGAGGAGAAGAACACCGAGGCGACGACCGACTTCAGCTCGACGTCGATGCCAGCCTTCTGGCAGGCCTGCTTGACGATGGCCTGGGTCTTCTGGCGCGGGCCGTTGATCGAGGTCTGGTACAGAAGCTTCAGCTTCTTGCCGTCCTTCTCGCGGATGCCGTCCGCACCCGGTTTCCAGCCGGCGTCATCCAGCATCTTCGACGCCTTCTCGATGCTGAATTCCCAGCTCGTGTTCTTGGAGACGAACTTTTCGGGGCCGTTGAGGAAGTTCGCCGTGGTGCGGCCTGCGCGGCCGTAGATCACCTTCTTCACCGCTTCACGATCGACCAGCATCGCCAGCGCCTTGCGTACGGCGGGATCGGAGAACAGCGGGTGCTTCGTCTTCATCGAAGAGCGCTCGCCATCGACCTCGGTGTTCGGGTCGGTGAAATTCAGCGCGATGAACTCGGTGTCTCCGCCCACGGCGTAGATGGCCTTGCCCTTGCCGCCCTTCTCCAGGCGCAACAGCACGTCGTCTTCGACCTGGATGTTATAGCCGAAATCGTATTCGCCGGTCTGGATCACCGCGCGCGCCGCCGAGACGGCATCGCCGCCGCCCTTCATTTCGAGCGTGTCGAAATACGGACGGTTCGGCATGTGATAGTCGGGATTGAGCTCACCGCGGACGAGATCGCCCGGCTTGAACTCGAGGAATTTGTACGGGCCGGTGCCGACCGGCGAGAGGTTGTTCGGCGCCTCACGGGACTTCGCGCCTTTGTAATCCGCGAACAGATGCTTGGGGATGATGGTGTTCGGAGCCCCGACGAAAGCATCGGCCCAGAACGGCGTCGGCTTGTTGAAGACGATGCGGACGGTGAGGTCATCCACCTTCTCGACGACGATGTCGCGATAGGTCGCAATGGTGACCGCGGAGGTCGCGGGATCCTTGGCGTATTCCCAGTTGAACACGACGTCGTCGGCGGTGAACGGCTTGCCGTCGTGCCACTTGACGCCGGGCTTGAGCTTCCAGGTCACCGACTTGCCGTCGGCGGCGAGGCCGCCGTTCTGGATCGACGGGATTTCGGCGGCCAGAACCAGCTTCATGTTGCCGTCCGGATCCCAACAGGCAAGCGGCTCGTAGAACAGGCGCGAACCGTCCTGGTCCTTGGTGCCGGTGGCGAAATGCGGATTGAGCAGGGTCGGCCCCTGCCACCACAGCAGCTTCAGCGCACCGCCGCCGCCGCGCTTGGTCGGCTTGTAGGTCGAAACGCCTTCCGCCATGGCGACGCCGCCCAGCGCGAGGATCTGGTTGGCCAGCGGTGCGGTCAGACCGACAGCGGCAAGACGCTGGATGAAGGCACGGCGATCCATCCGTCCGTCCTTCACTTGGCCGATCATCGAACGCAGTTCTTTATCCAGCATGGTTTGTCCCCCGTCTGGTTCCCGAATGGATGCAGGCGGCCGCGATGCGACCGCCGGGTTTTGTCTGGCCGTAGATGGCACACCGAATAGGCCGCCCGTCAACTGCGACTGTGTGTATGCAAACGGTGTTCTGGCTGTCCGTTGGGCAAAACTGCGTTCCGCAGCCCAAGCGTTCGGCAATCCGGCGTCAAAACGCGCCGGAATCCACGTTGCACTGCGGAAAATTTGTTCGCCGGATCAGACGAAGTGTCGAGACGAAATTCTACACCACGGACATATTCAGTGGCGGCGCGACGTGGTCCGGCAGCGGACAGACATAAGGTGTCTTGGCTGTTCGCCTCGCAAGGTCGGCTTTCGCGGCCTTGATCAGCTCCGGTTCCGTGAGCGCCTTGATGCCGGTACCCGCCATCGCCTTGGCCGCCTGCACCATGGCCTTGTGGGCATGCGGGCTCTTGCCCTGCGCCACCACCTGCCAGGTGTGGAACGGCGTGCCGATTGCAACCGTCGGTGCGTGAACCTGCACGGTCGGCACCACCCAGCTCACGTCACCAACGTCGGTCGAACCGACCAGCGGGTTGCGCTTGGCATCGAGCGGCACCAGGAAGTCGGCCAGCGGCCGATCGGTCGGCTCCATCCCGATCGCGTAGTAGACCGAGGCGATGTCCTTGTCGGTCAGCGTCGATCGGATCTGGGTGGCAAACCCCTTGTCCGCGTCGTCGAAATGCGGCGGTCCGAGCTCTTCCATGACCCGATGCAGCGCCTGCTCCAGCGGCGTATTCGGCAGAATGTTGGAGACCGCGGAGATGATCTTCATCTCGACCTTGGTCTCGGTCATCAGCGCCGCGCCCTCCGCGATCTTGCTCACGCGGCCGACCAGCTCGTTCATGCCGGGCAGATCGCGGGCGCGGATCGAGTAGCGCACGCGCGCATGCGCCTGCACCACGTTGGGCGCAATGCCGCCGGTGTCGAGCAGCGCGTAATGCACCCGCGCGTCGCTCGGCATGTGCTCGCGCATGTAATTCACGCCGACATTCATCAGCTCCACCGCATCGAGCGCGGAACGGCCGAGATGCGGCGAGGCGGCCGCATGCGAGGTGCGGCCGGTGAAAATGAAGTCGGCGCGCGTGTTCGCGAGCGACGGCGTCACCGCCACTTCCCAGAAGCTGTGCGGATGCCAGGTGATGGCAATGTCGGCATCCTCGAACGCGCCGGAGCGCACCATGAACGCCTTTGCCGCGCCGCCTTCTTCAGCCGGGCAGCCATAGTAGCGCACGCGGCCCGGCACCTTGTTCTCGGCGAGCCAGTCCTTCACCGCGGTCGCGGCGAGCAGTGCCGCAGAACCGAGCAGATTATGACCGCAGCCATGGCCATGGCCGCCGGTCTCGACCGGACGATGTTCCGCCACGCCCGCCTCCTGGCTGAGGCCCGGCAGCGCGTCATATTCCCCCATGAAGGCGATGACCGGTCCGCCCTCGCCCCACTCGCCCATCAGCGCGGTCGGGATGCCCGCGACGTTCTCGGTGATACGGAAGCCCTGATGGCGCAGTTCGGCGAGATGCTCGGCGGCGGACCGCGCCTCGGTGTAACAAACCTCCGGCATGCCCCAGACCTTGTCGCTGAGGTCGATGAAACGCGCCTTGATCGTGTCGACGCCACGCCAGATGTCGCTGCGGTTGTCCATGTTTCGGTCCGTGATCTCTTGGTCAAACGAAGCGGCAATGGTTAGCAGCTTCATTACACGGCGCCTAGCACCTCGCCGGACAGCAGCCATGCGGCGGATGCCGGATCGAAGGACCGCCGGGCCGCCGACCGCGCGCGAAACGGTCCCGCGCCTTTCGAAGATTTCACACGGCGTTCTGCGGAATAGTTGGGAAACGAGGCTTTCAAGACGGCCTTCTCCGGCCTAAATTATCCATGCTTCGCGCGTCGTTCCGCTAGCCACGGCGGAGCGATGCACTCAGCCAGGAGAACTCCATGCCCGCCCTGACCGAATGGAGAGTGCCGCCGGCCAATCAGCCGCGTGCGAGCGATTACGGTTTCGATCTCGACCGCGCGCTCGCGTCCGTCGTCGGCCTGCACGCCATCATCCCGCCGGACGCGTTCAGCGCCGAGACGCTGGGCACCGAGCGCGCCGGCAACGGCGTCGTCATCGACGACGGGCTGGTGCTGACCATCGGCTATCTCATCACCGAGGCGGAATCGGTGTGGCTGCACCTCGCCGACGGGCGCGTCGTCGAGGGACATGCCCTCGGTTTCGATTCGGTCACCGGCTTCGGCCTCGTGCAGGCGCTGGGTGAGCTCGACGTCGAACCCTTGCCGCTCGGCAGCTCGGCGGAGACCCGGGTCGGCGACCGCGTCGTGGTCGGCGGCGCCGGCGGCCGCACGCGATCGGTTGCGAGCCAGATCGTGGCCAAGCAGGAATTCGCCGGTTACTGGGAATATCTGCTGGACGAGGCCGTCTTCACACATCCCGCGCACCCGAACTGGGGCGGCACCGGCTTGCTCAACGAGCGCGGCGAGTTGATCGGCATCGGCTCGCTCCAGCTCGAGCGCGAACGCGACGGCAAGGCCGAGCACGTCAACATGATCGTGCCGATCGACCTGTTGAAGCCGATCCTGGAGGATCTGCGCAAGTTCGGCCGCGTCAACAAGCCGTCGCGGCCCTGGCTCGGGCTCTATTCAACCGAGATCGACAACCGCGTGGTGGTGATCGGGATCTCCGCCAACGGGCCGGCCGCCCGCGCCGAGCTCAAGACCGGCGACGTCATCCTCGCCGTCGACGGCGAGAAGATCATCAGCCAGACCGCCTTCTACAAGAAGATGTGGGCGCTCGGCGCCGCCGGCGTCGACGTCCCGCTCACCGTGCATCATGAAGGCGTCACCTTCGACGTCACGGTGACTTCGACCGACCGCTTCAAGCTGTTGAAGGCGCCGAAGCTGCACTGACCGGCCGAACTGAAGCAAGGAAGCGGCGATGACCGAGGCCGTCGTTGACGACATCGTGGCCGTGCTGCCGCCGCTGCTGAACGCGCTGGAGGCGCTCGGCTTCTTCACCCGTCACCTGCATCCGCCGGCCTTCGCGTCCGTGATGAACGCGATCGGCGCGCCGGACGACGCACTGCAAGCCGCACATTCGGCGATCGGCACCTGGCCTGAACAATTCGCCGGCTTGCGCGACCGGCTCGATGGTGCCTGCAACGAGACGCTCGCCGCCTTTGCCGGCATTCGCGAGGTCGAGCGCGGCAACGGCGATCTCGTCGCCGTCTTCCGCGCACTGCGCCACGTGCCGCGCGCGCTGGAGGCGCTTTATCCGCTTGCCGTGCAATTTCCGCCGGTCAGCAGCTTCTTCCTCAACGCCGCGAGGCGCGAGGACGAAATTCTGCTGGCACGGCTCGAGGCTGGCGCGGGCGAGCACGGCGGCATCTTCCACGATCACAACGAGCCCGGCAGCCGCGGCGGCTTCTCGGTCTATGTCCCCGAATA
Organism: Bradyrhizobium sp. B025; assembly: GCF_042257955.1. Taxonomy (NCBI): domain Bacteria; kingdom Pseudomonadati; phylum Pseudomonadota; class Alphaproteobacteria; order Hyphomicrobiales; family Nitrobacteraceae; genus Bradyrhizobium; species Bradyrhizobium sp. B025. The sequence continues at coordinate 741,398 of NZ_CP170150.1, read as the reverse complement.
TTATTCGCCGGAGCGCGCGATGCCGCTGGTGATGGCGCTGCATGGCGGCAGCGGCAATGGCCGTGGATTCCTGTGGAGCTGGCTCCGCGATGCCCGCAGCGTGGGTGCGATCCTGGTGGCGCCGACTGCGACCGGTCAAACCTGGGCGCTGATGGGCGACGACACTGATACGCCCAACCTCATGCGCATCCTCGAGACTGTGCGCAGCCGCTGGTCCATCGACGGCTCGCGCATGCTGCTGACCGGCATGAGCGACGGAGGCACCTTCTGCTACGTCAGCGGGCTCGATGGCGCATCGCCCTTTACGCATCTCGCGCCGGTGTCGGCGACCTTCCACCCGCTGATGGCGGAGATGGCGGATGCTGCGCGCCTGCAGCGCCTGCCGATCTTCATCACCCACGGCAAGCTCGACTGGATGTTTCCTGTGCAGACCGCGCGACAGACGCAAGCGGCGCTCTCCGCCGCCGGCGCCGACGTCGTTTATCGCGAGATCGACGATCTCAGCCACACCTTTCCGCGCGAGATCAATGCGGAGCTGCTGGCGTGGCTGAACGGATAATGAACAACCTCTCCTTAGATGCGCCGCATGGCCGCGGAACCATCGCGCCGTGCCGACGTTATCGGCGCGACACCGGAGGTTCGCTATGAAGACTTTTTTCGGAATGATTTTGGGCGCGCTGCTTCTCGCGGGCGGCGTCTATGTCTATGACTCCATGCAGACCTCATCCGTCGCCAATGGCGAGGTCGCGACCACCAATCGCACCATCGTGAACTGGGATGTCGCAAAGGCCGACTGGGATGCTCTGCGCGATCGCGCGCACAAGGACTGGGTCCGCATCTCGTCGAAGTAACGTCGCGGCTATCATGAACAAGGCGCCGTCGCGGTCCGCGGCGGCGCCTTCGTATTGGGCGTGTCAGTTGCGGCGAGCGCCTTAGTTCATCTTGGCCTTGCGCGCGTCGGCGATGACCTGCTCGAATTCGGTTATGCTGAGCACGCCGGGCACGCGGTACTTGCCGACAATGAAGGCCGGGGTGCCGCGGAAGCCGAAGGCTTCGGCCTGCTCGTTGTTGCGCTTGAGGATGGCGTCGATGTCCTTGGCGTGGTCGGTGAGATCGCGCTTCAGCCGGTCCATGTCGACGCCGGCAGCCGCCAGAAGCTCATTGATGCGCGGCTCGGTCAGTCGCGAGCTGACGCCCATCATGGCGTCATGGGACTGATGGTACTTGTCTTGGAATTTCGCCGCGAGCGCGATCCGCGCCGCCGTGACCGACACCGGCCCGAGGATCGGCCAGTCCTTCATCACCAGCCTCACCTTGCCGTCGTCCTGGACGACCTGGCGCAGTTCGGGCTCGAGCTTGCGGCAATAGGGGCAATTGTAGTCGGACCATTCGACGATGGTGATATTGCCCTCGGGATTGCCGGCGACGGGCGTGTCCGGATCGCGCAGCACCTTGGTTTCGGTCAGCACCTCGTCATCGGCGGCGGCTGCCAGCGCCGAGGTGATGCTGCCCGCCGCCAGGGCGCCCGCCCCGATCAGCGTCAGCGCGGCGCGCCGCGTCGGCACAAGGCCCTTATTCCTGAATCCAGCCATATCTCGTCCCATTTCGGTCCCATCCCCGTCGATACGGATCGAGACCGGGAATTGTTACAGGTCATATAGAGTGTTGCGGCGGCGATGTCATCGCACCAGCAGCGTGACCGCCAGCGGGACCAGGAACGAGGTCACCAAAGCGTTCAGGCTCATGGCGATGCCGGAAAAGACGCCAGCGATCTCGTCGACCTGGAACGCGCGCGCGGTGCCGATGCCGTGCGCGGCAAGGCCGGCGGCAAATCCGCGCGCCCGGAAATCGGTGACGCCGGTGCGGTTCATCAGCGGCGTCACGATGATCGCGCCCATGATGCCGGTGAGGATGACCGCAACCGCCGCCAGCGAAGGATCGGCGTGCAGGGATTCGGCGATGCCCATGGCAACGCCGGCCGTGACCGATTTCGGCGCCAGCGACAGCACGACGTCGCGCGGCAGCCCGGCGAGCTCGGCCAGCAGCACCACCGACACCACCGCCGTGACCGAGCCGGCAACGAGCGCTACCAGCATCGGCACGATGGATGAGACCACGCGCTTGCGGTTCTCGTAGAGCGGCACGGCGAGCGCGACGGTGGCGGGCCCCAGCAGGAAATGCACGAACTGCGCACCGGCGAAATAGGTAGTGTAGGAGGTGCCCGTTACGAGCAGGAACACACCGATGATCCACATCGCATGCAGCACGGGATTGGCGAGCGGATGGCGCCGGCTCGCCAGCGACACCGCATCCGTGCTCGCATAGACCAGCAGGGTCACGGTCAGCCACAGCAGCGGGGACTGCGAGAGATAGACCCAGAGCGAGAACGGGTTGTCCTTCATCGGGCGTCCTGTTGCCTCAGGAGGCGGCTGACGAGGCGGAAGGCGAGCACCGTCGCAAGCAGTGTGACAACCACAGAGAGCGCGAGCACGAGGATGATGGCGACGCCGTGCGATGCGAGCAGATCGAGCTCCTGGACGACGCCGACGCCGGCCGGCACGAACAGCAGCGACAGATGAGCCAGCAATCCCTTGCTGGCGGTCTCCACGCCGCCGTTGCGCAACGGCCCGCGGGCCAGCAGCGCAAGGCGGTCGCGCGCGAGCAGCAGGATCAGCAGCAGCAGCAGGCCGAGCACGGGTCCCGGCAGCGGCAGGCCGAGGCCGCGCACGACGGCTTCGCCGATCAACTGGCAGAGCAGGATGAGGCCGAGGCTTGCGAGCATGACGATCGCATCAAGGGATGCGTCGGCAGGCTTGTCAATCGCCGCTATGCGCGGGACGCACGCACCTCGGGCGAAGCCGCAACGCGGGGCAGCATCGCCATCAGGGTGCCGGTCATGGTGGCGATCAGCGTGGTCTTGCCCTCGTGCTCGGCAAAGGCCCTGGCCTCGCAGAAGGTCAGCGTGCGGCCGGGCTTGACCACCTCGGCCCTGAAGACGAAGCGCGTGCCGCGGGCAGGTGCGAGCAGCGTGGTCTTGAACTCGACGGTGAGGATATCGGCCTTGTGCGGCATCAGGGTGAAGGCGGCAACGCCGCAGGCATTGTCGAGCCCGGCCGTGATGATGCCGGCATGGATAAATCCGTTCTGCTGCGTGAATTCAGGCGAATGCAGCATCGCCAGCTCGACCTCGCCCGGCCCAAGGCGGACGATCGTGATGCCGAGCGTGCGCATCGCCGGCTGGCCGTCGAACATGGCGATGGCCGCGGCGCGATAGCCCGGGTTTTTCGGCTCGAACGCGGTCATGGCTCAAGCCTCGGCCGGTTCGGCAAGATGCCTCAAAGCAGCGTCGCGGATGGCATCGGTGAACGGCGCGGACCTTCGCAGCTCACGGTCCATATGCACGCCCGTAATCTCGCAGAACGCAGCGATCTCGCCGGTCTCGGCGTTCGTCATGTCGTGCCGGAAGCGGATCGACTTGTCGCGAACCTCGAGCAGGTGGCTGCGGATCTCGACGATGTCGCCGGCCAGCAGCTCACGCTTGTAGGTGATGTTCTGCTGCACGGCGGCCATGCCGCGACCGGAGCTGCGCAAGTAGCTCGGCGTCAGCCCAAGGCGGGCGAACAGATTCCAGTTGGCCTCGTCGAATTTGCCGACATACCACATGATGTTCATGTGGCCGACATGATCGCATTGCCACGGATAGACCGTGCCGCGATAGGTTGCCTCCTGCTCCATCGCAATTTCTCCCTGCGCTTTTCTGCCCCTTGATTGTTGATACGGTAGCGTATCAGGGCCTCGCCGCGTTAGCAATACGGTACCGTATCAAGAACCGGATGGGCTTTCTTCATGAGCGACGGCAAGGGCGATGTCTGGGTCGAGGCGGGATTTACCGAGCTCGCCCGCTCGGGGGTCGAGGGGGTGCGGGTCGAGGTGCTCGCCAAGAACCTCGGCGTCACCAAGGGCGGCTTCTACCGCCGCTTCGCCGACCGCGCCGCGTTGCTCGCGGCCATGCTGGAGCGCTGGCGCGAGGGGCGCACGGCGGCGATCGCGCAGCAGACGAGCCTCGACGGGCAGGCGCCCCGCGAACGGCTGAAGGCGGTGATCCAGCTCTACTCCGAGCGGCTCAACCCGGAAGGCATGGCGATCGAGCTGGCGATCCGGCAATGGGCCCGTTCGGACGAGAACGCCGCGGCGGCGGTGGCGAGCGTGGATGCGGCGCGGCTCAAGCACGTCGCCGAGCTCTATCGCGCGACCGGCCTCGAGGCCGAGGAGGCCGAGGCGCAGGCCTTCCTGTTCTACTGCTTCATCTTCGGCCAGAGCCTGCTGTTCGTCGAGCGCGGTCCGCGCAAGCGATCGCAGCTCGTGGCGAAATCAGCCGAGAAGCTGCTGATCTAAAGCGCGATGCGATCAGGACGAATCGCCATCGCGCTTTAGATCATTGTTTGAGCATGATCTTTCCGGAAAACCGCTGTGCAGTTTTCCGGATCATGCCTCAGCCGAAATGGCCGGAGCCTTGCTCCAGCCATCGCGTCAGTCGAAGCTCAGGCGGCGCCCTTCAGCTTCTTGTTGCATTCGCTGTAATAGCCGCCGCCCTTCTCGATCCACTTCATGCCGCCATTGCCGTTGGTGGTCTTGTTGGCGTTGTACTGGTCGACGCAGGTGTGCAGGCGGGCCTTGCCGGCAGTTTCCTTGGCGTATTTCGGATCGATCGCGTTCGGATAGATCGCGGGACCGGCAGGCAGGCTCGGCGCCGGAGCCGCAGCGGGGGCAGCCTCCTTCTTCGCCTGTTTCGGCTCTGCAGGAGCGGCGGGCGCAGCCGGAGCAGCCGCGGTCGGCGCGGCGGCGGGCGTCGCGTCCGCGCCGCACTGGGCCTTGCGGAAGTCATTCCACTTCATGGTGCCGAGCGAGCCGTCCTTCTTGGCCGCCTGATATTTCGCGCTGCACTCCTGTGAGGTCAGTGCCTGTGCCGGCGCGGCGGCCACCAATGCCGCGACGCCCGACGCCACGATCGCACACAACAATTTTGTCTGAATGGTCATCCCTAGGTCTCCTCCTTGGTCTTCCCCGACGGAAGTTAAACGAGGATTGCTATCCTAGCGTGCCGGTCGCTTGCGACAAGGATGCGATGGCTTTCGCCGCCAAAATATAGTGATCCCGTCACTCGGCTCATTCATGTCGCGTTCAGCAACGCGAGCCGACGTTCCAGCCCTTCGCCATTTTCCCAAGAAGAGTGCAACACCATGACCCTCGCCTCTCGCCTCGCCGCCGTCGCCCTCGCCTCCCTGCTCGCCACCGGCACCGCCTTTGCGCAGACCGCCGCGCCGGCCGCCAAGACCGACACCAAGACCACAACCGCCGCGCCCACGGACAAGAAGGCACCAAAGGAGCACTCGGCCGAGTCGCTCGAATGCTCCAAGCAGGCGGATGCCAAGGGGCTGCATGGCAAGGAGCGCAAGAAATTCCGCTCCGAATGCATCAAGACCGCCAAGGCCGGCTCGGCCGCGCCGGCTGCCGCGGACAAAAAGTAAATCAGTCACCCCCCGGCTTCGGCGAGACGCGTGCGCATTGCGGCATGACCTAGCCGCAATTGTGCGCCTCTCGCCGATTTGCGATAAGGTGGCGTGAAGCAAATCACCGCCTCCCTGCCGTTCGAATGGCCGAGCCGTGCCAAGTTATTGAGCACGGTGGAGACACTCGTCATCGGCACGGCCGGCGGCCTCGTGTTTCTCGTCGCCAATCTCCCCGGCGGGCTGATCTCGGGCTCGATGATCGCGGTCGGTATCGCCGCGATCGCCGGCCGCCAGCTGACCCTGCCGCCGATCCTGACCCAGACCGTGCTGGTGCTGCTCGGCATCTCGCTGGGCTCGGTCGTCTCGCGCCACCTGATCCAGCAGGTCAGCGCCTATCCCCTCACCATCGGCCTGCTTGCACTTGCAACCTTCTGCTCCACCTTCGGTTCGAGCTATTACCTCCAGCGCGTCCATGGCTGGGATCGCACCTCGGCCTTCCTCGCCGGCAGCCCCGGCGCGCTGTCGCAGATCACGATTTTGGCGGTCGAGCGCGGCGCCGACCTGCCGGGCATCGCGGTGGTGCAGACCATGCGCGTCATCATCCTCACCGCGGCGCTGCCGATGGTGCTGGCGCTCGCGGGCGTGGCGCCTTCCGCTGCGCCGTCCCTGACGACGGCCATAGCCTCGCCGCTCGATCTCGTGGAGCTGGTCGCGGCCTCGCTGGCCGCGGCGCTCGTCCTGCGGCTGATCAGGTTTCCGGCGAGCTGGATGTTCGGCGCGATGATCGCCTCCAGCGTGCTGCATGGCGCCGGCTGGGTCGAGGGCGGCCTGCCGAACTGGGTGCGCGGCGTGGCGCTGATCGGCATCGGCGCCCTGATCGGCAGCCGTTTCGCGCGGATGCGAATCAAGACCCTCGCCGGCCACATCAACGCAGCGCTGGGATCATTTGCCGTGGCAATCGCCGTCTCCGCGATCTTCGTCGGCATCGTCGCCCTCACCACGCAGGTGAAGTTCTCGGACGTCGTCGTCGCCTTCGCGCCGGGCGCGATGGACGCCATGCTGGCCCTGGCCCTGACGCTGCACATCGACCCGATCTTCGTCGGCGCCCATCACCTGTCGCGCTTCGTGTTCGTGACGATCGCGACGCCCGGCATCGTGCACCTGTTCGGGCGCACGCAGGACGACGTGGACGATTGAGCGGACGCAGCTCGCGTAGGGTGGGCAAAGCGCAGCGTGCCCACCAACAACTAGCGTCAATGTTGATGAATGGTGGGCACGGCGCGTAAGGAGCGCGCCTTTGCCCACCCTACGGCAGCTACGTACGCTTCGCCGTCGCTGCAAATCCCCAGGCGGCGATGGCGGCCATCAGCAGCGAGATCAGCACGTTGTAGCCGGCGAGCGAAAGGCCGAGGAAGCGCCACTGCACCTCGTCGCAGCGCACCACCTTCACGGTGTCGAGCCGCGAGAGCAGATCATTGGCGCTGCCGAGATTGACGACCGGGCCGGAGCAGTCGGTCGGCCCCTTCCAAAACCCCCATTCGACGCCGGAATGGTAGGTGCCGAGCCCGGCATTGGCGAGCGTCGCCAGCGCGAGGATCGCAAGCCCCGCGAGCAGCAGTGGTCGCGGCGCGCCGCTCCTCGCCGCAAGCGCGGTCAGCGCGCCGAGCGGGATCGCGAGATAATAGGCGTAGCGCTGCTCCAGGCAGAGCGGACAAGGCACAATCCCCAGCACGAGCTGGAAGAACCAGGCGCCCGCGATCGTGGCTGCCGCAATCAGCGTGACGAGCAGCGAGGCGATCAGGGCGGGGCTCGTGGCCGCCGGCTTGAATGCAGGTATTGCGGCACTCTGGGTCGTCACGGCAGCCTCTTCCGGTCGGTCGCTTTCCTTAGCCTCTAACCCCGGCCCAAGCGGCTGTCGAGAACAGCCGGGATCACTTTGGCGCGGGTTGACCCCGCTTTGTCCATGGCTATAGTCCGCCGGCTTCGCGACGCTCGCTTTGGGGGCCGACCGAGGGCCCCTGTGGCGGAACTGGTAGACGCGCTCGACTCAAAATCGAGTTCCGCAAGGAGTGCTGGTTCGATTCCGGCCAGGGGCACCACGCTTCGCCCTTCGGGCTTCGCGTGGCGCAGCCATGCGAGACCGAAGGGCGAAGCGTGTCCGGCGAAGCCTCTTGGCGAAGACGGACTGGCTCAACGTAGCTCAATCCCTTCCCATCCTCCCGTCCCCACTTTATAAACCGGTAGCTTCTTCCGTCATTCGAAGAGGCTCACATGAACGACCTGCACACGTGGCTTTCGCAGCAGCACCACGGTTTACGCACCTTCCGGATCTTTCAGCAGAAGCTCGAGATGCTCGGCCGGGACCATCCATCCCAGCGCGGCCTGTGCCGCCTGTTGAGCAGTCTCGTCGGCAGCTATGTCGAGGCCTTTGACGAGGCCCCGCTGCCGGTCGAAATTGCCGACGGCGCCTATCGCCGCCTGCTGGCGCTGGTCGCAAGCATCGACCTGAATGCCGACGCCGACCGGCGGCTCGCCGACATCAACCGGGTTGCGGAGAGTCGGCTCTGGCAGTGACGAGAAAGTGCCGCCTGCAACCAGCGTCGGCCCTCCCCAACGCGCTGTGCCTGCAGAAGGCCGCGCGCGTGCCGGAACGAACGATCGTCGAGGCGTTCGACTTCGCCAAGTCGATACCTATATCCTGCAGCAACGTGGTGTTGCAGCGAGCAGCTTTGATGGCCAGGAGACGCACGACGGAAGCCGACATCGACGACCTCCCCCGCTATTTCGTCTGGGTCCGGGGCCTCGAAGGCCCCGAGCCGCAGAAATGGACGGCGATGGATTTCGGCATCGGCGACTGGAAGCGGCCACTCGTGCTGGCCTTTCTGGAGCTGCCGGAAGGCGAGCGGCACCTGCCGCTGTCGGCACTGGCGCGGCGCTATCCGCCGCCGCGGGTGGAGACATTGTAGGCTTGTAGGGTGGGTTGGGCGAAGCCGTAACCCGCCACTTCCCTATCCGCCGAAGCAGAAGAGGTGGGTTACGCTGACGCTACCCCACCCTACGAAGAGCGATCCTCACTTCCCACTCGCCGTCGTCGGCGTCAGCCCGAACCGCCTGCGGAAGCAGCGGTTGAAATAAGAGAGGTCGTTGAAGCCGCAGGCAAACGCGATGTCGCTGATGCGGCCCTCGCGGTGGGCGAGGAGGTCGGCGGCCTTGCGCAGGCGCAGTTGTTGAGGCGCGTGGTGAAGCTCGCGCCGGCTTCGAACAGCAGCTCGTTGACGTAGCGTTCGGAGAGACCGGCGGCGGCGGCGAGCTTTTGCGCGGAAAAATCCGGTTCGTGGAAGCGCATTTCCAGGATCGACAGCACGGCCTTGAGCCGCACGGCGCGCAGGCCCCGGCGGCGGGCGGCGGCTGCGGTATCGCTGCGGGCGCCGAGACCGATCGCGGCGAGATCGAGCAAATGGGCGGCGATCGCCATGCCGGCCTCGTCGGCGGCGGCGGGGTGGCGCAGGAGGAGATCGCTGTAGTCCATCGCCAGCGACAGCGCGCCGCCGGGCTCGAGCTCGCAGCCGACGAGATCGTCGACATCGGGCACCATCGCCCGCAGCGTATCGACCGGCAGATGGACATTGGTGAAGCGCTTGTGGCTGGCGCCGTCAGCAGCGAAAAACGGCTCGTCCAGCTTGAGCAGCACCATCGATCCCGGCCGCATGGTGAACTCGCGGCCGCGATGGACCACCTGCGAAGAAAGATCTCCGGTATTGCGCGCGAGGCAAAAACGGTCGTCGCCGGTCTCGATCACCTGGCGCTTCTCCCGCCGCACCGTGACGAAGCTGCCGTCGCAGCGCCCGAGCATGGTGGTGCCGATGTGGATCGAGTTCATCGTGGCGCGAAACGGCACGTCGGATGCCGGATCCAGCTCGCCGGTGTTTGAGAAATGCTCGAACAATTCGGCGAAGCGAATGAAGCGCTGCCGGTCGGACAGGCCCTGCGGGAGCATGTCGGTGGAGAGCGCTTTCCTGATGACGGACATCGAAAGGACTTCCAACAAAGACTTTTTCGAAAAAGCGTCGTGCGTGAAACCGGCCGAACCTCGCAGGCAAGAGATGAACCCGTGCTGAAGGCGGCCACCCGCAGGCTATCAGCACGCCAACGTGAATCAAGCTGCGCCGGTCAGTCCAAGCCGTGACGTCGCCGGCGCCGGACAGTCCAAGACGGTCCGCATCGGCGGGCTCTATTCAGGCGGCGGTTGCGGCATCCGCCACACAGGGGGCTGCATCCGGGCAACCGGGCGGGCCCAGCCTGACGCCCGCTGGAGGAGACAACGACATGCGAACCTCTCTACCCCGCAGCTTCGTGCTCGGCGGCGTCATCGCGACCAGCCTCTGCATCGGTTACGCGCTGGGCGCGCAGCCGCACATGGACGAGGCCATCGCGATCCTGCAATCGGCGCGCGCCGAGCTCGGCAAGGCCGAGCCGAACAAAGGCGGCCATCGCGAGAAGGCCATGGGGTTGATCGACCAGGCGATCGCCGAAGTGCGCGCCGGCATCGCATTCGCCGCCGGCCATTGAAGCAACGGCACTCGGGAGGACAAGACATGATGCGCACCCTGTTTGCCGCAGCCGTCGCGCTCGGCGCGATCACGGGCGTTGCCCAGGCGATGCCGCTCGCCACGCTCGGCGCGAGCACGAATGGCGACGTCATCGCGGTCGCCGGCGGCTGCGGCCCCGGCTGGCATCGCGGCCCCTACGGCGGCTGCCTGCGAAACTACGCCAACCCCGCCGCGCATGCCTGCCCGCGCGGCTACCATATCGGTCCCGGTGGCCGCTGCCGCGGCAATGGCAGGTAGAGGCTGAACACTCCGCCTCTCCCGTTCGTCGGGAGAGGTGTCTGCGGACATCGCCTCCCCTCGCCGTCCGGCACGCCGACCAGCAAAACCAAATGCTTTTCGCGACCGTCATTCCGCGACGTCCGACCGCGGCGAGACCGCGCGTTCCTGCTTGCTACCTCAGCGGGACTATGCGCAGAATACATCCCATTTTATAAACGCAATCGTTGATTGAGTCCGAGGAGTGCCGGCTCGGGCCTGAAGCGCTTCCTCGTGAAATTGCCGGAGCAGCCCATGCCAGATCAGGATGGCGCGCGGACCGCTGGTACTGCCGAACCGGAACACCCGCTTAGCAGGATGAATGCCGGCGGGACGGCCGACGCCGCCCGGTCGAAACGCAAGCTGGTGCTGTTCGCCGACGGCACGGGCAATGCGTTCACAGCCCAGGAATCCAGCGTCTGGCGTCTCTACGAGGCGCTCGACCACACCCAGCCGGACCAGATCACCCACTACATCAAGGGCGTCGGCACCGCCGGCTGGGCGCCGCTCGCCGCGCTCGACGGCGCAACCGGTTTCGGCGTGCCCTCCAACGTCCGCAAGCTCTACCGCTTCCTGTGCTGGAACTGGCGCGAGGGCGACGAGATCTACATCTTCGGCTTCAGCCGCGGCGCCTTCACCGCGCGCACGCTGGCGTCCATGATCGCGAGCCAGGGCCTGGTGCCGGCGGAGATCGAAGGCACGCCGGTGTCGCATGAGGAGATGGGGCGCAACGCCATGGCCGCGTGGCGGGAATACCGCCGCGACACCGTGCCATGGAAGAAGAGCCTGCCGACGATCTGGATCGCGCGCTTCATCCGCGATTTCCTGCTCTATCTCTATCATTCGATCTGCGGGCACCGTTCCTACGCCGATGTCCGGGCGGCGATGAACGGTCGCAAGGACGTCGACATCGAATTCATGGGACTGTTCGACACGGTCGAGGCCTTCGGCGTCCCGATCGAGGAGCTGCGCGTCGCGATCGACTGGGCGATCTGGCCGATCTCATTCCGCAATCACCGGCCCTCGCGCAAGGTGAAGCACATCTGTCATGCGCTGGCGCTGGACGACGAGCGCACCACCTTCCATCCGCTGCGGATCGACCAGAGCCATTTGGCGGCCGACCAGACGGTCAAGGAGGTGTGGTTCACCGGCGTCCATTCCGACATCGGCGGCGGCTACCCGGATTCCACGCTGTCCTTCGTGCCGCTGGTCTGGATGACCGATCAGCTCGAAGGCCGGCTCCGTTTCCAGGACGGCGAGATCGAGCACTTCAGGGACTACCAATCGGCGATCGGACCGAAGCACGATTCGCGCAGCGGCGCCGCCGTGCTCTACCGTTACGGACCACGCCCGGTCCTCGCCGGTGAGGTCAATGGCGGGCTGCCGGTGGTGCACTTCGCCGTCATCGAACGCATGCTGTTCGGCTGCGACGACTACGCTCCGATCATGCTGCCGGCGGACGCGCTGGTGCTGATGCCGGACGGCAGCAAGCTGAACCTCATCGCGGACAGTACCCGCGGGGTGATGAAGCAGGCCTATCTGGCGAAAGCCAAGGGCCCGCTGCGCGAAAGCGAGGCCGAAGCCTTCACGCGCATGAACACGCCCAGCGCCGAAATGGCCAGGCTCACGCGCGACACCGTGTGGTGGCGGCGCGTCGCCTATTTCTCGCTGCTGTTCATGGTCGGCGTGATCGCGGTCTGGTCGTGGATCGCCCGCAGCCTGATCGGGGTGTCGAAGGATAACGGTCTGCAAGGCACCGTGGTGCTGCACGTCATCGCCACCATCGATTGGCTCGTTGGCGCCGTGCTGGGTCCGCTCGCCAATCTCGTCAGGAACGTTCTGCCATCCTATGCGGCGCCGTGGCTCGACATCACGCTGTACTACCCGTTCGCCACCTCGATCGTCCTGGCCATCACCTACCTGATCTGGCGCAGGAACACGGTGCTGCGCGACACCATCCAGGAACGCGCGCGGCTGGCCTGGAGCAGGCCGCACCGCATGGCAAGCCGGCGGCATGTCGACGAGCCCGGCATGCTGCTCCGCTTCGCCCGATGGATGCGGCTGAATGCGGGGCCGGCCCGCTGGTTCTTCGTCAGGCTCGTGCTGCCGGGCATCTTCCTGTTCATCATCTTCTACGCCGCACTGCTGATCGGAGCGACCAGCGTCTTCACGGCCCGCACCGCGACCGGAAATATCTGCGCGACGCCCGGGCCGGAGGCCGGGACGCCGGTGCCCGACGAGCCGGTCGATGCGCCCGGCCGCTTCGCGACGAGGGAGTTTTGCTGGTGGAGCGGCCTTGCGGTCGAGAAGGGCCGCAAATACCGCGTCTGGGTCGAGATCGAGGATCCCTGGTTCGACCGCACCATCATGAGCGGCACGAACGGCTTCATGACCTATTTCACGCCTCACTACCTCGCCCTGCCGACGCTCCGTCAGTTCGGCGCCGCCTGGTTCCAGCCCGTGGTGCGCATCGGCACGAAGGGAATGAGCGACATTCCGCTGCAGGCCGTCAACGTCATGCCGGCCGAGGAATTGCCGCGCCGGATGAATCCGACCATTCCGGCCGAGGACGATGCGGACAAGCGCAAGGGCAGGTATCCGACCCAGCTGGACAAGACGAAGGAGTTCGAGGCACTCCCCGACAACAATCCGCTCAAGCTCGCTGTCAGCAAGCTCGGACCTTTCGACCCGGTGCCGAAGGATCCCACGGCGCGCACGATCTGGGAGGACCAGAAACTGTCGGGACGGCTGGTGGCCGAATTCGTCGCGCCCGACGCCGGCGATCTGTTCTTCTACGTCAACGACGCCGTGCAGATTTACCCAGCACTGCTGCCGGCAGCGTTGCGGCCGGCGATGCTCGACGCGGTCCAAGGGCCCTATGAGCAGTTCTACAAGAACAATGCCGGCACCGCGCGCATCATCGTGCAGCGACTGCCGAGCCTGCCGATGCCGACGGACAAACCGGCCGCGACGAAGCAGTAGGCGTCCGGGACGCCGCCTCATTGCGGCCCCCATGATTATGGGTGTCGCGGCGTGCCTGCTGCGGGTAAACTTGCCGTGCGCCGCGGGGGACACGCGGTGCGGGACGATGGACATGAGCGAACAGGGCGAGACGGGTGACGCCATCACCATCCTCCTCGTCGAGGATGACGCGCCGACCTGCTGGCGGCTGCAGGATGCGCTGGTCAAGGCCGGCTACGAGGTGCGCAGCGCCGGCACGCTGGGAGAGGCCCGGTCGGCGCTGGGCGAGGCGGCACCGCGCGTGCTGCTCACCGATCTCAGGCTTCCCGACGGCCATGGCGTCGAGCTGATCCGCGAGGTCCGGCAGCGCTTTCCCGACACCGAGATCATGGTGATCTCGGCGCTCGGCGACGAGGAGAGTGTGATCTCCGCGATCACGGTCGGCGCCACCGGCTACCTGCTCAAGGACGCCTTCCCCACCGATATCGCCACCACCGTGCGCGATCTGGTCGCCGGCCATTCCCCGATCTCGGCCTCGATCGCCCGTTTCATCGTGCGGCGAACGCAAAATTCGACGGAGCCGCCGCCGGGCCCCGCACTCAACACCGCAAGACTGACCCCGCGCGAGATCGACATCCTCTGGGGCATCGCCAAAGGTTTCAGCTATGCCGAGATCGCAAGCCATCTCGGCCTGTCCAGGCAGACCGTGCCCGGGCACATCAAGAACATCTATCGCAAGCTCGAGGTCCACACGCGCAGCGAAGCGGTGTTCGAGGCCGTCCAGCAGGGCCTGATCAAGCTGTGAGCGAGATCGCGGCGAAGGCACCGGTCAAACCCGCGCGGCGCCGGCTGCTGGCCGCGCGCCTCGTGCCTTACCTGCTGCTCCAGGCGTTGATCGTGATCGCCACCATCCTCGGGCTGCGGCTGCTCCAGCCGAGCGACCCCGACGATTTTGCCTTGAGCGGATTTTCGCTGCGGGAGGACGGCGCGAGCCGTCCCGTGACGCTGCCGCACTTCACCTCGTCGCGTTACTCTCTGGCTGATCCGCCGCTCTACACCGGCGCCTTCACGGTTGGGCGCGGCGATGCGGCGGCGGGATGGTCGGTGTTTCTGCCGCGTTTCAGCAATGCGGTGGAGGTCGCCGTCAACGGTGTCGTCGTGCTCGACTCCCGCCGCGATTTCAACGCCAACCGGCCGGACCGTAACACGCCGCTCATCGCGCTCATTCCCGCATCGTTGCTGCGTGACGGCGGCAACGAGATCACGGTACGGCTGTTCGTATGGGGACCCTTGAAGGGTTTTCTCGACACCGTCTATGTCGGCCCCGATGCAGCCTTGCGTCCCGCCTATGAGACACGCACGCTGCTGTTCGTCACGTTGCCGGTGGTGTTCTCCGCCTGGCAGTCCATCCTCGCCGTCATCCTTGCGATCATGTGGCTGATGCGGCGCCGCGAGCCGGTTTACGGCGTGCTGGCGGCGGCGATGGTGCTCGGCGTGGTGCAGGCGTTCGTACCGCCGCCGGTGCCGCCGGCCACCACGTCGCGGCTTGCCGCGGTGCTGCTGGCATCGGCACCGACCGAGAGCGCGCTGATCGTCGTGTTCGGCGTGCTGTTCTTCGGCTGGCGCTGGCCGCGTTACGGCGCGCTGCTGTTCGCGCCGGGCATCGTCGTGTTCGTGGTCGGGCTGATCGCCGGGCCGCCACTGCCGCGCATTCTGTTTCTCCTGCTTGGCATCCCCACGGTCGGGGTCTGCCTGTTCCTGATGGCCTGCGTCACCGCGGCCGCGGTGGTGCGGCGGCAGGATGCCGCGAGCTTCACGCTCGGCTGCGCGGTGAGCATCGTGCTGACCTGCTGGGTCCACGACATGCTGTCGGTGTCCGAGATCGTCACCAACGAACGCATCTTCGTCTCGCGCCTGTCCTATTCGGCGATGCTGGTCGCGATCGGCGCCGGCCTGACCTGGCGCTTCGCCCGCGCGCTGAACCAGGTCGACAGCTTTGCCGGCCAGCTCGTGACGCGCGTGCGCGAGGCCGAGGAGCGGCTGAAGGCGAGCTTTGCCCGCGAGGAGGCGCGCGCCCGGGCCGCCGCGCTCGCCAACGAGCGCACGCGGCTGATGCGCGACCTGCATGACGGCCTCGGCGGCCAGCTCGTCAGCATCGTCGCGCTGTCCGAGCGCGGCCATGAGGGTGCGACCATCACGGACGCCGCCCGCGCGGCGCTGAAGGATCTCCGTCTCGTTATCGACTCCATGGACGACATCGGCGGCGACCTCATGCTCGCGCTCGGCTCCTGGCGCGAGCGCGCGGCGATGCAATTGCGCCCGCACGACATCGCGCTCGACTGGCGCGTGGCGACGCCGCAGGGCCTGCCGCTGCATCCCGAGCTCAGGCCATGGCACGTCATCCAGATCGTGCGCATCCTCGACGAGGCCGTGACCAATGCGGTCAAGCACGCGCACGCCGGCAATATCGCGGTCACGATCGAGACGCTCGACGCGGACCAGGGGCCGTACGGCGTGATCAGCGTGACCGACGACGGCCGCGGTTTTGCGCTGGCCGGCAATTGCGAGGCCGCGGGCGCGAGCCAGACCGCGCGGGGCTTGCGCAACATGAGAAGCCGCGCCGCGCGCTGCGGCGCGGTGCTCGATCTGAGCTCGGATGCCGCGGGCACGCGGGTGCGGCTGCAATTGCCGCAAATCTTTCCCGACAGCGACGCCGCTGCCGGCTGAAAAGCCCCCCTCCCCGAACGTGTGGGACGTACGGAGAGAGGGAACGGGCCGGATGATCTTCATGCGGAGGACGGGGGGTTCGTCCGCAAGTCATCCCGTCGCCCGAAGTCTTTCCTCTCCCTCTCCCCGCTTGCGGGGCCGCGACGAGCTTCGCTCGCGCTGAGAGGGTCGGGGTGAGGGGGAGTCTCCGCAAGGACGGCGACAGTTAGACTCGTGGAGAGTCCCCCTCACCCGAATTCGAGCTACGCTCGAATTCGACCTCTCCCCGCAAGTGGGGCGAGGTGAAGAAAAGCTCAGCGAACACCGACGCGATTGACCGGGCCGCCGCGATTCATCGGCGTGCCGGCACGTACGCCGACACCGGGCGCACCGACGCCGGGCGTCGCGACCGCAGCCGCCGCGACCGGGGCTCCCGGCGCGACCACCACCGCCGCCGTCGGCCGCACCACGCAGCCCCTGGGCACGCCGACCGTCTTGCAATAGACCACCGCCTGCGCCGGGCTCGTGCCCAGCGACACCATCGCCGCACCCGCCAGCGCCATGATCGTCAGCCCAGCGCTCAGCACTCCCGCTCTTTTCGACATCTTGCTCTCCTGCTTCCCGTTCGGCGTCCCGGTGCAATCACCGGGTTCGCAGCCGACGTGCAGTCTGAATGGCAAAAGACGGCGTACGGATACATGCCATGAAGATGGGGGTACGCAGGCCAGAAGCGCGATCCGATGCCATGAACATGGCATGGACCGGCACCAGGCCTTCGCGAGATGGTCCGCCCGCTTGATCCCGAACGGGACCACCGACAAGCCCAAAGAGGTGCTTTATGAAGATTTCGATTCTTGCCGCGCTGCTGCTTGCCGCCACCGCCCTGCCCGCCGCGGCACAATCCGGTCCGACGCTGCAGGAGCAGATGGCCTGCCGCGGCGACGCCAGCAAATTCTGCGCCGAGCATGTCGGCAAGCCGCCGCAGATGAACGCCTGCCTGCGCGAGAACAAGTCGAAGCTTTCGGACGGCTGCCGCAAGGTGGTGGAGTCGCACGGGGGGTGAGCTAGCGGTCATTCCGGGGCGCGCCGACGGCGCGAGCCCGGAATCCATCGCGCTGCGGTCATCGCGGATAAATGGATTCCGGGCCTGCGTGCTGCGCACGCATCCCGGAATGACGAGGCGCTGCCGGATGGGCATGGACGATCTCGCCGTCGTCGATCCGCAGCGGTTGCAGGTGCGAGGCATTGACGTCTTGCATATCGCGGACGGCTCGGTGATCCCGATCATGATCTCCGGCAACATCCAGACGCCGACGATCCTGATTGCCGAGTGCGCAGCGACCGCGACCCTGGGTTAGGTGCTAGTCGTCGTCGGGGCCGAACAGCCTGATCTGCGGGAAGCCGCCGCGCGGCCGGCCCGCGTAATCGCGCGCGTCTGAATCTTGGCGAATGTTGCGGGCCACGTCGTCCCAATCGGTCCGGTCGCGCATGCCGCGTGGATCGCGGGACTCATAGCGGTGACGCTCGGACCAACGCTCACGGCGATCCATCCGGCGCCGTTCGGACGCGGCACGCTTCACGTCAAAATCTCTCGCCTTGGCATAGGCGTTGTCAGGTGAGGAGGACGGCTCTGTCGAAGCCTGCTGTTCGACGGGCTTTGCGGCCTGCGGAGGCGATGGCGATGCCGGTTTCGGCGGCTCGACCGCGGCCGATTGCGACGGCTGCGGCGCGGGGGGCTCGGCGTTCGCCGGAGTGACCTGCGTGTCGGGCCTTGTCTCAGGCTTGGCGTCGTCCCGCGCCTGCGCGGGTGCGGCGATCATCGTGCCGAAGGCTTGCGAGCCGGTGAGATATTGCACGCGCTCCGACGGCGCATTGCTCTGGACCGGCGCGATAGCCGCTTCCGTGCGCTGCGCCAGCTTGCCGGCATCCGGCCCCTGCTTGGGCGCAATCGGATTCATGATGTTGCCGGCGACGATGCCGCCACCGAGACCAATAGCGATGGCCGCGACGATGGTTCCGGCACCGACGAAATAGGCTGTCGAGGCGCGCATTGGTCCACTCCCTCTTTTGGAGCGGGCAACGCCTGGAGATTGCCGGATGTTCCTGATATCGGCGGTTCCCTCGGCGCGATGGCTGGCCATCGCGCCTCAGCTCATTGTTTGAGCATGATGTTTTCGGAAACCGCGCGTCAGATCTGCTGCGCGACCTTCTCGAGCCCAATGATGCGGGCGAGCTTGCGCACTTCCTCTTTCTGGTCGTCACGCAGTTGGAACAGGAGCGGCATCGCGGCCGACTTCAACTGCTGGACCTCGTCGCAGTTCGGATCGATCTGCGCGCCGGGCGGCGCGTTCGGATTCGACAGCTTGTTCGCCTGGATCCTGCGGACGACGTTGCGCAGCGCCGTCTCGACCGAAGGCCAGTAATATTCCTGCGACGACGACAGCTTCAGACGATCCTTGATGCCCGAAATCTGAACGTCGGAGAGCAGCGAATAGGACTTCTGCGGCTGCGGCTTGGCGACGACTTTCGGCTTGGCCGGGACTTCGACGGCTGGAGCTTCCGCCGTGGGCGCCTCGTTCACGCTCGCCGATGAACCCGTCTTGGACATCGGAAAATCGGACGGAGTGGCGGCGGCAAAGGCCTGGCGCAGCGGCTCGGTCAGCACCGGCGCCTGCGCAAGCTTGTCGGCGGGCACCTGGACCGGCTCGATCGCGGCCGAGGCCAGCGCCAGGGTCGGAACCAGACGGTCGGCCTTGGCGGCGCGGTTGGTCGCGAGCGGTTTCGGCGGGGCCTGGGTGATCATCTCGGCGCTAACGCTGGGCACGCTGTCGCGTCCGAGAATGGCGGTGGTGGCGGCACCGAGGACGAGGAAACAGGTCAGAACGACGATGGTGATGGCTTTGGACAAACGTCTCTCCGAGGGGGAGGGGCGGTTCACGATGTTGTCAACGGTGCCCGGGAAAAAGGAACGAATTAAGGCTTGAGTGTGCCTTTGCGGCGACAATCGCCACGCCTATGGCGACACGACTAAAAGGCCGAGTAAAATCAAGCAGCTGAGGCCAGATCGTAGGCATCCTGGATGTCCGCGACGATTTCGGAGGCCTCCCAGACCGCGCGCGGC
Organism: Bradyrhizobium sp. B025; assembly: GCF_042257955.1. Taxonomy (NCBI): domain Bacteria; kingdom Pseudomonadati; phylum Pseudomonadota; class Alphaproteobacteria; order Hyphomicrobiales; family Nitrobacteraceae; genus Bradyrhizobium; species Bradyrhizobium sp. B025. The sequence goes on along the minus strand of NZ_CP170150.1, from coordinate 722,235 downwards.
TCGACCGATTGCAGCGTCACCGTCCAGTTGCCCCCTCGGCGGGTGCGCGGGACGCTGACGATATCGAAGCGCACATTGCGGCACAGCGGATGGCGGGCCAGCGCATGGGCCACGCGGACGCGGATTTCGTCCAGCGAAGCCGCCGTCTTGGAGTTGAGAAAATCGAAATCCATCGCCTGTCCCTTTCGGTCCTGATTGGCGGCCTTGAGGGGGATTCTGGGCGGGCGATGGTTAATCTGCCGTTAAGTGAGGGGGGAATCGAGCCATGCAGGATTAACTGTGATCGATGCGACGGCGCCTGGTCTCCCTCGCCCCGTTCATACGGGAGAGGGAGAGGAGCCTACCGCCCACCCGCCGCGCGATATTCCGCGAGCGTCGACGCGACGAGATCGTCAACCGCGAGCACATCGGTCACGCCGGACGTCGAGTGCCCGCCGCTCCAGATATCGCGCCAGCGCTTTGGCCGGTTCTCGCGCGCGTTGACGTCGATGTCCTTGGCGATGTCGATCGCCCCGCGCGCCGGCAGGTCGTCGGGATCAAGCCCCGCAGCGACGATCGACGGCTTCAGCATGCTGGTCTGAAGCCCCGTGAACGCGGTGGTCAGCAGGATGTCGTCGGCGCTGCTCTCGACCAGCATCCGTTTGTAACGATCATCCGCCATGCTCTCGCGCGTCGCGATAAACTTCGTGCCCATGTAGCCGAGATCGCAGCCGAGCACTTCCGCGGCATGCAGCGCGCGGCCATCGCTGATGCCGCCCGCGAGCACGATGATGCCATCGTAGAATGCGCGCACCGCGCGGACGAAGGCGAACGGATTGAGCCAGCCGGTCTGCCCGCCCGCGCCCGCCGTGAGCAGCACGAGTCCATCGGCACCTGCTTCCGCCGCACGTTCGGCGTGGCGGATCGAGGCGACATCCGCCAGCACCAGCGCACCGGCGTCATGCAGCGGCTTCGCTACCTGCGACGGCGAGCCGACCGAGGTGATGACGATCTCCGGCCTGTGCCGCAGCAGCACCGCGAGATCCTGCTCCAGCCGCGCATTGGAGCGGTGCACGATCAGGTTTGGGCAGAGCGGCGCCGCCTTGCGGCCGGCTTGATCTTCATGCCGGCGCAGGCCCGTTTCGATCTCGCGGAGCCATTCGTCGAGCTGTTCCGCGCTACGGCAATTCGCGCTGGGAAAGCTGCCGATCACGCCGTTGCGGCAGGCCGCGACCATGAGCTCGACACCCGACACCAGAAACATCGGCGCGGCGATCAGCGGCAGTGCCAGGCGATCGCGGAAACGTTGCAGCCGATCAGACGTCACGCATGCCTCCCTCGCGCGGGCTGTGTCGTTCCATCCCGCATTCCCTGTGCTAGCGTTACGGCAAACATTGGCACGCCAGAAGCCGATGACAAAGCAGCGAGGAAACATATGTCCGATCCGCTCCACGCATCGTCCCCGACTTGCGCACAGGCGCTGCGGGCGCTGGCGCGCTATCCCGGCCGCACCGCGTTCGCCTGGCCCGGCGGATCGCTGAGTTATCAGGGCACCATCGACCTGATCGGGCGCATCCAGGGCGTGTTCATGCGGCTTGGATTGCAGCCCGGCGCACGCGTCGCCTTCCTCACTGCGAACCGCGCCGACACCTGGTGCGCGGGTGTCGCAGCGCAATTGTCGAGATTTTGCGTCACCTGGCTGCATCCACTGGGATCGCGGGGAGACCAGCTGTTCCAACTCGAGGATTCCGAGGCCGAGGTGCTGGTGGTCGATGCGGCCGCGTTCCGCGATCGCGGCGGCGAGCTTGCCGCGAGTGCGAGCCGGCTCAAGGCGGTCTTCACCACGGGGCCGGCCGACTATGGCGTCGACCTGCTGCAGGCGATCGAGATCGAAGGCCATGCCAGCGCGCATTGCTTCGCCGGCCCTGACGATCTCTCCACGTTGAACTACACCGGCGGCACGACCGGCAAATCCAAGGGCGCGCTGCGCTACCACCGCGAAAATGCCGGAGCCGCCGCCGCGATCCTCGCCGACTTCGAAATCCCGGAAGGTGCGCGCTATCTCACGGTCGCCCCGATCAGCCATGTCGCCGGCACCAAAGTGCTGCCGACCCTGATGCGCGGCGGCACCGTGCACATGCTGAAGGGTTTCGATCCCGAGGCCGTGCTGGCGACGATCGCGCGCGAGCGCATCAACTTCACGCTGTTCGTGCCGACCATGATTTATGTGCTGCTCGACCATCCCGCGCTGAGCAGGACCGACCTCTCCTCGCTCGAGCTCGTGCTCTACGGCGCGTCCGCGATGTCGCCGAGCCGGCTGATCGAGGGCATCGAACGGATCGGGCCGGTGTTCTCGCAGCTCTACGGCCAGACCGAATGCTATCCGATCTCGGTGCTGCGCAAGAAGGACCATGATCCCCGGACGCCCGAACTGTTCCTGTCCTGCGGCTTCCCGATCGCGGCCTGCGAGGTCAGGATCCTCGACGACAACGACCAGGAGGTGAAGACGGGCGAGGCCGGCGAGATCTGCGTGCGCGCGCCGCATGTCATGGCGGAATACTGGAAGCGGCCTGACATCACCGCCGAGACGCTGAACAACGGCTGGGTCCACACCGGCGACATCGCGCGCAAGGACGAGCGCGGCTATATGTTCATCCTCGACCGCAAGAAGGACATGATCGTCTCCGGCGGCTTCAACATCTTTCCGCGCGAGGTCGAGGACGTGCTGTCGCAGCACGCCGATGTCGCGATGGTCGCGGTCGTCGGCATCCCCGACGAGAAATGGGGCGAAGCCGTCACCGCCATCGTGGTGCCGCGCGAAGGCGCAAAGCCCGATCCGGACGAGCTGATCAATTTCGTGAAGACGCGGAAAGGTTCGGCGCATGCGCCAAAGCAGATCCAGTTCGTCAAGCAATTGCCGATGACCGGCGTCGGCAAGGTCGACAAGAAGGTGCTGCGCGCGGGATTCTGGAGCGGGCGGGACCGGATGGTGGGGTAGTCGTCTCGATCTGCAACTTGTGGCAGGCGGCACCGTGCAGGCCCCCGCGCCCGCCCCCGGGATTTTACGGTGTCGCTGTGACCGGCGAACAACAGCGCGGAAGGGACTTTTCAGGCACGCCGTCCGCGCGATTGCGGGCGAATCAACGAATCAACTAGACCGCTGATGGGGCTGGGAAGCGGAGTATCAAATGAGAGTCGCTTCCTTGGAAAGTGCGTTGGCCGCGATCACGTTGATCACGGCTATTGTTGTCCTGCTGTGGGAGATCAAGATCGTCTACGGCAGTTGAACAGGCAGGACGCTGGCGTCGAACAGAGACCTCCGGACAAGAGAAGAGGCTCGCGACCAGGGCATCCCTTCCGCGGCGGCGGAAGTCTGCCGTTCCTTCGGCTCAAGGAGCGATCACGGCGCTTGCCGTCACGCTCACCGCTTCTCGATCACCAAACTCTGCACCGCGCGACCGAAATAGCCCTGCCGATCCGCCAGCCGCGACATGGCGAGTCCTGCGCCATCAGGGCCGATCCAGGAGTCGCCGTCGAGCAGGATCCACTCGCCGACCGGTTGGCGCGCAAGGCTCACGGTGAGGTCCGCGTTGATGTAGGTCCAGGCGCGGAAGTCGAGCGTCGAGGCGGTGCCGTTGGAAAAGTCGGCGGCGACCACGGCGCGCATGGCCTGCGAGATCGCTTCGCCCTCGATCAGGGGATGGTCGACGCGAAACCAGATCGCGCCCGCACCGGCCTGGCCGAAGCGGCCGCGCGCGGCGCGCATCGAGACCGAGCGCACGAACGGGCTGGTGGCGGCATGACCGTCCTCGACCAGCGAATCCTCCGGTGACGGCAGCGTGAGCGGGACTTCCTTGACGTCATCCGGCAGCGCCTGCGCCTGACGCCTGATCTTCAGCACTGTGGCGCCCACGACCTGCACGCCGTCGGCGAGCAGCTTGATTTCGCAGAGCTGGATCTTGCGGCCCTCGCGCAAGACCTCGGTCTTGATCGTGAGCGGCGCCACCGGCACCGGGCGCATCAGATCGATGGTGACGCGCGCGATGTCCATCGTAACAGGCGTCGGAATACGCTCGGCCGCCCACGTCACCAGCGATGCCGGCGCCGAGCCATGCTGCATGCGCCGGTCCCACGGACCCGCAGCGTCAGGGCTGGTGACGACACTGTTGCCGTCGACACGGTAGATCGGGGGCATGGTGCAGATCTCTGTTGGCTGAGACGCTCGGAGTTCCAATGACAGTGTCGTCCTGGCGAAAGCCAGGACCCATTACCCCAGGGAGAAGTTGTGGCGCGCAACTCTCAACTCCGAGTCTTCGCCAAACTACTCCCTGGGGTAATGGGTCCTGGATCTGCGCTCCGCTCCGCTGCGCTTGTCCAGCACGACGGAGGAAAGATACGCGCGCTGCAATACGCAATAGCCGCCGTTCACAACGGCGGATCGATCGCCTCGTCGTACTCCTTCTTGAAGCGCGCGATCAGCTCGGCGGCAGGCAGAACCTGGTCGACGCTGCCGATGCCCTGGCCCGAGCCCCAGATCTCCTTCCAGGCCTTCGGCTTGGCGCGCTCGCCCGAGGCATCGGTGCCGAAATTCATCTTGGACGGATCGGACGTCGGCAGGTTCTCCGGATCCATGCCGGCGGCGAGGATCGAGGGCTTCAGATAATTGCCGTGCACGCCGGTGAAGAGGTTGGAATAGACGATGTCGTCCGCCGTCGAGCCCGCGATCATCTCCTTGTAGCGCTCGACCGCATTGGCTTCCTTGGTCGCGATGAAGGCCGAGCCGATATAGGCGAAGTCGGCACCGAGGATGCGCGCCGCGCGGATCGCCTTGCCGTTGCCGATTGCGCCCGACAGCGCGATCGGGCCGTCGAACCACTTTCGCGTTTCCGCCACGAAGGCAAGCGGCGAGATCACGCCGGCGTGGCCGCCGGCGCCGGCCGCGACCAGGATCAGGCCGTCGGCGCCCTTCTCGATCGCCTTGTGCGCGAATTTCTGGTTGATCACGTCGTGGAAGACGATGCCGCCCCAGCCGTGCACGGCCTGGTTCAGTTCCTCGCGCGCACCGAGCGAGGAGATGATCATCGGCACCTTGTACTTGGCGCAGAGCTGCATGTCGTGATCGAGCCGGTTGTTCGACTTGTGCACGATCTGGTTGACCGCGAACGGCGCCGACGGCCTGTCGGGATGCGCGCGATCATAGGCCGCGAGCTCTTCGGTGATCCGCGCCAGCCATTCGTCGAGCAGCTCGGGCGGCCGCGCGTTCAGCGCCGGAAACGAGCCGACGACACCCGCCTTGCACTGCGCGATCACGAGATCGGGCACCGAGATGATGAAGAGCGGCGAGCCGATCACGGGGATCGACAGGCGCCCTTTGAACAAGGCAGGCATGGACATCGCGAAACGATCCTCTATTGGCGGTCAAATCGAAGTTGGGAGCCATACCAACAAGGCAATCTTTCCACTGTCAAGTATTGCGTTTTGCCGCCGCGGAAGATGCCGTTACCGCAATTCCAAGCCGCGGAATTCCTCTTCCGTCATTCCGGGGCGCGCCGAAAGGCGCGAGCCCGTATCCGTCTGACCTCCGCACGCGTGGGCGAAATGGATTCCGGGTTCGCGCTTCGCGCGCCCCGGAATGACCATGAGACATCACGCAATCAGGTCCGGATTGATCAGCCGCTCGAACGAGAACATCTCGTCCCACTTCTCCTGCGTCAGCAGCTTGCGCTCGACCACCACGATCTGGTGCAGCGACTTGCCGCTCTTGTAACCTTCGCGCGCGATCTCGGCGCATTGCTTGTAGCCGAGCAGCGGCTTCAGCACCGTGACGATACCGAGCGAGTTCAGCACCATGTTGCGGGTGTGCTCCGCGTTGGCGGTGATGCCGACGACGCAGTTCTCGCGCAGGCTGTTGACCGCGCGCTCCATGGTGCGGATCGAGAAGAACAGCGCGAACGAGATCACCGGTTCCATCACATTGAGTTGGAGCTGGCCGGCGGACGCGGCAAGCGTCACCGTGGTGTCGAGGCCGATGACAAGGAAGCTGGTCTGGTTGACGACCTCGGGGATCACGGGATTGACCTTCCCCGGCATGATCGAGGAGCCCGGCTGGAGCTGCGGCAGGTTGATCTCGTTGAAGCCGGCGCGCGGGCCCGAAGCCAGCAACCGGATGTCGTTGCAGATTTTTGTCAGCTTGCTCGCCGTGCGCTTGAGCACGCCGGAGAGCTGCACATAGGCACCGGTGTCCGAGGTCGCTTCGACGAGGTCGCCGGCGAGAATGAAGTCGATGCCGGTCAGCGCGCTCAGATGCCGGACGGCGAGCTTGGGATAGCCGTGCGCCGCGGTGACGGAGGTGCCGATCGCGGTCGCGCCGAGATTGATCTCGCGCAGCAGCGCCCGTGCCTCGGAGATACGATCGACCTCCTCGCCCATGGTGGTACCCCAGCCGCGGAATTCGGCGCCGAGCGACATCGGCACGGCGTCCTGAAGATGCGTACGGCCCATCTTCAGCACGCGGTCGAACTCACGGCCCTTGGCGAAGAACGCCTCCTGGAGCTGGCGCAGCGCCGTCATGTAGCTCTCGAGCCGCAGGATCAGCGCGAGGCGGAAGGCGGTCGGATAGGTGTCGTTGGTCGACTGGCCGTAGTTCACATGATCGTTCGGGCTGACGTGCTGATAGTCGCCCTTCTTGAAGCCCAGCGATTCCAGCGCGAGGTTGGCGATCACCTCGTTGGCGTTCATGTTGGTCGAGGTGCCGGCGCCGCCCTGGATGAAGTCGGTGACGAATTGATCCATCATGTCGCCGGCAATCACGCGGTCGCAGCCGAGGATGATCGCATCGGCCACCTTGGTGTCGATCACGCCGAGATCGCGATTGGCCATCGCCGCGGCCTTCTTCACGTAACCCAGCGCCTTCACGAAGTAAGGCTCCTGGTTCATCGGAATGCCGGTGATGTGGAAGTTCTCCTTCCCGCGGATGGTCTGGACGCCGTAGTAAATATCGTCGGCGATCTCACGCTGTCCGAGGAAATCCTGCTCCGTACGGCTCATGGGCGCTCCTGGTTGCTCGCGCGCGGCGTCGTCACGTCAGTTCTGGCACAGCGCGCTGGTCACGAAAGTATCGGTGCGGCAGTCGTCCGGTTTGCGTTGCCTGCCCGGGATGAGAACCTTGGCCGAGCATTTCTCGGCGGAGTCGGCGTTGAGGCTCTTGCCTTGCTTGTAGCCCTTGCCCTGGCAGAGCTGGTCGGCGGCCTGCTTGCAATCCGGCGCGCCGTTCGACGAGACCGGACAGGCCACGCGCCCCGAGACCATGGTCGAGGGCGTGGCCAGCCGCGACAGGTCATTCATGGTCTCGCTCGGACTTTTGATCGGCGGCAGGATCGAGGGCAGCTTGTCGAACAGCTTGCCCATTTCGTTGATCAGCCCAGGATTTTCCCCGCCCGCCGGCGGGGCAGGCGCCGATGGCGGCGGCGCAGCCTGCGGCCCCTGCTCCTGCAAGCCGAGCGCCGGCGGCGCGGATTGCGGCCATCCAGTCCCGCCCGCACCCAGCAGGAGCAGCAGCACTGCTGACGTCAGCGTCCCAAGCCGCACGGCCGGATTGCCGGATCGAACCATCATGACGGCAACCGTAGCCGAAGCCGGCGCAGCGGCAAAGCGCTGCGGATGCGTTATCCGTCGAGCATGATCTATCCGCAAAACCGCTTCACGCTTTGCGCTGACGCGGCCCTTCGGGTCCGGATCATTCTCTAGATCAGCTTGACCGCCACCACGAAGCCGAGCACCAGCACGGCGGCACCGAGCGCGACCCACAGACCGAGATGCTTCTCGATCCGAACCCGGATCCAGTCGCCATAGCGGTTGAGCAGGATCGCGGCGATGAAGAAGCGTCCGCCGCGCGCGACGATCGAGCACAGGACGAACAGGCCGATGTTGTAGCCGGCAAAGCCCGAGGTGATGGTGACGAGCTTGTAGGGGATCGGCGTCAACCCCTTGAGCAGGATGATCACCGCACCCCACTCCGCATAGGAGGCGCGGAAGGCATCGACCTTGTCGCCGAGGCCATAGACCTGGATCAGCCAGTGGCCGACCGAGTCGAACAGCAGCGCACCGATGGCGTAGCCCAGCAGGCCGCCGAGCACCGAGGTCGCGGTGCAGACCGCCGCGTAGACCCAGGCGCGCTGCGGGCGCGCCAGCGACATCGGGATCAGCATCACATCCGGCGGAACCGGAAAGAAGGAGCTTTCGGCGAAAGCCACGGCTCCCATGATCCAGAGCGCGTAGGGCTTGTGGGCGGCGTCGATGCACCAGTCGTAGATACGTTTCAGCATGGCGCCGCGATGAAGCACCATGGGACGGATTTGTCCATGCCGAGATTGAGGCGAATTATGACGGTTCTAGTGGCGCTTGCGCGCCGTACGGCCCTCGAGCGCGACAATTGGCCGCCTCGCGGCAACGCGCGGTGACGCAACTTTGGGCAGCTTCATCGCCGACTTCGGCAGCTTCTCGGCGATGCCGAGCATGTCTTCCCGCCGCGTCATCTCGCGCCAGACGTCCTCGGGGCGCACGCCGGCCGAGGCCCAGAGCACGGTGAGGTTGTAGAGCAGGTCGGCGCTTTCCCGGACCACGGCATCGGTGTCGCCATTGACGGCATCGATGACGACCTCAATGGCCTCTTCGGCCAGTTTCTTCGCCATTTTGGAGGGGCCACGCTGAAACAGCCGGGCGGTGCGCGATGTTGCCGGATCAAGGTCTCTGGCCGCGAGCACAGCCAGATATAGCCGCTCAAGCGAATCACTCATGGTACTCAAAACTACTCTAAACCAATGGCGAACGCGTTAACGCCCGGCAATTAAAGCAAAAAACAGGCCGACGCGGCAAGTGCGACGGCCTGTTTTGGTCAACCCTTGGTAGCCAAGGTCTGGTCGCCAGGGCTGGTCTTCAAGGCTCGTCGTCAAGGCTAGTAGCAGTTGGTGTAATAGCCTTGGCCGCAGAGCTCGGAGGGGGCGGTGCCGCCGTAGCGCTGATACTGGTAGTTCGGGCCCGGACCGTAATAGGGGCCGTCGCCGTAATAGGCAGGGCCGCTGTAATAGGCCGGACCGCCATAACCGCCATAATAGGGCCCGTTGTCGTAGGCATAGGCATTGCGGGTCGCGGCGATGGCAAGGCCGGTGCCGACGATGCCGGCAAAGGCTGCGGCAGCCGCTGCGCCACCACCACCACGCCAGTGACGGCCGCCGGCGTATGAGGCGGTCGGAGCGACCGCAGTCAGCGCCAGCACCGCAGCGGTGGCGAGAACGGCCTTGCGGCCGGCCAGTCTCGAAAATCGGTCGAACATGTCCTGGACCCTCCTTGGGACCTCGAATGGTGCCTGCGCAGACAGGCTCATGTCTTTCAAACACCCACGTCCCATGCTGGGTTCCCGAACCCCAACACAAGCTGAACGGGGTTGCGTAATCGTGACGCAACCACCGCTCATCCGCCGTTCATATTGGCGCGCGCAGGCTCGTCGCCGGCCGGCGCTGCGAGCGTCACGAAACCACAACAATGCGGGACCGGCGCAACTGATGTCAGAATTCAAGACGATCATTTCTCGTTGCCTGCTGGCGCTCTCGATCTCGCTTGCGACACTGACCGCACGCGACGTCACCGCGGCCGAGACCGCCGTGCCCTCCGTCGCGATCCACTTCACCTTCGACCGCCCGATCGATGCGAGCATGGCGCCGTTCTTCCTTGCCGCGAAGGACGGCAAATTCGGCGCCGAGCGCCTCAACGTCTCCTTCAACACCGCGCCCGGGTCGCCGGAGACGCTCGCGCGCGTCGCCAAGGGCGACAGCGAGCTCGCGCTCGTCGACATCAACGAGCTGATCCGCTTTCGCGACAAGGACGAGGCGGCGCCGCTCAAGGCGGTGTTCGTGCTGTTCAACCGCGCGCCCTACGCGATCGTCGCGCGCAGGAGCCGCGGCATCCACCTGTTGCCCGATCTCGACGGCAAGACCGTCGGAGTCGCCGACAGCGATCTGTCGATGCGGCTGTGGCCGGCACTGGTGCAGCAGAACGGCATCAACGTGTCGCGCATCAAATTCCACAAGATGAGCGCGGCGGTGCGCGAGCCGATCCTGTCCGCGGGGCAAGTCGATGCCGTCGCCGGCTTCAGCTATCTCTCGGCGGTGAACCTGCGCGACCGCGGCGTGCCCGGCGACGATCTCGTGGTGCTGCGCTACGCCGACTATGGCTGCGAAGCCTATGGCTTTGCCGTGGTGGCCAACCCCGCTTTCGCCGCGGCGAAGCCGGACGCGCTTAAGGGATTTGTCCGCGCCTTGATCGCGGGTATCAACGCGACCGTCAAAGAGCCCGCCCGTGCGGCGGACGAGGCCGCGAGCCGTATCGACGACGGCGACCGCGACCTCGAACTGGAGCGCCTGCGCACCGTGCTCGTCGACAACATCCTGACCGACGAGGTCAAGCGCAACGGCCTCGGCGGCATCGACCCGGCGCGGCTGGACCGCTCGATCGACCAGATCGCCCAGGACTTCAAATTCCGCAAGCGGCCGGCCGCGGGCGACATCTTCGACGACCGGTTCCTGCCGCCGGTCGCAGGGCGGCTGATCAATTGAGCAAAACCGCTAGCTTCCGCTGTATCTCGCGAGCGATCCCTGCTTAGAATACGGGCCCCGTTATCCGCCCGAGTTGCCGGTCCGCATGTCCATTTTCAGCCTTTACACCCGCGTTCTCGAGCTGCTCGGCAAGGAGGCGCGGCTGGGCTGGCTGCTGGCGTTTGCCAATCTCCTGCTCGCCGCCTCGCAATTCGCCGAGCCCGTCCTGTTCGGCCGCATCGTCGACGTGCTCTCGGGCAAGTCAGTCGCCGGTTCGAGCTCGGCATGGCCCTTCCTGGCTGCCTGGGTCGCGTTCGGGCTGTTCACCATCGCATGCAGCGCGCTCGTTGCGCTGCAAGCCGACCGGCTGTCCCACCGCCAGCGCCAGGCGGTGCTGACCGACTATTTCGAGCACATTCTGCAACTGCCGCTGACCTTCCACTCCGGCACCCATTCGGGCCGGCTGATGAAGGTGATGCTCAACGGCACCGACGCGTTGTGGCGGCTGTGGCTCGGCTTCTTCCGCGAGCACTTTGCCGCAATCCTCTCGGTCGTGGTGCTGCTGCCGCTGTCGCTCTATCTGAACTGGCGTCTCGCGATCCTGCTGTTCGTGCTCTGCATCGTCTTCACGGCGCTGACGACTTTCGTCGTGCGCCGGACCTTCGGCATGCAGATGGCGGTCGAGGAGCACTACAGCGAGCTCTCCGCGCGGGCCTCCGACGCGCTCGGCAACGTCGCGCTGGTGCAGAGCTTCGTGCGCGTCGAATCCGAGGTGCAGGGGCTGCGCTCGGTCGCCAATCAATTGCTCGAAGCCCAGATGCCGGTGTTGTCCTGGTGGGCGCTCGTCACCGTCATCACGCGCGCCTCCACCACCATCACGGTGCTCGCGATCTTCACGCTCGGCATCGCCCTGCACGACCAGGGGCTGACCTCGGTCGGCGAGATCGTGATGTTCGTGAGCTTTGCGACGCTGCTGATCCAGAAGCTCGAGCAGGTCGTGAGCTTCATCAACAACGTGTTCATGGAAGCGCCGCGCCTGCGCGAATTCTTCAACGTGCTCGATGCCGTGCCGGCGGTCCACGACCGTCCCGACGCGATCGATGCCGGACGCCTGTCCGGCCTCGTCGAGTTCAACGACGTCACCTTCTCCTATGACGGCAAGCGGCCGGCGGTCGAGGACCTCTCCTTCACCGCGCTGCCCGGGCAGACCGTCGCGCTGGTCGGCCCGACCGGCGCCGGCAAATCCACCGCGATTGCGCTGTTGCATCGCGCCTTCGATCCGCAATCCGGCTTCATCAGGATCGACGGCATGGACGTGCGCGGCGTTACACTGACCTCGCTGCGGCGGAACATCGGCGTCGTATTCCAGGAAGCGCTCTTGTTCAACCGCTCGATCGCGGAGAATTTGCGCGTCGGCAAGCCGGATGCGACCGAAGCCGAGATGCGCAAGGCGGCCGAGCGCGCACAGGCGCTCGAATTCATCGAGCGCAGCGGCGGGTTCGAGACCAATGCCGGCGAGCGCGGCCGCATGCTCTCCGGCGGCGAGCGGCAGCGGCTGTCGATCGCGCGTGCGCTGCTGAAGGACCCGCCGATCCTGATCCTGGACGAGGCGACCAGTGCGCTCGACGCCGTTACCGAGGTCAAGGTGAACGCCGCTCTCGACGAAGTGATGAGGGGCCGCACCACCTTCGTGATCGCCCACCGCCTCGCCACCATCCGCAACGCCACGCGGATCCTGGTATTCGAGAACGGGCGCGTGACCGAAAGCGGAACTTTCGATGAACTCGTGGCCAAAGGCGGCCATTTTGCCGAGCTCGCCAGGGCCCAGTTCATGGTGCAGGAACAGTCACGAGCCAACACACGGGCCAGCGTGACGGCGGCCGAGACTATCGCGACTGCGGCCAAATCCCCCTAGCAAGTCCCCGTAGGACCGCCGAAATTCGGCCTATTTCATTGCGGAATACCGCGCCGAAACCCCTATTCTCGACGCAGGAGCCGGTATAGGTTTGCGACGCCGCAAGCGGCGGCGCCGGAATTCAAAACCCGAAACTCAGATCACGAGAACCGTCCGGAACCGGCGGATCTCCAAGGACCGGAATCGGATAGTGCACGCCTTTCGCCCGCTGCTTCGCAAATCCCTGTTCAACCTGTTCGCCGCGGCCCTCGCATGCGCCGCGCTGCTCGCGCCGCGCGCGGCGAGCGCCGAAGCGCTGCTGCTGATCGAAGCCGACAGCGGCAAGGTGTTGCAGGCGGATAACGCGACCATTCCCTGGTACCCGGCATCCGTCACCAAGATCATGACCGCCTATGTCACGTTGAAGGCGGTGAAGGACGGCAGGCTCACGCTCGACACGCTGCTCACGGTGTCGCCGACCGCGGCCTCGCAGTCGCCGTCGAAAATGGGGTTCCGCCCCGGAACACAGCTCACCGTCGACAACGCGCTGAAGATGATGATGGTCAAGTCGGCGAACGACATGGCCGTGGTACTCGCCGAAGGCGTCGGCGGATCGATCGACGGCTTCTCCGTCATGATGAACGATACCGCCAAGAAGCTCGGCATGACGCAGACGAGCTACGTCAATCCGAACGGCCTGCCCGCCGATGGTCAGATCACGTCTGCGCGGGATCTCGGCATTCTCGCACGCTCGTTCCTGCGCGACCTGCCGGAATACGAATACTTCGTGCACATTCCGGCGATCCGTTTCGGCAAGCGCGTCACGGGAAATTTCAACAAGCTGATCGGCCGCTATCCCGGCGCCGACGGTTTCAAGACCGGCTTCATCTGCGCTTCCGGTTACAACCTCGTCGCCTCGGCCACACGCAACGGCCGCCGGCTGATCGCCGTTGTGCTCGGCGCCAATTCCGGAACAGCGCGCGCGGTGAAGGCGGCGCAGCTCCTGGAGCGCGGCTTCAGCCAGGACAATCTGTCGTGGCTGCGTCCCTCGCTCGGCACCGTCGAAAACCTCGTACCGGTCGACGCCTCGCCGCCGAACCTGCGCGACGACATGTGCGGCGGCCATCGCAAGCGGCCGGCGAGCGACGACGACGATGCCCTGATCGCGGCCAATGGCGGCACGACCGGATCGGCCTCCGCCACCGGCGGCGAAGCCCAGGTGACCTTCTTCACCGCCGGGCTTCAGCCGCCCCTGATGAAGGCCTCCGAGCTGATGGCCTCGGCGCCGGCGGCAGCCGAGCCCGTGCTGGTCTATACCGGCCCGACCCGCACCGGCACTGCCCTGATCGCCGCGGTCGCAGCCGATGCCGACCAGCAGGCCACGCCGAAGGCGCGTGGCAAGAAGTCGCGTGTCGCCAAGAAACCCGATGCAGCCGACAAGCCGGCAGATAAGCCGAAGGACACCAAGACGGCGGCAGCGAAGCCAGGCGCCAAGGGTGATGTGAAGAGTGACGCAAAGGCTGACACCAAGACCGCGGCCAAACCCGCGGGGACCAAGCATGCCGCGGCGAAGCCCGATGCGGCGAAACCCGCCGCAAATAGCGATCAGCCGGCAAAACCCGCCAAGCCCAAGGCCGCGACCAAGCCTCCCGCCAAGCCGGCCAACAACAGTTAACGCCCCTGCGAATTAAACCGAAGCCGGCGCTTCGCACCTGCGGCAGCGCGGTTTTGCGACGATTCCAGTAGCCACTCTCCGGCCTTTGCCCTAAGCCTCGACGGCTTGCCACCCGTTCCGGCAGGCTCGATACTGGCGGTAATGAGGCAAGCCCGAGATACAACGGGCTCTGATGTAGGAGAGGGGAGTTTCCATGGAGCGCATCTGGCTTAAGCAATATCCGCCCGGCGTGCCCGCCGATATCGAGCCGACGCAATACGCATCGCTGGTCGACCTTCTGGAGGAGAGCTTCGCCAAGTTCGCCGACCGCAAGGCGTTCATCTGCATGGACAAGTCGATCAGCTACCGCGACCTCGACCAGATGTCGGTTGCGCTGGCCGCCTATCTGCAAGGCCGCGGGCTCCAGCGCGGTGCTCGCGTCGCCATCATGATGCCGAACGTGCTGCAATACCCGATCGCCACCGCCGCGGTGCTGCGGGCCGGCTTTGCGGTGGTCAACGTTAATCCGCTCTACACGCCGCGCGAGCTCGAGCATCAGCTCAAGGATTCCGGCGCCGAAGCCATCATCGTGCTGGAGAACTTTGCCCACACCGTCGAGCAGGTGATCGCGAAGACATCGGTAAAGCACGTCATCGTCGCCAGCATGGGCGATCTGCTCGGCTTCAAGGGCGTGATCGTCAACCTCGTCGTCCGCCGCGTCAAGAAAATGGTACCGGCCTGGTCGCTGCCGGGCGCGGTGTCCTTCAACGACGCGCTGTCGGCCGGCCGCGGCTTGACATTCAACAAGCCGAAACTGTCGCCGGGCGACGTCGCCTTCCTGCAATATACCGGCGGCACCACCGGCGTCTCCAAGGGCGCGACCCTGCTCCACCGCAACATCGTCGCCAACGTCTTGCAGAACGATGCCTGGCTCCAGCCGGCGCTCGCCGCGCCTCCGCATGTCGACCAGTTGATGATCGTCTGCGCGCTGCCGCTCTATCACATCTTCGCGCTGACGGCCTGCTACCTGCTCGCGGTGCGCGCCGGCGGCTGCAATCTCCTGATCCCCAACCCGCGCGACATCGCGGGCTTCGTCAAGGAGCTGGCGAAGTACCAGGTCAACAGCTTCCCGGCCGTCAACACACTGTATAACGGCCTGATGCACCATCCGGACTTCAAGAAGCTCGACTTCTCCAAGCTGAAGATCTCCAACGGCGGCGGCATGGCCGTGCAGCGCCCCGTCGCCGAGCAGTGGAAGGCGGTGACCGGCTGCTTCATCGCCGAAGGCTATGGCCTGTCGGAAACCTCGCCGACGCTGACCTGCAATCCGGCAACCACGAACGATTTCTCCGGCTCGATCGGCATCCCCGTGCCCTCGACCTATATTTCCATCCGCGACGACGACGGCAATGAAGTGCCGCTCGGCCAGGCGGGCGAGATCTGCGCCAAGGGCCCGCAGGTGATGTCGGGTTACTGGAACAGGCCGGAAGAGACCGCCAAGGTGATGACCGCGGACGGCTATTTCCGCACCGGCGACATCGGCGTGATGGACGAGAAGGGCTACACCAAGATCGTGGACCGCAAGAAGGACATGATCCTGGTCTCCGGCTTCAACGTCTACCCGAACGAGATCGAGGAAGTGATCGCGAGCCATCCGGGCGTGCTCGAATGCGCCGTGATCGGCATCCCCGATTCCAAATCGGGCGAAGCGGTGAAGGCCTTCGTGGTGAAGAAGGACCAAAACCTCACCGCCGAAGCCGTGATCAAGTTCTGTCACGAGCAGCTCACCGGCTACAAGGTGCCCAAGCACATCGAATTCCGCACCGACCTGCCGAAGACCAACGTCGGCAAGATCCTGCGCCGGCAGCTCCGCGACGAGAAGAAGGCGGAGGCGGCGTAAGGCTGCCTTTGAGTCATGACTGAGGTCGGCGACATCAAGCCGGCCGGCATTCTCGCCTTCTGGCGCGAGGCCGGCCGCGAGCGCTGGTACAAGCGCAGCGAGGCTTTCGACGCGGAGGTCAGGCGCCGCTTTCTCGCCCTCTGGCAGCAGGCGGCCGCCGGCGAGCTCGCGTCATGGGAGGCAAGCGACGACGGCGCACTCGCGCTCGTCATCGTGCTCGATCAGTTCCCCCGCAACATGTTTCGCGGCGATCCCAGGACGTTCTCCAGCGATGCGCTGGCGCGCGAAATTGCCCGCCGCGCCATCGATCGGGGCGCGGATCGCCGGATCGATCCTGCCCTGCTCGAATTCCTCTACATGCCCTTCATGCATTCCGAGCACCTGCCCGACCAGCTGCACTGCATTGCGCTGTTTCAGGACGCCGACAATGCCGAGAACCTGAAATACGCGCGGGAGCACGCCGACATTATCCGCCGGTTCGGCCGCTTCCCCCACCGCAACCGCGTCCTCGGACGCCCGACCACCGAGGAAGAACAGGCCTTCCTCGACAATGGCGGCTTTTCCGGCTGATGACATCAAGGTGAAGGGCGGCAACCTTCGCCGCTTTCCCTGCCGGCAATATTGTGCAGGCCCGCCGCACAGTCTAAAAAGCGGGATCGATTTTCAGGGAGACTGACGATGGCGATCCAGACTGGCGACAAGCTGCCCGAGGCGAAATTCCGCGTGATGACGGCGGAAGGCCCGCAGGTGAAGACCACCGACGATATCTTCAAGGGCAAGAAGGTGGCGCTGTTCGCGGTGCCCGGCGCCTACACCGGCACCTGCCACAAGATGCATCTGCCGAGCATCTTCCTCAACGCCTACGCCATCAAGGACAAGGGCGTCGACACCATCGCCATCATATCCGTCAACGACGCCTTCGTCATGAACGCCTGGAAGCGCGACACCGACCAGCGCGACGAGGCCGTCTTCCTCGCCGACGGCAATGCCGACTTCACCAAGGCGATCGGCATGGAGCTCGACGCCTCCGCCAACGGCCTCGGCATCCGCTCCAAGCGCTATTCGATGCTGGTCGAGGACGGCGTGGTGAAGAAGCTGAACCTCGAGGCGATGCCCGGCAAGGTCGAGGTGTCAGGCGGCGATACGCTGCTCGGGCAGCTCTGAGATAGATGTCATTCCGGGGCGCCTCGCAGAGGCGAACCCGGAATCTCGAGATTCTCGGGTGCGCAATTGCGCACCTGGGTTCGGTGCTTTGCACCGCCCCGGAATGACGGAACAAACTGCTACTCCGCCACCCTCTGCTGCAACCTCGCCTTCACGATCCCGTCCCGCGCCAGCTGGTCCGCGCGCTCGTTCTCGGGATGGCCGGCGTGGCCCTTGACCCAGTGCCAGCGGACCTGATGCGCCTTCAGCGCGGCGTCGAGACGCTGCCATAGCTCGACATTCTTGACCGGCTTCTTGTCGGCGGTGCGCCAGCCGTTGCGCTTCCAGCCGTGGATCCAGCCCGTGATGCCCTGCCGGACATACTGGCTGTCGGTGTAGAGATCGACGGTGCACGGCTTCTTCAGCGCTTCGAGCGCCGAGATCGCCGCCATCAACTCCATCTGGTTGTTGGTGGTGTGACGCTCGCCGCCGTTCAGCTCCTTCTCCTTGTCGCCGAACTTCAGGATCGCGCCCCAGCCGCCGGGCCCGGGATTTCCCGAGCACGCGCCGTCGGTATAGATCGTGACGACGGGAAGCTCGCTCACGCGACCAGTCCTGACGGCATCAGCCCGTAGTCGCGCACGCTCGAAACGCTCTGGTGGAAGCGCAGCTTGCGGACATATTCCAGCGGATCCTTCGGCCTCACCAGCGCACCAGGCGGCACGTTGAGCCAGTCGACCAGCCGCGTCAGCAGGAAACGGATCGCCGCGCCACGCGCCAGCAGCGGCAGCGCGGCCTCTTCCGCCTCCGAGAGCTTGCGCACGCGGCCATAGGCGTTGAGGAAAGCGCGCGCCTTGGTGACGTTGAAGGAGTGATCCGGCTCGAAGCACCACGCGTTGAGGCAGATCGCGACATCGTAGGCCAGCATGTCATTGCAGGCGAAGGTGAAGTCGATGATCCCCGAGAGCTTGTCGCCGAGGAAGAAGACGTTGTCGTTGAAGAGGTCGGCATGGATCACGCCCTCGGGCAGATTGGTCGGCCAGACCCCGCTCGCGAGATAGTCGAGCTCGGCTGCGAGAAACGCGCGCAGGCCCGGCTGCACCTCGTCGGCGCGGCTTGCGGCCGCATCGAACAACGGTCGCCAGCCCGCGACCGAGAGCGCGTTCGCGCGCCTGATCGCGAAATTGGCGCCGGCCAGATGCATCCTGGCCAGGCCCTCGCCGACGCCGGCGCAATGGGCCGCGTTCGGCTTGCGCGGCCAGACGCCTTCGAGAAAGGTGATGATCGCGGCGGGGCGGCCCGACAGCTCGCGCAGCGCCTCGCCGTCTCTTCCCTTCACCGGCAGCGGACAATTGACGCCGTGCTCGGCGAGATGCGTCATCAGCGCGAGGAAGAACGGCAGATCGTTCTTCGCCACGCGCTTCTCGTAGAGCGTGAGGATGAACGATCCCTTGGTGGTGTGCAGCAGGAAGTTGGAGTTCTCGACGCCCTCGGCGATGCCCTTGTAGGAGAGCAATTCGCCGAGATCGTATTGGCTCAGGAAATCCGCAAGCTCGTCGGCGGCGACGTCGGTGTAGACCGCCATAGAGGTCTACTCGGCGGCGGCTTCGGGGCGCACCTGGCGCGGCAGCGGGAAGAACTCGTTCTCTTCCGCGGCCGAGACCGTCTCCACATGCAGCGTGAAGCGCTCGGCGAACGCGTCCATGATCTCCTCGACGATCACTTCCGGCGCCGAGGCGCCCGCGGTGATGCCGAGGCTGGTGATGTTTTCGAACCGCTTCCAGTCGAGATCGGCGGCGCGTTGCGCCAGTACCGCGATCGGGCAGCCCTCACGCTCGGCGACCTCGCGCAGGCGCTGTGAGTTCGACGAATTCGGCGCGCCGACCACGATCAGGGCGTCCACCACCGGCGCCACCTTCTTCACCGCGAGCTGGCGGTTGGTGGTGGCGTAGCAGATGTCTTCCTTGTGCGGCCCGTTGATGTTCGGGAAACGCTCCTTGAGCAGCGCGACGATCTCTGCGGTGTCGTCGATCGACAGCGTGGTCTGGGTCACGAAGGCGAGGTTGTTGGGGTCCTTCGGGGTGATGGTCTTGGCGTCCTCGGCGGTCTCGATCAGGGTGACGGCGCCGACGGGGAGCTGGCCGAGCGTGCCGACCACCTCGGGGTGATGGGAATGGCCGATCAGGAAGATCTCGCGGCCGCGCTTGAAGTGGATCGCCGCCTCGCGGTGGACCTTGGTCACCAGCGGGCAGGTCGCGTCGAGCGAGAACAAATTACGGGACTGGGCGTCGGCGGGAACCGATTTCGGCACGCCATGGGCCGAGAATACGACCGGCGCGGTGGTACTTTCCGGGATTTCGGCCAGCTCCTCGACGAAGATGGCGCCCTTCTTCTTCAACCCGTCGACGACGTATTTATTGTGCACAATCTCATGGCGAACATAGACGGGGGCGCCGTATTTATCGAGCGCCCGTTCCACGGTGTCGATCGCCCGGACCACCCCGGCGCAGAAGCCGCGGGGAGAACAAAGCACGATCTTCAGGTCTGGTTTGGCTGACATTGAGCGATCTCGGGACCGAATCACCTCGCCGAATGGGGCGGGAAGCGGTCGATGGATGAATAGGGCTTAGGGTACGGGCTTACAGCGACTTCAGAGGGAATTGGGCCCCCTTTCGGGCGCTGTCAAGGCACTATCTATAGCAGAACCATTGCGTGGCTAGCCCCTCCGGGCTTATATAGCGCGAATTCCCAGTCATCGCTGATGACCACCGGCTTCGCCTCCAAAGGGGTGGGCGAAGCACAAAGGAGATTTGCCATGAGCAACGCACCTCTGATGCCCAAGGCGACCGCCGTCTGGCTGCTCGACAACACCGCGCTGACCTTCGACCAGGTCGCCGATTTCACCAAGATGCATCCCCTCGAGGTGCGCGCGATCGCCGACGGCGACGCCGCCCAGGGCATCAAGGGCATGGATCCCCTCTCCAACGGCCAGCTCACCCGCGAGGAGATCGAGAAGGGCGAGAAGAACCCGGATTACCGGCTCCGCCTCCAGGAGAGCAAGGTCGTGCTGCCGCCGCAGCCCAAGCGCAAGGGCCCACGCTACACCCCGGTCTCGCGCCGCCACGAGCGCCCGAGCGCCATCCTCTGGCTGCTACGCAACCATGCGGAGCTCAAGGACGCCCAGATCATGCGCCTGGTCGGCACTACCAAGAGCACGATCGCCAGCGTGCGCGACCGCACCCACTGGAACACGTCCTCGCTGACCCCGATCGATCCGGTCACCCTCGGCCTCTGCTCGCAGATCGAGCTCGATTTCGAGGTGGCCCGCGCGGCCAAGGAAAAGCCGATCGACGCGGCCTATGGCGGCGCGACCCTGCTGCCGGCCTCGGAGACCACCAAGAAGGACGAGTTCGAGCCGGCCGAGCGATCGAGCGACGACCTCAACGTGGACGCCGTGTTCGCCAAGCTGAAGACCCTCGGCGGCAAGAAGCAGGACGAGGAGGAGTAATTCCCCCTCCTCCGATTTACCATCAAGCTGGATTTGAACGCGGCGGCCCCCCGCCGCGTTTTTATTTGGGCGCGCGGGCGAGTGTCGATGCCTGCCTGGCAGATTCGCGGAGGCCAGGGCGAGAGGCTGCATGATCTCGGCAGCCAGCCGGCGAGGCGCACGTGGCCGCAATCTGGAACGATGCGTATGATGTCGCATTGTTCCCGCGCGGAGGATCAGAGATGCAAGTCAACGAAGAACGCTTTGCCTTGATGCTCGGTCACGCGGCGCTGTCGGTCTGGGGTGAGATGCCCCGGGACATTCAGGAATCGCTGTTCGAGATCGCCGTACAAGGGCACCCCGAGGATCGCGACCCGCTCGCGAAGCTCCTGCACGATCGGCATCCCCGCACCGTGCATTCGGACTGACAGGATACAGGATTGGTCGAGCAGATCGACGCGGCGCCGGGCCCCCCGCCCGGCGCCGCGAAGACGTCATCAGAACTTGTAGGTGACGCCGCCGCCGACCAGCCACGGGTCGATATGCGCGTTGCCGGTGACAGGCAGGCCGCTGACGGTCGCGCTGTAGTCCGGCCGCAGCCAGAGCTTCTTGACGTCGACGTTGAGACCCCAATGCCGGTCGAGCATGTAGTCGAAGCCGAACTGCACGGCGCCGCCCCACGCATTGCTGACGTGCAGGCTCGTGGTGGTGGCGACGATCGCGGGCGGGCCGACGATGGCGGCCGGCGCATTGGCGGCGGAATTGTTGAAGAACACGGTGTAGTTCACGCCCGCACCGATATACGGCTTGAACGCGCCGAAATTGTCGAAGTGATATTGCAGCGTCAGCGTCGGCGGCAGCAGCGTGGTCTTGCCGATCGGCAAATTCGCGAGCGAGCCGGTGCCGCTGATCGAATGCCTGGTCACACCGAGGATCAGCTCGGCCGCGATGTTCCTGGTGAAGAAATAGCTGATGTCGAGCTCGGGCACGACCTGGTCGCTGATCGAGAGGCCGGAATTCGGCGACGACAGCGACGGCACGCCCGCGACGTTGACGGTCGAGCCGCCGGCATCGGGCAACACACCGAGCACGCGCAGGCGCACCATCCAGGGATTGAACGCCTCCACGGGCGGCGGCGCCTTCTTGTAGACCGGCAGGTCCGCGGCCTGCGCCGAGGCAAAAGTCCCCGCGAGCATCGCACCGACCATCGCGATCCGCGCCAAGTGTCTTGTCGTTCTCTGCATTTCAATCCCCTTCAGCCGTCTCTCGCGCATCGTTGCGCGACACCAGCGTCAGAGCAGAAAGGGGATGGTGAAGGATTTGACGCCGATCAAATCCGGCGAAACGCGGCACGATTTGTGCCGCGGCGTTGCAGATGTGTCACGAGGACCGCGAATGCGAGCAAGTGGCCAGGCAGGATTATACCGCGCCCGATATCACGGCCGCTCGGGATGGTTCAGCATGTACTCGCCGAGATCGCGCTGGCGGCGGTCGGCGCGGGCGGTGGCGGCGCTGCGCTGGACGTCACGGTCCTTGCGGCAGGCCACATATTCCGGCGAGCCCGCCGTATAACCGCGGCTTTGGCACACCGCGTCGTCATCGTCGCCGCCCACAGCCACGGGCGTCTGGTAGCGCGCCGAGCAGGCGGAGAGCGCAATGGCGAGAGCTAAGGCTGCAAGCAGGCGCGGCGCGGTGGCGAGTGGCATACGAGGTCCCCTGTTGGCGGGCCCTGTTTAGCCCGGAATGAGGAGATTGTAAGTCGGCAACACCGTCATTCCGGGGCGGTCCGCAGGACCGAACCCGGAATCTCGAGATTCCCAGGTGCGCAATCGCGCACCATAGTTCGATGCTTCGCATCGAACCGGAACGACGGTTCGAAACCTCACACCCGCCCCTTCAGTGCCGCCCCGATCTCGTCCAGCACCTTGGGGTCCTCGATCGTCGCGGGCATGGTCCAGGACTCGCCGTCGGCAATCTTCTTGATGGTGCCGCGCAAAATCTTGCCGGAGCGCGTCTTGGGCAGGCGGCCGACGGTGATGGCGAGCTTGAAGGCGGCGACGGGGCCGAGCTTGTCGCGCACCAGCGCAATGATTTCCTTCTCGATCTCGGCGGGTGCGCGCTTCACGCCGGCCTTGAGCACCAGGAAGCCGCAGGGCACCTCGCCCTTGATCGCGTCCTTGACGCCGAGCACGGCGCATTCGGCGACGTCGGGATGCGAGGCCAGGATTTCCTCCATGCCGCCGGTGGACAGGCGATGCCCGGCGACGTTGATGATGTCGTCGGTACGGCCCATCACCCAGACATAACCGTCCTCATCCTTGTAGCCGGCGTCCGAGGTTTTGTAATAGCCGGGGAATTCGCTGAGGTAAGCCTCCTTGAAGCGCTCGTCCTGCTTCCACAGCGTCGGCAGGCAGCCCGGCGGCATCGGCAGCTTGATGACGATCGAGCCCATGGTGTTGGGACCGACAGGCTTGGCCGCTTCATCGACCACGTCGACCTGGTAGCCCGGCATCGGCACCGTCGGCGAGCCGTGCTTCACCGGCAGCATGCCGAGGCCGACCGGATTACCGGCGATGCACCAGCCGGTCTCGGTCTGCCACCAATGGTCGATCACAGGCACCTTCAGCTGCTGCTCCGCCCATTCCACCGTGGGCGGATCGGCGCGCTCGCCGGCGAGGAACAGCGTGCGGAATGTCGACAGGTCGTATTGCCGGATGAACTTTCCTTCCGGATCCTCTTTCCGAATCGCGCGGAACGCGGTCGGCGCGGTGAACAGCGCCACCGCCTTGTGCTCGGAGATGACGCGCCAGAATGCGCCGGCATCGGGCGTGCCGACCGGCTTGCCCTCATACATGATCGACGTCGCGCCGTGCAGCAGCGGGCCGTAGACGATGTAGCTGTGGCCAACCACCCAGCCGATGTCGGAGCCGCACCACCAGACCTCGCCCGGCTTGACGCCATAGAGGTTGAACATCGACCATTTCACCGCGACCAGATGGCCGCCATTGTCGCGCACCACGCCCTTGGGAATGCCCGTGGTGCCCGAGGTGTAGAGGATGTAGAGCGGATCGGTGGCGGCGACCGGCACGCAAGGCGCCTTCTTGCCGTCGTTCATCGCCTTGCGGCGCAGGCTCGCCCAATCGTAATCGCGGCCCGGCGCCAGGTCACAGGTGAGCTGCGGACGTTGCAGCACGATGCAGGCCTTCGGCTTGCTGCCGGCAAGCCTGATCGCCTCGTCGAGCAGCGGCTTGTACTGCACGATGCGGCCGGGCTCGATGCCGCAGCTCGCCGACAGGATCAGCTTCGGCTGTGCATCGTCGATGCGGGTGGCAAGCTCCTTCGCGGCAAAGCCGCCGAACACGACCGAATGCACCGCGCCGATGCGCGCGCAGGCGAGCATCGCGACCACCGCCTCCGGCACCATCGGCATGTAAAGGATGACGCGATCGCCCTTGGCGACGCCGAAATCCTGCATGACGGCGCCGAGCGCCTGCACCTCGTTCAGCAGCTCGGCATAGGTGAGCTTGGTGATCGAGTTCGTCAGCGGCGAATCATGGATCAGCGCGACCTGGTCGGCGCGGCCGCGTTCGACATGGCGGTCGAGCGCGTTATAGCAGGTGTTGACCACGCCGCCGGTGAACCAGCGGCCGTAGGTTCCTTGCGACGCGTCGAAGATCGTCTTGGGCGGCTCGATCCAGTCGATTTCCCTGGCCGCCTCGGCCCAGAAGCCCTGGGGATCAGCCAGCGAGCGTGCATGGACCTCGTGATAGCTGCTCTTGCCCTGGATGTTCATGTCCCGCGCTCCCGTTTCCCTTATTTGCCTAGCCTTGACCTGACGACAGGACAGCCGTCCCGCCATGACCAGGATCAATCGCCGGCCTTGTTTGAGAGGTATTTTCCCGGGATCGGGCCGCGGTTCAAGCTGAAAAGGATGATGTCCTTCCCCCTCTCCCCGCTTGCGGGGAGAGGGTCGGGGTGAGGGGGAGTCTCCCCGGGGACGGTGAGAGCTGGACTCGCGGAGAGTCCCCCTCACCCGGAATTTGCTGTCGCAAATTCCGGCCTCTCCCCGCACGCGGGGAGAGGCGAAGAATCCCGCCTACCCCTCCATCGCGTTCAGCCGCTGCAACCGCTCCTGCATGACCTTCCTCAGATCATAGCCGGGCCGGCCAAAGCTTGAGTTGCGGAGGCTAAGGAAATCGCGCTGGGTACGGCGCAGGTCGCCGGCCGAGCGCTTGTTCGCGGATTTCAGCACGCGCTCGTAGGTCTCGGCGATCTGGCGGTCGAGCACGCCCAGCTCCGGATCGGCGCAGATCACCTTCTCGACCTCGCGCTTCGCGGTCGCGCACTCGAAGGACGGGCCGTTGCCGGAATTCGCCGCGAGCGGACGCCGCGGCTCATCGCCGAATTTCGCGATCTCCGCGATCATGGTGCGGCGGCCGTTGGCCGCGTTGTCATTGCCGGGATCGAGCTTCAGCGCGGTCTCGTAATCGGCCAGCGCCTTCCTGCGCTCGCCCATCTTCTTGTAGAGCACGGCGCGGTTGTTGTAGGTCTGCGCGAAATTCGGGTCGAGCTTCAGCGCGGCTTCGTAGTCGTTCAACGCCGCTCCGAGCTCGCCCTTGAGCTGATAGGAATCGCCGCGGTTGGTGAAGAAGTTCGGCTTCGGCGCCAGCCGCAGCGCCTGGTCGTAATCGGCGATCGCCTTGTCGTATTCGCCCATCGCGGCTAGCGACAGGCCGCGATTGTCGTAATATTCCGGCACCTTCGGATCGAGCCTGATCGCCTCGCCGTCGTCGGCGACGGACTTGTCGAGCTGGCCGAGCTTCTTGTAAGCCGCGCCGCGATTGGTGTAGGTGCGCGGCCGGCTCGGATCGAGCCGCAGCGCCTCGCTGAGATCGCGGATCGCCTTTTCGTTGTCGCCGCCGAGATAATAGGTCACGCCGCGGTCGGACCAGGCCTGCGCGTCATCCGGCTTCAGCTTGATCGCCTGGTCGTAATCGGCCAGCGCGCGGTCGAGCCGGCGCTGACTGGTGTAGACGACGCCGCGCAGCTCGTAGGACTCCGCATCCTGCGGATCGAGCTCGATCGCCTTGCTGAGGTCCGCCGCGGCGCGGTTGAGATCGCCGCCGGCCTCGCGCAGGAGATCGCCGCGCAGGCGCCAGGCTTTTGCGTTCTTGCCGTCGAGTGCGATCGCGCGATCGATGTCCCGCAGGGCCTGGGTGAGACCACCCGAGGTGCGCGCATTGGCGTCAGCACGGACCAGCAGCGCCGCAGCGCGATCGGAGCTCGAATTGGCCGCCTGGTCGATGATGGCGCTGCACGACGTGATCAGCTCGGCGGGAGCAGCCTTGCTGCCGGCGATACAATCGGCGGCGGCCGAGGCAGGCGCGGCGAGGACAAGGCTCATGGCGGCGCTGAGCAGGAGGGCGCACAGCGAGGTTTTGGATGTTTGCGCGGAAGAGCGCGTGCCGCACATGAGGAAGGCTCCGTGACGTCAGGTTTTCACCATTGTCGCGGTGGATTGGCGATGGGTTCAAGCGCGCCCAGCAAGCGACGCACCGGCACCTGCACTCCCTCGCCCCGCTTGCGGGGAGAGGGGGAGCCTCAGCGGGGACGGCAGCAGTGAGACTCGCGGAAAGTCCCCCTCACCCGGAATTTGCTCCGCAAATTCCGGCCTCTCCCCGCACGCGGGGAGAGGCGAAGAACTCAATACCCGTCCACCCCGTTGATCTGTTGCAGCCTGTCCTGCATCGCCTTCTTCAGATCATACCCCGGTCGGCCAAACCCGCTATTCCTGCGCGCGATGAAATCGTCCTGTTCGCGCTGGATCTTGCGCGCCTCCGCCGGGCTCTGGGCTTCGCGGATGACGCGCAAATGCGATCCGTAGATCTCGCGGTCGAGATCGGCGAGCTCGCGATTTCCGCAGATCGCCTTCTCCACGGCGCGGGCCGCGCGGGCGCAATTGAAGCTGGGCTTGCCCGCGACCGCCATCTGCGCGCCGATCCGCTCGAGCTCGCGCGCCATAGCCTTGTGATTGGCCTTGGCCTTCTCGTGGTTCGGATCGAGCTTCAACGCGGCGCCGAAATCCTGCACCGCCTTGGGCTTGTCGCCTTTCTTCAACCAGAGCTCGCCCCGCGCGTTGAAGACATCCGCGAGGGTGGGATCGAGCAAGAGAGCACGGCTGTCGTCGGCGATCGCGCGGTCGACCTGATCGTGCCGCGCGTAAAGCGCGCCGCGCGCGACGAGCGCCTTGATCAGGTCCCCCTTCGCCGTCTTCTCATTGTCGATCACGTCAGCGCAGGCGGAATTGGCCTTGTCCATGTCGTCGCCAGCGGCAGCCGCAAGGCACGGCGCGATGTCGACCTGCGTGACGGCGGCCGGCTCGCCACCGGTCGCGGCCAGGGCCACGCCGAGCGGGAGCGCGCAGAGCAGTACGGCACCGGACCATTGAATGAGATTTTGAAAACGCATGCTTGCCGCAGTCAGGAGGTCTTGCCTTGAGGCCGTACTATCCATCATACGGCCGGATTGGTGCTAGCTTGTGGCGCCGCTCAAATCGGTTTCGGGGATTATCGTGTCGACATTCGAATGGATCATCGCGCTGCTGCTCGGCGCCGTTGCCTTATCGGCGCTGGCGCGGCGGATCAAGGTCCCCTACCCGACCTTTCTCGCCATCGGCGGCGCCCTGATCGCTTTCGTTCCGAATAGTCCGACCTGGACGCTGGAGCCGGACCTGGCACTGGCGCTTTTTGTCGCACCGGTCCTGCTCGATGCGGCCTTCGACACCTCGCTGCGGGACCTGCGCAACAACTGGGTTCCGGTCTCGACCCTCGTCGTGGCCGCGGTCGGCCTGACCACGGTAGGAGTTGCCTACGTCGCGCACCGGCTGATGCCTGACATGCCCTGGGCCGCCGCGATCGCGCTCGGCGCCATCGTGGCGCCGCCGGATGCCGCGGCGGCGGTCGCGATCCTGAGCCAGGTCAAGCTGCCCCATCGCATGGTGAAGGTGCTGGAGGGTGAGAGCCTGCTCAACGACGCGACCTCGCTGCTGATCTATCGGATCGCCGTCGGCGCGGTCGTCATGCAGCATCTGAAATGGAGCGAGGTCGCGCCGACGATCGCGCTGGCGCTGGTCGGCAGCGTCCTCGCCGGTCTGCTGGCGGGGCGCATCATACCGCTGTTCCTCCAACGCGTGAAGGAAGCGCCGAGCGCGATCATCCTGCAATTCGCCACCACCTTCATGGTGTGGATCGCCGCCGAGCATCTCGGCCTCTCCGGCATCCTCACCATCGTCGTCTACGCCATCACCATGGCGCGCACGGCGGGGGCGCACATGCCGGCGCGGCTGCGGGTGCCGTCCTATGCGGTGTGGGAGACGATGGTGTTCGTGCTCAACGTGCTCGCCTTCATGCTGATCGGCATGCAGATGCGGCCGATCTGGACGCGATTGGACGCGGACGTGCGCTGGGAATATTGCGTGGCGGCAGCCTGGATCCTGCTCACGGTGGTCCTGGTGCGGCTGCTCTGGGTGACGTTCTACCGCACGACATTGCGCGCGCTGATTGCCCACGGACTTTATCATCCCAAGGATCCGAAACAGGTGGCCTCGCCGAAGGGCGGCCTCATCATCTCCTGGTGCGGCATGCGCGGCCTCGTCACGCTCGCGACCGCCTTCGCCCTGCCGGAGAACTTTCCCTATCGCGACTTCATCGTCTTCATCGCCTTTGCCGTCGTGCTGGGATCGCTCGTCATCCAGGGCCTGACGCTGCGGCCGCTGATCCTGGCCTTCGGGCTCAAGGACGACGATCCCGTCGGCATCGAGGTCGCGCGCGGACGCGCGGTCGCCTATCGCGCGGCGCTCGATGCGATCGAGAGCGACCCGTCGGAGGAGGCGGAAATCCTGCGGCTCGAATATCGCGCCATCCTGATGCAGGCGGACGACGATCCGAACGGCGGCATTGCCAGTGGCGAATTACCGGCCGATCCGCTGCGCCGCCGCGCCATCGAGGCTGCGCGCAAATCGATCTTCGACCTGCGCGCCACCGAGGTGATCGGCGACGACGCCTTTCACCGCCTCGAGGAGGAGCTCGATCGCGCAGAATTGAGCGCGGGGGGATAAGCCTCAAGAGCAGCACACTCCGCTGTCGTCCCGGACGAGCGAAGCTCCAGACAACGCGCAGCGTTGACTGGAGCGGAGCGCCGATCCGGGACGACAGCGGGGCATTGAACCAAACGCCGTCTCTTCAGACACACTCCAGATGACGACCCTGATCGACGACCGTCGTGTTCGCGCGCGTGATGCGTCGCCTGCACGATATTTTTACCTCCACATGGCCCTGGCCTGCGCGGCGACCGCTTTTCTCGGCTTCGCGCCGACCTATTGGGTGCCGCTCGCCCACCGGACGTTCTCCGCAAGCCCCGTGATTCACTTTCACGGCCTCCTGTTCTTCACCTGGTCTCTCTATTTTGTGATCCAGACCTGGCTGGCGGCTTCAGGCCGCGTGGTCAATCACCGCGCGATCGGCATCGTCGGCGTTTCGCTCGCGACCGCGATGACGATCTTCGGCTTCCTCGCCTCCGTGCACGTGATGCAGCACTCCGCCGCGCTCGGGCAGAAAGAAGCCGGCATCGCCTTCTCGATCGTGCCGATGAGCGGCATCGCGTTCTTCGCGGTGGTGTTTGTGCTCGGCATCGCGAACACCCGCAGGCCCGAGATCCACAAGCGCCTGATGCTGCTCGCCGCGGTCTCGATCCTCGACGCCGCGATCGCGCGCTGGTTTCTGACCTTCCTCGCCCCTCCCGGACCGCCCGGTCCGCCGCCGGTGCCGGTGACCATCGCGCCGGCCGTGGTCGCCTCGATGTTGCTCGTCGTCGCCATGGTGCGCGACTGGCGCACCGAGCGCCGCGTGCATCCGGTCTACATCACCGGCACGCTCGCGATGCTGGCGGTGAAGGTGCTGAACTGGCCGATCAGCGAAAGCGCGGCATGGCATGCGTTCGCCGGCGGGATTCTGGCGCTGGCGCAGTAGTTCTCCGATGTCGTCCTGGCGCAAGCCAGGACCCATTACCCCGAATGCCGATTGTTGAAGAAGGCTGGAGCTACCAGCCTTCGCCAAACCTGTCCCTGTGGTAATGGGTCCTGGATCAGCGCTCGCTTGTCCAGGACGACGGCGGAGTGTGAGGCAGCGCTTACGCCCCCGCCTTGCACGTGATCCCGCCGTCGACCACGAGCTCGATCCCCGTCACATATTTCGACTCGTCCGACGCCAGGAACAGCGCGGCATTCGCGACGTCAAAGGCATCGCCCATGTGACCCATCGGCACCTGGGCATCGCGCGCGCGCCACATCGCCTCGACGTCGCCCTTGGCGTAGCTGGCGGCAAGGCCGGCGGAATGCTCGACCATCGGGGTCTTCATCAGGCCGGGCAGGATCGCATTCACGCGCACATGATGCCGCGCGAACTCGATCGCGGTGGTGCGCGTCATCTGGTTCATCGCCGCCTTCGAGGTGCCATAGGTGACGTAGGAGATGCCCATGTGGCGGATCGAGGCGATCGAAGAGATGTTGATGATTGAGCCGCCGCCCTGCTTCACCATCACGGGGATGACGTGCTTCATGGCGAAATAGGCGCTCTTGAGGTTGACGCTGAAGACGCGGTCCCAACTCTCCTCGGTTACCTCGACCACGCTGCCCATCTCGGCGATGCCGACATTGTTGTCGAGCACGTCGATGCGGCCATAGGCCTTCAGGCACGCCGCGACCATCGCCTCGATCTCGGCTGACCGCGAGACGTCGGCGGTAAACGCGGTCGCCTTGCCGCCTTCGTCATTGATGATCTTCGCGGTCTCCTCGGCAGCAGTGCCGTTGCGGTCGACGCAGAACACCTGCGCACCCTCGCGCGCGAAGGTCACCGCGGTCGCCTTGCCGTTGCCCCAGCCCGGCCCGATCGAGCCCGCGCCCACCACCATCGCAACCTTGCCCTTGAGCCGATCCATCGCGTGTCTCCTTTGTTGTTGTTCTTGTAGCCCGGATGGAGCGAAGTGCAATCCGGGCTACGGATCGTTGCAGACCTTCATCGTCGTGAC
The DNA here is from genome assembly GCF_042257955.1 of Bradyrhizobium sp. B025. Taxonomy (NCBI): domain Bacteria; kingdom Pseudomonadati; phylum Pseudomonadota; class Alphaproteobacteria; order Hyphomicrobiales; family Nitrobacteraceae; genus Bradyrhizobium; species Bradyrhizobium sp. B025. Next base: position 691,506 of record NZ_CP170150.1, on the reverse strand, counting down.
GTTAGCACCTATGGGATGCCCGACAATCTCCGACAATGTCCGGCACGCGCCGTCATGGCAGAGCCGCCATTCCCCGGCGGCGCCGGAATTGCCGAGCACGACCTCCTGCATCGGCGCACGCTGCGGCTGCCATTGAAACCAGCCATCGACGAGCCGCGCTTCGGGCGGCGGCTCCATGCCGGCGCCGGTGCCCTTGACCCGCGCCTGCACCAGTTCGAGCCCCGCCGGCGTGACGCGCCAGTCCTCCTGCCAGTCGACCTTTTCGATCGAATGCGTCCACACCAGCGTGAAGGCGGACAGCGCCAGCGCCTTCACGCCCGATGCTGTGGCGAAGCAGAGGCTCACACCGCCTCGACCACTGCCGGTGGGCGCTGCCGCCACTGCCACAGCACGAGCGCGGCGGACAGCACGAAGCCCGCGGTGTCGCTGAACGGGAAGTCGCCGAGCAGGCAGAACGCGGCACCGAGCGCGACCAGGCGTTCGACGAGCGTCAGCCGCGTGAACAGGAAGCCGATCGCCACCATGCCGAACAGGCCGATCGCCACCAGCGCCTTGAAGGTCGCCAGCGCGACCGCGCCGTAGAAGCCGAGCTTGGCCGCCATGGGATCGCCGGCTTGGAGCATCAGCGCCGGCGAATAGACGAAGACGAAGGGGATGACATAGCCGGCGAGCGCGATGCGCATCGCCTCCCAGCCGATCTTGTCCGGATTTTCCTTCGCGATCGGCGCGGCCGCGAGCGCGGCGAGCGCGACCGGCGGCGAGAGGTCGGCCATGATGCCGTAGTAGAACGCGAACATGTGGCTCGCGATCAGGGGCACGCCGAGTTTCGCCAGCGCGGGCGCCGCGAGCGCGGCGGTGATGATGTAGGTCGGGATGGTCGGAATGCCGGTGCCGAGCAGGATCGACAGCAGCATGGTCATGATCAGCGCCAGGAACAGGCTCTTCTCGCCGAGACCGATCACCCAGCCGCCGAAGATGGTGCCGACACCGGTCTGCGACATCATGCCGATGATGACGCCGACGATGGCGCACGCCATGCCGACGGTGATGGCGGACTTGGCGCTCTCGGCCAGCGCGTCGCGGCACTCGCGCAGGGCCTTGAACCCGCCGCGGATGAAAGCGGTGATCACGATCAGCCCGGCCACGACGCTCGCGACCGGCACGATCTGAAGGCCGTCGCGCGACAATGCGGCGACGACGAGCGCGAGCCCGACCCAGAAGATGGTGCGGATCACCATCGAGGACGCACCGGCCGTGATGCTGGCGCCCAGGATCAGCGTCACCGTGAGCGCGAGGCCCATGCTGCCGGCATAGAGCGGCGTAAAGCCTTCGAACAGCATGTAGACCAGCGCGGCGAGCGGCAGCACGAGGTACCAGCGCGTCACCAGCGCCTTCCAGGCGCTCGGGATCTCCGAGCGCTTCATGCCGACGAGACCGTGCTTGCCGGCTTCCAGATGCACCATCCAGAACGCGGATGCGAAATAGAGGATCGCGGGGATCGCCGCTGCCTTCACGATCTCGGAATACTGGACGCCGAGCGTCTCCGCCATGATGAAGGCGACCGCGCCCATCACCGGCGGCATGATCTGCCCGCCCATCGACGCCGTGGCCTCGACACCGGCTGCAAAGGCGCGGCGATAGCCGAACTTGATCATCAAGGGAATTGTGAACTGGCCGACGGTGACGACGTTGGCGACGCCCGAGCCCGAGATCGTGCCCATCATGCCCGAGGCGAACACCGCGACCTTGGCAGGTCCGCCGCGGGTGCGGCCGAACAGGCCGAGCGAGACGTCGGTGAAGAGCTGGATCATGCCGGCGCGCTCGAGGAACGAGCCGAACAGGATGAACAGGAAGATGTAGGTCGCCGACACGTAGATCGGCACGCCGTAAAAGCCTTCGGTGCCGAACGACAGATGCGTGACGATCTGGTCGAAATCATAGCCGCGATGGTTGAGCGGCGATGGCAGATACTGGCCGAAGAACCAGTAGAGCAGGCACGCGCCGCACATCAGCGGCAGCGCCGCGCCCATCAGGCGCCGCGTGCCCTCGAAGATCAGCACCGCAAGCAGCGTGCCGACGGCGAGATCGAGCCTGGTCGGATCGCCGTCGCGCGCGATCAAATCGGCGTAGAAAATCCACTGGTAGAGGCCGCAGAAGAAGCCGGCGCCGCCGATCACCCAGCCGAGCGCGCGGCCGACATCGCTCCTTGCAGTGAAGTTCGCGATCAGGCCGAAGGTGAGGAGAACGAGAAAGCCGACATGGACGCCGCGCACCACCTGGCTCGGCAGATAGTTGAAGGCGGCGACATAGAGCTGGAAGGTCGTAAAGGCGATGCCGATCCAGTAGGCGAGCCGGCCCCACCAGCCCGGGCCAAACCCTTCGGGGAAGCCATGCTCGAAATTGTCGAATTCGACCTTGATGGGCGCCTCAGAGCCCTCTGCCTGCAACATCGATGTTTCCCCGCGCCCTGATTAGGTGCGTTCTTACAGCATTCGCGCTGCGCCCTGAATACGTCATACCCGGGCAGAAGCGCGAAGCGTCTTCGCGCAGATGACCCGGGCATCCACGCTCACTCCGTCATTCCGGGGCGATGCGACGCATCGAACCCGGAATCTCGAGATTCCGGGTTCGGCTCTTGCGAGCCGCCCCGGAATGACAGCGGAGAATTACTTGATCAGCCCCTTTTCCTTGTAATAGCGGATCGCGCCGGGGTGCAACGGAACCGGGCTGCCGGTGGCGGCCGTCTCGAGCTTGATCTCCTTGCCGGCCGCGTGGGCATTCTGCAATTCCGGCAGCGACTCGTAGACCAGCTTGGTCATCTGGTAGGCGAGATCGTCCGACACCGCCGAGCTGGTCACGAGATAGTTGACCACGGCCGCGGTCGGCACGTCCTTGTCCTGGCCCGTATAGGTGTTGGCGGGAATGGTCGCCGCGATGAAGGGCGGGCCGATCTTGTCGACGGTCTCCTTCGGCACCGACACCACGGTGATCGGGCTCGAGGTGGAGAGATCCTTCAGCGAGGCCACACCGAGCCCGGCCGATTGCAGCGTCGCACCCAACTGGCGATTCTTCATGAGGTCGACGGATTCGGCGAACGGCAGATACTCCACCTTGCCGAGGTCCTTGTAGCTCATGCCGGCCGCGCTGAGGATCGCGCGGGAGTTCAGCTCGGTGCCTGACTTCGGCGCGCCGACCGACAGGCTCTTGGCCTTGAGGTCGGCCAGCGTCTTGATGCCGCTCTCGGTGGTCGCGACGATCTGGATGTAGTTCGGATAGATCGCGCCGATGGTCCTGAGCTTGTCGAGCTTGGTCTTGAAGCCGGCTTCCTCGTCGCCGTCCCAGGCCGCCTTGAGCGAGTCGCCCAGCGTGAACGCGAGCTCGCCGCGGCCCTGCTGGAGCAGGATCAGGTTCTCGACCGACGCCTTGGTGGCCTGCACCTGCGTCTTCACGTTCGGGATCTTGTCGCCGTAGATCTTCCCGATCGCGACCCCGAGCGGGTAGTAGACGCCGGAGGTGCCTCCGGTCAGCACGTTGATGAAGGATTGCGCATGCGCGCAAGGCGCCGACGCCGCCAGAGCAAGAGCCGCGGCCACGCCGAAAATCGTCCGTTTCATGATTTCTGTACTCCCCAAACCGGCGGGGAAATTGGCCGGATGAGGGGAGCGGGTCAACCCATCCAATAGGCAAAACAGGACTGCGGTAAACAGCCGTTCCGGCTCGACTTTTGAGGAACCCGGCGGGTGCGGCGACGTGGCGCAGCCGGATCGCGGCGCGCCCGAACGCATCGTGTTCGAGCGCGCAATCTGCTCACTGGAACGTCATGTCCAGGCACTTGGAGATGTCGGAGCCGAGGCCGGAGGAGATGATGATGCAGCCGCGCACCTTCTGCGCGGTGACGTCAGCAGCCCAGACCGAGTAGCCGCCGGGGCCGAAGAACGAATTGGTGTTCGGCGGCTCGGTCTCGGTGGCGTCGAAGTCGTAATGTCCGTCGGTCTCGAAGATGCGCGGCTTCTTGGTGCAGCCGCCGTCGGTCTGGACGTTGATGACTTCCTTGTTGTCCCGGGTCAGGGCCAGCGATACCTGGCAACGGAAATATTCCGAGGTCCTGGTGTTGAAGAGATAGGTGTAGGACTTGCAGGTCGCCGTGTTCAGCTTGCCCGGGGCAAGGCCGCGGCTGCACGAGATCCGCTGGTTGTGGCTGAGCTGGTAATCATCGGCCCGGGCGGCCGGAGCCAGCGCCGTAAGCAACAGCGCGGCAGCCGAGCAGGCTTTAATGACATGGTTCATTCGAATCATCCCCACCAATATTTTTGTCGAATTGCGTTCTAGACGGAAAGCGGAACATAGTCGCGAGGGGACGAAGGGAAAATCACAAACTGCTGGACAAGACGTGATGCGCCGCGGCGCTTTCGCGAATTGACCCGAAAATGCCGTTCGTGATTTGTTCAAGCCGGGCACCCCGACGATGGGGAGGATAGGATCATGGTATTTTCAACGAAGACATTTGCAATCGCAGCCGCGCTCGGCGCATTCACAGCACCCGCATTGGCGCAGACCGAGGCGACGCCCTGGGAGCTCAAGCCCGACATGGGCTACGCCTATGACAGGGACGGCAAGACTTATTCCTACAAGATGGGCACCAGCAATGCCGGCGAGCTGCTGAAGGGCGCCAAGAAGGTGCCGAAGGGCACGCTGTTCTTCATCGGCCACAACGGCCAGCTCTACATGCGCAGCGGCCCGTATCTGGAAGGCGACGGCAAGTTCAAGTTCGGGCCGGATCAGTAGGCACGGCACCGTAGGGTGGGCAAAGGCGCGTTAGCGCCGTGCCCACCACCTGTCAGCACACTCTGGTCGAAAGCGGTGGGCACGCTTCGCTTTGCCCACCCTACGGCAGCGTCCTAAAACGCCCCCGCCAGCTCCCGCGCGCCGGCATTGTTGCTGTTGCTGTCCATCCGCGTATCCGTCACCGCGAGCAGCTTCGCCACCGTGTTGTGGCGGATCGCGACCGGGTTGCGCTCGTAGCCGCCGCGCTGGAAGAAGTTCGAGGTCGGCACCTGCTCGCGCATCGCCTGCGGCATCGTCACCATGTCGAGGCCGGTGCCGTCGCCGGTGAGGTTCATCATCTCGAGCTCGGCCGCCGTGAGCGGACGCGCGTAGCCCTTTGCGCGCGCGAACAGCACCGACGTCAGCAGCTTGTGGGTCTGCAGCATCGGTCCGATATCGACGTCGAGCACCATGGCATGCATCGCCCAGCCCTGCGCGGTGTTGCCGATCTTCTCGTGCTCCGACCAGGTGTCCGGCACCGACTTCGCATGCGCCACCATTTTCTTCAGCACGGTGAGCTTGTGCTCGAGCGACTGCCGCGCCGGGCCCGAGGTCCGCGCCACCTTGTCGGAGAGCGCGCGAATGAATTCATGGCCCTGCTCGGCCAGCAGTTCGACGCTGTTGGTGGTCAGGAGCTGGTTGTAGCCCATCGCGGTCGAGATCGCGCGCTTGCCGCCATGCTCGATGCCCGCCTGCACGTCGTAACTGCCGGTGCCGCCGGTCTCGAACGAATAGACCCGCACGGCCTGCTCGCGCGTCAGCCCGGAGGCGAGCGCGTAGCGCGCATAGGCGCGCTTGAACTCGACCTCGCTGGACGGGCGCTGCGGCGTGAACTGGTAGAGCTCCTGCGCCGCACGCAGCAGATCGGCGACGACGGGGATCGGCTTTTTGGTCGGGCGCTCCGGCGTTTCCTCCGGCTCCGGATTCACCGGCCGCTTCGGCCCGTTATACAGCGGCGGATGCTCCAGCACGTAATCGTCGAGCGTGATCTGCTGCCCGCCGCGCCGCTTGGCATTGCGGGTCTTTCGCTTCTCGGAGATCTGGCCCCAATAGGCACCGGCTTCCTCGTCGAAGGCCGCGCGCGCGGCCTGATATTCCCCGAGCTTGCGGCGATATTCGAGCACGACGGGCGACGCCCCGCCTTGGGCAAAAAACTGCGACAGGAGCTGGGCCTTGGCATCGCGGACGGCGGGCGGCAGCGCGTCGGACGCGCCGCCACGCGCGGCGGGCGCGAGCAGGACGAGCGCGAATGGAACCAGCGCAAGGCTCTTTCGAATCGAATGATGCATGCCGCTCTCTTAACAGGCATCCGGTAACCGTCACGTTAACGCGCCGTTTACCATCGTCACTTCCAGGCGAACACCGGCTGTTCCAGCTCGGTCACGCGGGTCTGCCGCCCCGCCAGCACCTCGCGGAACTGGTAGATCAACGCCGCCGTCGGCGCGTGGATCAGGCTCATCTGGTGGTGAAAGCGTATCACTCGGCGGCTGCTTTCGGGGATCGCGGTGAAATCAAAGGCGTCGTCGCGCTCGATCGTCGCGAGCGCGATGCGATGAACGGAGGCGACCTCGTCCGGGTTCGGACGGATGGCGGCGGCGGCCGTGGCCCAGACCACCACCGGCGTGATCAGATAGCCGGAGCGGGTCGGATAATCGTCGAGCGTGCCGAGCACCTCCGCGCTGGTGAGGCGAAGGCCGAGCTCCTCGTCGAGCTCGCGCAGCGCCGCCTCGACCGGCGTCTCGCCGGCATCGCAGCGTCCGCCCGGCAAGGCCCATTGGCCGCGATGAGCGCGCAGGTGCGATGCGCGCAGCGTGAGCAGGAACGCGGTGTCGTCCCCCTCGCCCGCCGCGGTCAGCGCGACCGCCACCGCGGCGCGCTTCAGCGAAGGCGCTGCGCCGTCTTCCGGCAGCCGCGTGAAGGCCGCGCAGGCGGCCGCGATATTCCGCCGTGTGGCATCGTCGAACGGTCTCATCATGCTTGACTACACCACGTCCGCCCCCGATGAAATGAGATCGCAAGGCCCGCAGAGGAATGGACGACGAGATGACCAACAAGGCCGCCGCAAGGCTCAAATCGGAGGGCTGGACCATCCTCGATACTACGGGCTTCTTGCACTTGATCGGCCCCTTGTGGCAGCGCAAGGTCGACGGTCGCTACGAATTCGCACTCGCCACCGAGGACAAGCATCACAACCGCCGCGGCATGGTCCAGGGCGGCGTGATGATGACGTTCGCCGACCGCACCTGCGGCATGACCGCCCGCTACGTCTCCGGCAAGGAGTTCATGGCGACAGTGCAGCTCGACACCCATTTCGTCGAGGCCGGCCAGATCGGCGACATCCTGATCTCCCGCCCGCGCGTGGTGCGCGCGACGCGCAGTCTGATTTTCATGAGCACCGAAGTCAGCGTGGACAACCGCTGTGTGGTGATGGCCAACGGCGTGTTCAAGATCTTGAAGGGGCCGACGTAGCGGCGCGTTCCGCCGTCGTCCTGGCGAAAGCCAGGACCCATTACCCCTGAGAGAAATTGTAGCGCGAACCGGTAACCGCGAATCTTCGCAAAACCAATTCCTGGGGTAATGGGTCCTGGATCGGCGCTCGCAATTGGACAACGCTACGCGTTGCCAAGCGCTCGCTTGTCCAGGACGACGATGGGGAAACAACCGTGCTCCCCCAACCTCGTCTTTGCGAGCGCAGCGAGGCAATCCAGACGCGTTCCGCGGACGCATCTCTGGATTGCTTCGCTGCGCTCGCAATGACGGAGCGGGATGGCTATGCTGCTCCGACAAGAAGCAGCAAGGATCCGCCCATGCAATACCGCCAGCTCGGCCGCACTGGCCTGAAAGTCTCGCCGATCTGTCTGGGCACCATGATGTTCGGCGGACCGACCGATGAAGCCGCATCAACGCGGATCATCGCGAAGGCGCATGAGGCCGGGATCAATTTCATCGACACCGCGGATGCCTATTCGAAGGGCGCATCCGAGGAGGTCGTGGGCCGCGCGATCGGCAACAACCGCCATGCCTGGGTGCTGGCGACCAAGCTCGCCAACCCCATGGGCAATGATCCCAATCGCGGTGGGCTGTCGCGGCGCTGGGTGCTGCAGGCCGCGGACGAAAGCCTCAAGCGGCTCGGCACCGACCACATCGACATCTACTATCTGCACAAGGAGGACCATGCGACGCCGCTGGAGGAGACGGTGCGCGCGATGGGCGATCTGATCCGCGCGGGCAAGGTGCGCTATTTCGGCGTCTCGAACTATCGCGCCTGGCGCGTCGCCGAAATCTGCAACATCTGCGACCGGCTCGGCATCGACCGGCCCGCGGTGAGCCAGCCCTATTACAACGCGATGAACCGCATGCCGGAGGTCGAGCACTTTCCGGCCTGCGCCTACTACGGCCTCGGCATCGTGCCCTATAGCCCCTTGGCGCGCGGCGTGCTCACCGGCAAGTACAAGCCGGATGCAGCCCCGGACAAGGAGACGCGTGCGGGACGCAACGACACCCGCATGATGCAGACGGAATGGCGGCCGGAGTCGCTCCAGCTCGCGCAGGAGATCAAGAGCCACGCCGAGACGAAAGGCATCACCGCCGGCCAGTTCGCGGTCGCCTGGGTGCTGAACTCCGCTTTCGTCTCCTCGATTGTGGCGGGCCCGCGCACCGAGGAGCAGTGGGACGGCTATATCCGTGCGCTCGACTATCGTTTCACCAGCGAGGACGAGGCCCTGATCGACCGCCTGGTGACGCCGGGCCATCCCTCGACACCGGGCTACAACGATCCGGCCTATCCGATCGAAGGCCGCCGCGCGCGGACGGCATAACAGCGGGAGGCGACGATGGCGCATGAAGACCGCTACGGCCTGCCGCTTTCCACCGCATCCGATGCCGCGGCATCCGCCTATCGGGAAGGCGTCGACCTCATGCTGGCGGGCTGGACCGGCACGGCGGAGACGCTGGAGCGCGCCATCGCCGCCGATCCGGACTTTGCGCTTCCCCTTATCGCCCGCGCCCGCGTGCATGCCTTCTACCAGCAGGGCGACCTCGCGCGGCAGAAGGCGGCACGCGCGCGTGAGCTCGCTGCAAAGCGCGGCACGGAGCGCGAGCGTTCGCATGTCGAGGCCCTGGCGCTGGCGATCGAGGGCCGGCTGCCCGAGGCGATTGCGGCGACGCTGAAACACGTCGAGGCATGGCCGCGCGATGCCGTGGTGTTGTCGCTGCCGCTCGGCGCGTTCGGCCTGTTCGCTTTCTCCGGCATGGCCGATCACGACCGCGCGCGGCATGAGCTGTGCGAGCGCGTCGCGCGGCATTATGGCGAAGACTGGTGGTTCCTCACCATGTCCGGCTGGGCGATGACCGAGAACGGCGACGTTGCCCGTGGCCGCGGCATCACCGAGCGCGGCTTCGCCCTGCGCCGGCAGAATGCCCATGCCGCGCACGCCGTGCTGCATGCGATGTTCGAGGACGGCTCGATCGAGGCGGCCGACCGGCTCGTCGACGAGTGGATTCCCACTTACGACCGCGCCGGAATCCTGCACGGCCACATCCGCTGGCACCAGGCGCTCGGCGCACTCGAGCATGGCGATGCCGCACGCGCGCTTGCGATCTACGCCGATGTGCTCCAGCCCTCGGCGACGCAGGCGCCGCCGCTCAACGTCGTCACCGACGGCGCCTCGCTGCTCTGGCGCCTGTCCGCTTACGGCCACGCCGTGCCGCAGGAACTCTGGCTCGACGCCGACGCCGCCGCGCAAAAGCTGTTTCCGAAATCGAGCCTGCCGTTCGCCGACGTCCACATGGCGCTGTTCGCGGCCGCAACGCAAAACCGCGACGCGCTCGCCGCGCGCCTTGCCGTGATCGAGCAGCGGGTCGCCGAGGGCAAGCTGCCGGCCGGCCCCGTGGTGCCGGCGATCTGCCGCGCACTGGCGGCCTTTGCGGACGAGGACTATGCGGCCTGCGTGCGGACGCTCGCGCCCGCGCTCGCCGACGTCGTCCGCATCGGCGGCAGCCACGCCCAGCGCGAATTGATCGAGGACACCTTTATTGTCGCTCTCATGCGCGGCGGCGAGCTGGCGCGCGCACGCAGCATGCTCGACGCCCGCCTGCATCGCCGCCCCTCCCTGCGCGATACGCGCTGGCAGGCGGCGATGGCTTGAGGCAGGATAAGAAAAACAAAGCGGAGGACGCCCATGACCGAGATCGTTGCACTGGAGGCGCTGGCCTCACGCGTTGCATCGGGGCAATCGCTGGCCGTCCCCGTGGATCGCTCCGGCGTCGCGATGGCCGCGACCGCCGCCATCATCGCAGCCGGCATCGACAATCTTCATCTGGTCTGCGTCCCCATCAGCGGCATGCAGGCCGATCTCCTGATCGGTGCCGGTGCGGTCAAGACGCTCGAGACCAGCGCCATCTCGCTCGGCGAGGCCGGCGGCGCGCCGCGTTTCGGCGCCGCGGTGCGGGCGGGTAGCGTAACGCTGCGCGATGCCACCTGCCCCGCGATTCACGCCGGCCTGATGGCGGCGCAACACGGCGTGCCCTTCATGCCGATCGCCGGCATCATCGGCAGCGATCTGCTCGAGGTGCGGCCGGACTGGAAGGTGATCGACAGCCCGGTCGGCGAGGCGCGCAAGGTCGTGGTGGTGCCGGCGATCAAGCCCGACGTTGCGCTGTTCCATGCGCCGGAGGCCGACCGTGCCGGCAATATCAGGATCGGCCGCTTCCGCGAGCTCGCCACCATGGCCTATGCCGCCAAGCGCACGCTGGTCACCGTCGAACGCATCGTCGACCGCGATCTGTTCGAGACGGAGGATTCCGCCGCTGGCGTGCTGCCCTCGCTCTATGTCGACGCCATCGCGGTTGCCGAGCGCGGCGCCTGGCCGCTGGCGCTGTGGAACGAATATCCTGCCGACGAGGCCGAGATCGCGCGCTATGCGGCGATGGCGCGCAGCGAGGACGGCTTCCGAGCCTATCTCTCGACCTTCCTGTCCCATCGCAAGCAGGTGGCCTGATGTCATTGGAACGCGAACGGCGCGAAATCCTGATCGCCACCATTGCCGACCTGCTCGACGGCATCCGTCACGTCGCGGTCGGCGCGTCGTCGCCGATCCCCGCGGCCGGTGCGATGCTGCTGCGCGCACGCAACGAACTCTGTGGCAAACCGCCGGTGCGCATCTCGATCCTGGGATCGCAGCGGCACAATTTCTTCACCAATGGCGGCATCGAGCTGTTCGACTGCGCCGCGCAAGGAAGGGTCGATGCGTTCTTTCTCGGCGGCGGCCAGATCGACGGCGCGGGCAACATCAACCTCGTCGGCACCGGCGATTACCCGAAGACCGATGTGCGCTGGCCCGGTTCGTTCGGCTCGGCCTATCTCTACCATCTCATTCCGCGCGTGATCCTGTTTCGCGAGGAGCACACCCCGCGCGTGTTCGTGCCGAAGGTCAACTTCGTCAGCGCCCGGGCGACCACACCGGAGGTCCCTCGCCGCGGCGGGCCATACGCGCTCCTGACCAACATGGCGCTGTTCGACTTCGACCGCGAGGCAGGCGGCTTCGCCCTGCGCTCGGTGCATCCGCCCTTCACGCCGGCCGACATCAGGGAAAATACCGGCTTCACCTATGAAGAACCGGAGGTCGTGCGGGAAACCGCGCGGCCCGATTCCGCAACCCTGGCATTGCTGCGCGGCCGGATTTTCGACGAGCTCGCCGAGACTTACCCGGCCTTTGCAAGGACGATGAAGCAGGCGGCGTGACCCTCCGGTCCTGCCACGAAAAAAACACTGGCCTGACGGCAAGTGCCTGCCGGGATGGTTGGGCGATTTTGGGCGAATCGCCGATGGGTGGCGCGGTGGTATTCCAGACGGGCTTGGCGGCACAAACGGGATCGCAACCAATTTGCGGTTCGATGGTTGTTGAGCGGAACCTTTCCGCGGTCCCCTGGCCTATGAGCCTCACGATGCGCCTCTGCCGACCGGCCCTCGCAGCAGCCTTCGTTGTCCTCGCAAGCCCTTGTTTTGCTGAGTCTTCCAGGCCGATTCCCGTCAACAATCAGCCGGCGCAGCAGACCGCCTTCATCGATCTGCTGGCGCTGATGTCCGGCCACTGCAAGACGCTCAAGGTCGCGGGGCGTACCCTTGCCTGCAAGACGGTGGCCTACGCCCATGGCGACACGGGCCGGGTCAATTTCGCCGTCGCTGTCGACGACCCCACTGATGCGAACCACGTCGTGTCGTTCTCCGGCGAGAACGGCAAGCGGGCCGACGACAACTCCTACGAGCTGCCGATCGACCGCATGCTGCTCAACTCCAAGGACCGGCCCAAGGTCGACGGCCTGCCGGTGCCGGCGGAGCAGACCTCCACCGGAATCTGCCGCCAGACCGGCAATTTCGCCGCCCGGAAGGTGACCGATGTCACCTGCTCCGCAACCGACAGCGAGGGCCGGAAGTACGAGCTCCTGTTCGTCTCCGACGGCACGCCGGTAAGCGTGCGCCGCATCAGGCAATCGTCGCCGTCGATCCAGGATCCGTTCAAGTAGCGGCCCCTTGTGTCGCCCTGCTTGTCACCGGGGTGAGCACGCATCCTTCCGTTGAAACTCCAGGTCAGGCGGTTATGCTCTCGCGTGCATCCTCATTGAGGAGACCCGATTGCATCCAGAGGCGAGGCCGAGAGTCCGGCAATGCGTGTGATCCGCGGGCTCGCGCGCATCCTGATCGCCTGCTTGTTCGCTGGCCTCCCGCGTGAATGCGTCGCAGCCGACGGCCCCCAGCAGCGTTCGGTCCTGGTTCTGGAAGAAGCCGATTTTCGCTCGCCCTTTTATTCGGAGATCTTTGCCGGAATCCGCACCGCCGCGAAGCAGAACGGGAAGAGCAACACGGTGATCTACGGCGAAAGCCTCGATCTCGCCCGCTTCCCGGGACCGGACTATGAATTGAGCCTGGTCGGTCACCTCAAGACCAAATATGCGCAGCGGCCGATCGACGTCATCGTTTCGATCGGCGTCGCATCGGCGAAATTCCTTCAGAAGCGGAAGCAGGACATCTGGCCCGCCGCGCCCGTGGTATACGGCTTCGTTCCCGACCTGCCTGAGACGCGCGCGCTGTTCCTGCCCGATACGACGGCCGTCTTCGCCAGAGTGAGGCCGACACACCTCCTGACCGCAGCGCGCGCAATCGTTCCCGACCTGACCCGTGTCGTCCTGGTGGGCGAGGCCTGGAAGAATCCGCTGGTGTACGGACATTGGAAGCAGGACTTCGCGGCCGCAATGCCCGATCTCGAAGTCATCGATCTGTCCGGCGCGGTGCTGCGTGAGGTCCGCAGTCGCGTCGCTTCCCTGCCCGACCGCTCCGCGATCCTGACCTCGGCGATGTATTCCGACGGCGAAGGCACCTATTACGCCCCGGCCTCGGCGCTCGCACGCGTTGCCGAGAGTGCGAACCGCCCGATCATCATAACGTCCGATACGTTCCTCGGACGGTCGGGCGTGGGCGGCTTCCTGCTGCTGCCCGAAATCATCGGGCGGGAAGCCGGCGAAGTGGCGATGCGGATCCTCGACGGCGAAGCGCCCTCGAGCATCGCACCGTTCAGCGGAAACAACGTGAGGCCGATCTTCGACTGGCGGCAGCTGAAGCGCTGGAATGTGGACGAAGCCAATCTGCCCCCCGGCAGCGAGGTGCGTTTCCGCCAACCGACCTTCTGGGAGCAGTATTACTGGCACTCCGCGATCATTGCAGGCGTGGTGCTGGTGCAGGCGCTGATGATCACCATTCTGCTGCGCGAGCGCCGTCTGCGCTTCGTGGCCGAGGTCGAGGCGCGCCAGCGCATGTCGGAGCTCGCCCACATGAACCGCCGCGCGACCGCGGGAGAGATGTCCGTCTCGCTCGCACACGAGCTGAACCAGCCGCTCGCCGCCATTCTGATCAATGCCGAGACGGCCCAGCAGATATTACAGAGTCCGGCGCCCGACCTCGGCGAGATCAGGGACATCCTGGACCACATCCGCCGTGACGATCAGCGGGCCGCCGAAGTCATCGGCCGGCTGCGCTCGTTTCTGAAGCGAGACCCGGCCGAACGGCGCGAGCTCGACCTCAATGCCACCGTCGGCGAGGTGTTTCGATTCCTCTCCGTGCAGGCCCTGACCCACGATGTTGAACTCGTCATGCAGCCGTCGTCCGCAGACATTCGCGTGAAAGGCGACAAGATTCAGCTCCAGCAGGCCATCCTCAATCTCGTCGTGAACGGCATGGAGGCTGTGGCCCATCTTCCGGACGAGCGGCGCCGCGTCGTCGGACGAACCAGTCTCACCGAGGGCAACCTCGCCCTTGTCTCCATCGCCGACAAGGGCGACGGCATCCTCGCGGAGAAAGTCGCCGAGATCTTCAAGCCGTTCTTCACGACCAAGGCGCAAGGCATGGGCATAGGCCTCTCGATCGCGCATACCATCGTCCAGGCGCATGGCGGCCGCATCTGGGCCGAAAACGTCCCGTCAGGGGGCGTCGTTTTTCACGTCAGCCTGCCGCTGGCAGCGCCGCGATAGGCGCCGTCGCGTGCGCCGGCGACGTCATCCCGGCGAAAGCCTCAAGCGAACGCCTTCTCCAGGGTCGCGAAGATCACCGCGAGCGACTTGTCATGGCGGGTCACCGGCGGCACCGGGCGCTCGATCTTCATGAGCTGATAGACCGCCATCTGCGCCGCGCGCACCGAATATTCGACGGTGAACACGACGTCGTCGGGGATCTCGACGAACTGGCTGACGAAGGCAAGGTTGACCGAATTCCTGGGCACCGGCAGCGGCCGGTCGGTCACGTTGCGCGGCATGAACATGCTGGTGATGTAGGGCATGCGGCAGGGAATGCAGGTCGCAGTCTCGAACACGTCGCGATCGAAATTCAGGTGCCCGCACAGCTCGTTCAGGATGTCGGCGCCGCCGCACTCGGACATCGGCTTCCCGACGAAATTGCCGATGCGGTCCGGATGCAGCGCATAGCCCCAGAACACCTGAACGTCCTTCGGCTGGCCGGCGAAATGCGGCTGATGATACAGCACCGCCGACATCAGCCAGTTGGAATCCCGGAACGTCACCAGCCCGCCGGTGCCGGCCCTGTTGCCCGAGAACGCCTCCATCTTGTCGAAGAAGCGCGGATCGCGGCAGGTGACGGTGAAGGACAGCCAGTACGATTCCGGGATCGAGCTGTTGAACGCGGACGGATTGCCGAATTCGGGACGTCCCTGCGCGATCGTCTCCCACAGCGCCCAGCCCTGGCTGTCGGCCTTGGTCAGGTGCGGCGGCGGCTCGGTCATGGTGCCTAGGCTCGAAGCATCCGTCATCGAGCCGTTCTGGAAGAACACGAGATCCCCGTCCTCGAGGCGGACGTTGGCGGTGCGGCCGTCGCGATCGAGCACGAGCTGGCGCACGCGCACGCGTCCGGCCTCGTCTTCGAGCGTCATGTCGGTGACACTTGTGCCGCGCACGAACTGCACGCCTTGCCGCTTCAGCCAGTCGGCAAGCGGCTGTACGATCGCGTCATACTGGTTGTAGACGGTACGCTTGACCCCGGCGAGGGTCTCGATGCGCGGGAATTCGTTCATGAACCGGTGCAGATAGCGCTTCAGCTCGACCGCGCTGTGCCAGGGCTGGAAGGCGAAAGTGGTCTGCCACATGTACCAGAAATTGGACTCGAAGAATTTTGGCGACAGCCAGTCGGTGATGCGGCTGTTGCCGAGCGTCTCCTCCGAGGCCTCGGTGAGCCGCAGCAGCTCGAGCCGGTCGCGCGCGGAAAAGCCCATGTGGGAGACGTCGATCTTGAAGCGGTTGCGGTCGACCAGCCGCGCCCGCGAATGCGCCGGGTTCTCCTCGTTGAACGCGACGGTCTCGTCGCGCACGCTCAGGCCCGGACGCTCGAGCGAGGGGATGCTCGACAGCAGGTCCCAGGTGCATTCGTAATGGTCGGTGGTGAGCATGCGTCCGCCGCGCAGCGAATAGGCGCCGTTCGCGAGCAGTGCGCCGTCGAGGCTGCCGCCGACCAGCGGCTGCGCCTCGTAGATCACGATGTCGCGACCCGGCAGCTGCGCGTCGCGAACCAGGAACGCCGCGCCCGCGAGCGATCCGATGCCACCACCGACGAAATACGCCTTCATGACTTGCCTCGATTGCAATTCGAACTTTCGCGGCGACATTGCATGAGGGCCAGCGAGCGAAGTTGCGCTGGATCAAGCGCGATGGACACGGCGTTCAAGAGGATGTGAGCGCTTTCTTTCTCTTTCTCTCCCTCTCCCCGTTCTTACGGGGAGAGGGTCGGGGTGAGGGGCTGCTTCAGCAATGACGGTGAGAGTTATACTCGCGGAGGCTCCCCCTCACCCATATCGCATCTTCGATGCGATATGGCCTCTCCCCGCAAGCGGGGAGAGGCGAAGATCAGGCCGGCTTCTTCGCGTAGATCTGCGCGATCTCCTCGGCGAAGCGGTGTTCGAGCGCGGGGCGCTTGTTCTTCAGCGTCGGCGTGAGCAGGCCGCTAGCAATGGTCCAGGGGTCCAGCGTCCACCAGACCGCGCGCGGCGTCGCGTAGGACGGATAGGCCTTCACGGCCGCTGCGATTCGCGCAAGCAGCGCGGCCCGCTCCGCCGCACCGCCTTGCTTGCCGCTCGCAGCCAACCTTTCCTTCTCCTGCACCCAGGCCTTGGCGTTGAGCACGACCAGCGCGGCGAGGAACGGGCGCTGCTCGCCGACCACCAGCGCCTGCTCGAACAGGGGATCGGCCAGGATCGCGGTCTCGAGATCGACCGGCGCGATCTTCTCCCCGGTGGACGTCACGAGGATATCCTTGATGCGGCCGGTGATGGTGATGCGCCCGTTCTCGATGCGGGCCTGGTCGCCGGTGTGCAGCCAGCCATCGGCCTCCTTCACGCGGCGCGTCTCCTCGGGCTTGTGCCAGTAGCCTAGCATCACGCTTGGGCCACGCACCAGCAGCTCGTCGTTCTCACCCAGCCTGGCCTCGACGCCGTCGAGCACATGGCCGACCGAGCGCGGATCGTTGTCCTCGGGGGTGTTGACCGAAACCACCGGCGAGGTCTCGGTCATGCCGTAGCCCTGGAGAATGTCGAGCCCGAGCGCGAGAAACAGGCGAATGACGGGCTCGGCGATCGGCGCGCCGCCGGAGACCGCGACGCGCAACCGGCCGCCGAGCTGCGCCAGCACCTTGTCGGCGACGAGCTGCTTCAGCAGCGGCCAGGCCAGTCGGTCGAGCAGCGACAGTGCGCCGCGTCCCTGCCGCGCGTCGAACCGCCGGCCGCCGACGGCAATCGTGAGATCGAGCAGCGCCCGCTCGATCCTTCCGGCCGATGCGCGGTGCTGCATGATCAGCGCGTAGACGCGCTCGTAGATCCGCGGCACCGAGACCAGCACCGTCGGCCGCACATGCTTGAGGTCGTCCCCGAGTTGCGGCACCGAGCGCGCATAGGCGACGCAGGCCCCGGCCGCGATCGGATAGTAATAGCCGCCGGTGCGCTCGAACGTGTGCGAGAGCGGCAGGAAGGACAGGAAGACGTCGTCGGGCGACGCCGCGATGCGATGCGCGATCGCCTTCACATTGGCGACAACGTTGTCATGCGACAGCATCACACCCTTCGGCCGCCCGGTCGTGCCCGAGGTGTAGACGATGGCGGCAAGATCGTCCGGCGCCACCGCGACGTCGGACAATGGCGCGGTCGCGCCAGGCGCGGACGCAAGCCACTGGTCGAGCGCGACGATGCGTACATCGGCCGGCACCGGTCCGGTCATGTCGGCACAGACGATGCGCTTGAGCGCATCGAGCGGCTGGCCGGTGGCCACGATCGCCTGCCAGCGCGCCAGCGTATCGACGAACAGCAGCAGCGCGCCGGAATCGGCGAGGATGTAGGCGATGCTGTCGGGGTTGTCGACGGCATGCATCGGCACCGGCACGAGACCGCGCGACAGCGACGCCTGGTCCATCGCGATATGCGCAATGCCGTTCGGCATCAGGATGGCGATGCGCTCGCCCGGCGAAAAATTCTCCGCGGCCAGCGCCCGCCGCCACAGCTCGAATTCCGCGTCGATCTCGTGCCAGGACTGGCTGACCCAGCGCCCAGCATGCGCGTCGAAATGGCGATAGGCTTCCGCCGCCGGCGTCGCCTCGACGCGCCAGCGCAGCAGCTCAGGCAGTGTCTTCACGTCGGCGAGCGTCTGCGGTTGACTGATCGGCCCCGGCATGGCGTCCTTTCCTTCACCGTCGATTCCCATGAATCTGGGGGCTCGACACTAGGCCGGCCAGCCCTCGCCGCCTTGATCCTCAGCAAGGCGGCCATGCTTCGGAGCGATCCATGACGCGCGACCTGCTGTTTCTGCTGCGCCCGGGGTTCGAGGACCCGGCCTATCCGGGCCGGCGCTTCTATTGCTGGCATTGCGCGCTGATGGAGGGCGTGCTCGCTTCGTTTCCGGCGCTCGCCGAAAAGCTCGATGTCGAGCGCATCGCGTGGCCGCAGCCGCGGCAGGCCGTGATCGCGCTGGTCGGGGAGGAGAACCAGTCGCTGCCGCTGCTCGTGCTGGCAGACGGCGCGACATCGCGGCACCAGACCGGCAACCACCGCGGCCGCGCCTTCATCGCCGACAAGGACGCCATCCTCGCCGCGCTCTCCGAACGCCACGGCTTTCCCGATCCGCATCCGTAGGAACGTCGACGTAGCCCGGATGGAGCGCAGCGCAATTCGGGCCACGGACCTGCAATGACGTCGCGAAACGAGGGAAGATTGGCATTGCGCTTCCCGATCGCCTCGCATATTCGGCCCGACAAGCCGTCCGAAAGGTCCGATCATGCCGCACCCCCACCCCGCCCTCATCGTCGTCGACGTCCAGCGCGCGTTCGACGAATGGGAGGCGGCGGGCAAGCGCCGCAACAATCCGGACGCGGTGGCCCGCATCGTCGATCTGCTCGCGGCGTTCAGGGCAAACGGTGCGCCGATCTTTCATATCCGCCACGAGGGCACGAAGCCGAATTCGTCGTTTCTGCCATCGCGCTCCGGCTACGCCGTCAAGGACGAGGCGCGCGAACAGGATGGCGAGCCTGTGACCGTCAAGCGCGTCAACAGCGCCTTCATCGGCACGGACCTCGAAGCGCGCCTGCGCGCAAGCGGCATCACCACGCTCGTCATTTGCGGCGCCACCACCAACCATTGCGTGGAGACGACGACGCGGATGGCCGGCAATCTCGGATTCGACACGCGGCTCGTGCGCGATGCGACCTGGACCTTCGACCGGATCGGACCCGATGGCGATGCGCATTCCGCCGAGGAGATCCATGCGATGACGCTGTCGAATCTCAACGGCGAGTTCGCGCGCATCGTCACCGCGGGCGAGGTGATCGCATCATTCGCGGCGAAGTGATGACAGCAGTGCGATCAATGCCGGTGATGCGACAATAAATCTCACGCCGCGCGATCATCCGCGCCGAATCGGACAGCACGTGCTGCGTCGTTTCGACGCCCGCACTGGCCGGAACGCAACCAGCGCCCATGTGTTGTCACACGACATTCAACTGGAGTGATGACATGAAGTATCTCATTGTCGCGATGGCCGTCGGTGCCGCGGCGCTTGCCGGCGGATCGGCGGCGAACGCGGCCAACACCACAAGCGCGAAGCAAAGCGCGCGGGGAGGCCAGCCGACCGACATCAGCGCGCAGCACAGGCACCACCATCATGGCTATCGCCATCATCAATGGCGCCATCACCACCATGGCTACTATCGTCCGCACTACCGGAGCTACGGCTATTACCCGCGGCACCACGGTTACTACGGCGGCGGACCGTACGGATATTACGGTGGCGGCGGTCCGGGCGTGACCTTCAGCTTCGGCGGCAACCGCTGGTAAGCCGGCGATCGCCTGCGAACGAAAGGCCCGCGACCACGCGGGCCTTTTTTCATCCGCGCAAGATCATCCCCGCCGTCTCCAGCCCGCTCGCCAGCGCCGCCTCGACCGTGCCCATGTCGCGGCCGCGATAGAGCGCTTCGCCGGAGAACAGCACCGCTCCGTCGGCGCGCGCGAGCATGGTTTGCGCCGCGCGCGTCCGCGGCGTGGCCCAGGAATAGGCGCCGCGGGCGAACGGATCCTGCCCCCAATTGGTCGCCGTGGCCGCGACGAGGTCGCGCGCGACGTCTTCGCGCGACAGGCCGAAGATGGTGGCGAGCGAACCGAGCCCGGCCTCGATCAACGCCTGCGGATCGAGGCCTTGCAGCTCCGCCGTCCGCGGTCCGCCGAACCAGCCGGTGAGCACGGGATGCTGCTCCGGATAGCGCGTCCACCACACCGGGATGGTCCGGTCCGACAGCAGGAAGGTCATATCCGCAAGATCCGGCTTTCGCTCGCGCCACCATGGCCGCGCAAACCGCAGCAGAATCTTGACGACGTTGCCGAAGCCGATGTCGTCGGCAGCCGCCGCCTTCGCGCGCACGCTCGCCGGAAGCGCGATCTCGCGCAGCAGCGGTAGCGGCACCGTGAGGATCACGCGGTCGCAGCGATGCACCCCGCCGCCGGCACCGCGAACGACCGCCGCGCCGCCTTCGTCCTCGATCGCCGACACCACGCAGCCGAGGCGGACCGCCGCGCCATGCCTGCGGCACTCGGCGGCGAGAAAATCGATCAGCGCGCCATAGCCGCCATCGATGCGCGCCTGCGTGTGGAGCCCGCCGTCCATCCATTCCTCGCGCAGCGCCAGCGTGGAGGCGCGCTCGGGATCGGCGGCATCGTAGCCCTCGACCATCCGCTCGATCGAATAGCGCAGCCCCTCATACTCGGGTCCGGCAAAATGACGGCGCAGGAAATCGGCGACGGTGAGATCGTCCTTCAAATCCCCGAGCACGGCATGCAGCTCCGCCTCGTGCGGATCATGGCGATCCTCACGCGAGAAATTTGCACCGTCAAATCTCCATAGCGTGCCTTCGATCTCCTGAAGGGACAGCCCCGCCTCGCGCAGCAGGGCGCGTGTCACCGGGGCATCGCCATGGACGAATTCGGCGCCGCCATCGGCGGGGTAGCCGAACTCCGCCGCCGGCAGCGGGTGGATGCGCCCGCCGCAGCGGTCGCGTGCTTCCAGGATCGTCACCCTCTTGCCGGCGCGCGCGAGCTCGCGCCCCGCCATCAGGCCGGCCGCACCGGCGCCGACGATGACGATATGCTGTGGTTTGTCCGACATGCCGGTGCTTTTACTTACCCACGGCCTGCGGATCGTTCTTGATCAGGTACCGCAGCAGCAGGACACCGCTGCCGAGCTCCCGCACCCCCTCCAGCGTCATCGCGGCGAGGGGCGCGCGCTTGTCGCTGTCGGCTTCCGTCGAAGAGAACACGAAGGGCGCGCCGCTTGCGCCATCCACCGCGGGGCTGAGGATCAGGTTGAATTCGTCGATGAGCCCGGCGCGCAGGAACGCGCCATTGGCGACGCCGCCGCCCTCAACCAGCAGGCGCTTCACGCCGAGCTCGCGGTTGAGGATGTCCACAGCCAGCGCGAGGTCGATCTCCGACTCGCCGGCGAAGATGTAGGACACACCCTCGGCGCGCAGGCCTGCAAGATGCGAATCCGGCACGCCCTCTGTCAGCACCACGACAATCGGATCGCCGCCGATATCGGAGCGGCCCCAGCCGATCTTGCCCTGCGCGTCGAGCACGACGCCATAAGTCTTTGCATCACGCCGCGCAAACCAGTTCTGACGCGGAAACGTCTCGCCCGAGGTCGCGGGATAGGGCTTGCCCTTGGCGAACTCCGAGCCGGTGACGCGGCCGATCACCCAGGCATCGCCGCCGAGCTCGTCGTGGATCTTCTCGAACCAGTCCGTGCCCGCGCCCTTCGGACGCCAGCGGCTGGGGTGCGTGCGGCCGTCCAGGCTGGAATGCATCAGACAGATGACATACGGCTTCATGCAAATCTCCGGACTGCGCTCAAGGCGCCGTTCCGCTGCCGCCGCTCTTGGCGCGATCGTTGACGATCACCGCGAGCGGATTGAGCTTTGGCGGCGCGACGAGCTGGAGCGTGTTGGTGTCGTGATGATTGAACGGCGCGCCGCGGACGAACAACTCGGTCTGGATCAGGTAGGTCCAGCTTCCGTCGTCGTTGAAGGTGATGTCGCAGCGGTAAGCGTCGGTGCGGAAGGCCTGTTCCAGGAAGTCGGTCGAGCAGATCCCGTAAGCGGTGTCGCCGCGCTTCGCCGTGACCGAAATTTTCCTGTCATCAGGTCCGGCCTTGCCCGAGGCGAGCAGCACCTGCCCGCGCGGGATCGCCAGCGTCTGCATGATCAGCCCGGTCGCGGGCTCCCACAGCCAGTAGCCGACCTGGTCGTGGAAGGTGATGTCCTCCTCGGGCGTGTTGATGTGGATGTGGTAGCGCAGGCCGTAGAACAGCTGCGGGCCGTTGGCCTGCGGATCGATCGGGTCCATCCGAATGCGCTCGATGAAGGTCCGCCGCTCCGGTCCTTCGGCCTTCGGGTTGACGTCGATCCCCTTGTCGGCCTGCCAGCTGCCTGCGAGGCGGCGCAGCGGGCCGAGATTGGCGAGACCGTCGGGCGAGACGTTCTCGGGCTCGGTGAAGATGTCGGCGGGAAGGGGAAGCATGAGTGTCCTCGCGGGAAGTTGCGGGGAGCAGCAATAGCACGGAGGCGGCAACATGGCTCGTGCTCAAGCCTCACAATCGCGAATGGACATCCGCGCCACGCGCAGACGATCGGTGGCCTTCCAGGGAGTTCGCGGGGGAAAATACGAAGCGCGGTCTCAATGGCTTGAACCGCGAAGCGGAGCCGAACCGATTGGGTTCGGCTCCGTCGCAAGGACGTCTAGTGGCGGTGGTCGCGGACCTCCGGCTGATTGCGGTGGTCGCGAACGATGGTCTGATTGCGATGGTCGCGCACGACGGGCGGGTCGCGATGGTCGCGGACGATGGTCGTCGCGTTCGAGGGCATCACCACGCTTGCCAATGCGATCGCTGCGAGAGCCACAAGGATGTAATTGCGCATGAGTCTTATCCTTTGCCTGGTGGATCACTGCGAGCCACCTGACAACAAGCTAGATTGACCGGCTCGAATGATATGTGCCGGCGATCACGCGATGATTGTCGATGCGCTGGCCGATTGCACTCCGCCCCGAGCGGGTTCAGCCCGACTTCGTACCCGTGATGGCGGCAAGCGCCTCGACGAGCCGGTCGAGATCGGCCTCCTCGGTGTAGAGCGCCGGCGTCACGCGGATGCATTGGCCCTTGGCGACGCCAGCCCGGCGAACCGTCAGGACCTTGTAGGTGTCCCTGAGCTTCGCCACGACGGCGTCGTTGTCGGCCTTGCCCGTCTTGCCGGCGAGGCGGAAGGACGTGATCGCACCATAGAGGCCAGCCTCATCCGGCGTCAGGATCTCGATGTCCTTGAAGCCGCGAACGCGACTGACCCAGTAGTCGCGCAG
This sequence comes from Bradyrhizobium sp. B025, assembly GCF_042257955.1. Classification (NCBI taxonomy): domain Bacteria; kingdom Pseudomonadati; phylum Pseudomonadota; class Alphaproteobacteria; order Hyphomicrobiales; family Nitrobacteraceae; genus Bradyrhizobium; species Bradyrhizobium sp. B025. Next base: position 668,251 of record NZ_CP170150.1, on the reverse strand, counting down.
GTAGCGCAGGCGGGCCTGTTTCGCCGCGGCGCCGATCTGCTGATGCAGTTCGACGGCCGCGGGCACCGTCAGCACCGTCGCGAAATTGACCGTGCCGGTGTGGACGCGCGAGCGGATGTCGGTCGCCGGAAAATCCTCGTCGCCGAGGTCGCGGTCGATGTCGGCGAGGCGGTCCTTCCTGATGTAGAGGAAGCCGACGCCGACCGGCGCGCCGATCCATTTGTGCAGGTTGAAGCCGACAAAATCGACCTCGAGCTCGCCCACCCTGAAGTCCATCTGTCCCCAGGAATGAGCGGCGTCGAGGATGGTGTCGACGCCCTTGGCCCTGGCCATGCGGGCGATCTCGGTGACCGGCATGACGAGGCCGGTGCGATGGCTGACATGGGTGAGGAGGAGCAGCCTGGTCTTCGGATTCGCCTCGAGGGCGCGGGCATAGGCGTCGAGCACGGCCTGCCGGGTGGCCGGCTCCGGCACGTCGAACTTGACCACGTCGACACCGCGGCGCGCTTTGAGCGCATTCATGGCATATTGCATCGAATCGTAGTCGAGGTCGGCGTAGAGCACGCTGTCGCCGGGCTTCAGCTTGTTGTATCCGCCGATGAGCAGCTGCAGCGCTTCGGTCGCGCCGCGGGTGAGCGCGATTTCCTCGGGCGCAGCTCCAACCGCCTCCGCCACCCTGGCCCGCACGGCCTCGAAATCCGCGCCCGCGCGCTGCCGCGCGTAATAGGTGTTCTGATAGTTGACCATGTCGGACAGACGGATGAACTCGCGCCGCACGGGCTCGGCCATGATGCCCCAGAAGCCGTTCTCCAGATTGACGACATCGGGCGTCACGGCATAGAGCCCCTTCACGGCCGTCCAATAGGCCTTGTCGGTGGCGATTGCGACCGCCGATCCGGTCGGCTGCGCCGGCAGGCCCTCGGCGGCAAGAGCCGGCGCCGCCAGCGGCGCGACAGCTGCGGCCGCGAGGCCCTTCAGGATCGACCGGCGGTCGGAAGAAATTGTCTTGATCAGATGCATGTCCACCCTCTGCGCTGCGCGGCGAAAGGAGCAGCGATCAATGGAACACCGATGACAGGGCGGTGACAGTCTGATGATGCCGGACGTTGCCCCGGCAGGGAATACAATCTGGTTGGCCGCACACACCGGCCTCGTCAAAACGGGAAAGCCGCGCGCCCTCCTGGCAGCTCACGCCCGCACCGATCTGCCTGGCTTGCTGCAACAACGGCGCACAACCGCAATCGTCAGGCGTTGTCAGGTCCAGGCCCGTCGGCCGGTCCGCCCAGGCGATCATCGATGTAGCGCCGAAGCGCCGCAGCCGCGTTCAGCATATGCGCCCGCATCCTGCGCGATGCGGTGTCGCCGTCGCCTTCGGCGATCGCCTGCATGATGACGTCATGCTCGTCGCGGGACTTGCGAATGCGATCGCCATGCCGCAATTGCGTGCGGCGAAAAGCGCTGAGACGCGAGCGGACATCCTGCGCCTGCTCGGCCAGAAACGAGTTGTGCGTCGCCCGGTAGATGCATTCGTGGAATTCCCGGTTGAACGCGTCATAGGCATCGACGTCATTGGCCTCGACCATCTTCAGCGAGGCGTCATGCAGCTCGATCAAATGGCTGCGCTCGAGCGGGGTCATGCGATAGGTCGCGAGCCTGACGCACATCGCCTCGACCTCGGCACTGGTCTCGAACATGTCCATGATGCGCTCGGGCGTCATCCGCGCCACGACGAGGCCGCGCCGCCCCCGCACTTCGACCAGGCCGCTGACCACGAGCTGGCGAAGCGCCTCCCGCACCGGCGTGCGGGAGGCTCCGAAGCGATCGGCCAGCAGCTGCTCTTCCAGGGCGGAACCGGCGACGAGCGCACCCGAGGCGATCTCGTCGGTGAGCGCGTTGCGAATGCGATCGGAGAGCAGCCCGCCATCGTCCTCGGCGTCGGCTGCGACTTTCAACAATCCTGCCATTCAGCCTCCCGTGATCGCGCGCACCGCGAAGTAAAGAACAGAGGGCGCGACCAGACACCCGAGCCCGGTGTGGAACGTCGCCGTCAGCGCACCGTACGGCACCAGACGCCGGTCCGTCGCCGCCAGCCCTCCGGACACGCCGCTGACCGTTCCCATCAAGCCGCCAAACACCATTGCGCTGCGCGGATTGTTCAGACCGATCATCTTCGCCACGAAGGGCGTACCGATCATGACGATCACTGCCTTGAATACACCGGTCGCGATCGAGAGCGCAATAACCGGCGAGGATGCGCCGATCGCCGCCCCCGTGACCGGCCCCACGATGTAGGTCACCGCGCCGGCGCCGATCGTCGTCATCGAGATGGCATCGGTGTAACCGAATGCCGCGGCGACGAACACGCCCAGAATGAACGGGACGACAGTTCCGAGCCCAAGCGCGACCGCACCGATGGCCCCGGCCTTGCGCGCGTGAACGACATCGACCTCGAAGGCGGTCGCGACGATGGCGAAGTCGCGCAGCATCGCGCCGCCCATCAGGCCGATCCCGGTCAGCGCCGGCAGGTCGGCGACGCCCTTTTCACCGCCTGTGGCGAGGCCTCCGAAGAAGGCCAGCACGAGACCCAGCATGATCGCGATCGCCGAGCCGTGGATGCGTCCGAAGGTGAGGTATTTCGAGATCGCTCCGGAGACCCACATCAGGATCCCGACGGCCGCGAAAGCGGTGAGCAGCGAGTTTGCAGCTAGAATGTGCGATATCATCGTCATCCGATCCTCCCGGACTTGAAGTGGGGCATGCTCGCCTCGAGCGCCTCTCGCGCCTCGATCTCGTCCATGGTCTCGACACGGCCGCTGAGCCGGCCGATCAGGGCCACCATCGCGAAACACACGGCGACCGCGCCGATCCCCGCGATGACGACGATGGGACCGCCTTTGGCCGCAGCGACGACGTTCTGCTGCGCCGCCATGGCGACCACGATCGGAATGTAGAAGCTGCCCCAGAACTCGACGCCGGTCTTGAGACCGTGGCTGAGCAGGCCGTGCCGCACCAGCCAGAGCCGGGCGGCGATCAGAAACATCATGGCAATGCCGACGCCGCCGACATTGGCCTTAACGCCGAGGGCGATGCCGAGCAGGTCCCCCAGCAAGACCCCCAGCAACGTGCAGATGGAGAGCAGCGCTACGCCGGAAACGGTCACGGGCGCCTCCCCTGAACGAACGGAACTCCGGCCACGCGACTTGGACGCCTTGCATGCATTCGCATCTTAAATCTCCTCCTGTGTATGCGAATATCCATCGCTTATGAGTTTGCGTATACACTAATTGACATTAAGGCGCAATACGCATACATTCTGTACAAATGAAGGCAACCTCGCATGCCAAGGAGCCGAGATGAGCAATTGGGGTATGCAAAAGGCCGCTCTGGGAGAGCGCCTGACGGCCGGCCGGCGGCACGCGAAGGGAAAGATCGTCCCGCTCCCGAGCCTGCCCGCGTTTCTTGCGGCCGTGATCCGATCAGGCGACCGGGTGTGCCTGGAGGGCGACAACCAGAAGCAGGCCGACATCCTCGCCGCGGCGCTTGCGAACCTCGACCCCGCTGAGATCAGCGACCTGCACATGGTGCAGTCCGGCGTGGTCCTGCCCGCACACCTCGATGTCTTCGAGAAGGGCATCGCGCGGCGGCTCGACTTTTCCTATTCGGGCCCGCAATCGGCGCGCATTGCGCGCATGCTGTTCGGCCGCAAGATCGAGCTCGGCGCGGTCCATACCTATCTCGAGCTGTTCGCCCGCTACTTCATCGATCTCACGCCGAACGTCGCGCTGATCGCAGCGGTGAGCGCCGACAAGGACGGCAACCTCTATACGGGGCCGAACACCGAGGACACGCCGACCGTCGTCGAGGCGACGAGTTACAAAAATGGTCTCGTGGTGGCGCAGGTCACCGAGATCGTCGACAAGGTGCCGCGCGTCGATATTCCCGGCGACCTCGTGCATTTCGTGGTCGAAGCCGGCAGGCCGTTCTATGTCGAGCCGCTCTTCACCCGCGACCCCGCCGCCATCACCGAGACCCAGATCCTGACGGCGATGCTCGCCATCAAGGGCATCTACGCGCCTTACGGCGTACGCCGCCTCAATCACGGCATCGGCTTCAACACCGCCGCGATCGAGCTGCTGCTGCCGACCTATGGCGAGAAGCTCGGCCTCAAGGGCAAGGTCTGCACCCATTTCGCGCTCAATCCGCATCCAACCCTCATTCCGGCGATCGAATCCGGCTGGGTCGACCAGATCCACTGCTTCGGGTCGGAAGTCGGCATGGAGGACTATGTCGCGGCGCGCTCCGACATCTTCTTCACCGGCCCCGACGGCTCGCTGCGGTCCAATCGCGCCTTCTGCCAGACCGCAGGCCTCTATGCCTGCGACATGTTCATCGGATCGACACTCCAGATCGATCTCGAGGGTCACAGCTCGACGGTGACGACGAGCCGCATCGCCGGGTTCGGCGGCGCGCCCAACATGGGATCCGATCCACATGGCCGCCGCCACCCGAGCGAACCCTGGCTCAAGGCCGGCGCCGAAGCGGACCCTCACTCCAACGCCGCGCTGCGCCGCGGCCGCAAGCTGGTGGTGCAGATCGGCGAGACTTTTGGCGAGCGCAATGCTCCGCTGTTCGTCGAGCGGCTCGATGCACTCGAACTGGCGCGCGAGCTCAAGCTCGATCTGGCGCCGGTGATGGTCTACTCGGACGACGTGACCCACATCGTTACCGAGGAAGGCATCGCCAACCTCCTGATGTGCCGCAGCAAGGACGAGCGCGAGCAGGCGATCCGCGGCGTCGCCGGATACACCGATATCGGACGCGCGCGCGATGCGAAGCTGGTCGAGCAGCTCAGGCAACGGGGCGTGATCCAGCGCCCCGAGGATCTCGGCATCGATCCGCTCGACGCCGACCGCCGCCTGCTGGCGGCCCGCTCGATCAAGGACCTCATGCTGGCCTCCGGCGGCCTCTACCGTCCGCCCAGCCGCTTCCGCAACTGGTGAGGAGTTTCGCATGGAAAAACTCAGTTTCAGGCTGACCGCAGCCAGATCGGCCGGCGGCACCCGCGCGCAGGCGATCGTCGGCGTCGTCGCCTCCGGCAATCTCGAGGTCCTGCTGGAACGCGCCTCGCCGGCCGACATGTGCACGATCGACATCGCAACCGCAGCTCACGGCTTCGGCGCGGTGTGGGACGCCGTGGTCCGCGACTTCGTCGCCCGCCGCTCTGCCGGCGGCTTGCGCATCTCCATCAATGACGGCGGCGCCCGGCCCGACACGGTTGCGCTGCGCCTTGCGCAAGGCGTCCGCAAGATCGAGGAGCCGGAACGATGACACAGGCGGCAGCCAACACGGCTTCGCTGAGCTGGTACGAGGCGAGCGCCCGGCAGCGCATCGACGCGCTGGTCGATGCCGGCAGCTTTTCCGAATACATCGGCCCCGAGCTGCGCGAGATCAGCCCGCATCTTTCGATCTTCGACCTGCCGGAGCAGTTCGACGACGGCATCGTCATCGGCCGTGGCCGCCTGGAGGGGTCGCCGGTGCTCGTTGCCGCGCAGGAGGGACGCTTCATGGGCGGCGCCTTCGGCGAAGTCCACGGCGCCAAGCTCACCGGCCTCCTGCGCGCGGCGCGTACGCTCAAGCACGACGTGCTGATCCTGTTCGACACCGGCGGCGTGCGGCTTCAGGAAGCCAATGCCGGCGAGCTCGCGATCGCAGAGATCATGCGCGCGGTGGTCGAGGCACGCCGCGCCGGCATCAACGTCGTCGGCCTGATCGGCGGACGTGCCGGCTGCTATGGCGGCGGCAGCCTGATCGCCGGCACCTGCTCGCGCCTGATCATCTCCGAGCAGGGCCGGCTCAGCGTCAGCGGCCCCGAAGTGATCGAGACCAACAGGGGCATCGAGGAGTTCGACTCGCGCGATCGCGCGCTGGTCTGGCGCACCATGGGCGGCAAGCACCGCTATCTCATCGGCGGAGCCGACACGTTCGTCGACGACGAGGCGCTGGCGTTTCGCGAGGCCGCGATCGACGCGCTCAAGATCAAGCGTGGCTGCGACACCAGCGCTCTCGCAGCCGAGCAGAAGCGCCTGGAGCGCCGCCTGCAGCGTTTCGGTGAAGCCGAGGACGCCGTCGATATCTGGCAGGCGCTTGGTATCGACGCGCCGACCGAGATCCCCGCGCTTCCGACCGACGCGTTTCTACGCGCGGCAAAGACAAGGGAGAACGCCGATGACGCTCGATGACATCCTGGCCGGCCTGTTCCCGAACGGCCGAAAGATCGAAACGACCGGCGCGATGATCGCGGGAACGGCGACCCTGCCTGACGGCGGACTGATCCACGTGCTCGGCATCACGCAAGGACAGCCGCTCGGCGTGGACGAGGCGATCGCGCTCGCAGGGCGCGTGATCGAGATTATCAAATCTGGGGATCGCGCGCCGATCCTGGTCCTGGTGGATTCCGCCAGCCAGCGCATGAGCAAGCGCGACGAACTGCTCGGCCTCAGCGAATATTTGTCCCATCTCGCCAAGGTACTGCTGCTCGCGGAAGCGGAAGGACACCGCACGGTCGGCCTGCTCTACGGCGGCAGCGCGGCCGGCGCGTTCATCGCCACCGCTCTTGCCACCGGCACGCTGGTGGCGCTTCCCGGCGCGCATCCCGCCGTGATGGATCTGCCGTCGATGGCGCGGGTCACCAAGCTTCCGATCGAGGTGCTGAAGGCAAAGGCGGAAGCGACACCCGTTTTCGCGCCCGGGCTCGACAACATGGTCCGCACCGGCGGCATTCACGTCGTCTGGGACGAAACTGCGCCCCTGGCGCCGCAGCTTGCGGCCGTGCTGGCACAGCCTGCCGGACGGGACGAACGCAGCCAGCTCGGCGCGGAGCGGGGCGGACGTCGAAAGGCGGCCGAGATCGCCGATCGGGTCGTCGCACTCGCCGCGATATCGCAGCAGGGCGCGCAACATGGCTGAAGCGCACGCGCGTCACACCATGGTGAAGGCCTCGGCCGCCGGATGGGCGGCCGTGATGAGCCGCCACCCCGAACTCGCCAGCGAGCCGATCATCGACGGCTGGGCGCGCGCCGACCGCCCCCTCATCGTTCGCCGGCCGGCTTGCAGCGATGCCGCCGGCATGATTCCGCTCGGCCTGCCGCTGCCGCCCAGCCACGGCAAACGGCGCATCGCGTTCGCGCTCGCACCCGGCGACATCATCGCATCGGCTCCGCCGCCATCCTTGGCCGATGCGGCCGCCGCGGCACCTGCGCGCTGGCGGGAGACGATCGGCCTGCTGCTCCAGCTTCTGCCGGAGACACGCACCTTCGGCAGCCTGGCCTGGCAGCATCTCACCGGCCTGCCCTATCTTTCCGACAGTTCGGACCTCGATCTGCTCTGGCCGCTGTCGTCGGCAAGGCAAGCCGACACTCTGCCGTCGGACATCGGCCGGATTGCGAACCAGGCGCCGATGCGGCTGGACGGTGAGATCGTTGGTCGCGCGGGAGGGGTCCAATGGCGCGAGCTCATCGGTGCTGACGACGATGAAGTCCTCGTGAAAGGCCCCGCCGGCGTCATCAGCACGACGCGCGCCGCGTTTCTGACGGGGAATCTGTCGTGAACGTCGCGCTGAGATGGCAATCGACACCTACCAACGCGCCCGATGCGGAGCAGCTCGGTGATCTGGCGTCGCGTTGCCTGAAGCTCGAAGTCGAAACCCATCCGAAGCCGGGGCTCGTCAGCCATATCGACAATGGCGCGCACAGCGACATGGACGCCGGGCTCTTGTGCCGCAGCGCCGACACCTTGAGGCCATTCCTCCGTGATCTGGCGCTTGCCGGAGCCGAGGGCGCCGGCATGAGCCGGTTGCGCGCGATCGGGGTCGCCGCCGAGCGCGCCATGCTCGCGGAAACCCGAGGCGTCAACACGCATCGCGGCGCGATCTTCGGATTGGGTCTGCTCTGCGCCGCGGCCGGATATCGCGGTGCGCTCGGCATTCGCAAATCGCTCGGCGATCTGGTGTCGCAGCGCTGGGGCGAAGATATCCTTTCGGGTCCCATATCCTTGCGCAGCCACGGCGCCATGGCCTCGCGGCGTTACGGTGCCGGCGGCGCCAGGGCGGAAGCGGCTTGCGGCTTCCCATCGGTCTACGAGATCGCCCTGCCCGCCCTGCAGGCGGCACGACAGCTCGCGCCTTGCGATGAGGAAGCAGTTCGCGTCCAGACCTGCATGACGCTTATCGCCGACGTCACCGACACCAACCTCCTGCATCGCGGCGGAGCGGAGGGATTGCACTTCGCACAAGCCAGCGCATCCGCATTTCTTGCCGCCGGAGGCGTTGGACGTCACGGCTGGCGCGAGCGAGCCATCGAGATTCATCAGGCATTCGTGGCACGCAATCTCAGTCCCGGCGGCTCGGCTGATCTGCTGGCCATGGCCCTCTTCGTCGACCGGCTGGACCCCTGATGCTGGCTCTGCTCTGCGGTGGACAAGGCACCCTCTCGGACAAGATCTTCGATCTGGCCGCCGGTCAGCCTGCCGCGGAGCCTGTTTTCACCGCGGCAACCGCGCATCTCGGCGAGGATCCCCGGCAGTTCGTCCAGGCGCACAGCGCAGACGAGCTGTCCGCCAACCATGTCAGCCAGATCCTGACCGTCACATCGGCGCTCGCGATCCATGCCTGCATTGCCGACCTCCTGACCGAACCTGCGGCCGTCACCGGCTACAGCGTCGGTGAGATGACCGCCTGGAGCATTGCAGGGGTATGGACCGCCGATGAAGCCTTGCGACTGACGGCCGTTCGCGCGCGCCTGATGGACGGCGCCGCCGGCCGCGATGGCCGCCTCGGCTATGTCCGCGGGCTCGACCCGGCCGCGCTCGAACGCCTGCTCGGGCGGCATCGCTGCGAGATCGCGATCAGGAACCCCGATCGTCTCGTTGTCGTCGGAGGCGCCGAGCAGGACGTGATCGACCTCTGCGAGGAAGCGATACGACAAGGCGCCACACGCACAGGTCTGCTCGCCGTGAGAATCGCCTCGCACACACGGCAGCTCGAACAGGCCTGCCACCCCTTTCAACTGGCGCTCGACGCCAGCACACGCTCCGCCATTGCAAGCCAGCGCGTCCTGCTCGCCGGAGGCGATGGCGAGCGCATCTTCTCCGCGAGCAACGCAACCGCAAAGCTCGCCCGGCAGGTGGCGCGCCCGATCGACTGGTCGGCGACGCTGGAAGCCCTTGCGGAGCTGGGCGTCAGCAGGGTGCTGGATCTCGGTCCGGGACACGCGCTCGCCGAGATGATGCAGGTCTTCCTTCCCTCCATTCGCTGCTACGCGGCGGACGGATTCCGCACGGTCGATGGTCTGCGAAACTGGATTGCGGCCGAATAGCCAATCGGCAGCGCGAGGCTGTTGGAATTACAGAATTGCTTTGGATATCGGGCTGTTGGAAGAGCCGGGTGGTGCCCAGGGGCGGAATCGAACCACCGACACTGCGATTTTCAGTCGCATGCTCTACCAACTGAGCTACCTGGGCGTGCTGAGGGAAGGACCCAAAGAGAAGGTCAAGGCCCATCGAGCGGGCGGTTTATAGTGGGCTGAAGGCCGCCTGTCCACCCGGCTTCGCCTGAAGGCTACGCCGGGCGCGGCCCGGCTGTGCACAAGGTGTGGTGGCGTTGCCGCGGCTGGCGTGCGGCACGCTGGAAACTCAATTAAGTAATTGATATTGCTTTTCTATTCAACGTCATCCACCTCGTCGTCGCGGCCGGGAATGACGTAGGAGCCTTTCAGCCAGCGGTTCAGGTCAACATCGCGGCAGCGCGAGGAGCAGAACGGGTGGGTGGCTTGCACGGCGGGCTTGCCGCAGATCGGGCAGGTTTTGAGCGGGCCGGTGGGCATTTTGACCTGGTCGTCCATGATGTCGGCAGCTTACACGGGGTGAAAACGTTCAAGAGCCTGTCCGCAAACAGGTTCCTCGGGCGGACGCGCGGGGCGTCGCGGCCCGGGTCCCGCGGGCCAATTCTACTGTGCATGGGGTTGTTTTCGAGATTTTTGTTAAGACCCGTCCGGCGCGGCATTCGCGCTCACACGGCGGTGGCGTTGAGCCAGCCGAAGCGGATCGGGAAGCCCTCGCCGCCGAGCAGCGTCGTGGTCTCGTAGAGCGGCAGGCCGACGACGTTGCTGTAGGACCCCACCATCTTCACCACGAAGGAGCCGGCGATGCCCTGCACGGCGTAGCCGCCGGCTTTGCCGCGCCATTCGCCGGAGCCGATATAGGCCTGGATGTCGTCCTCCGACAGGCGCTTGAAGCGGACGCGGGTCTCGACCAGGCGCTGGCGGAAGGCCTCGCGCGGCGTGACGAGGCAGATCGCGGTGTAGACGCGGTGATTGCGGCCCGAGAGCAGCCGCAGGCACTGCGCGGCCTCGTCCACGAGATTGGCCTTGGGCAGGATGCGGCGGCCGACCGCCACCACCGTGTCGGCGGAGAGGATGAAGGCGCCGCGCAGTTCGTCGTCGAGCTGCACCGATTTCAGCGCCGCATCCGCCTTGGCCCTTGCGAGGCGATTGGCGCAGGCGCGCGGCAGCTCGCCTCGCTTCGGCGTCTCGTCGACGTCGGCCGGCCGGAGCGCGTCCGGCTCGATGCCGGCCTGGTTGAGCAGCGACAGGCGCCGCGGCGAACCGGAGGCAAGTACGAATTTGGGGCGGCCAAGCATCAGGTGATTTTGGGGATGAGGCAGGGGTGAATTGCGCGCGGAACCTATCGGAAGGGGGCTGATTTCACAACCCGGGAACCCGGACTTTGCTGATTCGAGGTTTCCGACATGCCTGTGCCTGCAGTCTGTGACGCGGGTGTTACGCCCGCCGGATGCTACCCGCTCGCTGCGCCCACTTTCGCGAAGCGCCGGCGGATGCGCATCAGCAGCTGGTCGCAGACCTCGCGGTAGGCGGCGAGCTTCTGGTCGCGGCTGCCTTCGATGGTGGTGGGATCGTGGGTCGGCCAGTATTCGACGTCGGCGGCGAGCGTGCGGGTCAGCTCCAGCGCCTTGTGATGGGCCTCCGGCGACAGCGTGATGATGAGGTCGAAGTTCAGCCCCTCCCAGTCCTCCAGCTCCTCGAAGGTCTGCGGCCTGTGGACGGAGATGTCCTGGCCGAGCTCGGCCATCACGGCAACGGCGAAAGGATCGAGCTCGCCCTTCCTGGCGCCGGCCGACTTCACGTAGAGGCCCTGCGGAAACATGTGCCGCAGCAGGCTCTCGGCCATCGGCGAGCGCACGCTGTTCATCGCGCAGGCGAACAGCACCGATTGCGGATCGCGTGCGCGTGGGGGCGCAGCCATCCGCGCTTACCCCTTCCAGTGCAGAACAGTAATGAGCGTGAACAGCCGGCGCGAGGTCTCGAAGTCGACCCGCACCTTGCCCTTCAGCCGCTCCTGGAGCGTGCGCGATCCCTCGTCATGGATGCCGCGGCGGCCCATGTCGATGGCCTCGATCTTGTCCGGGGTCGCGGTGCGGATCGCCTGGTAATAGCTGTCGCAGATCATGAAATAGTCCTTCACGATCCCGCGGAACGGCCCCAGCGACAACAGATGCACGACCACGGGCGCGCCGTCCTCGCGGCGGATGTCGAACATCAGGCGGTTGCCGGTGATGCCGATATGCAGCGTGAACGGCCCCTTCCCGTCGGCGCCCTCCGGCGCGAACAGGTTCTGCTCGATCAGGTCGTAGATCGCAATCGCGCGCTCATGCTCGATGTCGGGCCCGGAACGGCCGATCGATTCCTCGTCGAGGGTGACCGCGACGATGCGATTGTTGGAGTCGTCCTGTTCGGGCGGCTTTGTCATGACAGATTGAGGCGCAATCCGATCGAGCGCGAATGGGCGTCCAGCCCTTCCGCCTTGCCAAGTGTCATCGCAGCAGGTCCCAGCGCACGAAGCTGATCCGGGCCGCATTTCAGGATCGAGGTGCGCTTCATGAAGTCGTGCACCGAGAGGCCCGAGGAGAATCGCGCCGAGCGCGCCGTCGGCAGCACGTGGTTGGAGCCGCCGACATAATCGCCGATCGCCTCCGGCGTATGCGCGCCGAGGAATACCGCGCCGGCATTGCGGATCTGTGCGGCGAGCGCGTCAGGATCGATCGTCATGATCTCGAGATGCTCGGCGGCAATCGCATCCGCAAGTGGGATGGCGTCGTTGAGATTCTTCACCATGATGATGGCGCCGAAGTCGGCCCAGGAGGCGCTCGCGATCGCGGTGCGCGGCAGCGTCTTCAGCTGCGCCTCGACCGCCTTCTCGACATCGGCGGCAAGGCGTGCGGAATCGGTGATCAGGATCGATTGCGCACTCGTGTCGTGCTCGGCCTGCGCGAGCAGGTCGGCGGCGATCCAGTCGGCATTGCCGGTGTCGTCGGCAATGACCAGCACCTCGGAGGGGCCGGCGATCATGTCGATGCCGACCTTGCCGAACACCAGCCGCTTGGCGGCGGCGACATAGGCATTGCCGGGGCCGACGATTTTTGCGACCGGCGCGATGGTGGCGGTGCCGTGCGCGAGCGCGGCGACGGCCTGCGCGCCGCCGACGCGGTAGATCTCGGTGACGCCGCCGAGCTTTGCCGCCGCCAGCACCAGCGGATTGAGCTTGCCGTCCGGCGAGGGCACCACCATCACGAGGCGCGAGACGCCGGCGACCTTAGCGGGCACCGCGTTCATCAGCACCGAGGACGGATAGGCGGCAGTTCCCCCGGGCACGTAGAGGCCGGCGGACTCGATCGCGGTATAGCGCCAGCCGAGCTCGACGCCGAGCGGGTCGGTGAAGCGCTCGTCCTTCGGCAATTGGCGGCGATGATAGGTCTCGATGCGGTCGCGCGCGAGGCTCAAGGCATCCAGCGTCGCGGCATCGCAGGCCTTCACCGCAGCCTCGATCTCGGCGGCCGAAACGCGAAGGCCGGATGCGTCCAGTGTCAGCCGGTCGAACTTCGCCGTGGCCTCGAGCAGGGCCGCGTCGCCGCGCCTCGCCACGTCGTCGACGATCGCGCGCGCGGCGGCCTCCACGTCGGCCGAGACCTCGCGCTTGGCGGCGAGGAAGGCCGCGAATCGCTGGTCAAAATCGGCGCTGCTGCGGTCGAGACGAACGGGCATGTCTGGCTGGGCTTCTGGATGGTTTCTCGGGGCGATTGGCGCACCAGGTCCCCTGCTCAATGGCGCGACGGCCTCCCGCCGTCAACCCTTGCGAGACGTCGTCGTCGCCCATCGTCATCCTGCTTCGATGTCGTCCTGGCGAAAGCCAGGACCCATTACCCCAACTTGTTGTAATTGAAGCAGGATGTGGTTCCGGCCCACTCCATCACGACCACCGGTGGTAATGGGTCCTGGCTTTCGCCAGGACGACAGCAGGAGTGGGGTCATTCCCATTCCTCACCCCTCCGCTTCGATCCCCGTCCCCAGTTCGTCCGCCCCGAGATCGGTCAGCTCGCATTCGAGGCATTCGACATCGAGGCGGATGGCGCCGCCCTGGGCGAACAAGAGCAGTGCGCTGCCGCCGGGCTCCTCGTCGTGGCCGTCCTGGGGGTGAAACTCGATGCCGACGAGGTCCAGGACCTCGTCCGGGGCTCCAAGGTCGATGTTGCGCGATTTGCAGGCAAGCACGCGGTCGAAGCGAAGCGCGGCGACCAGCCGGCGCGGCTCGGTCTCGCCGTCCAGCGTCTGCTCCCAGTCCAGCCGGCTCATGCCGACCACCAGCCGCTTCTCGCTCTGCCGCCAGATGATGTCCGAGGCCTGCACCCGGGCATCCTGCACATGGGTGGAGATCACGGCGAGATCGTCGGCATCGAGCGCGATCAGTTTGAGCTGGGGCGACATCGCCGGCATTTCTCCTGGGGGGGCGGATACGGCCCAACGCGCGCGGCCGCGGAAATTTCCTTAGAACTAACGACCCGGCGGACTAGAGGCTATTGATATCCTCCATCTCCAGCACCTTGCGCGGATACCCCTCCCGGGCGACGCGGATCATGGCGCGGCCCATCTGCTCGGTGGAGGTGACGAGCCGCGGCGAAATCCGGCGCAGCACCGACCAGAGTGGCCAGGTTGCGGCGTACACGGCCTGCACCCAGGCGGTCTTGGAGCGGGCACCATGCAGGGGCTGGATCGCGCCGGGCCGGAACATGTAGGCGCCCTTGAACGGCAGCTTGAGCAGATCGTTTTCGGTCTTGCCCTTGACCCGCGCCCACATCCGCGAGCCCTGCTCGGTGGAGTCGGTGCGGGCGCCGCTGACATAGGTGAAAATCATCTGCGGATTGAGCCTCGCCAGCGTCGTCGCAGCGGCAAGCGTGAGGTCATAGGTGAGATGACGATAGCGCTCCTCGCTCATGCCGATCGAGGAGACGCCGAGGCAGAAGAAGCAGGCGTCGAAGCCGGTCAGTTGAGACTCGATCGCCGAATAGTTCGTGAAATCGTCGTGGATGATCTCGGTGAGCTTGGCGTTGCGCACGCCGGTCGGACTGCGGCCGACCACGAGCACGCGGTCGATGCCGGCATCGACCAGGCACTCGCGCAAGACGCCCTGCCCGACCATGCCGGTCGCGCCAAAGATGATGACTTGCATCGGGACGTCCCCAACAGCGTCGCGGCTCATGCGGCGACCGCGATGTCGTCGAAGGATACACCGGTCAGCGTTGCCGAGACATCCCACAGCATGGCCGCCGCGGCGAAATCCTTGGCCCGTGGCATGATCTTCGCCGGCGCTGGCGGCCCCTTCAATTCATAGAACCCGTTCGGACCGTAATAGCCGCCGGGCTCGGCCGCCGGCGAGGTCGCCGCGAACAGCGTGGGCAGCGCGCCCTCGGCGGCGGACTGGCTGATAAACGGCTGCAGCCAACGGCCGACGCGCCACTGGAGCGTGTTGGCACCCGGCCCGTTCGCAATGAGATCGGTCCGCGCGTAGCCGGGATGGGCGGCAACGCTGGTCACGCCCCAGCCGGCGGCGAGGCTGCGACGCTGCAATTCCAAGGCAAACATCAGCATCGCCAGCTTCGACTGGCAATAGGCCCGCCACGGACGATAGGAACGCTTGCCTTGCAGATCATCGAAATTGATCGCGCCGGAGCGGTGCGCGAGGCTCGAGAGATTGACGATTCGAGACGCTTTCGCCCGGCGAAGCTGCGGCAACAGGCGCGCCGTCAGCGCGTAATGGCCGAGATAGTTGGTACCGAGCTGCATCTCGAAGCCATCCTCGGTCTGCTGCCGTTTCGGCAGCGCCATCACGCCGGCATTGTTGACGAGGAGGTCGAGCTGCTCGTTGCCGGCGGCAAAGCGCCGGGCGAAATCGGCCACGGAGGACAGGCTGGCGAGGTCGAGATGCTCGTAGGCGATCAGCGCATTGGGAAACCGCTCGCAAATGCCCTCGATCGCCCGCAGGCCCTTTGCGTCGTTGCGTCCGGTGAGTATGACAATGGCACCGGCGCCCGCCAGCGCCATCGCCGTCTCGTAGCCGAGCCCGCCCGTCGCGCCGGTCACGACGGCGGTCCTGCCGCTGAGGGAGGGGATGTCTGCCGTGGTCCAGTCGGTCATGCCATAGCTCCAGGCTATCAGGGGGTGGAATAAGGCCCGCGACCGGTCTAAATGTGCACTAAGTGCAAATTTGCAAGAGGTGAAATAATTTGAAGGCTTCGAAGCACGCTAGCAGACGCGCCAAGCCCTTGTCCTCCGGAGAAAAATCCCCGGCGGCGCCCGGCCTGCGCGAGCGCAAGCAGCAGCAGACCCGCGAGCGACTGAAGCGCGCGGCGATGGCGCTGTTCCTGGAGCGCGGCTTCGAGACCACGACTATCGACGACATCGCGGCCGCTGCCGATGTGTCGCGCCGCAGCTTCTTCCATTATTTCGCCTCGAAGGAGGACGTGGTCGCCGCCTGGCAGGAGGATGCCGCGGCGGCGCTGGTCTCCGAGATTCTCGCACGGCCTGCGGACGAATCCATGCTGACGGCGGCGGAGAATGCGATCGCCGCGGCGGTCAAGCGGATCGATCCGACCGAGGCGGCAGCGATGTCGCGGCTCAAGCGCGACAATCCCGCGCTCCACGCGCGCGACCAGCTCAAATACGAAAAGCTCGAGCGCGCGCTCGCGGACGGGCTCACGCAACGCTCCGGCCGCAAGTCGGACCGGCTGAAGGCCCGGCTCGTCGCCATGATCGCCACCGGCGCGATGCGCGTCGGCGGCGAGAGCTGGATCGGCGAAGGTGCGCGGGAGAAGCCGGAGGCTTTCGTGAAGCGCACGTTCGATGCGATCAGGGCGATATTGAAGTGATCGATTACCCTCCCCTGGAGGGGAGGGTAAGCGCGGACTTACTCTTTGAAGAACGCCAGCAGGTCCGCGTTGATGGTCTCGGCATGCGTCGTCGGCATGCCGTGCGGGAAGCCCTTGTAGGTCTTCAGGATGCCCTTCTTGAGCAGCTTCGCGGACAACGGCGCGGAGTCGGCGTAAGGCACGATCTGGTCGTCGTCGCCGTGCATCACCAGCACGGGCACGTTGATCTTCTTCAGGTCCTCGGTGAAGTCGGTCTGCGAGAACGCGACGATGCCGTCGTAATGCGCCTTGGCGCCGCCCATCATGCCCTGGCGCCACCAGTTCTGGATCACCGCTTCCGACGGTTTGGCGCCGGGACGGTTGTAGCCGTAGAACGGGCCGGCGGCGATGTCGCGATAGAACGCCGAGCGGCCGGCGGCGAGTTGCACCTGGAAGTCGTCGAACACGCTCTTCGGCAGGCCGCCGGGATTGGCTGCGGTCTGCACCATCAGCGGCGGCACCGCGGAGAGGATCGCGGCCTTCGCCACCCGGCTCTCGCCATGGCGCGCGATGTAATGCACGACCTCGCCGCCGCCGGTGGAATGGCCGACGTGAATGGCATTCTTCAGGTCGAGATGCGCGGTGACCGCCGCAAGGTCGTCGGCATAGTGATCCATGTCGTGGCCGTCTGCGACCTGCGCCGAGCGGCCGTGGCCGCGGCGATCATGGGCGATGACGCGGTAGCCGCGCGTGACGAAGAACATCATCTGCGCGTCCCAGTCGTCGGCCGACAGCGGCCAGCCATGGCTGAACACGATTGGCTGGCCCGCCCCCCAGTCCTTGAAAAAGATCTCGACGCCGTCTTTGGTGGTGATGGTGGGCATGGTGGGGCTCCTTTCAGTGGGACGTCATTCCGGGGCGCGCGTCCGCGCGAACCCGGAATCTGGAAATTGTCGCGCGAGATTCCGGGCTCATCGCTGCGCGATGCCCCGGAATGACGATCAGGCAAACGCCATCGGCTTGAAGCGGCGCCAGGCGCCGATGGTCAGCACCACGAAGAACACCAGCACGATGCCCTGCACCACGGCGAACACCGGGCCGGACGGCGGCGACGGCGGCACGGCGGGCGCGAGCGCGGCGAGCGCCGGCACTTTCAGGAACGACTGGATCACCAGCACGAAGACGTTGAAGTACAGCGAGATCATCGCGGTGACGATGTAGACCGGGCGCCAGACGCCCGCGAGCTTCATGCCGTAGAGCGCGATGCAGGCGATCGCGAGCAGCACGAGCGAGATGATGCCGATGATGTGCGAGGGCAGCAGCTCCTTGAACGGAAACAGGAAGCCGGTCGCGCTGGTGAGGATCGTGAACAGCAGGAAGATCGCGGTGAGGCCCGGCATCGGCTTCGAGCCGAGCAGGCCGAACATCACGACGAGGCCGGCGACGATGGCGATCAGGCTTATGATGACATGGACCATCGTGAAGACGGGCAAGCTCAACCCAAGAACCATGACATCTCTCCTACTCTCTGCATTGAGATGGAGATTAGTATTACGCTCCTCATGAGATTGCCACATGCGTTGTCGTCACACGCATGGGCAAAGCCATGCGTCATCGTGCGAATCGACAAACGCATGGCTGAATTTTTTGCATCGCTGTCACAAACGACAGCAGGCTTCGACCAAATTGAATCGATTGTTCACGCTTCCTTGGTGTCGAAGATCAAGAGGTCGGCACCGCCGCTGGCGAATTTCGGCACGTCGGCGCCTGTCGCCTTGCCTTCCGGACTGGCGAATGCCGCCTGAATGTCGGCCACGCTGTCGAAGGTGAGAATGGCGACGAGATGGATTCCGGAAGGACCTGCGGGAGATGCGACCGGCCCCTTGCTGACGGCGTATTTCTTCAGGCCGGGAAGCTTCTTGGCGAGCGGAATGTGGGTCTCGGCGTAGTACTTGTCGAAGGCCGCAGCATCCTTGGGTGTTTTGTAGAGCACGACGATTTCAGCCATTGAGTCCTCCCTTGGGAATCCTTGTTTTTCCACGCGCGATTGGCCTCGCGACCAGGCGATAGTCTGTGGGACGCAGCAAGATGGCAAGCCGGATTCGACTTGCCATTCCCTTGCCTTCTCCTTGACTAAAGCGCCGGTTTTGCGGCGTCGCCGAGATAGCCGTGCAGCGATGCGACGACTTGCGCGCCCTCGCCGATGGCGCCGCCGACGCGCTTGACCGAGCCGGAGCGGACGTCGCCGACGGCGTAGACGCCGGGCACGGAGGTCTCCAGCGGCGCCACGAGCCGGCCCTGGTTCTGCTCGGACTGCGCGCCCGTCACGACGAAGCCGCCGCGATCGAGCGTCACGCCGCAGCCGTCGAGCCAGCCGGTGGCGGGATCGGCGCCGACGAACAGAAAGAGATTGCGGATGTCGGCAGAATCCTCGTCGCTCGACAGCCGGCTCTTCCAGCGGATGCGCCGCAGCAGCGAGGCCTCGTCGCCCTCGAGCGCCGTGATCTCGGTGTTGAACATCAATTCGATGTTCGGCGTCGCTTCGATGCGCTCGATGAGATAGCGCGACATGCTGGCGCCCAGACCGCCGCCGCGGATGATCATCAGCACCTTCTTGGCGTGACCCGACAGGAACACGGCGGCCTGGCCCGCCGAATTGCCGGCGCCGACCAGGGCGACCTCCTCGCCGGCGCACAGCTTCGCCTCGACCGGAGAGGCCCAGTACCAGACGCCGCGGCCCTCGAACGTGTCGAGCTTTGCGATCTCCGGCCGGCGATAGCGCGCGCCGCTCGCGACCACCACCGCGCGCGAGCGCAATGTGTCGCCGCAATCCAGCGCGAGGGCGAAGGTGCCGCCACTGCGCGAACAGTCCAGCGACTTCACCGACATCGGGATCATGATCTCGGCGCCGAACTTCTGCGCCTGGGTGAAGGCGCGGCCGGCCAGGGCCTGCCCCGAGATGCCGGTCGGAAAGCCGAGATAGTTCTCGATGCGCGCGCTGGCGCCGGCCTGGCCGCCGAAGGCGCGGGTGTCGACGACCGCGACCGAGAGGCCTTCAGAGGCCGCGTAGACCGCGGTCGCTAGCCCTGCCGGCCCGCAGCCGACGATCGCGACGTCGTAGATCCGATCATCCTTCGCCCCGCCGATCATGCCGATGGCGCGCCCGAGCTCGATCTCGCTGGGATTGCGCAGCACGCTGCCGTCGGCGGTGACGACCAGCGGCCAATCCTCCGGCTTCGGCGAATAACGCGCGATCACCTCGGCCGCGTCGTGCTCGCTGTCGGCATCGAGCAGATGATGCGGCTGGCCGTTGCGGGTGAGGAAGCCCTGCAAGCGCACCACGCCGGCGGAGTTCGACGGCCCGATCAGCACCGGGCCACCGACGCCGCCCTGGATCAGGCTGACCCGGCGCAGGATCAGCGCGCGCATGATGCGCTCGCCGAGCTCGGCTTCGGCGACCAGCAGGGCGCGCAGCCGGTCCGGCGGGATCAGGACCACCTCGACATCGCCCTCGGCGCGTCCGTCGACCAGCGCCGGCCTCCCCGAGAGCTGGCCGAGCTCGGCCAGGAACTGGCCGGGTCCCTGGTCGATCACCGGGCTGACATGACCGAGCCCGTCGCGCTGGGTGATGGCGACGTGGCCCTTCAGGATGACGAACATGCCGGGCCCCGGCTTGCCGGTCTCGAACAGCAGCTCGCCATCCGAATAGGTGCGGAGCTCGCCGAAATGCCTGATGCGCTCGATCTCGGCCGATGTCAGCGCCGGAAAGGTCTGCTCGGGGCGCGTGAACCGCGACATCAGCGCGTCACGGTCGTTTCGTTGCTGTCCGTCTTGCCCCATTGCCACGTCGCTCAACTCCAAAATTTCCAGCCGCCGGATTTTAACCGCCGGTCTTGCCGGCGGTCCCCTCATCTAGGGACCCATCTTCGTTCTGCGAGGGCTCGGCGCTTGCGGCGCGTTCGCGCGCCTGTAGCTTCCGCCGCTTCAGGTTTTCGCGCAGCGCCGACTTCAGCCGGTCGTCCCGGGATGCCCGGCCCTGCCTCGAATCTTGCCTCGTGCTCTTGTCGTTCTCGTCGGCCATCACCGGTCCATTGCAGCGATCGGCGATAACATGCCCAATGAACGTGGCAGCTCAAGAGGCCCGCGCGATCCGATCGTGCGAAATTCCAAAATGAGGCGAATCCGGCAGCTCGGCCAACTGGCCAGTTGGGTGGGGAAATCGGAGCCCGAATCGACGGAAAGGCGGTCGTTTCGAGCCAAAACGGGCATTTTGGCCCCGATATCGGCCCGATTTTCTCGTCTTGGCAGGGCTTGCAAGCTTGCACAGGAGGGGGGCTTGTGGCAGATATCGGCCCGCTTGGTAGGCCCCTCGTGGCGGCCGATTCTAGATCCCAGCACATGCTGCCGTAGCTCAGTGGTAGAGCACTCCATTGGTAATGGAGAGGTCGACAGTTCAATCCTGTCTGGCAGCACCATTCTGGGTCAAATCACGCACAGATCGGCATTCTCGCGGCATGCAGTGCCCGAGTTTTGCTCTCTCCTTGACCCTCTTTAGGTGAAGAGGGCGCAGGGAAGGCCGGGTGCCGGCTGGCACCCACGATCCGCTGCGCGAAGAATTTGCACACGCAAATGCGCAGGCGGGACAACAGGTGGGCCGGGAAACACCCGGCCTTCCCTGCGCGATGGGTTGACGGCGTATGCGCGCTCTCCCCGGAGCCGAGTTCCTTCTGGCCTCCGTCACCTTGCGAATTGGCGATGCCCGAGACCCGGTCGAGCCCCGATTCATCTCCGCAAGGTTTGACCGTAGCAACGACGGTCAGGACCACGCGTTTTTGCCGTACGCAGCTTCACCCTGCTCCGCCCAAAGAGCATCGCGAGGGCGTTGGCGCCGTCCGTCTGCACGCAGCAGGACCTCACGAGGTTCATCTCGCCCTGGTCTCGCATTCGCGTGCCCGACGCAGCCGCGTCCACCGCACCCCGATCCACGTTCGTTACGACGTACGATCGCCCCTCTCCGAGGACCGGGATGGCGAGACAATGCCGCAATTCCGAATTTCGGTAAAGTGGAATATTTTTGCAAAGGAGGGTTGACGGATTTTTGCGGGAGGCAGGTGTTTTGCCCGACGGGCAAATTGGCGAGCACGGAGACACAAGCCCGACGACACTCCGCAGACCTGATGCCGAGGTTCTTACCTGTTGGTCCGCGCCAGTAAGGTTAATTGTTCCTTTCGATTGTCGGTAAAGTTTTATCTATTATCGTCTTTGTCATTCATAACGAACCCGAGGCTTCGATAGTGTTTGCGTGTTGCCTGATCGTGACTGGGACTGTGCTGCTTCTGTCCGGCTTGGTTGCCTTCGGCTTTCATAGAAACTCGCTGCACTCAATGGCGTTGCTCTAGCCGCACCAGCCTTGGTAGAGCGAAGCGAAACCCATCGGAGCTTTGATCGGCGGTAAAGCAGATGGATTTCGCAAGTGCTCTACCCATCCTACGGGCTTGACGCGGTTTGGCGGGGGATGGGTGTTTTGCCCGACGGATCGAACGGGCGTGGCAGCGAGTAGACACGTCGCGCCGTTTTCCACAACGCCGGCTGCCACCAGGCCAGGGCGGATTGACCGGGCATCGTCCGCTACCGACGATCCCTGACTGATAAGCTGGGAGGAAAAATGAGACTTTGTTTTGCAATTTGGGCGGGCACCATTCTCGCAACCCTTCTCGCGGGAGCACCAGCCTCTGCAGATAGTTGCAGTCAATGGAGGAACACCTGCATTTCCAGCGGTCCGCCTGCAGACGGCGACAAGAACGTGAAGAAGTGTACCGCGGCAGCCGACGAATGCCGCGCGCAATGTAAAAAGGGACAGAAGGTCTTCGTCGGCCCCTTCAATGGCCAACATCACCCAGTGACTTCTTGCAACTAAACGCGATGGATGGCGTAGTGCTAAATCCAGCAAGGCCCGCCTTGATGACGAAGCATGATGGGTTTCGCAAGTGATCTACCCATCCTACGGACCTGCTTGTTGGTTGGCTCAAATAGCGGCTAACATTCGCTTGTTTGTATTCATTTGAAGGGATTTCAGATGCCGAACCACTCAAGGATACTCGCTCTAATCGCTGTTAGCGAAGACATCGATAAACTGCGCACTTGGATCGCGAATGCCCGAAAGGAAAAGCAGAAAGATATTGAGGACGCCGCATTTCGACGTTTGATTGAAATTCTGCCGAAAGAGGCGCCGGGTACGGTAGAGCATGATTTTTGGCGGACGATCCATGCCTTCGAACACATTCTGAGCGAAGAGAGAGGAAAGACGACGCGGCTTGCGCGCACGCGGCAGAAGGTGGCGCGGGTCGGCGAGATCGAGACGCTTCGGGATTGGGCCATGGGCAGCAAAAGCACGGATGGCTTTGCCATGCTAATCGAGCGAGACATGCCGGAGCTCACAGGAGAAGCCATTGTTTTGCGACATACCGATCGGTTTGATGCCGAGGTTGTGTCGGCAGCAACCAAGCGCCTCAAAGAAGCGGATGTAGATGTCTCTCGTTTGCCAAGAAAGGCCGATTAGCTCGCAGCTCGTAGGATGGGTAGAGCGAAGCGAAACCCATCAAGCCCGTGTTCGGTGATGAAGCACAATAGGCTTCAAAAGCGCTCTACTCATCCTATGTCCCGTGTCATTGCACTGGCGTCAATTCATCTGACGGGTTCGCGATTCCAAATCGAGACTTGTACAAGTCGGCTAGCAGATCGCGTTCTGGCTGTCTGTGTCGCCAGGAAACAGTGTTAGAGCTGAACAACTCAGCGCGGTCATTCTGGATAGGGATATACGGGCCAACCGTTTTTCTATTTTCTCCCGGGCCGCACAGAACCACCGGATCGTGATCTGTCCAAAACTTGAAGAACTCGGCTTCAGATAACTCCGGCTGCGACAGTAATTCCTTCACGGTTTCGGATCGCCCTTTGAGGTGGGCGCGTGTAATCTTGTCTCCGCTTCTCCGATTGTATCCATTCTCATGCAATATTCTTAGGGCGGCCTCTGTTATTCCGACGACGCGCCAGGAAAACTCTCTAGCACCCATTATAGCTGTCATCACCCGGGTGCAGTGAGCGCTACTCCAAATTTGGGCGTCGGTGACGTGAACGCGGCGGACAGCAAGGTACAGCGAGTGATACGTGTGAAATGACGGAATTGAATCCATTTGCGCAAGGTCCCAACAATCCAACTCTTAGCTCGTAGGATGGGTAGAGCGAAGCGAAACCCATCGAGACCGCTTCGATGTCGAAACATGATGGGTTTCGCAAGTGCTCTACCCATCCTACGCATGATCAGCTGTCTTCACCCACCTGATGCCCGGCAAAGCGATCATCCGCACGGCGCAGCCGGCGGCAAAGCTCGCGGTTGATGTTCTGCAGGACGATCACGTAGGCGTGGATATCGGCCTTGTAGCAGGCGTAGAGTTTTTGGGCCGTCAGCTCGTACAGCACCGTCGGGCTCTCCGCGACCACCGTGGCGGAGCGGTTTTGCATTTCGATCAGCGTCATCTCACCGAAGAAATCCCCTCGCTGCAGAACGGAAATCGGGACGACGCTTCCCGAAGTCGCCCGTTTGCTCACCGCCAGCCGGCCGGACTTGACGATGAACATCGAGCGTCCCGGCTCGCCTTCCGACACGACGGTCGCGCCGGCTTCGAAGCGGCGCTCGACCAGCATCGACATCAGGAGGTCGAAGCTTGGGTCCGAGAGACCACCGAAGAACGGCGTCGCGAGCAGGAACGCTTTCATCTCGGGGGCATTCACAGCCATCGGGCGAGGATACGCCCCGTCGCTATCTCCGGCAAGCAGAGCAGATATCGGCGGTGACGGCGCTCAGCGTGTTCAAACGACCAGCAAAGTTTCGTAGGATGGGTAGAGCGAAGCGAAACCCATCGAGGGCTTGTTCGGTGTCGAAGCATGATGGGTTTCGCTTCGCTCTACCCATCCTACGCATTAAACCGCTTCGGCTCACTGCCGCGGAGCGCCCTACGCTTTCGCCACACCTGCAGGTCAACCATTGCTTTTACGGTTGCCGCGAGGACGAGCGCGCAAAGTGCCGCCTTCGAGATCGTCTCCATTGTTCCCTCGATCAGCAGACAATGGACCGCGCTGCCTGCGACGATGACGATCGCGAGAGGCATATGAACGAAACGCCACGTTCGCGGCCGCAGTCCCAATCGCCGGCGCAGCAGAGCCAGCAGCGCAACAATGAAGATGGCCCACATGGCGATCACGCCGAAGGGGGAGAACGGCGTCGGCGACGAGAAGGTCAGGGCGTCGATCATGTCGGGCGGGCTGGTGATCCAGAGGCCGGCGACATGGATCACGATCGCCAGAGCAAGCGCGCCGCCGATCCAGTGATGGGCACGCCGTCCACGATAGGCCGCGAATCCCGGCAGGTATCCGCCGATCAGCAGGGGCTGAACGAGCACGAGACCCAATGCGACAATTCCCGCAAACCCGGCGAGGATGTAGACCGGACCGCGCCATGCGAGCTGCTCGCTTCCTGCGGCAGCGGCGATCGGCACGCCAATGGCCAACGCCAAGGCGCCCCAGATCAGGATCACCCGGGCCAATCTCCACCCCGTCATTCGTTGGCCCGGTCAGGCCGGCTGCAGGACGAAGTGCGCCTCGAGGCTGGTTTCCTTTGCGCTCCGCATCACCGGCCGCAGGAAGACGGTCTTGAATTCACCGCTGTCATAGGCGAGGTGACCGTGCGGTTGGCCGAAGATCGGAATGATCTGCGGCATTTCGAGCCGGAATTTGCCGTCCTTGTCGGTGAGCGTGGCGCCATGGCTCTGCGGCTCGTGTTCCTGTCCTTCGACCGTGTGCGCCCAGATCTGGATGCGCTGCCCGGCAAGCGGAGCGCCGTCGCCGGCGCGGCGGACGGTGCCGCTCATCCAGAAGCCGCCCTTGCCGATGCGATCCACGATCGCCGCGCCCTTGCGGTAGTTGTTCGCCCCGCCTGACATCGTCTCGGTCGGCGCGAGTCCGTCCGCGCGGGCGGGCAACAGGAGCCCGGAAGTTCCGGCTGTCAAAACCCCGGTTGCGAGAACGGAGCCGCCGGCGACGAGGAGGTTGCGGCGGCTGAGTACGACAATGGTCATGTCAATTCCTCCGGGCGTCCGGGTAGTGGCTCTGGCAAGGGTACAACAACAGGCGCAAAACGCCCAGTTGCGACAAAGGGCGCCATAGGTCGCAATAACAGTGTTGTGAACGGAGGTGCAGGCCGCTCAGACAGCCTCGTGGGATGGGTTGAGCGAAGCGAAACTCATCGAGGCTTTGTTCGACGACGAAACATGATGGGGTTTCGCAAGTGCTCTACCCATCCTACGCGCTATTCAGCCACGCTTGCCCTTTTGTCGTTCAAGGCGGAGCCTTTGTGCTCTCATACGTTTTATCTCTTCATTGAGAGCGTCGGTTTTTTCATCAAGGCGTGAATTCTCTGATTTCGGCTCGTCGCGCTGACGTATCTTTTCGAGCGCTTTCTCAACCGAGAGCTTGGTCGGATCGGCCATCGTACCTCTCCAGGAAGGAAATCGAAGCAACCAATGTCGGAAGTGAAAATGAAGCCAGGTTTTGAATGTTGACGTAAGTCAAACCTGCGCTGGGAGTCCGCTGGGTCAAAAACGCTATCTGGCAGTTCGCCGGTCACCCGCGACAATTCCGAATGGCATCGTTGCGCCGGTGTCCGATCGACACTGCAACGCTAACATTCGGGCTGGCAGGTACTACATATGGAGCCCCGGCGCATATCGCCCTCCACCCGGACCCCCACGCATGATCCCCTTCTCCGTGCTCGACCTCGCTCCCATCCGCCAGGGTGGCGACGCCGCGCAGGCTTTTCGCAATTCGCTTGATCTTGCCCAGCACGCCGAGGCCTGGGGCTACAAGCGGTTCTGGCTGGCCGAGCATCACAACATGACGGGGATTGCGAGCGCGGCAACGTCCGTGGTGATCGGGCATGTCGCGGGCGGCACGAAGACGATCCGCGTCGGCTCCGGCGGCGTCATGCTGCCAAACCATTCGCCACTGGTCATCGCCGAGCAGTTCGGCACGCTGGAGTCGCTCTATCCGGGGCGGATCGATCTCGGGCTCGGGCGCGCGCCGGGCACCGACCAGTTCACGGCGCGGGCGCTGCGGCGCGACCTCGCCACCAGCTCCGAGAACTTTCCGCATGACGTGCTGGAATTGCAGGCGCTGCTTGGCGATGTGCAGCCGAACCAGACGATCCGCGCCGTGCCCGGCATGGGGACCAAGGTGCCGCTCTGGATCCTGGGATCGAGCACGTTCGGCGCGCAGCTTGCGGCCATGCTCGGCCTGCCCTTCGCCTTCGCCTCGCATTTCGCGCCGCAGATGATGATGCCGGCGCTGCGTGAGTATCGCGCGCGCTTCGAGCCCTCGGCGCAGCTCGACAAGCCCTATGCGATGGTCGGCGTCAACGTGTTCGCGGCAGAGAGCGACGCCGAGGCGCAGCGCATGTTCTCCTCGCTGCAGCAGCAGTTCATCAATCTGCGCCGCGGCACGCCCGGCCCGCTGCCGCCGCCG
Source organism: Bradyrhizobium sp. B025 (assembly GCF_042257955.1). NCBI lineage: Bacteria > Pseudomonadati > Pseudomonadota > Alphaproteobacteria > Hyphomicrobiales > Nitrobacteraceae > Bradyrhizobium > Bradyrhizobium sp. B025. The sequence continues at coordinate 641,430 of NZ_CP170150.1, read as the reverse complement.
GTCGACGACATGGACGCGCTGTGGTCGCCGGCGGAGAAGGCCATGGTCGGCCAGTCGCTGTCCTGCTCCGCGGTCGGCTCGCCCACCGTGGTCGAAGAGAAGCTGAAGGCGCTGATCGCCGAGACCGGCGCGGACGAATTGATGACCACCGGCCAGATCTACGACCACGCCGCCCGGCTGCGCTCGTTCGAGATCGCGGCCGAGGTGCGCGGCCGGCTGGCGGCGCAACCGGCCCGGTGATCAAGGCATCACACGGCCGAGCCAGGTATGGCCGATCCTCACGCCTCGCGGATCGCGTTCATGAAGCTGGCGAGTTTCGCGCAGGTTGCAGTTACAGCATTGACGTCCTACACTCGGCGCCTGGAAGGGTAGCGTAGCGCCGATCCCTCAAGGACTGATCGTAGGCTGCCGATGGACGTGGTCCGCAGTCGAGCATTCGATTTCGTCGAGACAGTGCGGCAGCTTCCTGATGTCGCGAGCATTCTGGATGCGATGAGCCGCACGCTCGGCCAGCACGGCTTCGACTATTTCTGCAGCTCCTATGTCGCCCCGCTGTCGACCGAATCGCCGCGCGAGGCGGTTCTCGCCGAACGGTTGCCGGCCGGCTTTCTCGATATGTATTCCGAGGCGCAGTATGTGTGGCACGATCCCGCGCTGCGCTATTGCAGGACGACGCTTCAGCCGTTCCGCTGGTTCAGGGAAGCGCCGTACGATCCGGAACGGGAGCCGCGCGCCGTCGAGCTCGTGCGACGCGCCCGCGACTTCGGCATGGTGGATGGCGTGGTGATCCCGGTCATCTCGCCGGCGGGCCGCACCGGCCAGGTGTGGTTCGGCGGCGCCGAGATCGATCTGCCGGAGCGCGATCTCCCGGCGCTCCACCTCATGGCGCTTTACGCCTTCGACCGGGTGCTGAAGCTGCGCGGCCTGCCCGCGGCTCCGCAGCTCGCACTGTCCTTGCGCGAGCGCGAGGTGCTGACGCTGGCGGCCGTCGGACGATCCAGCGATGAGATCGCCGACGCCCTGGCCATCACGGGACGCACAGTGAAGGCGCACATCAAGAGCTGCTGCAAGAAGCTCGGCGCAGCCACCCGCACGCAGGCCGTGATGATCGCCATGCGCGACCGGATCATCTCGCCCTGAGGTGCCAGGCCCGATCGCGACCGGAGTCGATCAGTCGGCAAAGCCGAACAGCTTTGCCGGATTGTGCACCAGGATCTTTTCCAGCTCCGCCTGGTCCGCCGCGTAGCGGTACATCAGCTCGAGCAGGTCGGCATCGTTGGGCGGCTGCTTGACGGAGACCGGATGCGGCCAGTCGCTGGCCCAGACGCAGCGGTCGCTTGCTGCCTCGATATAGGCGCGCGCGATCGGGATCACGTCGTCGTAGGGCGGGCCGGCCTTCGAGGTCTTTTCGCCAAGCGACAGCATCACCCAGAAATTGCCCTTCTTGAGCAGCTCCAGCATCTTGCGCAGGTTCGGATCGTCCTTGCCGGCTTGCGGATCGGGGCGCGCCATGTGGTCGATCAGCACGGGAACGTCGAGATTCTCGTACTTCGCGACGCTGGAGACGATGCCGTCCTTCTCCGGCTGGATCTTGACATACCAGCCGAGCTCGCGGATGCGGGCGATGGCGCGGGCGAAATCGGCATCCGACAACACGGCGCCGAGCTCCTGGCGGAAGCTGAAGCGCGCGCCGCGGACGCCGGCGTCATGCAGCTTTGCGAGATAGGAATCGTTCGCCTCGGCGAACACCAGCGCGTTGGCACAGCCGCGGTAGTTCGGACCCATCGCCGCGAGGGCGTCGAGCACGACGGCATGATCTGCGCCATAGGTCGTGGTCTGCACGATGATGCCGCGCTCGATGCCGAGCGCCTTGTGCATACGCAGCGCCGCTTCCCAGGTCGCGGTCGGCATTCGATAGGCCGCGCCGGGGCGCTCCGGATATTTCTCGATGGGCCCCAGCACGTGGAACTGGCTGTCGATGGTCCTCAGTGGCGGCGCCTTGACCGGGCGGCGCGGGTTGGGGTCGAACGGCAGATAAGTCGGCATGCGCAAATCTCCTTCAGTCGATCACGGCGGTGAAGTCGCACTGCACCAGCGCGCCGCCGTCCATATTGTCCATCGGCAGCGCGTGGCGCGCCGGGCGCGAATGCTCGTCCGGAAACATCTTGAGCCACTCGACATTGACGGGGCCGCGCTGCGAGCGATCCTTCAGCCACACCGTCATCTTGATGATGTCGTCGGTGGTGCCGCCGGCGGCCTCCACCGTCGCCTTCATGTGCGCGAACATGTTGGCGCATTGCGCGTCGAGACTCTCGGGCATCGCGCCGGCCGCATCGCGGCCAAGGATGACGCCCGACATCACGAGATTGCCGATGCGGCAGGCGTTCGGAATCGGATTGGCGTGCTTGAAGCCGCCGATGTGGATGCTCTTGCGCCGTGTCATGGTGCGCTCCCTCTTGTGTGTTGGTTCAGACGAACTGGCACGACACCGAGCCGAACGCGCCATAGTCGGCGTGGAAGGTGTCGCCGCGGCGGATGTCCACCGGACGCGTGAACGATCCCGCCAGCACCACCTCGCCGGCCCTAAGATATTCGTCATGCGGCGCGAGCCGGTTGGCGAGCCAGGCGATGCCGTTGGCGGGATGGTTGAGCACGCCGGCGGCAAGCCCGGTCTCCTCGACCTCGCCGTTGCGGAACAGCAGCGCGCCGATCCAGCGCAGATCCGCATCCATCGGGCGGAACGGCCGGCCGCCGAGCACCAGCGCGGCGTTCGCCGCGTTGTCCGAGATCGTGTCCATGACCTTTCGCGTCTTGCCCGTTTCAGGATCGACGCGGTGCATGCGCGTCTCCAGGATCTCCAGCGCCGGCGTCACGTAGTCGGTGGCGTTGAGCACGTCGAAGATGGTGCAGTCGGGCCCGCGCAGCGGCGCCTTCAGCACGAAGGCGAGCTCGACCTCGATTCGTGGCGCGTGGAAGCGGTCGAACGGGATGGGCGTGGCGTCGGCATAGAACATGTCGGCGAACAGCACGCCGTAGTCGGGCTCGGAGATGCCGACCGCGTTCTGCATCGCCTTCGAGGTCAGGCCGATCTTGTGGCCCTTGATGACGCGCCCTCGCCCGAGCTGGAGTTTCGTCCACGCGCGCTGGATGGCGTAGGCGTCCTCGATCGTGAGGCCGGGATACTCTTTCGAGAACATCGGGATCAGCGCCTTGGTGCGCTCGGCCTCGTCCAGGCGCGCGGCAAGACGTTCGATCGCGGCGGCATCCAGCATGGTCTATTGCTCCGCAGCCACGGTGTTGCGCAGCACGCCGATGCGGCTCGACTCGACCTCGACGACGTCGCCGACTTTCAGCCAGCGCGGCGGATCGAAGCGCGCGCCCGCCCCGGTCGGCGTACCCGTCACGATCATGTCGCCGGGCTTAGGGTGGCGAAGGTCGAGAGATAGGAGATCAGGAAGTCGAACGGGAACATCAGCCGCTCGGTGGTGTCCTGCTGACGCACCTCGCCGTTGACGCGCGTGGTGATGTCATGAGGTCCGCGCGGGTCGAGCTCGTCCGCCGTGACGATCCACGGGCCGATGCTGCCGGAGCGGTCGAAATTCTTGCCTTGCGTGACGTTGAACTTGCCGTGGCGCAGCCAGTCGCGGATCGTGCCTTCGTTGCACAGCGTCATGCCGAAGATGTGCGACCACGCCTTCTCGCGCGGGATGTGGCGGCCGCCCCGCCCGATCACAATCACGAGCTCGCCTTCATAGTCGAGTTGATCCGAGACTTTGGGCTTCTCCAGCGGCTGGCCGGAGCCTGTCATCGACGACATGCTGCGCACGAACAGGCTGGGATACTTTGGCAGATCCGAATTGTCCTTGTATTCAGCGTTGCGCTCGGCGTAGTTGACGCCGATGCACCAGAGCTTTTCGGGCGCCAGCACCGGCGGCAGCAGAACGAGATCATTGAGCGCGTAGTCCGGTTGCTGATCGGCGATCACTTCCTGCGCGTCCGCCAGCGCATTGGCCGCGATCAGCGCCTTCACGTCGGAGAAGTCGCGGCCGATCCGCCGGGTCAGATCGACCACGCCGCCCGCGACGGCCGCGCCGTAGCGCGCCTCGCCGTCCAAGAGATAGCTCAGGAGTCGCATTGTGGTTTTCTCCAATGGTCGTTGGGGGCCGGCGCGATGGGCCGCGCGCTCAGTCGGTCGATTTGGGAGTTTGAAAGACGGTGTTCAGCGTCACGATCTCGCCGAGGCGGGCGTAGCGCGGCCCGCCGATGCGCGCGATCGGGTCGAGCGCCCGGGTTTCGACCTTGCCGTTTTCCACGAGGCCGTCGCGAATGTGGAACATCACGACCTCGCCGACGATCAGCCGGCTGCGGGCGTCGCCGAATTCGAGGCACTGCCGGAAGCGGCACTCCATCGCGACAGGTGCGGCCGCGAGCCGCGGCACCTTGATGCGCTCGCAGCTAAGCGTCTCCAAGCCAAGCTCCGCGACCTCGCTGACTTCAGGCGGGTGCTCGATCGAGCTGTCGTGCACCGCAGACATCAGCGGGGTATCGGCGATGTGGATGACGTATTCCTCGGTGTCGAGGATGTTGTGCGCGGTGTCCTTGTAGTCCGCGCCCTTGCGGCCGACGCTGATGGCGAGCATCGGCGGCTTCTGCGAGACGAAGGTGAAGGCGCTGAAGGGCGCGAGGTTGAGCACCCCGGAGCGCGACAGGCTCGTCACCCAGGCGATGGGGCGCGGCACCACGATGCCGGTCATCAGCCGGTAGATGCGCTCCGCGCCGAGCTCGGTGGGATCGATCCGCATCACTCAGTCCGCCTTGATGTTGGCCTTGCGCACGACCGGAATCCACTTGGCGTCCTCGCGCTCGAGATAGGCCCTGAACTCGTCCGGCGTCATCGCGACGGCTTCCCCGCCCAGCTTTTCGAACTTGTCCACCACGCCCGGGTCTTTCAGGATCGCAACCAGCGTCTCGTGCAGCTTGTCGACGACAGGCGCCGGCGTGCCCGCGGGCGCGAACAGGCCGGTGAAAGTCTGGCCGTCGAAATCCTTGTAGCCGAGCTCGGTGAAGGTCGGGACGTCAGGCAGCGACTTCAGCCGGTGCGGGCTGGTGACCGCGAGCGCGCGGAACAGGCCGGCCTTGATGTGCTGGAGGCTGACCGTGAGCTGGTCGAACGCGAACTGCACCTGGCCGCCGAGCAGATCGTTGATGGCCGGCGCGTTGCCGCGGTAATGCGCGGTGACCCATTGCAGGTCGAGATTCGACTGCATCAATTCGCTGAGCAGATGATTGGTGGTGCCGGGGCCGGGCGAGGCCATCGTCAGCTTACCGGGCTCGCGCTTGGCGAGGTCGATGAATTCCTTGAAATTGTTGGCCTGGACGGAGGGATGCACCTCGAGCACCAGCGGCGTCATCGAGATGGTCGAGATCGGCAGGAAATCCTTCTTCCAGTTATAGGCATCGCGCTTGTTGATCTCGGTCGCGAACAGCACCGGGCCGTTGGCGCCGACGAACAGCGTATAGCCGTCGGGCGCCGATTTCGCGAAAGCCTCGCCCGCGATCATGCCGCCGGCGCCGGCCTTGTTCTCGATGATGAAGGGCTGACCGAGCTTTTCCTGGAGCTTGTCGGCGACGATGCGCGCGGCGCTGTCGACATTGCCGCCGGCCGGATAGGGCACGATCAGCTTGACGCTGCGCGCCGGCCATTGCTGGGCCGATGCGGGCCCCGCCAGCATCGCCGTGACAGCGGCTATGGCAATCGCGATTAATCTCATGTTAACCTCCCGGCGGCGCTTCCAATTCACTTCGAACGCCTTGACGTTGCGCACGGCGCTCGATCGCCGCGCAATCTCCAGATGCGCGCTTTACCTGTCGAGTGAATTGTGGCGTTCTTGTCCATATTATGGACAAGAGACCTTCTCCGAAAGTCGCCCATAGCGCGCTGGAACCGCGACAGGGCGCGCAGGCGATCCGGCGCGCGCTCGCGGTGCTGCGCATTCTTGCCGCAGGCCGCGAGGACGGCGTGCCGCTGGCCGAGGTCGTGCGGGCGACCGGCCTCACCCGTCCGACCGTGCATCGCATCGTCCACGTGCTGATCGAGGAAGGCATCGTCGAGCGGCACGATCGCACCGGCCGCTACGCGATCGGCAACCAGGTGCCGGAACTGGCGCTGGCACGGGCGCGGCCGTCGCGGCTGCTGGTCGCGGCAAATCCGTCGCTGCGGCGCGCCTCCGCCGAGATCGGCGACACGCTGTTCCTGACGGTGCGGACCGGCAACGACACGCTGTGCGTCGATCGCAGGATCGGCGTCTATCCGATCCAGGTGCTGTCGATCGAGGTCGGCGCGCGCCGGCCGCTCGGCGTCTCCAGCGCCGGCGTCGCCATCCTCGCCGCGATGCCGGCGCAGGACGCGCGAAAAATCGTCGCAGCCAACGAGAAGCGGTTCGAGGCCTACCAGACCGACGTCGCAGCCGTGATGAGCCAGGTCACCGCCGCACGGAAGCGCGGCTACAACATGCGAGAGATCGGCCTGGTGCAGGGCACGAAGTCGATCTCGACCTGGATCAAGACGCCGGACGGACAGCCCGCCGCGGCGATGACCGTCTCCGCCGTTCGGACGCGGCTCGGCCCGCGCCGCGAGCAGGAGGTCGTGGAGATCCTGCTGCGGGAGGCGCGGATCATCGAGCAGGCGATCCGGGGCAATGTCGGCTAACTGAAGGCGGCGCCGTTCGCCTCTCCCCGCTTGCGGGGAGAGGCCGGATTGCATCGAAGATGCAATCCGGGTGAGGGGGACTGTCCGCGAGTCCGACTGTCACCGTGATCTCGGATGGAGCCCCTCACCCCAACCCTCTCCCCGTAAGAACGGGGCGAGGAGCCCACCGGCGATGCGGACAGAGCTCGCCTCAATCATGTCACCGCTGTGCGCCATCCCACGGCGCTGTCAATGGGCTGACTTGGCACGCGGTTTTGTGGCACAAGGGCCGCCATCGCCGACCGAGCAACGAGGCCACGCATGCCCGCGCCAAAACCGCCTGCCTTCGAGACCCTGAGCCTGCATGCGGGCCAGCATCCGGATCCCGCGACCGGCGCCCGCGCGGTGCCGATCTACCAGACCACGTCCTACGTGTTCCAGGATTCCGATCACGCCGCCGCGCTGTTCAACCTGGAGCGGGCCGGCCACATCTACACGCGCATCTCCAATCCGACCACCGGCGTGCTGGAGGAGCGGCTCGCCGCGCTCGAAGGCGGCGTCGGCGCGATCTGCACGGCGAGCGGCATGGCCGCGCTGCATCTGGCCATCGCGACGCTGCTCAACGCCGGCGACCACATCGTGGCGTCGAGCTCGCTCTATGGCGGCACCATCAACCTTTTGGCGCATACGCTGCCGCGCTTCGGCATCACCACGACATTTGTGAAGCCGCGCGATCTCGATGCGTTCCGCAGCGCCATCAAGCCGAACACCAAGCTCGTGATCGGCGAGACCATCGGCAATCCCGGGCTCGAGGTGCTCGACATCCCGAAGGTCGCGCAGATCGCGCATGAGGCAAAAATTCCGCTGCTGATCGACAACACCTTTGCGACGCCCTATCTCAGCCGGCCCATCGAGCTAGGGGCCGACATCGTGATGCACTCGGCGACCAAATGGATCGGCGGCCACGGCATCGCGATCGGCGGCGCTATCATCGACGGTGGCCGCTTTGACTGGCGCGGCTCCGGCAAGTTCGGCGTGCTGACCGAGCCCTATGGCGGCTATCACGGCATCGTCTTCGACGAGCAGTTCGGCACCGCGGCGTTCATCATGCGCGCGCGCACCGAGGGCCTGCGCGATTTCGGCGCCTGCCTCTCGCCGACCAACGCGTTCCAGCTCCTGCAGGGCGTGGAGACGCTGGGCGTCCGCATGGACCGGCATATGCAGAACACGCATCTGGTGCTGGAGGCGCTGAAGTCCAATAAGGCGGTGGACTGGGTCCTGCATCCCTCGCTTGAAGACCACACGGACTACCAGCTTGCAAAGCAGCTGCTGCCGCGCGGCGCCGGCTCGATCGTCTCCTTCGGCATCAAGGGCGGCCGCCCCGCCGGCCGCAAGTTCATCGAGTCATTGCGCATGATCAGCCATCTCGCCAATGTCGGCGACGCCAAGACGCTGGTGATTCACCCGGCCTCGACCACGCATCAGCAGGTGGACGCCGAGCAGCTCAAGGCCGCCGGCATCGGCGAGGAGCTGGTGCGGCTGTCGGTCGGCATCGAGACCGCCTCCGACATCATCGACGACCTCAATCAAGCACTGCGCATCTCGCAAAAGGTCTGACACCATGAAGCTTTCCGTCAACGGGGCCGAGGTATTTGTCGCGACCGGCGGCCGCGAATTCGACAGGTCCCTGCCCGCGGTGGTCTTCATCCACGGCGCCGGCTTCGACCATTCGACCTGGGCCCTGCATACGCGCTGGTTCGCCCATCACGGGTTTTCCGTGCTGGCACCGGACCTTCCCGGTCACGGCCGCTCGGCCGGCCCCTCGCTCTCGAGCATCGCCGAGATGGCCGACTGGACGGCGGCGCTGCTCGATGCGGCAGGAGCTGCGAAGGCGCATCTGATCGGGCACTCCATGGGATCGCTGATCTCGCTGGAGACCGCCGCGCGGCATCCCGACAAGATTTCCGCGCTGAGCCTGATCGGCACCGCCGCGACCATGACGGTCGGCCCGGATCTCTTGAAGGCGGCCGAAGCCAACTCGCAGGATGCAAACGACATGGTGTCGATCTGGGGCCTCGGCTTCAACGCCGAGCTCGGCGGCAGCCTCGCGCCGGGCCTGTGGATGCATGGCGGCGCGCAGGCGGTGCTGAAGGCTTGCGAGCCGGGCGTGCTGTTCAGGGATCTGTCGGCCTGCAATGCTTACGCGAATGCGCTCGCCGCTGCCGCGAGCGTCAAGGTGCCTGCGACGCTCATCCTCGGCGAGCGCGACATGATGACTCCGGCGAAGGCGGGCAAGGCGCTCGCGGCCGCGATCCCGCATGCGAAGACCGTCGTGGTACCGGGCGCCGGCCACATGATCATGGCCGAGCGCCCGGATGAGTTGCTGGCCGCGCTGAAAGGCTGAGCCCGGCTCAAGACCCCGGCGTCCACTTCCAGACGATGTCGGAGACATTGACCGGCTTCGGGATCAGGCCGAGCTTTGCGAAGCGGTCGGCAACCGCCTGCTGGCTCTTGACCACCTCGGCATCGATCGGCACCACGCGATAATTGGAGCGGGCGACGAAGCGGCGGATCGCTTCGATGTCGACGCCGGTCGCCTCGGCCTGCGCCTTCGCCACGTCTTCGTGGTGCGAATCCGCCCATACGCCTTCGGACGCGAAGGCCGTGTTGAGCTTCGCAACGAGCGAGGGATACTTCTCCACGAAATCGGCGCCGGCGATGTAGAAGGCGTTCGGCTTGTGCACGTCCTTGTCGAAGGCGATAACGCGCGCATTCTCCTTCAGCTCGGCGAGCGCGAGATAGGGATCCCAGATCGACCAGGCGTCGACCGAGCCCTTCACGAAGGCCGCCGTCGCATCGGCCGGCGCGAGCGGCGCAGGCGTGATGTCGGACCAGGACAGGCCGGCCTTCTCGAGCGCCGCGACTAGCAGATTATGCGCGCTCGATCCCTTGCCGAAGGCGACGCGCTTGCCCCTGAGATCGGCCAGTGCGTGAATCGGCGAGTCCTTCGGCACGACGATCGCCTGGGTGTTGCCGTCCGATTTCACCGCGGCGACGTAGCGGATCTTCGCGCCGCCGGCCTGCGCGAAGATCGGCGGGGAGTCGCCGACATAACCGAAATCGACGCTGCCGACATTGATTGCCTCCAGCAGCGGTGGACCGAACTGGAAGTCGATCCACTTGATCTCGATGCCGAGCGGCTTGAAGGCGTTTTCGAGCGTCTGGCGCTGGCGCACCGCCGGGAAGAAGCCGCCCTTCTGGGTGCCGATGCGGATTTCCGCCGGCTTGTCCTCCGCGTGCACGGGTGCAGCCAGGGCTGTCGCGAGCAGGAGCGTCGTTGCGAGAATGTGTCGTCGAGTAATCATATTGCGGTCCTTTCGGTGGGATCAGTTGGCGAAGAGTTGCGAATTCGCGCGCCGGCTCCGCCCGGAGAACACCGCGCGCGCGGCCCGCTCGGCTTCGCGCGCCGAGCGGAACTGGCGGCCTTCGAGGCTGTCGAACAGGCGCTCGGAGGAAAAGAAGCGGAAGCGGCGCGCGTCTCTTGTGATGATGCCGGCGGCGCGGTCGTGGATTTCGATGATGTAGGCGTTGGACTGGGCTTCGAACTGGGCTTGGGACATGACTGCTCGCTCGCCGGATTTCTCGGCGTTCCTGGCTTAAGATTTGCGATGTGAGTGCTGAGAGGGTGGCGGTCAGCAACAACAACAGGCGCCGGTCGCCGCCGAGAAACAGCGCCGCGTCATGCACGGGTGCATGTCGTCCGGATTACGCTGGTGATCGGTTCTCATGTTGCGGCTTCGGCTCGAGGAGCAGTTTCGATGCTGTAAATATCGAGCGATCGGCGCGATTGGTCAATGAAATGGCTATCCATATTTACGAGCGACACGTTCGGCCGCTTCTCCCGCCGCAAGCGCCCGCAGGCAGATTCATCTCGCGATGAGTTCAGCACTGGCGCCCTCTTCACCTCTCCCCGCTTGCGGGGAGAGGTCGGATCGCCCCCGGCGATGCGAAGCATCGTCCGGCGCGATCCGGGTGAGGGGGTACAGGTCCCCACAGCGATCTCACGTGCGGAGAGAGGCCCCTCACCCCGCCCTCTCCCCGCAAGAGCGGGGCGAGGGAGACGAGAGCGCGGACGCTACCACATCGTCGCTGCGGCACGCGCCGCCCAGCCGCGATCGTACTCCTCGCCGCCGACCTTGTTCTGGCTCATCTCGGCGAGGATCTGGCCGGGCGTCGGCAGCGTCTTCGGGTCGATGCGCTTGTCGGGGTTCCAGAGATCGGAGCGGACGATGGCGCGGGCGCACTGGAAGTAGATCTCGTCCACATTCATCACCATGACGCTGCGCGGCGCCTTGCCTTCGACCTTGAAGGACCCCAGCAACTCGGGATCGATCGACAGATGCGCGCGGCCATTGGCGCGGACCGCATTGCCGGAGCCGGGGACCAGGAACATCAGGGACACGCGCGGGTCGCGCACGATGTTGCGCAGGGAATCGACCCGGTTGTTGCCGCGACGATCCGGCAGCATCAGCGTCTTGGGGTCGTGAATGCGAACGAAGCCGGGCAGATCGCCGCGCGGCGAGCAGTCGATGCCCTCGGGCCCGATGGTGGCGAGCGCCGCGAACGGCGCCTTCTCGATGAAGACGCGATAGAGCGGCGTGACATGGTCGGCGACTTTCACGGTCGAGGCATCGTTGGTGGCGCCGTAGATGGCCTCTAGCTGTTCGACCGTTTCGATCACCGACATTCTTCCACTCTCCTTTGCGCCGGCGGTTACTCGCGCCAGCCTTCGTTCCTGATCACGCGCACGAGCTGGCGGCTGTGATAATCCGCGCTGCCGGCGTTGAGGATGGTGACATCGGCCTGCGCCGATGCGTCCTCGACGCTGCGGGACAGCCGTTCCGCGATATTGCCGTCGCTGTGCCGGGCGCGGGCGGCAAGCCGCTGCGCCAGCACGTCCGGCGGCGCCGTGATGGCGACCACGACGACATTGGCATAGGCCTGACGCAGCGCGGCAATCACGGTGCGCGAGACGTTGACGACGACGGCGCGGCCGGCGCGGATGTCGTCGTTGATTTCGAGCGGTAGCGCGTAGGAATGCCCATGCGCGTCCCAATGCACGGCGAAATCGCCGTGATCGATCCCGCGCCGGAATTCATCCGGGCTCATGGCAATGTTGTCCTCGGCCGCGGAGGACTCACGCGTCACGACGCGACGCGGAAAGACGACGTCGTGATCGTCGATGCAGGCCGCCTGCGCCAGCTGCAGCAAGGTGTCCTTGCCGGCGCCGCTGGGACCGACCACGAGCACGAGCCGGCCAGGGCCGATCGCACCCGCCTCGCCTTGCGCCATGGTCGCGGTCTCGCTCATGCGACCCGGCCTCCTTCGCGCCAGACGCTGCGGACGACGGGAACGCTGCCCGCGATGTGCACCCGGATCAGGTCGGCGCGCTTGCCGACCGCAATCTCACCGCGGTCGAAGAGACCAACCGCCTCGGCCGGCGCTTTCGTTACGGTTCGAACCGCCGCCGGAAGGCTGATCGCGGGCACATGTTCAGGCAATTGCAGCGCGGCCATCAGAAGGCTCGATGGAATGTAGTCCGACGAGAGAATGTCGAGCAGGCCCTCGCGGGCAAGATCGACCGCGGCGATATTGCCGGAGTGCGAGCCGCCGCGCACGACGTTGGGCGCGCCCATCAGGATGTCGATGCCGGCCTGATGCAGGCCGCGCGCGGCCTCGAGGGTGGTCGGGAATTCCGCCACCGAGACGCGATCGCGCACGGCGTCCGCGACATTCTCCTCGGTGGTGTCGTCATGGCTCGCCAGCGGAATGTTGTATTGATGCGCCAGCGCCACGATCTCGCGCATGTTGGTCGCCGCATAAGCCTTCTGATACTCGAAGCGCTTTGCGAACAGCTCGTCGAGCTGGGCATCGGTCTTGCCGCCGTTCTTGCCGCGGTAATAGTCGCGCAGCTTGCCCTCGTCGCGGAACTGGCGCTGGCCGGGCGTATGGTCCATCAGCGACATCAGCTTCACGTCGGGACGGTCGATCAGCTCCTTGGCCTCCTCGACCACACTCGGCATCGGGATTTCGCAGCGCAGATGCAGGAAGTGGTCGGCGCGCAACAAATCAGCGTCGCGCGCGGTCGTGATCGCGGCGGCGAGCACGCCGGCGCGGCCGTCGACTTCCTCGGCGCTGTCCTCGCGCCAGACCCGGAGCGAGTCGAACACGGTCGTGATGCCCGAGGTCGCGAGCTGGCCGTCGTAGGAGACGACGGCGGCGACCGGATTCCAGAACACTTTTGGGCGCGGCACGTAATGCGCCTCGAGATGATCGGTGTGGAGCTCGATCAGGCCGGGCATGATGAGGTCGCCGCCGGCATCCTCCGCACCCGCGGGTGCCCTGCCCTCGCCGATCTCGGCGACGCGCCCATTTGCGAGAGCCAGCCAGCCCTGCTCGATCACCCGGTCAGCCAGCACGATCCTGGCGTTGGCGATCACGGTGTCCTTCGGCTTGGCGTTCATTTCAATTTCCTTCAGGCGGCGGCGGCAAAGCTGGTAACGTCAACAATACGGTCGGCAATCAGATGGCGGATTTCGTCGTCATGGACAATGGCGACCATGGCGACGCCCTGGCGCTTTTTCTCGGCGATCAGCTCGACCACGACGGCGCGGTTGGCGGCATCGAGCGAGGCGGTCGGCTCGTCCAGCAACAGGATCGGCAGGTCGGAGATGAAGCCGCGCGCGATGTTGACGCGCTGCTGTTCGCCGCCGGAGAAGGTCGCGGGCGGAAGCTGCCAGAGCCGCTCAGGGATGTTGAGGCGGTGCAGCAGGGCACCCGCCCTCTGCTGCGCCTCGGTTCGGGCCATGCCGTTCACGATCAGCGGCTCGGCGACGACGTCGATCGTGGCGACCCGTGGCACCGCGCGCAGGAACTGGCTGACATAGCCGATGGTCGCGCGGCGGACGTTGAGCACCTGCCGCGGCTCGGCGGTGGCCAGATCAATCAGCGCGCCGCGATGGCGGATGCCGATGCGGCCGGAATCGCAGCGGTAGTTGCCGAAGATCATCTTCAGGATCGACGACTTGCCGGCGCCCGACGGGCCCGACAGCACGACGCATTCGCCGGGGTCGACGTGGAAGGTCACGCCGCTGACGACAGGCAGCTCGATGCCGCCCTGCAGGTGCATCGTAAAAGTCTTCTTGGCATCAGTGACGTCGATCATGGCGGTCATCAGTGGGCTCATGGCGGCAGAATCGAGGAAACGAGGAGCTGAGTATAAGGCTCACGGGGATCGTCGAGCACCTGGTCGGTGAGACCGGTCTCGATCAGGCGGCCGCCCTTCATCACCATCACGCGGTGCGACAATAGCCGCGCGACCGCGAGGTCGTGGGTGACGATGACGACGGCGAGGTTCAGCTCGGCAACGAGACTGCGCAAGAGATCGAGCAGGCGCGCCTGCACGGACACATCAAGGCCGCCGGTGGGTTCGTCCATGAACACCAGCCGCGGCTCGGTGACGAGGTTGCGGGCGATCTGGAGGCGCTGGCGCATGCCGCCGGAATAGGTCCGCGGTGCGTCGTCGATGCGCGCCGTGTCGATCTCGACGCGGGTGAGCCAGTCGGACGCGGTGTCGCGGATGCGACCGTAGTGATTCCATCCCACCGCCATCAGCCGCTCGCCGACATTGGCGCCGGCCGAGACCGCCATGCGCAGGCCCTGCGCGGGATCCTGGTGCACGAAGCCCCAGTCGGTGCGAAACAGGAAGCGCCGCTCGGCTTCGCCGAGCGTGGCGAGATCGCGGGTGACGCCGTCGCGCATCCGGTAGGTGACGTGCCCGCCGCTGGCCGCGAGCTGGCCCGACAGCAGTTGCAGCAGCGTCGACTTGCCCGAACCGGATTCGCCGACGATCGCCAGCACCTCGCCGGAATAGAGCGAGAACGACACGTCGCGGCACGCGGCGATGCGGCCGTAGGACTTGCTGAGCGAATTCGCAACCAGCAGCGGCTCATCGTTGTCCAGCATGTCGTGATCAGCCATTTGATGTCTCCTGCGCCTTCTCCTTGTACGGCGCAGCGCTCAGGCTGCCGTGATGGCCGGCGGCCTGACGGCCCTCGCAATAATCGGTGTCGGAGCAGACGAACATGCGGCCGCCCTTGTCGTCGGTAACGATCTCGTCGAGATAGGAGTTATCCGCGCCGCACAGCGCACAGGGCGCATTGAAGCGATACGGCTCGAACGGGTGATCCTCGAAATCGAGCGACACAACTTGCGTATAGGGCGGGATCGCGTAGATGCGCTTCTCGCGGCCGGCGCCGAACAATTGCAGCGCCGGGCAATTGTCCATCTTGGGATTGTCGAACTTCGGCGTCGGCGACGGGTCCATCACATAGCGCGCGTTGACCTTGACCGGATAGGCGTAGGCGGTCGCGATGTGGCCGAAGCGGGCGATGTCCTCATAGAGCTTCACATGCATCAGGCCGTATTCGGCGAGCGCATGCATGCGCCGCGTCTCGGTCTCGCGTGGCTCGAGGAACCGCAGCGGTTCCGGGATCGGCACCTGATAGACCAGCACCTGGTTCTCGTTCAGCGCGGCCTCGGGGATGCGGTGACGGGTCTGGATCACGGTCGCCGCGTCGGTCGCCGTCGTGGTGGCGACGCCGGCAGTCTTGGCGAAGAACTTGCGGATCGAAATCGCGTTGGTGGTGTCGTCGGAACCCTGGTCGATCACCTTCAGCACGTCCTCAGGACCGAGGATCGCGGCGGTGACCTGCACGCCGCCGGTGCCCCAGCCATAGGGCATCGGCATTTCGCGGCTGGCGAACGGCACCTGATAGCCGGGGATCGCGATCGCCTTCAGGATGGCGCGGCGGATCATCCGCTTGGTCTGTTCGTCGAGATAGGCGAAATTGTAGGCGGGCGCGTTCATTCCGCGGCCTCCTTCATGGCATCGGGCGCATTGGCCTCGGCAAACTCCTGACGCAGCTTGCGCAGCAGGCCGAGCTCGGACTGGAAGTCGACATAGTGCGGCAGCTTCAGATGCTCGACGAAGCCGGTCGCCTGGACATTGTCCGAATGCGACATCACGAATTCTTCATCCTGCGCCGGCGCGAGCGCCTCTTCGCCGAGCTCGCGGGCACGCAGCGCGCGATCGACCAGCGCCATCGACATGGTCTTGCGCTCGCTCTGGCCGAAGGCGAGGCCATAGCCGCGGGTGAAGCAGGGTGCTTCCGTGGCAGAACCCTTGAACTGGTTGACCATCTGGCACTCGGTGAGCTCGATCGAGCCGAGCGGCACGGCGAAGCCGACGTCCTCGGCGGAGAATTCGACCTCGACCTCGCCGAAGCGGATCTCGCCGGCGAAGGGATGGTTGCGGCCATAGCCGCGCTGGGTGGAATAGCCCATCGCCAGCAGGAAGCCTTCGTCGCCGCGCGCGAGATTTTGCAGGCGCAGGTCGCGGTCGGCCGGGAAGTTCAGCGGCTCGCGCGTGAGATCGCCGACGCTGGCGCCGGCCTCGGCCTGCGGCGAGGATTCGATCAGCCCATCGCGGCCCAGGATATCGGTCACGCGCGGCGTCGGCGCGGTCGAGGCTTCGGCCGTCGCCGGCGCGTCCGGCACAAATCCCTCCGCGAGCGAGGGATCGAGCAGGCGGTGCGTATAGTCGAAGGTCGGCCCGAGGATCTGGCCGCCGGGAATGTCCTTGAAGGTCGAGGACACCCGCCGCTGCACGCGCATGGCGCCGGTGTCGACCGGCTCGCTCGCACCGAAGCGCGGCAGGGTGGCGCGGAAGGCGCGAACCAGGAAGATCGCCTCGATCAGATCGCCGCGCGCCTGCTTGATCGCGAGCGCTGCGAGCTCACGGTCATAAAGCGAGCCTTCGCTCATAACGCGGTCCACGGCCAGACCAAGCTGCTCCGAGATCTGGTCGAGCATGACTTCCGGCACGCTTTGATCGCCGCGCCGCGCATTGGCGAGCAGGCGATGGGCGTTCTCGATGGCGCGTTCGCCGCCTTTGACTGCGACATACATGCTTCAGCTTTCCTTGCTCACGACCCGCGTGGTGCGGGGGATCGCGACCACGGCGTCATCGGCGACCAGCACCACGTCGATGCCGCGCGGAAACAGCGCCTCGTTGACACGCAGCCGCTCGAACAGGTCGGCGGGCTTGATCGAGGCCCGGAGCGTCGCGACGCCGTCGATGCCGGGGCCGCGCAGCTCGAAGCCCCGCCCCGCGTCAAGGCTATCGACCTGGAGGATCAACGTGGTCGACCGGTCCGGGTATTCGCTGGTGCCAAGCGCGAAGCGCTCGAGCGCCGGAAGCAAGGCGCCATCGCTGATCAGGGCAAAGCTCGCGATCGAGGAGTCCTGAATCACCGGCGCGCCGGTGTGGAACTTGAGCCATTTCACGACTTCCGAGCTTTCCGACATCCGCGCATCGAGCCAGAGCGGCGTGTCGTGATCGAACAGCGTCAGCGCGATCGCGGCGGCGCCGCGCATCATCGGCCCGGGTGTGCCCGCCATCGGCACGATGCGCTGGACCGAACCCGGCCGCGCCATCGCGTCCATGACCGAGCGAAAGGTCGATTGCGCCGACAGCACCTTGTCGGCGAACCCCGGCGGCAGTTCCGCAATCGTGGTCATGATCTCACCCCTCACCGCGCACCATGGTGTAGAAATCAACCTTCGTCGCGGCGGTCTCGGCCGCCGCCTGCTTGCGCCGGATCGTAAGCTGCTCGCGCAACGGTGCGATAACGTCCCGCTCGACCGATGCGGAAAAATCCCGCGACTGCACCAGCGCATCGCACAGAGCGATCAGCCGCGCCTTCTCACCGTCGCGTCCGAGCGTGTAGCCGAAGCCGACCTCGCCGCTCGCGAGCCGCACCGCGGCACGCGACACCGTGGCTTCGCCGAGGTTGAACGGGGCGCCGTCGCCGCCGACCCGGCCGCGCAGCATGACGAGGCCGTTTTCCGGCGCGCGCAGATCCTGATGGGCCGGGAGGGCGAAAGCGCGGAGGCGAGCGGCGATCTCGCCCGCCTCCGCGTGCGCCAGCACGGCCATCGCGGCCTTGCGCTGGGCTTGCTGATTGTTGTGCCGCGTCACCCGATCCACCGAACTTGCCGAACTCAAGTTGTCTATGATAGTAGACAACTTCATACGGAAGCGCCATGACTGTTTCGTGACAAGCGTGTGATTTTCGGGCTAGGCTGACCGGCGATATGAGCATGCAGGACACCGCCTCCACGGGCGTCGCGCTATGGCGCCTCGTTGCCGACGGCATCGAGCGCGGCATCGCCGACGGCCGCTTCGCCGCCGGCGACAAGCTGCCGGGCGAGATGGAGATCGCCGAGACCTATCGCGTGAATCGCCACACCGTGCGGCGGGCGCTGGCAGCCCTTGCCGAGCGCGGCCTGGTGCGCGCCGAACGTGGCAGCGGCACCTATGTCGAGGCGCAGCGCATCGCCTATCCGCTGCGCTCGCGCACGCGCTTCTCGGAGATCGTCGGTGCCGGCGGCCGTGAGCCGCGCGGGCAGTTGATCGAGGCGTCCGACGACGTCGCGACGCGCGAGCTGGCGCGCGAGCTGGGCCTGAAGGTCGGCGCCCCGCTGGTGCGGATCGAGGCGATACGCCTAGCCGACCGCACCCCGATCTGCGTCTCCACGACGTGGCTGTCGGCGGAGTTGTTTCCGGGTGCGGGCAGCGTGTTTGCCGCAACGCGCTCGATGACGAAACTGCTCGAACACTTCGGCGTCCGCGACTATCGCCGCGGCGCGACCCGGATCACCGCCGGCATCGTCGACGCGACCGACGCTGCACGGCTCGATCTGCCGCTGGGACGGCCGATCCTCGTGGTCGATGCCACCGACCACGGTCTCGACGGCAAGCCGCTGGTGACGAAGCATTCGCGCTTTGCCGCCGAGCGGGTGGAGTTTCTGGTGGAGAACGGCTGAGATGCAGCTCGCTCTTCCCCCCGCAAGAGGAGGAGGAAGAGCAGCGCCTGCTACTCCTGCATCATCTCGCCGCTGCCGCCGAACTCGGCGGGGAAGTCCTTCAGCTTGGGCAGGCCGTCGCGCATCGGCAGCACCGTCTCGGCGTAGTTGACGTGGACGCCGGGCGTGAACGCCAGGGTGGGGATGGTGGCGGTGAAGACGTCGGTCAAACCGAGCGGCGGGTGATTGGTCATGAGATGGCCGCCGCACTTCCTGCAATATTTGCGCTGGCTGAGCGGCGTCTTGGCGAAGGTCTCGACGTGCTGCGCGCCCTCGGTGATGCGCACCGCGTCAGGCTTCCACAGGCTGAAGGCGTTCACCGGCCCGCCGGACCAGGACCGGCAGGAGCCGCAATGGCAATAGCCCATCGCCTCCGGCGCACCCGTGACCTCGACCGTAACCGCGCCGCAGAAGCAGTGTCCGACATGTTTCATTGGGTCGTCTCCGTTGATGAAGGTTGGAAATCCTCTCCCCGCTCCGGTTCACCGAGATCTCGGCGAAGGCGGATGCGGGGTCGCGACGAGCTTCGCTCGCGTTGGTAGCCTCGGAGTGAGGGGGAATCACTCCGAGGGACGTTGAAGGCGAGAGTCCGGCAAGGTCCGATACGCGCCTCGGCGCCGCCGCGCGTCCTCCTTTCGGCGGACGCGCGCAGAGCGCGAAAACTAAACTGACCGGCGCCAGGGAATAAGCATCGACACGCGTTGTTTGTACTGCCGGTATTCGTCGCCGAAGAGATCAATGAGGTCGCGCTCCTCCAGCGCGATGCCGACGAAGATGTAGATCGTGGTCACGGCCGCAAACAGCAGATGTCCCGCGGTCATGACCGGAGCCGCCCAGAACGCGACGATGAAGCCGAGATAGATCGGATGACGGACAAACTTGTAGAGCAGCGGCGTCTTGAAACGCGGCGGCGTCGCTTCCTTGCCGACGAGATGGTTGGTCACCTGATGCAATCCGAACAATTCGAAATGGTTGATGATGAAGGTCGAGGTGAACACCAGCACCCAGCCTGCGAAGGACACCGTGACCAGCGTCACGGCGAAATCCGGGTCCTCGACCTCCCATATGACGGCCGGCAGCGGACGCCACTGCCAGAACAGGAGCAGCAATGACAGACTCGCGAACAACACATAGGTGCTGCGCTCGATCGGTTTGGAGACGAACTGCGTCCACCATGTCTTGAAGCGCTGGCGCGCCATCACGCTGTGCTGGACGGCGAACAGCGCCATCAGAAGCAGGTTGATGATGACGGCCTCAGCCGTCGACGTGTCGGTTCCGGTGTCGATGGTCTTCGGCACCACCAGCCCCATCACGAAGCCGATAGCGTAGAGAATGGTGACGAAAAACACGAGATACGCCGCAATTCCGTACAGAAAGGCGATGAACTTGAAAATGCGAGAGCCCGTAACCTCCGGGCCGATCGAATGAACCTGGTGATCAATTTGGGACATGGAAAGCTCCGTTGTGCCGAGGCATCGGCACTGTTTGGTCTTCGCACCATGCCGGATCGGACGTTCCATGGCTTTTGCGGACGGTTGATTTTCGCCTGAGACGACTTTGATTTTTGCTTGAGACGACAGAAACGTGCGATTTTGCTTTGAAAACAACGTGCTCGACGGCGACCTGCGCGAACTGACCTGCGCCGGGGTCGCCGTGCCGTTGCAGCCGCAGGTGTTCGATCTGCTGCTCTACCTCGTCGCGCAGCGGGCCCGAGTGGTCAGCAAGGATGACCTGATCAGCCAGATCTGGAGTGACCGGATCGTCTCGGATTCCGCCCTGAACAGCCGGATCAATGCCGCGCGCAAGGCGCTCGGCGACGACGGCGCGACTCAGCGGCTGATCAAGACGATCCCGCGCAAGGGCTTTCGGTTCGTCGGCGAGGTCCGGGAAGATGTGGCAGTCACACTCGCGCCTGCGGAACCCGCCCCGGCCCCGGCACGCACGGTTGCGGACCGCCCGGCGATCGCGGTGCTCGCCTTCGAGAACATGAGCGGCGATCCCGAGCAGGACTATTTCGGCGACGGGATCAGCGAGGACATCCTCACCGCCCTGTCGAAGCAGCGCTGGTTCATGGTGATCGCCCGCAACTCGTCCTTCATCTACAAGGGACGCGCGGTCCACATCAGGCAGATCGCCGAGGAGCTCGGCGTCCGCTACATCGTCGAAGGCAGCGTGCGCAAGGCGGACAAGCGGGTGCGCATCACCGCCCAGCTCAACGACGCGGCGTCAGGCAGCCATCTCTGGGCCGAGCGCTATGACCGCGAGCTCGTCAACGTCTTCGCCGTGCAGGACGAGATCACCAACGCGATCGTCGCGGCGATCGAGCCGCAGATCCACGCAGCGGAGAATTTTCGCAGCCATCGCAAGCCGCCCGCGAGCCTCGACGCCTGGGATCTGTTGATGCGCGCGCTGTCGCACTACTGGCGCGTGACGCGGCAGGATCACGAGGCCGCACAGGCGCTGCTCGAGCGCGCGATCGGGATCGATCCGAATTACGGCCAGGCGCTGTCGGTGCTGGCGGCGAACCACATGTTCGGCGCGCATCTCGGTTGGGTCGAGCTGGCCAGGGTGGCGCCAATAGCGGAAGCCGCCGCGCTGGCCGCGGTGCGTTGCGATCATGAGGACGCCTGGGCGCATGCCGGGCTCGGCAGCGTCTACTTCTCGACGCGCAGGCTTGCGGACGCGCTGTCCGAGTTCGAGCAGGCGCTCGCGCTCAATCCGAACTTCTCGCTGGCGCAGGGCTATTACGCGCTGGCGCTGTCCTATGCCGGGCGATCGAAGGACTCGTTCGAGGCGGCGCAGAGGGCGATCCGGCTCTCACCGCGCGACCCGTCGCTGGCGATCTATCACGGTATCGCCGGCTATGCGCGCTTCACCGAGCGGCGCTATGACGAGGCCATCGCGCTCGCGCGCGAGGCGATCCGCCATCGCGGCGACCTCACCGGCGCCTATCGCGTGCTCGCCGTCTCCGCCGGCATGACCGGCGACGGGATGCTTGCGGAGATGGCGCTGGGCGAGCTCCGCCGCACCCAGCCGGGCATCTCGCTGCACTGGATCGAGACGCAACTGCCATGGGCCAGTGACGCCGATCGCGAGCACTATCTGGAAGGATTCCGCCGGGCGGGGTTGCGGTGACACCTCTTGCCTTCCCTAGAACGGCAGGGGAATAGCATTTGAGAGCGGTTCCTGCGGCCATCCTTCGAGACGCCCGCCTGGCGGGCTCCCCAGGATGAGGACGGAATTCGCGGCAGCAGCTTCAACGGGCACGGTGCTGCTTAGCCTCATCCTGAGGAGGCCGCTGGAAGCGGTCGTCTCGAAGGACATGGCGTGCGGTGAGGCCCCTCCAGGGGAAGGTAAGAGCGCGGCGGCGCTACACGCGCTTCCGGCGCAGATGGACGATGACGTCGAGCCGCGCGATCTCGTGGCCGGGAAGCGCCTCGGGAATCCTGGTGAAGGCGAGGCCATCGGCGACGTCGACCAGCACATCCTCGCCTTCGAGGTAGAAGTGCGGATGCACGGATGTGTCGGTATCGAAGAACGATTTGATGCCGTCGGCAGCGATCCGGCGCAACAGGCCGGCTTCGGTGAATTGGTTCAGCGTATTGTAGACGGTCGCCAGCGACAGGTATGCGTTTGCCGCCAGCGCCTCCTCATAAAGCCCCTCGGCGGTCACATGACGATGGCCGCGCAGGAACAGCAACTGGCCGAGCGCCAGGCGCTGGCGCGTTGGCCGCAGGCCCGCATCAACAAGCAATTGCAGACAGCGCTGCACGCCCTCATCCGGCTCCGGTACGACGACGTCAGGTCCGCTGTCGTCGCCCGCGGGGATATTCGTGGCCTGCATGTCCATCGATCGTCTCACGGCTGAAAGAACCAGGGCACGCAACGCGGCGTCCGGCCAGTTGCCATTCGATCGCAGAAGCGGCGGCTTGGCTTTGATCCGGATCAAATCCGGAAGCGGTCGCCTCTGACCTATCGCAAGGCGGCCCGGTCTATTCCCGGTCACAATGCAGCGATATCGATGAGGCTCACATGTCCAGGCCGGTTCCCGACAAGGCAGAGGTCGCGCTCGAATATCCCGACAAGTTCTATGTCGGCACCTTCGAGCATTCATCGCGCTTCGAGGCGCGGCTCGACGGCAGCGGCGTCGCGCTAGTGCTGCAACATCCGGGCGCGGCCGACGAACGCAAATCGGTGCACCTGCACATCAATTTCGGGCTGCTCGCCGGCATCCTGCGGGAGCTCGCCGGCAACGTCGCCGCACTCCCCAAGGACGACATCGCGCACCGCGAACAGCTCGCAGACGCGCTCGACGAGTTGCGACGGGCGCTGCGGACGCCCTGAAGGCTATTTCGTTTTCACCTGGATCGGCTTCGGTGCCGGCACGGCCGCCCATTCCTTGTCGGCGCGCGGGCCGTTGAGATCGCCGGTCAGGCCGACGAGCTGGCCGGGCAGCACGTCGAGGGTCTGCTGCCAGGTCTGGGTCTGGCACAGGAATTTTATGAGGCAGCCTTTCAGCTTCAGGCGATCGGCGGATTCGCGCCACAGCGAGACCGAATAGAACTTGCCGTCCTCCGCATTGTAGATGTCGCCGGCAAACCGTCCCTCGGGCGTCGCCTGCAAGCCCATGATGAGCTGGTGGCCGAGCAGCGCGCGGGCGCGCTTGTCCGCATCAGGATTCTCCTTGTCGCGATAGGGCTGGCCGCGCTTGTCGGCCGGCTCCTTCATCCAGACGATGAAGCCGCAGATGCGCTCGCGCGACGGACCGCAGCGTTCGAGCCGGATGCGGGCGCGGCCGTCCTCGACCAGCCAGGTGCCGCTGGGATCGGTGGGCGCGGCAGCGCCGGCGCGGCCGCCGACGATCATCATCATGACCGTGATCGCGACGCGCAGCACGAAGCGAAGAAGAATGTCCATCTGCGATGCCTTTCGTTGCGCGGGTTGCCGCGTCAGTTCAGTTGCGCCATCAGCGCGTCGGCGCCCTTCTCGAGGCCGGCGGTGGCGGCTGCGAGCGCGCCGACGCTGGCCTTGATGTCGTAGGCGCCCGGGTATTGCTTGGTGACGTAGGCAGAGAGCAGGCGCGAGGTGGCGGCGTCGAAGATCTCGACGCCATAGACGACCGAGCCGGTCATCGTCCCCTCGCCGTCGCGCGCGGCCTGCACGCCGTTGTAGACGGCACCGGCGAGGTCGAAGCGCGAGAGCGTGCCGAGCACCGGCGTGTTGGTGACGGCGCCGGTGAGCGTCAGCCTGATCCGCAACGTGTTCGGTCCGCGCTCGCGCACCAGCGCGAAACGGCCGCGCAGCCGCTCGGCGAAGGAGTTCTGCATGTAGGCGGCGAGCGTTGCCTTGTCCTTGTCGGACATGTCGCCGAACTGATGATCCTTGCCGCGGTAGAGCACGACGGGATCCAGGATCACTTTATTATATGCGCGCCAGTCGACCGGCGTGGAATAGCGGTAGGGCACGCGGCCGGAGGCGTCCGACTTGTCCGGGGCCATGTAGGCCGACGACGCCATCTCCGAATAGGGCACGGGGGCGACCGAGGCGCAGCCGGCCGCGGCCGCGCAAAGCACCAGCGTTCCCAGACCGCGCAGGGCGATCGAGCGATCCATTCCAGACTCCTCTAGCGGCTTTCAGCAAGGCGATGGGGACCGCAGCCGCGTTTTGGGACCAGACGCGGCTGCGGCGCTCACCATTGCCGGCCCAAGGCATCGTCCGGGGCCATTTCAGACGCCTTGGGCCGTCTCAGTGTTTCCGCTTATAAAACCGACCAGTTGGTTTGTAAAGTACGGAAATGACGCGCTGGCACATTTGGCCGCAGGCGCGGATTTGGGCAGGCGCCGGTCGGAATTCGTTAACGGTGAATCAGGCGCGCTTGCGCGGGGTCGGGGCCTTTGCCGCCGATGGCGTTCCGGACTTGGCCGTGGACTTGGCCGCGGACTTGGTGCGTGTCGTGGCGGGCTGTCCGAGGCCGGTCCACTGTGCGTCGTCGAGCAGGCGCGCGAACAGTCGCTGGTGCTCGTCCTTGCTGAGCGGAGACATGCCGAATAGCGAGCTCAGCAGCAGCCCGAGCGCCCCGGCCCAGCGCAGCATCGCGAGGTCGGGATCGGCGGCTTCTTCCTTGATCGCCGCCATCCTCTTCATTTCGAGTTCGCGCGGCAGCGCCATCAGGTCGGGATTTTCGACCATGGCCGCAACCAGGGCCAGCGCGGCAGAATTCGGCGAGGTCGCCGCTTCCCGGATCGTGGCGAGCTGGGTCGCCAGATTGGGATTTGCCGAGGTCCCGCTCACCTTTGCCATATAGCGGATCGAGAACTCCTCGAAATGCGCCATCTGCCGCTCGAGCAACGCCTTCAGCACCGCCTCCTTGGTGCGGAACTGATGCATCACGCCGCCCTTGCTGAGGCCGCTCTCGCGGGCGATGGCATCGAGCGTCAACCGGCCCGGCCCGTCGCGCGCGATGATGGCGATGGCCGCTTCGAGCGCAGCGTTGCGGGACCGTTCGGAGCGCGTGGCATTGTCCATGGCCGACTTGTCTCCACGACAGGATAATGAATCAAGTGAAAACAGGACGCGCTGTACATTTTTTGTGCGAACACTGTCGAGACTTTCATCTTGCGGCGCCGAATGGGACTATGTGAGCCTCGATACCGGATGGGGACTGGGATGGGCCGGCCGTAGCTTTGCGCGCCATGACGTGCGAAGCGTCTGCGGCTGGCCTCGCTTGAGAAAGATACGACATGCCAAAACGAGTGTTGCTTGGTCTCCTCCTGGCTTGCGGCCTCACGGCCTCGGCACTGGCGCAAGAGCCGAAAACGGGGGGTGTGATCAATGCCGTGATCCAGCCCGAGCCGCCCGGCCTGATGCTTGCGATGGTCCAGAACGGCCCGGTCCAGATGGTGTCCGGCAACATCTTCGAGGGCCTGCTGCGCTACAGCCCCAAGCTCGAGCCGCAGCCGGAACTCGCCGAGAGCTGGACCGTGAGCGAGGACGCCAAGACCTACACCTTCAAGCTCAAGAAGGGCGTCACCTGGCATGACGGCAAACCCTTCACCGCCGCCGACGTGCTGTTCTCGATCGAGATGCTGAAGCAGACCCACGCGCGCGCCCGCAACAACCTCGGGCAGGTCGACAAGGTCGAGGCGCCCGACGATTACACGGTGGTGTTCACGCTGAAGCAGCCGTTCGGCCCGTTCCTCGGTATCTTCGAGGTCGGCTCGATGCCGATGGTGCCGAAGCATCTCTATGACGGCACCGACTGGAAGACCAACCCCTACAACAACGCCCCGGTCGGCACCGGCCCCTTCATGTTCAAGGAGTGGCAGAAGGGCTCGTTCATCCGCCTGGTCAAGAACCCGAACTACCACGAGAAGGGCAAACCCTATCTCGACGAGATCTACTGGCAGGTCATTCCCGACGCCGCCGCGCGCTCGGTGGCGTACGAGACCGGCAAGGTCGACGTGCTGCCCGGCGGCTCGGTCGAGAATTTCGACGTGCCGCGGCTGTCCAAGCTGAAGGACACCTGCGTCACCGGCGCCGGCTGGGAGTTCTTCTCGCCGCTGGCCTGGCTATGGCTGAACAACCGCCAGGGCCCGCTCGCGGACAAGCGGGTGCGGCAGGCGATCATGTTTGCGATCGACCGCGATTTCGCCAAGGACGTGATCTGGAACGGGCTCGGCAAGGTCGCGACCGGCCCGTCCGCCTCGACCATCAAATACTACACCGACGACGTGCCGAAATATCCGTACGATCCGGCCAAGGCCAAGGCGCTGCTGAAGGAAGCCGGCTACAAGGGCGAGAAGATCCGCCTGTTGCCGCTCGCCTATGGCGAGACCTGGCAGCGCTGGGGTGAAGCCGTGAAGCAGAATCTCCAGGACGTCGGCATGAACATCGAGACCATCGCCACCGACGTTGCCGGCGGCAACCAGAAGATCGGCGACTGGGACTACGACATCGCCTTCACCTATCTCTACCAGTACGGCGATCCGGCCCTCGGCGTCGGGCGCAACTACGTCTCCAGCGCCATCGCCAAGGGCCAGGTGTTCAACAATGTCGAGGGCTACTCCAACCCGGAGATCGACAAGCTGTTCGCCGATGGCGCCGTCGCGACCCCGGATTCCAAGCGCAAGGAGATCTACGAGAAGGCGCAGAAGATCCTGGTCGAGGACGTGCCGGTGGCCTGGATGCTCGAGCTGCAATTCCCGACCATCATGCGCTGCAAGGTCAAGAACCTGATCACTACCGGCATCGGCGTCAATGACGGCTTCAAGGACGCATGGCTCGACAAGTGATGGCAGGCGCTCCGAACTCCCCTTACCTCTCCCGCTTGCGGGAGAGGTCGCTACGCTCGAAGAGCGTAGCGGGTGAGGGTTCTCTCCTCTTGGCAATCCCTCCGCGGAAGCACCCCCTCCCCTGCCCTCCCCCGCAAGCGGGAGAGGGAGTGCACCGTGATCGCGGTGACACGCACCTCAATCTCACTGCGTTATAGATATGCTCTCCTTCGTCGCTCAGCGTGTCGTGAAGGGCGTGATCGTCCTGCTCGCGATCGTCGTCCTCAATTTCTTCCTGATCCGGCTTGCGCCCGGCGATCCCGCGGTCGTGATGGCGGGCGAGGCCGGCGCCAGCGACCAGATCTTCGTCAAGCAGCTCCGGGAAAAGTTCGGCCTCGACAAGCCGCTGCCCGAGCAGCTGTTCATCTACGTCAAGGGCGTCGTCACCCTCGACCTCGGCTTCTCCTTCCGCCAGCAGGCGCCGGTGTCGAAGCTGATCCTCGAACGGCTGCCGGCGACCCTGTTGCTGACGCTGACCGCTTTCGCGATCTCGCTGATGCTCGGCGTCCTGTTCGGCAGCTTCGCGGCGCGCTTTGCCGGAACCTTTCTCGACACCGGCATCACCGTGTTCGCCCTGATCTTCTACGCCATGCCGATCTTCTGGGTGGCGCTGATGGGTATCCTCCTGTTCTCGGTCACCTTCGATTGGCTGCCGAGCTTCGGCTACGAGACGGTCGGCGCCAACCTCACCGGCCTGGCCCACGCGCTCGACGTCGCAAAACACCTGATCATGCCGGCGATGACGCTCGGCCTGTTCTTCATGGCGACTTATACCCGCATGACACGCGCCTCGATGCTGGAGGTGAAGCGCCTCGACTTCGTCAAGACCGCGCGCGCCAAGGGCCTCTCCGACGCCGTGATCCAGCGCCGCCACGTGCTGCGCAACGCGCTGCTGCCCGTCGTGACGCTCGCCGGCGTGCATTCCGGCACGCTGATCGGCGGCGCCGTCATCACCGAGACCGTGTTCGCCTGGCCCGGCATCGGGCGCCTGATGTACGACGCGCTGCTGCAGCGGGACTACAACCTCCTGCTCGGCGTGTTCGTGATCTGCTCCGCCATGGTCCTGATCTTCAACCTCATCACCGACCTGGTCTATCGGCTGGTCGATCCGCGCATCGAATTCGCCTCATGAAACAGTTCTGGAAATCGATGCTGAAGAGCCCGAGCGGCGTCATCGGCCTCATCATCCTGTTGCTTGCGATCGGAATCGCGGTGTTCGGACCGATGCTGTTCCCGAACTCGCCCTGGCGCATGGTACAGCGGCCGTTCCTGCCGCCGTTCACGCTCTCGACCGTGCCGCTCGGCACCGACGCGCTCGGCCGCGACGTGTTCGCCGGCATGATCTTTGGCGCACGCGTGTCGCTGCTGGTCGGCCTCGTCTCGACGCTGGTGGCGCTGGTCGTCGGCGTGCCGATCGGCGCCATGGCCGGCTATTTCGGCGGCAAGGTCGACGACGCCCTGATGCGCTTCACCGAATTCTTCCAGACCATTCCGAGCTTCGCGCTGGCGATCGTGCTGGTCGCGATCCTGCAGCCCTCGATCTATTCGATCGTGGCCTCGATCGCGGTAGTGAGCTGGCCGCCGGTCGCCCGCCTCGTGCGTGGCGAGGTGCTTTCGCTGCGCACGCGCGAATATGTCCAGGCCGCCGTGGTCACCGGCCAGAGCAACACCTGGATCATCCTGCGCGAGATCCTGCCCAATGCGCTGTCGCCGGTGATCGTGCTGGCCTCGCTGATGGTGGCGACCGCGATCCTGCTGGAGTCCTCGCTGGCCTTCCTCGGCCTCGGCGATCCCAATCTGATCTCCTGGGGCTACATGGTCGGCGCCGGCCGAACCGTGATCCGCCAGGCCTGGTGGATCACGGTGTTTCCCGGCGTCGCCATCCTGATCTCGGTGCTTGGGCTGAACCTGATCGGCGAAGGCCTCAACGACGCGCTCAATCCGCGCCTGTCGCGGGAGGGACGCTGACGATGACCGCCCCGCCCGCCGTCTCCATCAAGAACCTGCAGATCGCACTGCCCAAGGGTGCCGAGCGTGCCTTCGCCGTCGACGGCGTCTCGCTCGACCTTCGGCCCGGCAAGATCGTCTGCGTCGTCGGCGAATCCGGCTCCGGCAAGTCGATGTGCGCGCATGCGCTGATGGGCCTGCTGCCGGATACGGTCAACGTCACTTCCGGCGAGATCCAGTTCGAGGGCCGCGACCTCCTCAAGCTGGATGACGACGGCTGGCGCGATCTGCGCGGGCGCCGCTTCGCGATGATCTTCCAGGAGCCGATGACCGCGCTCAATCCCTTGATGCGGATCGGCGACCAGATGGCCGAGATGTTCGAGGCCCACGGCCTGCTCACGCCGAAGGAGCGGCGCGCAAGAGCGCTGGCGCTGGCACGCGAGGTCGGCCTGCCCGACCCTGAGCGCATCGTCCGCGCCTATCCGCACCAGCTCTCCGGCGGCCAGCGCCAGCGCGCCATGATCGCGATGGCGCTCGCGCTCGAGCCGGCGGTGCTGGTCGCGGACGAGCCGACCACCGCGCTCGACGTCACCACGCAGGCGCAGATCCTGAAGTTGATCCGCAACCTCCAGCGCAACCGCAACATGGCGGTGATGTTCATCACCCATGATTTCGGCGTGGTCGCCGACATTGCCGACCAGGTCGTGGTGCTCCGGCATGGCAAGGTGGTCGAGGAAGGCCCGGCGGCGACCGTCTTCAACGAGCCGCAGCACGACTACACCAAGGCGCTGCTCGCTGCCGTGCCGTCGATGGATCCGCCGGCGCGCGAGCCCCTCGACGACCAGGCCAGGGCCGTCGAGGTGATCGGGCTGGACAAGACCTACGTCACATCAGGGGGCTGGTTTCGCGAGGACCGCCGCGTCGACGCAGCGCGCGCGGTCAACTTCAACATCCTCAAGGGCGAGACGCTCGGCCTCGTCGGCGAATCCGGCTCGGGCAAATCGTCGGTGGCGCGCCTCGTGATGCGGCTGATCGAAGCCGACCGCGGCACGGTGCGGATCGGCGAGACCGATCTCACCTCGCTCACGGGCAAGGCGCTGCGCACCGAGCGCCATCGCATCCAGATGATCTTCCAGGATCCGTTCGCTTCGCTCAATCCGCGCCGCAAGATCGGCCACATCATCGCCGACGGCCCGATCGCGGCCGGCACCGATCCGAAGGTCGCCTTCGAGCGCGCTCGCGATCTCCTGAAGATGGTGGGCCTGGATGCCGGCGCGCTCGAACGCTATCCGCATGAATTCTCGGGCGGCCAGCGCCAGCGCATCGGCATCGCCCGCGCGCTCGCGCTCGAGCCCGAGATCATCGTTGCCGACGAGGCTGTCTCCGCGCTCGACGTCTCTGTGCAGGCGCAAGTCCTGCGGCTGCTCGAAGACCTCAAGGCGCGCCTTGGCCTCTCGATGCTGTTCATCACCCACGACCTGCGCGTCGCCGCCCAGATCTGCGACCGCATCGCGGTGATGCAGCGCGGCGCGATCGTCGAGCTGAAACCGACCGCGCAGCTGTTCGCCGCGCCCGAGCACGCCTATACGCGCGAGCTGCTCGCGGCAGTGCCGGGGCGGAAGGAGTGCGCGCCGGCGGCGTGACGCAAACGGTATCCGGTTCGCCCCCAAAGACGATTGGACCGAATCGAACCGCATCTGCCGCAACGGCGCGGTCACGCGCTTTTTATTCCCCGTGACCGCCCGCACAGCTGCAAAGCGCCGGGCCGCACCCCACATCGGTTTGGAATGATTTCCATCATCTGATGATGGTCGCCAAACTCTTCGGAGCCAAACATGGGCCAGGTTATTCAATTTGTCTCGAGATCCGAGCGCGAACGATTGCGCCTCATCCAGGAGGCACGCGCGATCTATGACAGCATCTTCCCGCCCGCTGATCCGGTCAGCGAGCGGCACGACACGACCACGATCGGGCGCGCCGCCGGCGGCAACGTGGAACATCTGTCGTGATCAAGATCATTGCCGTGCTTTGCAGCCTCGCCTCTCCCGCCAATTGTCACGAGCAGATCGTCACCACATCGGACTTCGCCGACGTTTCGATGCAGTCCTGCATGATGGGTGCGCCGCAGCTTGCCGAATGGATGAACCAGCATCCGGCCGAGCGCCTCGCGGGATGGCGCTGCGTGATCGGGCAACAGGGTGGCCGTGGCGCCTGAGGTGCGCCTTCTGGCTCTTTTCCATCCCTTATTATATGATATAGATCATTCCATGAGGTTTGGAGGCGCTCGGTGGTGGACGACAAAGCCGGCAATTGCCCGAGCCGCCGATCATGCAGACGGTCGAGCCGTTCGACTGCAGGGCCGAGCCTGGGATTGTTGTGATCCATAGCGTGCCGGGCCTGCGTCACTACAACCCTATCGGCTCGGTCCATGGCGGCTACGCCGCGATATTGCTGGATTCCGCAATGGGGCTGGCGGTGCAGACCACCCTGCCCGGCGGGACCGGCTACACGACGCTGGAATTCAAGATTTCGTTCGTGCGCGGCATGAGCGAGGCCAGCGGCGTGATCCGCACCGAAGGCCGCGTACTGAACGCTGGCCGCCGCGTCGCGACCGCCGAAGCGCGCATCACCGATACGAAGGGCCGGCTGCTCGCGCACGCGACGACGACCTGCCTTGTGTTCGGCATTGAGAAGGGCGGCGCGGAGAGCTGACGGGCGATGCAATCGCTCATCACCGCGGGTTGGTATTGCTCCAGGTCGGGACCGAATTGGTCACGCCGACCGACGGCCAGTTGTACGTTCCGATCGACGGCGCCGTGACCGTGCCGACCGTCTGTCCGGACGATCCGTAAGCGGGCCTGCCCTGCGTCGCCGGCAATCCAGCGCTGCCATAGGCCGGGGCCACCACACTGGTGCTGTAATATCGGCTCGAGCGGTGCTTCTTCGCCTCAGCCGCGAACGGCGCGGCAAGCAGTCCGGTCGTGATGAGCGCGGCAATGGCGAGTTTGACGGTTGTCATGGCTGATCCCTTCATCGCTAGGGCCCCGCTGTGTCATCTGTTCATTCGCCGGAAGATTTCCATGGGCACTCCGTTCATAACTCCGTGCGCACACAAAGGTACCGGAGCCCGGGGTGGCGTGCGCTCGCTGCCTTCGGATGGACCCGAATCAGCGCTAGTGCATTTGCCTTGAGCAGCTCCCTGAACGCGATTGACATGACCGGCCCCGAACTGAAGCAACTCCGCGCCGACCTCTCCGATGCCCTCGAGCGCAAGCTCACCGCGGCCGACATGGCCAGGCTGTGCGGATTGCCGGAGAACGGCGGCGCCGACACCATCCGGCGCTGGGAGGTCAGCGGCCCGACGCCGTCGGCGACCAAGGTGCTGCGCGTGCTCGCGATGGCGAGCGAGCGCTATCCGATCCTGGAGAAGTTCGACATCTTCGATCGCCACGACGTGCGCGAGGAAGACCGGCCGGCAAAGCGCGCGGCATTCCGCGCGCAGATGCGCGATGAAGCACGGCGGCGTCTTGGTTAACAAGAGCCGCACGCAGGTTGCCGGGAAGAGGCGACGTTAAACCTTCCTTCAGCATTTCTTAAGTCGCCATTAAGCACGAAAATCATTTGCAGCCCAATACGTTAGGTTGGCTGCCGCTGTGCCACGGATGTGACAGCATTTTCGTCAAAAGCGAGCTATCTGCAAAACCAACGACGGCGCGGAAAGCGCGCCTGCCGGGGACCTAAGTGTTGGAGTTTGGACTATGAAGAAGATTCTGTTTGCGACCGTCGCGCTGCTCGTGGTGGGCGCCGCTGCGCCGGCCGTCGGCGCCGATCTCGGCAACCGCAACTACTACAAGGCGCCCGCGCCGGCCTATGTCGCGCCGATCTACAACTGGACGGGATTCTATCTCGGCGCCCATGTCGGCGGCGCGTTCTCCAGCGACAACAATTTCAACGGCCTCTCCACCGGCAACAACGGCAACGGCCGTTTCCTCGGCGGCGTGCAGGTCGGTGCTGACTGGCAGTTCAACCCGAACTTCGTGGTCGGCGTCGAAGGCCAGTATTCCTGGCTCTCCGGCAGCGTCGGCGCGGTGTTTCCGGGCGGCGTCGCCTACACCAACGACCAGCGCGGCCTCGGCTCGATCACCGGCCGCGTCGGCTACACCTGGGGTCCGGGCCTCCTCTACGTGAAGGGCGGCTACGCCTATTCGGACAACAACGAGAAGGTCACCGTCGGCGGCGTGCCGACCGGCTTCATCATCGATGGCGATCATCGCAACGGCTACACCGTCGGCGCCGGCCTCGAATACATGTTCGCGCCGAACTGGTCGGCCAAGGCCGAGTACCAGTACTACAATTTCGGCGACGCGCACTTCACCGCGGGCCCGCTGGCGGGCACCGGCAACTTCACCACCGACGACCACACCTTCAAGGCGGGCGTCAACTATCGCTTCAACTGGGCCAATTCGACGGTCGCGCGCTACTGATCGGTTAGCAAAACCTTATCCTGACGAAGGGCCGGCCCCGTTGCCGGCCCTTCTTTTTTCGCCCTGCGGAACCAGCGCAAGCAATTGCACCAATTGCGATTTTTTTAACCGGCCCCGCCGATACTGCCCGCCACAAAACAGAAGCAAGAGCGTGGGGGAAGTTCGATGGCGATCCGTCTGGGCGTTGGCCGTTTGCTTGGCCGTTTGAGACCTCGTTTCAAGATGCCGACATGGGGCGTGCGCGGCAGCCTGTTCACCGCCTTCGCGGTGATCGCGGGCATGGGCCTCGTGATCGCGGCCGGCGCCGGCCTGGCGCTGCAAAATCTCGGCGGACGCATGACAGAACTGAGCGGGCGGGACATTCCGCGCCTCGCCGCCAGCCTGCAATTGTCGGCCCTGAGCGCGGGCCTTGCGGCACAGGGACCTGCCCTGCTTGCGGCTCAAAGCGAGGACGCCCTGAACGAGCGCACCAAGAAGCTCAGGGAATTGCAGGAGCAGACGCAGCAGAAACTCAACGAGATCATCGAGCTCGGCGGCGACAAGGCCGTCGTCTCCGGACTCAGCGAGACGATGAAGAGCATCAACGAGGCGGCCCAGAGCCTGGCCAAGGCCGCCCGCGAACGGCTGGACATTGCCGCCCTGCACGACAAGCAATATGACGCGCTGCGCAGCGCCCAGGGCGCCTTCGTGGGCGCGGCCAGTCCGGCAATGCTGGACGCGCAGACCCGGGTCAACGCCATTCTCGGCTCGGCCAACCTGTCGGCCGAAGATGCCACCGAAGCCGCGCAGACCGTCGGCCAGCTCGGCAACGTCGTCGCCAGCGGCAATCTCGCAGCCGCCGACATGAGCGCGGCGCTGTCGGCGAACACGAGCGACAAGCTCGATGACATCCAGAAGGAATTCAAGACGGCACAAGGACGCCTGCGGTCGAACCTCGATCTGCTGTCGGACAATCAGGGCAACAAGATGCTGCGCGCGACGGCGGAAAAGCTGCTCGCGCTCGGCACCGGCAAGACCGGCGTGTTCAATCTGCGCGAGAAAGAGCTCGACTCCATCGACTACGGCCAGACCATCCTGGACGAGACGCGTAAGCTCAACGTCGGCCTCGGCATCAGCGTGCAGCAGCTCGTCGACGGCGTGCAGAAGGAGACCAACGCGTCGACCTTCCAGGCGCGGCAGGAGATCTCGCTCGCGACGTCGGTCATGCTGGCGCTGGGCGCGCTGATGCTGGTCGGCTCGGCGCTGTTCGTCTGGCTCTATGTCGGCCGCAACATCCTGCGCCGGATCACCGGCCTCCAGCGCGCCATGCAGTCACTCTCGGCCGGCGATCTCGACACCGAGATCGCGCGTGCCAAGCACAATGACGAGATCGGCACGATGACCGACACGCTGACCGTGTTCCGCGATAGCATGGTCGAGGCCCGCGCGCTTGCGAGCGAACAGGACAAGGACCGCGTCGCCAAGGCCGAGCGGGCCGCGCGCATCGAGGCGAAGATCGCCGAATTCGAAAGCACGGTGCGCTCCGCGCTCGACAATCTGGCGCAGTCCGCCAATTCGATGCAATCGACCGCGCAGAGCATGTCGACCACCGCCGACCAGTCGAACGCGCTGGTCAACGCGGTCGCCTCCGCGGCCGAAGAGACCTCGGTCAACGTGCAGACCGTGTCGTCAGGCACCGAGCAGCTGTCGTCCTCGATCGCCGAAATCAGCCGCCAGGTGGTCACCTCGGCCGGGATCGCCAAGAAGGCCGTGGACGAAGCCGGCGCGACCGACGCCACGGTGCAGAGCCTCGCCGACAGCGCGAGCCGCATCAGCGTCGTGGTCGATTTGATCCAGACCATCGCCTCGCAGACCAATCTGCTCGCGCTCAACGCCACCATCGAGGCGGCACGCGCGGGCGAGGCCGGCCGCGGCTTCGCGGTGGTCGCCTCCGAGGTGAAGAGCCTCGCGAGCCAGACCGCGAAGGCGACCGAGGAGATCCGCACCCAGATCGCCAGCATGCAGAACGTGACGACCTCGGCGGTCGGCGCCATCCAGGGCATCGGCCGGATCATCGGCGAGATCAACGACGTCACCACGACGATCGCTGCGGCTGTCGAGGAACAGGGCGCGGCGACCCGCGAGATCGCGCGCAACATCCAGCATGCCGCCGGCGGCACCAGCGAGGTTTCCAGCAACATCGTCGGCGTCTCCACGGCCTCCGCCGAAGCCGGCGCTGCGGCGAGCGAAGTGCTGGGCGCCTCCGACGCACTGCGCCGCGAGGCCGACCTGCTGCGCGGGGAGATCGACGCGTTCCTCAACAGCATGCGAGCGGCCTGATTGTCATCCCGGGGCGGCGCAAAGCGCCGAACCCGGAATCTCGCGCGACGACCTCCAGATTCCGGGTTCGCGCTCACGCGCACCCCGGAATGACCGGCATTTTTGGGCTGCGCTCCATCCGGGTCACGGAAAAATCCGGCGCGGAATGACCGCTATGCGAGCCACCCCCGCGTCTTTTTCGGCTGGCGCGGCGCGCCCGGCGGGTTTAAGTCGGTAGCATGAACGCGAAGACCGACACCGTGCAGTCCTCCGCGGAGGCCCTGCGTTATCCCTGGGACCAGCATCCCGGCCCCGACGAGGTCGTGGAGGTGAAGCCCGGCGTGTTGTGGGCGCGGCTGAAGCTGCCGTTCCGCCTCAACCATGTGAACATCTACCTGCTCGCCGACGGCGACGGTTACGCCATGGTCGACGCCGGCTTCGGCAACGAGGAGACGATCGAGGCCTGGACGAAGCTGTTCGACGGCCCGCTCAAGGGCGTCAACATCACGCGCCTGATCGTCACTCACTCCCACCCCGATCATGTCGGGCTTGCGGGGTGGATCGTCGAGCGGTTCAACTGCCCGCTGGTGATGTCGCAGGTCGAATATCTGCAATCGGTCTATCACCAGAATCGCGGCACCGAGGAGCGGCGCGAAGCGCAGCGGCTGTTCTTCCGCCGCCACGGCATGGACGAGTCGCTCACCGAAAAGCTGCTCGGCCGCGGACAGGACTATCTCAAGCGCGTCTCGGTGCTGCCGCCGTCCTACCGCCGCATCTCGCATGGCGACGAGGTCGTGATCGGCACGCGCCGCTTCAAGGTGATCACCGGCGGCGGCCACGCGCTCGACCAGGTGATGCTGTATTGCGCCGACGACAAGCTGTTCCTTTCCGCCGACCAGGTGCTGAGCAAGATCTCGCCGAATGTGAGCGTGTGGGCGGTCGAGCCCGACCAGAACTCGCTCGGCGAATATCTGGCTTCGCTCGCCAGCCTCACCACGACGCTGCCCTATGATTTGCTGGTGCTGCCCGGCCACGGCGTACCATTCTACGGGCTCAAGACCCGCATCAAGCAGCTCGCCGACCACCACGAGGAGCGCTGCCGCCTGATCGCGGAAGCCTGCCGCGAGGTGCCGCAGACCTCGCGCGCCTTGGTGCCCGTGGTGTTCAACAAGCACGTGCTCGACGAACACCAGATGGGTTTTGCCGCCGGCGAACTGGTCGCCCACGTCAACTACATGATCGTCGAGGGCCGGCTGACGGCGGAGACCAAGGACGGCGTGCTGCAGTTTCGGACGACGTGATTTTTTTCGCCTCTCCCCGCCTGCGGGGAGAGGCCGGAATTCGCGCGTAGCGCGGATCCCGGGTGAGGGGGACTCTCCACGAGTCCGACTGTCACCGTCCGTGCGGAGACTCCCCCTCACCCCAACCCTCTCCCCGCAAGCGGAGCGAGGGAGCAGACCGTCGCTGCGGCAGCATTTCACTTCATATTCGCAATCGCGTGCAGCGCCGCGATGTAGCCGAACGGCCCCAGCCCGCAGATCACGCCGGTCGCCACGAACGAGATCTTCGAGTGCCGGTGATATTCGTCACGGGCGTGGATGTTGGAGATGTGGACTTCCAGCACCGGGCCTTCGAATGTCTTGATCGCGTCCATGATCGAGACCGAGGTGAAGGACAGGCCGGCCGGGTTGATGACGATCGCATCGGCGTCCTGCCGCGCCGACTGGATCAGGTCGACCAGCACGCCTTCATGGTTGGACTGGTGGAAGGCGAGCTTGAGCCCGAGCTTCGCGGCGGCTTCCTCGCAGCTCGCATTGACCTCTGCGAGCGTCGTGGTGCCGTAGATGTGCGGCTCGCGGATGCCGAGCATGTTGAGGTTGGGACCGTTGAGGATCATCACGCG
Source organism: Bradyrhizobium sp. B025 (assembly GCF_042257955.1). Lineage (NCBI taxonomy): Bacteria > Pseudomonadati > Pseudomonadota > Alphaproteobacteria > Hyphomicrobiales > Nitrobacteraceae > Bradyrhizobium > Bradyrhizobium sp. B025. Next base: position 603,792 of record NZ_CP170150.1, on the reverse strand, counting down.
CTTCATGGGAGGGTCCTTTCGAATGATAATCTGCTGAATTGTGTTGCCGAGCCCAGGCAGCCCCAGGCTGCCATGTCGGCCCCTCCCGGTACTTACCGCAAAGCAGCATTACACAAGCCGGTGAGTTCTTTGATCGGGATCAAGTTTCAAATCGCACGATAGGGCATTTTGCCCAAATGCCCTCCAGGGCCAAATGTGGGATAGCGCATAGACATTGGAGCTGGAAAAGCTCTAAGAAGATGCGCCCCTTGGTCAGGTTCCGTTGCAGGTTTGCCGATGGATTACAGCCAGTTCTTCAATTCCGCCCTCGATCGCCTCCACACTGAGCGGCGCTACCGCGTGTTCGCCGATCTCGAACGCATGGCGGGCCGGTTTCCGCATGCGATCTGGCATTCGCCCAAGGGCAAGCGCGACGTCGTGATCTGGTGCTCCAACGACTATCTCGGCATGGGTCAGCATCCGAAGGTCGTCGGCGCCATGGTCGAGACCGCAACGCGCGTCGGCACCGGCGCGGGCGGCACCCGCAACATCGCCGGCACGCATCATCCGCTGGTGCAGCTCGAGGCCGAGCTCGCCGATCTCCACGGCAAGGAAGCCGCGCTGCTGTTCACCTCGGGCTACGTCTCGAACCAGACCGGCATCGCGACGATCGCAAAGCTCATTCCGAACTGCCTGATCCTGTCGGACGAGCTCAACCACAATTCAATGATCGAGGGCATCCGCCAGTCCGGCTGCGAGCGGCAAGTGTTCCGCCACAACGATCTCGCCGACCTCGAAGCGCTGTTGAAGGCGGCGGGTCCGAACCGGCCGAAGCTGATCGCCTGCGAGAGCCTCTATTCCATGGACGGCGACGTCGCTCCGCTCGCCAAGATCTGCGATCTCGCCGAAAAATATAACGCGATGACCTATGTCGACGAAGTCCACGCGGTCGGCATGTACGGCCCGCGCGGCGGCGGCATCGCCGAGCGTGACGGCGTCATGCATCGCATCGACATCCTCGAAGGCACGCTGGCCAAGGCGTTCGGTTGCCTCGGCGGCTACATCGCCGCCAACGGCCAGATCATCGACGCCGTGCGCTCCTATGCGCCGGGCTTCATCTTCACCACCGCGCTGCCGCCGGCGATCTGCTCGGCCGCGACCGCCGCGATCAAGCACCTGAAGACCTCGAGCTGGGAGCGCGAGCGCCACCAGGACCGCGCCGCCCGGGTCAAGGCGATCCTCAACGCCGCCGGTCTCCCGGTGATGTCGAGCGACACCCACATCGTGCCGCTGTTCATCGGCGATGCCGAGAAGTGCAAGCAGGCCTCCGACCTCCTGCTCGAAGAGCACGGCATCTACATCCAGCCGATCAACTATCCGACCGTCGCCAAGGGCTCCGAGCGCCTGCGCATCACGCCCTCGCCCTATCACGACGACGGCCTGATCGATCAACTCGCCGAAGCCCTGTTGCAAGTGTGGGACCGCCTCGGCCTGCCGCTCAAGCAAAAGTCGCTGGCGGCGGAGTAGGTTTTTCTTCGCCTCTCCCCGCTTGCGGGGAGAGGCCGGATCGCATCGCCAGATGCGATCCGGGTGAGGGGGAGTCTCCGCGAGTCCAGCTGCCACCGTCCCCGCGGAGAGCCCCCCTCACCCCACCCTCTCCCCGCAAGCGGGGCGAGGGAGAGCAGGCAGCTCGCCCTACGGCTTAACGACGACGCCAGTTCCCGCCCCTTCCGGGCATTTCGCTGTCGCCTCGCCTCGTCCAACGCGCTAGATTTGCAGGGAAAATGAGACCGGGCGCCGTCGCGCCCAGGGAGAAGCACGCTCGCCATGCTGCACGACTGGGGCGTGATTGCCGCCGCCTTTGGCTATATCGGCTTCCTGTTCCTGGTGGCGAGCCACGGCGACCGCCGCTCGCCGGCCGGGCCAGGCCGCGCCTCCGGCCTGATCTATCCGCTGTCGCTGGCGATCTACTGCACCTCCTGGACCTTCTTCGGCTCGGTTGGCTTCGCCACCCGCACCTCGACCGACTTCCTCGCCATCTATGTCGGCCCGATCCTGATGATCGGCCTCGGTGCCGGCGTGCTGCGCCGCGTGATCCAGCTCGCCAAGGCCCACAACATCACCTCGATCGCCGACTTCATCGGCGCCCGCTACGGCAAGAGCCAGGCGGTGGCGGCGACCGTGGCGCTGATCGCCATCATCGGCTCGGTGCCCTACATCGCGCTCCAGCTCAAGGCGGTCGCCTCCTCGCTGGAGACGATCCTGAGCGAGGATCAGGCCTTCTCCCACATCCCGATCCTTGGCGACATGGCGTTGATGGTGACGCTGGCGATGGCGGCCTTCGCCGTGCTGTTCGGCACGCGGCAGACCGACGCCACCGAGCACCAGCACGGCCTGATGCTGGCGGTCGCGACCGAATCCATCGTCAAGCTGGTCGCCTTTCTCGCCGCCGGCATCTTCGTCACATTCTGGATGTTCTCGCCGCATGAATTGATCGAGCGCGCGATGAAGACGCCGGAGGCGGTGCGCGCCATCAACTACTCGCCGTCGATCGGCAACTTCCTGACCATGACGCTGCTGTCGCTGTGCGCGGTCATGCTGCTGCCGCGCCAGTTCCATGTCAGCGTGGTGGAGAATTCCTCCGATGCCGAGGTCGGCCGCGCGCGCTGGCTGTTCCCGCTCTATCTCGTCGCCATCAATCTGTTCGTGATCCCGATCGCGATCGCCGGCCTCGTCAGCTTTCCGTTCGGCACGGCCGATCCTGATATGTACGTGCTGGCGCTGCCGATGGCGGGCGGCGCGGATCTGCTCAGCGTCGCCATCTTCGTCGGCGGCCTGTCAGCGGCGACCGCGATGGTGATCGTCGAATGCGTCGCGCTTTCCATCATGGTCTCCAACGACCTCGTGGTGCCGCTGGTGCTGCAACGGCGGCCGGAGGGGCGCACCGGCGGCGCCGATTTCAGCGACTTCCTGCTGCGCTCGCGGCGGCTCGCGATCTTCGCCATCATGGTGATGGCCTATTTCTACTACCGCGCGCTCGGCAATACCCAGCTCGCAGCGATCGGCCTCTTGTCCTTTGCCGCCATCGCCCAGCTCGCGCCGAGCTTCTTCGGTGGGCTGCTGTGGCGGCGGGCGACCGCGCGCGGCGCGATCGGCGGCATGCTGGTCGGCTTCGCAGTGTGGCTCTACACGCTGTTCATTCCGAGCTTCATGGATTCCTCGACCGCAGGCATCCTGCTGCTCCAGCACGGCCCGTTCGGGATCGAGGTGCTGCGGCCGCAGGCGTTGTTCGGCGCCGACCTGCCGCCGCTGATGCATGGCGTCATCTGGTCGCTGTCGCTCAACATCCTCACCTATGTGCTGCTGTCGCTGGCACGGCGGCCTTCGTCCATCGAGCTGGTGCAGGCCGATCTGTTCGTGCCCAACACGCTCGCGCCGATCTCCCCGAATTTCCGCCGCTGGCGCACCACCGTCACCGTGCAGGACATCCAGACCACGGTCGCGCAATATCTCGGGCCCGACCGCGCCCGGCATTCGTTCGAGGCCTTCTCGGCCCGTCGCAATGTGCGGCTCGAGCCGGCGGCGCCCGCCGATTTCGAGCTGCTCCAGCACGCCGAGCACCTGATCGCCTCCTCGATCGGAGCTGCTTCCTCGCGCCTCGTGATGTCGCTGCTGCTGCGCAAGCGGACGGTCTCCGCCAAAGCCGCGCTGAAGCTGCTCGACGATTCCCATGCGGCGCTGCATTTCAACCGCGAGATCCTGCAGACCGCGCTCAACCATGTGCGCCAGGGCATCGCAGTGTTCGACGCCGACCTGCAGCTGATCTGCTCCAACCGGCAGTTCGGCGATCTCCTCAACGTTCCCCCGCATTTCATCCAGTTCGGCACGCCGCTTCGCGAAATCCTGGAATTCATGGACGTGAGCAATCCGGCCGACCCGATCGAGCGCGAGGCCATGCTGGAGCGGCGGCTTGCCGCCTATACCATCGACAGCGAGCCCTATCTCGAGCGCCTGCCGGACCGCCATATGGTGATCGAGGTGCTCACCAACCGCATGCCCGGCAGCGGCTTCGTCATCACCTTCACCGACGTCACGCCCACATTCGAGGCCGCGGAAGCGCTGGAGCGCGCCAACGCGACACTGGAAAAGCGCGTACGCGACCGCACGGAAGAGCTGACCCGGCTGAACTCCGAGCTGGCGCTGGCCAAGAGCACGGCGGAAGACGCCAGCATCTCCAAGACACGCTTCCTCGCCGCCGCCAGTCACGACATTCTCCAGCCGCTCAACGCGGCGCGGCTCTATGTCACCAGCCTGGTCGAACGCCAGCACAGCGGCGAGGAAACCCGGCTGGTCGAGAACATCGACGAATCCCTGCAAGCCATCGAGGAGATCCTCGGCGCGCTGCTCGACATCTCCAGGCTCGACGCCGGCGCGATGGCGACCTCGATCTCGAGCTTCAAGATGGCCGATCTGATGCGCTCGCTGGAGATCGAGTTCGCACCGATCGCGCGCGCCAAGGGCCTCGATCTCACCTTCGTACCCTGCTCGCTGCCGGTCGAGTCGGACCGGCTCCTGCTGCGGCGCCTGCTCCAGAACCTGATCTCCAACGCGATCAAATACACCCCGCGCGGCCGCGTGCTGGTCGGCTGCCGCCGCCGCGGCGCCTCGCTCAAGATCTGCGTCTACGACACCGGCGTCGGCATCCCCACGGTCAAGCGCGGTGAGATCTTCAAGGAGTTCCACCGCCTCGAGCAGGGCGCGCGGATCGCGCGCGGCCTCGGCCTTGGCCTGTCGATCGTCGAACGGCTGGCGCGCGTGCTCAACCACGGCATCGCCATCGACGCCAATGTGGGCGGTGGCTCGGTATTCTCGGTGACGGTGCCAACGGCGAAGGCGATCACCCTCACCGCCGCAGTGACCAGCGCGACGCCGCTGGCGCGTACGCCGATCGCGGGCGCGCTGATCGTCTGCATCGAGAACGATGCGGCGATCCTCGACGGCATGCGCACGCTGTTGAAGGCCTGGGACGCCGAGGTGATCGCGGTCGCCGATCCCGAAGGCGCGATCGCGGCGATCGAAGTTGCAGGCAAGCGCGTCACCGGGCTGCTGGTCGACTATCACCTCGACCGCGGCAACGGCATCGCCGCGATCCGCGACATCCGCCGCCGCTTCGGCGACGCCATCCCTGCGATCCTGATCACCGCCGATCGCAGCCCCGCCGTGCAGCTGGCGGCGCGCGACGAGAAGATCGCGGTGCTGAACAAGCCGGTGAAGCCGGCCTCGCTGCGCGCCCTGCTCGGGCAGTGGCGCACGCAGCAGATGGTGGCGGCGGAGTGAGATAGGCCCGTTGGCGAATGCCAGCCACGCCGTCGCAACTCAGGGCGCAAGCCGCGTGAAGACATAATCGTGCCCCTTCGCGCGAGCCTCGTGGCAGGCGAAGCAGGTGCGGTGCTGGGCCTCGTCGACCGGCTTGCCGTTGACGAAGCGGCCAAAGCCCCAGCCGCCGGTTGAGGCATATTTCCTGAAATCCTTGACCATCACCTGGATCGTGGTAGCAGCGCCGGGAATCGTCGCGGATGCGAATTCCGGTGACTGTTTCCGCTTCCAGGCGCGCTTGACCAGAATGGTGCCATCCGGGAACGGAAGCTTTCCGGCTTGATAGGCGTCGACTGCCACCTGGTTGCCGACGACCGCGCGAAGCTCGTCGAGCGGCGCGGCCTCTTCGGCCGGCGCGACCAGCTCCCATTGCCTGTAGCCCGCGGGAATCGTGACCCCGAAGATCGGCGAGGCATCTGCTGTCGCGGGGCCCTCCGCGAGCGCGATCGAGACGAGGTACGGCACACAGGTCAGGAGAACGACCAGAAGAAGCGCGGCAAGCACGATCACCGTGGGGAAGGAGAATCTTTTCTTTGCAGGTTCAGTTGGCGTCATGAGTTTCATCAAGCTGGGATCAACGGATGAACCTCGGTCCGGCCCGGCCGGACCGAGGTGCTGGCGGATCCTCAGGCGCCGTCGGCATCGATGACGGCCTTGGCAAAGGCCTGCGGTGCCTCCTGCGGCAGATTGTGGCCGACGCCGCCGGTGATCAGGCGATAGTCGTACCGGCCGGAGAATTTCTTGGCATAGACGCTGGGGTCGGGGTGCGGCGCACCGTTGGCGTCGCCTTCCATCGTGATCGTCGGCACGCTGATCAGCGGGGCCGCCGCGAGCTTCTTTTCAAGCTCCTCGTATTTCGCTTCGCCCTTGGCGAGCCCGAGCCGCCAGCGGTAATTGTGGATCGTGATCGCGACGTGATCCTTGTTGTCGAGCGCCGCGGCGCTGCGGTCGAAGGTGGCGTCGTCGAACTTCCACTGCGGCGAGGCGAGCTTCCAGATCAGCTTTGCGAAATCGTGCGTGTACTTCTCGTATCCGGCGCGGCCGCGCTCGGTCGCGAAATAGAACTGATACCACCATTGCAGCTCGGCCGACGGCGGCAGCGGCGCGCTGCCGGCAGCCTGGCTGGAGATCAGATAGCCGCTGACCGACACCAGCGCGCGGCAGCGCTCCGGCCACAGCGCGGCGATGATGTCGGCGGTGCGCGCACCCCAGTCGAAGCCGGCGACGACCGCCTTCTTGATGTCGAGCTTGTCCATCAGCGCGATGATGTCGACGGCCATTGCGGCCGGCTCGCCATTGCGCGGCGTCTCGCTGGAGAGGAAGTGCGTCGTGCCGTAGCCGCGCAGATAAGGAATGATCACGCGATAGCCGGCCTTTGCCAGGATCGGCGCGACATCGACGAAGGCGTGAATGTCGTAGGGCCAGCCGTGCAGCAGGATCGCGACGGGACCGTTCGACGGGCCAGCCTCGGCATAGCCGACATTGAGTACGCCGGCATCGATCTGCTTGATCGTGCCGAACGACGCATTCGATGCGAGGGATCGCGGCGCTTCCGTTTCAGCGCGGGCGAGATCGATCACGCCGAGACCCACGGCAACGGTTCCCGCGGCGACGCCAAAGAACTTGCGGCGATGCTGGTCGATGAGCTGCTTCATGATGGTGCTACCTTGTTTATGGTCGGAGATGGTTCGTCAGGTCAGCGCGACCGCGACATCGATGTTGCCGCGGACGGCCTTGGAATAGGGGCAGGTCTGGTGTGCCTCATCGACGATGTCGCGTGCGACCTCGCGATCGAGGCCCGGCAGGCTGACATTGAGGCGCGCCCGGAGGGCGTAAGCGCCCTCATCGAGAAGGAGGTCGATCTCCGCATCGATTGCGCATTTCCTGGGAAGCGTGATCTTCCGCTTGCGCGCCGCGATCTCCATGGCGCCTTCGAAGCAGGCCGACCAGCCGGCCGCGAACAACTGTTCGGGGTTGGTGCCGATGCCGGCGCCGCCCGGCGGAGAGAGCCGCACATCGAGGCGGCCGTCCGAACTGCGGGACATGCCGTCCTGCCGCCCGCCGCCGGTGCGGGTTCGGGCGGTGTAGAGCAGTTTTGCCGCTTGCGTCATGAAGGTCTCCTTGCCGTCGCGCAACTGACTAGCAGCGGCTGTCGCAGGACACCCGTTTGGACTTGTGAGAAGTTGTGAGATCCCCGCCTGCGTGCCCCATGAGGCCTGCATGTGCGGTCTGACGCCGATGCGGGAGCGGCCTTGCCGGATCGCGATCATCTGGCTATCCGGTCCATTCGCAAGGACCTAGATCTCGCCATGACCGAGCCGACTGCGCCTGCGGCAGGCCCCCTGTCGTTCGGGCCATTCACCGTGACGCCGCATGAAAGGCTCGTGACGCGCGACGGCGTCGCGCTGCCGCTCGGCACGAAAGCTTTCGACACGCTGATCGCGCTGATGTCGCGGCCGAACGAGGTCGTCAGCAAATGGGACCTGATGGCGCTGGTGTGGCCCGGCATGGCCGTCGAGGAGGCCAATCTGCGCTTTCATGTCGCAGCGCTTCGCAAGGTCCTCGGCGACGGCAAGGACGGCGCCCGCTACATCACCACGCTCTCCGGCCGCGGCTATTGCTTCGTGGCGCCGATCTCGCAAACGGATGTTCCGGCAGAGCGGCGCCCCGCACCGCGTATGGAACCGCCGCCCGTGAAACTGCCGAACCGGCTGCAGCGGATGGTCGGACGCGACGAAGTGGTCGCGGCCATCTCAGACAAGCTCATTACCTCGCATTTCGTCACGATCGTCGGCCCGGGCGGCGTCGGCAAGACCGCCGTTGCGGTGGCGGTCGCTCACGACCTGCTCGAGACCTTCGCCGACGCCGCGCACTTTGTTGATCTTGCCGCGCTCAGCGATCCCGATCTCGTGATCACCTCGATCCTGCTGATGCTGGGTCTGCCAGCCCAGACTGACGACCCGCTGCCCGCGCTGCTCGCGCATCTCCGGGACAAGAGGATGCTGCTGATCCTCGACAATTGCGAGCACGTCATCGCCGCCGCAGCGCCGCTGGCGGCGGAGATCTTCCACGCCGCGCCGCATGTCCATATCCTGGCCACGAGCCGCGAAGCCCTGCGCGTCGAGGGCGAGCAGGTCTATCGATTGGCGCCGCTTGCCGTTCCGCCTGACGATGCCGGACTGACGGCGGCCGTCGCGCAGACCTATCCCGCGCTTCAGCTGTTCCTCGAACGGGCGACCGCCGGCGGCGCGCAGATCGCGCTCGACGACGGCAATGCGGCGATCGTCGCTGGCATCTGCCGCAAGCTCGACGGCATGGCCCTGGCGATCGAGCTCGCTGCCGGCCGGGTCGAAGCCTACGGCCTGGAGCAGACGGCGGCGCTGCTCGACGAACGCCTCAATCTGCTGTGGCAGGGGCAGCGCACCGCGCCGCCGCGGCAGAAGACATTGCAGGCGACGCTGGACTGGAGCTACGGGCTGCTGTCCGGCACCGAGCGCCTCGTGTTGCGCAGGCTCGCGGTCTTCGCCGGCCATTTCACCATCGACGCGGCGCTCGAGGTCGTACCGGACGACCGTGTCGACCGCGCCCGCCTGTTCGACGCCATCGACAGCCTCGTCGCCAAGTCGATGGTCGCTCCGCGACCGATCGGCGCCATGATGCGCTACCGGCTGCTCGACACGACGCGCGCCTATCTGCTCGAAATCGAGCCTGACGACGCGGCGCTCGCCGCCCGCCACGCGACCTACTACCGGCGATGGCTGGAACAGGCCGGCACGACATGGGCGACGGTGCCGAGCGCCGACGAACGCGCGGTCCACTTCTCCGCGCTGCACAACGTGCGCGCCGCGCTGGACTGGTGTTTTGGCGCGAACGGCGATGCATGCATCGGCATTGCGCTCGCCGCTGCGGCAGCTCCCATCTTTCTCGCAATGTCACTGCTGATCGAATGCCGGCGCTGGTCGGAACGGGCGCTGCTTGCGATCGATCCGTCCGCGCGCGGCGGCGCCGAGGAAATGCACATCCAGGCCGCCTTGGGACTGACCCTGATGTTCACGCGCGGCGGCAGCGAAGCGGCGCGCGGCGCATTGAGCAGAAGCCTTGCGATCGCGGAGGCGCGCGGCGACGCGCCGAACCAGCTTCAGCTGCTCGGCCGCATGCATATCTTCCACGAGCGGATGGGGCAGTTCGATGCCGCGCTTGGTTACGCACGGCAGAGCCTCACAGTCGCCGAAACGCTGGGCGATGCCGCGTCCCTCGGACTGGCCCATTCGCTCCTGGGTGTCTCGCTGCATCTGGCCGGCGAGCATCGCGACGCGCTGAACATGCTGGAGGCTGCCTGGCAGGGTCCGGGTACCGAACGGACCAGCACGGTCCATGGCTTCGATCACCGCAACCGGGCCGGCATCTCGCTCGCGCGAGAGCTTTGGCTGCAGGGCCGGCCCGGGGATGCGCGGCAGCTGGCGCGACAGACGGTCACCGAAGCCGCCCAGATGGACCATCCGATCACGCTCTGCATCGCGCTGATATGGCTGGTCTCGATCGAGCTCTGGAGCGGCGAGCTCGACGATGCGGAAGAGAGCATCGACCACTTCATCGCGCATGCCACCTCGCGTTCGATGGGCCCTTACCTCGCGGTCGGCCGCGGCGTCAAAGGCGAACTGGCGATCCGGCGCGGCGACGCCGCAGGCGGCGTCGAGACGATAAGGGCCTGCCTGCGCGAGCTCCACGATTCCGGCTACGAGCTGCTCACCACGACGTTCAACATCGCGCTGGTCCAGGGCTTGTTGGCACTGGGGCAGGTCGAGCAGAGCGCGCACCTGGTCGACGATGCGATCCGCCTCGTCGAACAAGGCGGCGATCATCTCTATATGCCCGAATTGCTGCGCATGAGGGCCAAGGTGTTGCTGTCGCTCCCGGAGCCGAAAACCGGGGAAGCGGAGGTCTGCCTCATGCAGTCGCTGGAGCTCAGCCGGGGCAAGGCTGCGAAAGCCTGGGAGCTGCGAGCGGCGATTGATCTTGTGCAGCTGCTTGCCGAACGGCACGGCCGCGAGGACGCAAAGCTATTGCTCCAGGCGGCGCTCGAAGGCTTCGTCGAAGGTTCCGAGACGGTGGATATCAGGGCGGCCAGCGCGCTCCTGGCCACACTGTAGCGGGCTCACCCCGTCGACGTGCCCTGCTTCCACTGGCCGCCGGCGATCCTCGCCGCCGCAATCACGGCCTGGGTCCGGCTCTCGACCCCGAGCTTCTGCAGGATCGCCGAGACATGCGCCTTGATGGTCGCCTCGGAGACGCCGAGCTCGTAGGCGATCTGCTTGTTGAGCAGTCCCTCCGACAGCATCATCAGGACCCGGACCTGCTGCGGCGTCAGCGTCACCAGGCGGTCGCGCAGGCGCGTCATGTCGGGGTCCGTGGCGGCCGACAGGTCGGTGTCGGCGGGAACCCAGACGTCCCCCTCCATCACCTTGAGGATGGCGTCGCGCAGCGTCTCGACGCCGAAACGCTTGGGGATGAAACCGGAGGCGCCGAAATCAAGCGAACGGCGGATCGTGGCGCTGTCGTCGGAGGCCGAGACGATCACCACCGGGATCGCCGGATATTGCGCGCGCAGATAGATCAGGCCGGAAAAGCCGGAGATCCCGGGCATCGAGAGATCGAGCAGGATCAGGTCGACGTCGGAGGTCTGCTCCAGCAGCTTGGTCAGATCCTCGAACGATCCGGCCTCGTCGATCCTGGCCGAGGTCAGGACGCTCGCCACCGCCTGCCGCAGCGCATCGCGGAACAGGGGATGATCATCGGCAATGACGAGATGGGTCGAGGGAGCGTTCATCGTTCTCTTGCTGTCATTCGCTACCGGCTGGCGAGTCGATGCTGCGGCTGGCCAATTCTTCCCTGACCGGCCGTGGCATGCAAGTGCACATTATCCCTTTGCTGCAAAGGGGTTAATCCGGAAGTCTTCGCGGCTGCGCAGCGGCGCCCGATACCGCGCCGTCAGGCGCGCGTCAGCGCGCAAGGCCGAAAGTCGTATTGGGGCGGGTTTCACGCCGATGTTACCTTGGAGCCAAGACCTGGGTTGATCCGGCATGACCGGGCGTCTGGGGCGCGAGGAAACGCATTTTTCGGGGAGCGACTCAACATGTCGACAATGGCTGTGTCTCAAGCTGGCGTGGGAGGGATGACGAAGGACGAACGGTTCGTCATTCTCGCCTCCTCGCTGGGTACCGTCTTCGAGTGGTACGATTTTTACCTTTACGGCTCGCTGGCCAGCATTATCGGCGCGCAGTTCTTCTCGGCCTACCCGCCGGCAACCCGCGATATCTTCGCGCTGCTGGCATTCGCCGCGGGCTTCCTGGTGCGCCCGTTCGGCGCGATCGTGTTCGGCCGCATCGGCGACATCGTCGGCCGGAAATACACCTTCCTCGTCACCATCCTGATCATGGGTCTGTCGACCTTCATCGTCGGCCTGCTGCCAAATGCGGCGACGATCGGCATCGCGGCCCCGATCATCCTGATCGCGCTGCGCCTTGCCCAGGGTCTCGCGCTCGGCGGTGAATATGGCGGTGCGGCGACCTATGTCGCGGAGCATGCCCCCAACGGCAAGCGCGGCTACTACACCTCCTTCATCCAGACCACGGCAACGCTCGGCCTGTTCCTGTCGCTGCTGGTGATCCTGTTCACCCGCTCCGCGATCGGCGAAGCCGACTTCGCGGCCTGGGGCTGGCGCATCCCGTTCCTGGTCTCGGTGCTGCTGCTCGGCATCTCGGTCTGGATCCGGCTCCGCCTCAACGAATCGCCGATCTTCCAGAAGATGAAGGACGAGGGGAAGAGTTCGAAGGCGCCGCTGACGGAAGCCTTCGGCAACTGGCAGAACGGCAAGCTGGTGCTGCTCGCGCTGCTCGGCGGCGTGATGGGCCAGGGCGTGGTCTGGTACACCGGCCAGTTCTACGCGCTGTTCTTCCTGCAATCGATCCTGAAGGTCGACGGCTACACCGCCAACCTCCTGATCGCCTGGTCGCTGCTGCTCGGCACCGGCTTCTTCATCGTGTTCGGCATGCTCTCCGACAAGATCGGCCGCAAGCCGATCATCCTCGGCGGCTGCCTGATCGCGGCACTGACCTTCTTCCCGATCTTCAAGATGATCACCTCCAACGCCAACCCGGCGCTGGAAAAGGCGATCGAGCAGGCCAAGGTCGAGGTGGTGGCCGATCCCGCGGGTTGCGGCGACCTGTTCAACCCGGTCGGTACCCGCGTCTTCACCGCGCCTTGCGACACCGCACGCGCCTTCCTCGCCCAGTCGTCGGTCAAGTATTCGACGACATCGGGTGCGGCCGGCTCCGGCGTGAAGGTGATGGTCAACGGCAAGGAAGTTGCCTACACGAACGCCAAGGACAGCAATCCTGCGGTTCTCGCCGCCGTGCAGGCCGCCGGCTACCCGAAGACCGGCGACGCCGGCATCGTGAAGATGGCGCATCCGTTCGACATCTTCCGTCCGCAGGTGGCCGCGACCATCGGACTGCTGTTCATCCTCGTGATCTTCGTCACCATGGTGTACGGCCCGATCGCCGCGATGCTGGTCGAATTGTTCCCGACCCGCATCCGCTACACCTCGATGTCGCTGCCCTACCACATCGGCAACGGCTGGTTCGGCGGCCTGCTCCCCGCGACCGCCTTCGCCATCGTGGCCTCGACCGGCGATATCTACGCGGGTCTCTGGTATCCGGTCATCTTCGCGTCCATCACCGTCGTGATCGGCTTCCTGTTCCTGCCCGAGACCAAGGACGTCGACATCAAGGCGACCTGATCGCAAGCAACGATCAACCAACACCAACCGGCCGCGGTCTCCGCGGCCGGTTTTGTTTTCTGCCTACTGATTGGCGCCGATGAATTGAAGCACTACCTCGCGCCGGTGCGGGCGGGCGCGATGCTCGATCAGATAGATCGCCTGCCAGGTGCCAAGCGCGAGCCTGCCGTCCAGGACCGGGACCTGAAGCGAAGTCTGCGTCAGCATGGTCTTGATATGTCCGGGCATGTCGTCCGGCCCCTCGGTGTCGTGGGTCCAGCCGGCGTTCTCCGGCGCGAGCCTGGATAGCGCGGTGGTGAGATCGACGAGGACGGACGGATCGGCGTTCTCCTGGATCGTCAGGGACGCCGAGGTGTGACGGATGAACAGCGTCAGCGCGCCTTCGCGCGCGTGAGCCTCATTGATGAATTTCATAGCTTCGCTGGTGAGATCAGTGAAGCCGCGCCCCTGCGTCTCCACGGTGAGCAGCGACGATGAGATAATGGTGGCTTGCACCGAGGATGGCGCCGAGCGGGTTACGGATCTGGCTGATGTCATGGAGGTTCTCTCGTAACGTCGTCCTGGCGAAAGCCAGGACCCATTACCCCGAATGCGCGTGACGGCAAAAGGTGGCAACGCGCTTCGAGAATGAACCGAGAGGCCGCGCCGTATGTGTCCTGGCTTTCGCCAGGACGACAAACTCAGATCCTCCCCGACACGTCCTTCTGCACGCGGTTGGCCATGTCGATCAGCCGACGCCAGGCCTTTTCCAGGAACGACATCACACGATCGACGTCCTGGTCGCTTGGCAGCGGGATCTCGATCTTGCGGTTGCCCTCGGTGACCTTCGGATCGGCTTTCTTGAGCGGGTCGGATTTCGGCAGCGCCTCGTCGATCTTGCCCGACACGGTCGGTCCCGCCGCGAGCTGTCCCTTCAGCTTCTCGACTTCGGTCTGGAGCCGGCCGATCTCGGCGTCGAGCGCGGCACGCTCGTCGGGCACCGCGTAGCAGGCCCAGCCGGCGCCGTTCTTGGTGCAGGTCGACACCGTGCCGGTGCGGGTGTCTAGCCGCAGCACGCCCTCGGGGATCGGCGTCATGCTGTAGCGGCCGTTTTCGCCGTCGGGCGCGGATTGCGCGGCAACGAGACCGCCGCTGCTGGCCATCACCGCGGCCAGCGCCGCTGCCGAAAGCCATGATGTTGTGGACGACGTCGCTGGTCTCATCGCACTCTCCGCCACGCCGCGCAGGTGGCACATCTGCAATTCTACACCCCGGCAAGGCCATCCGCCGCCAAAAACACTCGCCCGGAATCAACGATTACGGCCGCCCGTTTGATCCCGGCAGCACGGCGAAATGGCGACCGCATCCACCGATCATGAGAGGAGCTGCTGCGGTGCGGCGTCACGCTGTGTGCAGCGCTGCCGCGTGCGCCGATATCGTCAAATAAATCAGACACATAACGGAAAGCGACGCAATCGTGACTTGGCTTGACTTGATTATGGGCCATCAGTATGGTCCGCGCGGCTTTTGAGGGTGGCGGGCGTAATTTCCATTCAGCCGCGGCGTTTCGGGTCTTCGTTGCATGACACAGGGCACGGGACACGGCGAGAATGGAGATCGCGATAGATCGCCCGAGGAAGCTGCGCTTTCCGAACGGCTCGGAAATCTTGATCAGCGGTTGTCCGAACTTCGCGGCCGCCACGTCAAGACCGAGCAACCCGCAGGTGACGATGGAGACAGAGCGGCCAGAGCCTCGGCGATGGCGCTTGGTTTCCGGTTATCTTCGGAGTTGGTCGCCGGGGTCGTCGTCGGAGCGGGGATTGGCTGGGGTTTCGACCGCTTGCTGTCGACGTCGCCTTTCGGATTTATCGTGTTCCTGCTGCTGGGCTTCGTCGCCGGCGTGGTGAATGTGGTGAGAACGGCAGGGGCAGGTCAAAACAGGCGCGGTGGTTCTTAAGCGATCCGCTCAGGAGAGGAATGATCGTGCCGGCTTTGCCGGTACGGGCCGGCCCGGCCGGCAGACCGAGACCCGCCGGCATTGCCCGGCAGACCAAGAGATGCCGCGCTGATGAAAATCGACCCGATCCACCAGTTCAACATCGAGCCTCTCTTCACGATCGGCCATATCGGCCATCAGACGATCGCCTTCACCAATTCATCGCTCTACATGCTGATCGCCGTGGCGATCATCTCGCTGCTGATGCTTGCCAGCGGTGCGCAGCTGGTTCCCGGGCGCCTTCAGTCGGTCGCCGAGATCTCCTACGAGTTCGTCGCCTCGACCATCCGTTCGACCGCCGGCTCGGAAGGCATGAAGTTCTTCCCGCTGATCTTCTCGCTGTTCATGTTCATCTGCGTCTCGAACCTGATCGGCATCATTCCCTATACCTTCACGATCTCGAGCCATCTGATTGTGACGGCAGCCCTGGCGCTGCTGGTCTTCTTCACGGTCCTGATCTACGGCGTTGCCAAGAACGGCCTGAAATTCTTCTCGATCTTCGTGCCCCACGGCGTCCCCGGCTACATCCTGCCGCTGGTGATGTTCATCGAGATCCTGTCGTTCTTCCTGCGGCCGGTCTCCCACAGCGTCCGTCTCTTCGCCAACATGCTGGCCGGCCACATCGCGCTGAAGGTGTTCGCGGGCTTCGTCGCCATGCTCGGCTTCTCGCTCGGCGCCCTCGGCTGGGTCGGCGGCGTGCTGCCGCTGGCGCTCACGGTCGCGCTGTACGCCCTCGAGATTCTGGTCGCGTTCCTGCAAGCCTATGTGTTTGCGATCCTGACCTGCATCTACCTCAACGACGCCATTCATCCGGGACACTGAGCGGTCCGGGGAATTTCCACCCACAACCCAATCTTTCTTCCAAGGAGTCTAAAATGGATCCGGCAGCAGCAAAACTTATCGGCGCGGGCATCGCATGCATCGGCATGGGCGGTGCGGGCGTCGGCGTGGGCGTGATCTTCGGCAACTACCTCGCCGCGGCCGTTCGCAACCCCTCGGCCGCTCAGGGCCAGTTCGGCAACCTGATCTTCGGCTTCGCCGTGACCGAAGCGCTCGGCATTTTCTCGCTGCTGATCGCGCTGCTGCTGCTGTTCGTTCCGCTCTGAGGACGACGTTCTTCGCGCCGCTTCGACCGAAGCGGCGCGCATGACAGCAACAGGAGTACTCCATGGCTGAGAGTCATGGCGGGGCGAAGGGTCCAGCGGCGGGCGCCCACACCGGGGCCGAAGGCGGTCACGGTGGCGGCTTTCCGCCGTTCGAGAGCAGCACTTATGCTTCGCAGCTGGTGTCGCTCGCGATCTTCTTCGTCGTGCTTTACGTGATCGTGTCCAAGCTCGCTCTGCCGAAGGTCGGCGGGGCGATCGAAGCGCGTCAGAACAAGATCGAGGGTGACCTCGCCGAGGCGCAGACGCTGAGGGACCAGTCCGACGCGGCGCTGAAGGCCTATGAAAGCGAACTCGCTTCGGCGCGTTCGCGGGCGCAGGCGATCGGCAATGAATCCCGCGACAAGGCGAATGCGCAGGCGGAAACCGAGCGCAAGGCCCTGGAAGAGCAGCTGGCGGCCAAGCTCGCCGGGGCGGAGAAGACCATCGCCTCGACCCGCACAGCCGCCATGAGCAACGTCCGCGGCATCGCGGCCGATGCGGCAGGCCAGATCGTGCAGCAGCTCACCGGCGTCGTTCCCGATGCCGCGTCAGTGAATGCCGCGGTCGATGCGTCCCTGAAAGGTTAATCGAGATGTTCTTCGATCCTGAAACCTGGGTCGCCATCGCCTTCGTGATCCTGATGGTCGTGTTCGGCTATCTCGGGGTCTTCAAGTCTGCGATGACCGCGCTCGACCATCGCGCCGCGCGCATCAAGGCCGAGCTCGACGACGCGACGCGCCTCAAGCAGGAGGCGGCCAAGGTGCTCGCCGACTACAAGGCGCGCAGTGCCACGGCCGAGCGCGAGGCTGCCGACATCATCGCCAACGCCAAGGTCGAAGCCGAGCGCATCGCGACCGAGGCCAAGGCGAAGATGGAAGACTTCGTGGCCCGCAGAACCAAGACCGCGGAGAGCAAGATCGCGCTCGCCGAGGCCCAGGCGGTGGCCGATGTCCGTGCCGCAGCCGCGGAAGCCGCCGTCCAGGCCGCCTCCACGATCCTGTCGCAGTCGGTCAAGGGCCAGGTCGCCGACGACCTGCTCGCCAAGAGCATCAGCGAAGTTCGGCAGAAGCTGAACTGAGCGCGAACGCCTCATCAATCAAAAAGCCGGCGCGATGAGCGCCGGCTTTTTTGTTTGTCGGGCGCCGTGGCCGCAAATTGGATGTCATGCCCCGCGAAGGCGGGGCATCCAGTACGCCGCGGCCCTTCCGTAGACCGCTGACGTCTCTGGAATACTGGATCACCCGCTTTCGCGGGTGATGACAGCTGAAATTGCGGTGCCAGCCGAGATCGAGACCCTACTTCTTCTTCGGCTTTGCCTTCGGCTCGGGCGACAGCGCCTGCGGGTCGAAGCCGACGTAGAAGACGTAGGAATCGGCGGTCGCGGCCGACGGGATCGGATAGGACAGATCTTCGGCGACGAAGGTGAAGGGCACGCTGCCGCCTTCCGACATCCCGACCGTGGTCCGATAGGCCTTCGAGGCGATTACCTTCTCGCCGACGCCGCCCTGCACCACCGCGACGCGCAGCGGAACCTCGACGCTAGCAGGCGCGCCGGCGGGACCGGCGATGACGCGGCCCTGGACGCCGATCCGGGCTGTGATGTCGCCGCCGTTGCGCACGCATTCACGCGCCATCTTGGTGATGGTGGCCTGGAAGCGGACCTCATTGCCGACGGCCGGCTTGCCGGTGGCTCCGACCGCATAGGTAGAGGCGCCGGCGCGCACCGTGACCTGCGGGCAATCGACATCGTCGTCGGCCGGCTGTCCGGGCGCAGGCGCCGGCTTGGGCTGGGCCGGCTCGTCGGACTTGCCGCCGAACAGGCTCTTGAAGCGGTCGCTCAACGACTGGGCCGCCACCGGCGAGACGGACGCGAACGCAACCGACAACGCCAGCGCGACCGCTGTCCCCCGCCGCAACGCATTCCGCGATGACCGAAGCTCGTGCACCATCAACGCCCATACTCCATGACAACAATCCGGCCGATCGCCAGCCTTCCCGCCGCGTTATATCGCCAAAATCGGCGAACCCAAGGCAGCAAAAAAGGCAGGACGCCGGAGACTTTGGCCGTACGAACCGACCGGCTCAGCCGCGGAAATCCTCGTGCAGCAGACCGAACAGCAAATGGTCCTGCCAGACCCCGTTGATGCAGAGATAGCGGCGCGCCAGCCCTTCCCGGGAGAAGCCGCACTTCTCCAGCACCCGGATCGACGGTGCATTGGTGGGGATGCAGGCGGCCTCGACCCGGTGCAGGTTGAGTTCGCCGAACAGCGTCGGCAGCAGCACCCGCAGCGCTGCCGTCATGTAGCCGCGATGGGCGTGGGGCTGGCCGACCCAATAGCCGATGGTGCCGGCCTGGACGATGCCGCGCCGGACATTGGCGAGCGTTATGCCGCCGACCATGGCGCCGTCGAGCTCACGGAAGATCAGAAAGGGGTAGGAGCGGTCCGCGGCGATATCCTCGGAATAGCGGCGCAGGCGGCGGCGAAAGCCGGAGCGCGTCAGATCGTCCGACGGCCAGATCGGCTCCCAGGGTGTCAGGTAATCGCGGCTGGACTCGCGCAAGTGAGCCCACTGCAGGAAGTCCGACATCTGCGGTGCACGCAGCAAAAGCCCGTCGCCGCGCGGCGCGAGGGCGGCGGGTCCACTGGATGGCAGGCGAAAGAGGGCCATGGTGATGCTTCCCGGGGCGGATCAGCCCACGCGCGGCTCCTAATGCAGTCGCGCCTTGGCACGTGCCCGGGTCAATCCTTCCGCAAAAGACACCGCCGTGTCCAGACCCCTGCCACTGCCTAATGCGACAACCGCAGGGCGGCTGCGCGAAAGCAGTGCACGCGCCGCGTCCCGGGTCGATTCGACGCTGACGGCGTCGATCCGGGCCACCAGCTCCTGCACCGTCTGCGGCCGGCCATAGGCCAGGACGTGGCGGGCGAGCTGCTCGGCACGGGAGGAGCAGCTCTCCAGCGCCATCAGGAGGCCCGCCTTCATCTGCGCCTTGGCCCGTGCAATCTCGGCCTCGGTCAGGGTCTCCACCGAATCATTCATGACGTCGACCACGACTTCCATCATCTCCGGCGCATCGGCCGGATCGGTACCGGTGTAGAGGCCGAAGAAGCCGGTATCGGTATAGGGCGCGTGGAAGCTGTAGATCGAGTAGCAGAGGCCGCGCTTCTCGCGCACCTCCTGGAACAGCCGCGACGACATTCCGCCGCCGAGGATGTTGGTGAAGACCTGGAGCGAGAACAGCGACGGATCGTTCTGCGGCACACCTTCCAGCGCCAGCGTCAGATGCGCCTGCTCGAGCTCGCGATGCACGACCTTGGCGCCGCCCTTGCCGAACTGGGCGGCCTGCGGCTTCGGGCCCGGCGTCCCCTCGAAGCTCGCAAAGCGCTTCTCGGCCTCGGCGACCACTTGGCTGTGATCGACCGCGCCGGCGGCCGCCACCACCATGTCGGGCCCGCGATAATGCGTCGACAGATAGCCGCGCAGCATGTCGCGGTTGAAGGCGCGCAGCGTCTTGGCGGTGCCGAGCAGCGAGCGGCCCATCGGCTGGTCGGGATAGCAGAGCTCGTTGAGATGCTCGAACACGACGTCGTCGGGCGTGTCCTGCGCGGCACCGATCTCCTGCACGATGACGTTCTTCTCGCGCTCCAGCTCGTCGGGCTCGAAGGCGGGATTGGCCAGGATGTCGGCGAGCACGTCGAGCGCCAGCGGCACGTCCGCCTTCAGCACCCGCGCATAATAGGACGTGGTCTCGGTCGAGGTGCCGGCATTGAGGTCGCCGCCGACCGCCTCGATTTCCTCGACGATCTCGCGCGACGAGCGCTTGGTCGTGCCCTTGAATGCCATGTGCTCGAGGAGATGCGAGATACCGTGCTCGTTGGGCTTCTCGTCGCGTCCGCCGACGCCGGCCCAGACCCCGAGCGCCGCAGTCTCGAGATGGGGCATCTTGTCGGTGACGACGGTGAGGCCGGACGCAAGCTTGGAGATCTCGACGCTCATCCGGCAACTCCCTGTTTTGCGGCACGGCTGACCGACAGCACGAACCGCTCGACCTCGGCCTGATCGCTCTTCATCACCTTGATGTGTTCGGATTTGGTCATGAGGCCGTCGAGCCAGGCCGGCAGTTGCGGCCGCTGGCCGCAGGCCGCTTCGACCGCGTCGGGGAATTTGGCCGGATGCGCGGTGGAAAGCACGATGCTGGGCACCGTGGTGTCGGTGGTGTCGCGATCGGCGACCGCGAGCGCGACCGCAGTATGGGGATCGACCAGCTCGCCCGCCTCACGCCAGGCGGCGCGGATCGCGGCCGCGGTTTCGGTCTCGTCGGCGCGCCCGGCGTCGAACTCCTCGCGGATCGCGGCGAGCGTCGCATCGGGCAGCACGAAGCGCCCGGACTGCTTCAGCGAATCCATGAGACGGCGCACACCGGCCGCATCGCGCCGGCCGGCTTCGAACAGCAGCCGCTCGAAATTCGAGGAGATCTGGATGTCCATCGACGGCGACGCCGTGGCGTGCACCTCGCGCACCTCGTAGATGCCGGTCTTCAGCGTCCGCGCCAGGATGTCGTTGACGTTGGCGGCGATGCGCAGGGTCCGCACCGGCAGACCCATGCGCTTGGCGACGTAGCCGGCAAAGATGTCGCCGAAATTGCCGGTCGGCACGACGAAGTCCACCGCGCGCGCCGGCGCGCCGGCGGCAACGGCGGAGGTGAAGTAATAGACCACCTGGGCAACGATACGCGCCCAGTTGATGGAATTGACGCCGGACAGCGAGGTCGCATCGCGGAAGCGATGGTTGTTGAACATTCCCTTCACGAGGGCCTGGCAGTCGTCGAACGTGCCTTCGATGGCGAGCGCATGCACGTTGGCCGCGCCCGTCGTCGTCATCATCCGCCGCTGCACCTCGGAGATGCGGCCGTGCGGGAACAGTACGATGAGATCGACGTTCTCCAGCCCCGCGAAGGCTTCGACCGCAGCGCCGCCGGTGTCGCCGGAGGTTGCGACCACGATGGTGGTGCGCTGGCCGCGCTTGGCGAGCACATGGTCCATCAGCCGCGAGATGAGCTGCATCGCCACGTCCTTGAAGGCGAGCGTCGGGCCGTGGAACAGCTCCAGCACGAACTGGTGCGGCGACATCTGGCGCAGCGGCACCACCGCGGGATGGCGGAAGGTGGCGTAGGCCTCGTTCGCCATCCGGCCGAGCTCGGCGTCCGTGATCTCGCCTCCGGCGAAGGGACGGATCACGTCGACGGCGACCTCCCAATACGGGCGGCCGAAGAAGCCGGCGATCGTGTCAGCCGAGAGCTGCGGCCATGTCGCCGGCACATACAGGCCACCGTCGCGGGCAAGCCCGGTCAGCATCACGTCGCAGAAGCCGAGTTCGGGGGCCTCGCCCCGGGTCGAGATATAACGAGTCAAACTGCCCTCCAAAGGCCGGCCAAGCCGAAGCTTGATCCGTAAGCCTTTGATTTCACGATATTCCTGATTAACAGCCAGAGGCTTTGGGCCACCATAAAGTGTTTTGCGGCATCGGGAAACCGCTTCCCGCCCGCACCCTTTGCAACGAAAAGGGCTGCGGCAATGCCGCAGCCCTCTCTTGGAAGGTCTGTCGTTGATATGTGCAGACCGGTTTGGCTCGTCCGGGGCGCCTGCCCGCTAAAACTGCTCGCGCAAGCTTTCGTCGCCTGTCCTCAGACCGTCAAGGGCGAAAACCGGGCGCGACGACAAATGTTCCTGTTTTTCCCGACGCGTATGAACGCCGCATACCCGTCCGCATACTGGCCGCAAGGCCGGCTTTGCCATTTCTTCCTGAACCCTTGATCGCGGCAGGAACGAACGCAGCCGCAGTCCATTGTGTCGGCGGATAGCGTCCGCCGTCGGCCACGCATTGCCCGGCCGGCGGAGTCGCCGATCCGTCGGCCGAACCGCTGCATCCTGGAGCAGCCGGTTCGGTCGCGGGCGGGACGTCAGTTCATGCCGATTTCCACCGCAATCCGGATCAGGTCGGAATGGTTCTTGGCCCCCAACTTCTGCTTGAGCAGGGAGGTGGTGTTGGCGACCGTCTTGTAGGAGATCCCAAGCGCCTCGGCGACCTCGACGATCTTGTCGCCGCGCCCGAGCAGGCGGAGGATCTCGAGCTCCCGCGGCGTCATCTGCGAGGCCGGATTGGCCTTGATCGCGGCACCGGAGAACGTCACGGCCTCCGCCAGCTGCGGCGAGATGAAATTGTCGCCCGCGACCACCTTGCGCACCGCTTTCAGCAGGATCCGGGGATCATCGCCCTTGGAGACATAGCCCTGCGCCCCGAGCTCGACCGCCCGCACCACGAAAGCCGGATCGTCGTTCATGCTGAACATGATGATCTTGGCATCAGGATCGTCCTTGCGGATCCGCCGCATCAGCTCGAAGCCGGAGACATCGGGCAGGCTGATGTCGATCACGGTGACGTCGGGCCGCTTGCTGATATAGGCGCGATGGCCGGATTTGGCGTCCGTCGCCTCGTCGATGCGGATCGAATGGTCGGATGCGAACAGGGTGCGGCAACCCGACAGCACCACAGGATGGTCGTCGACGATCAGGACCCTGGTCGCCGGCTTGGCGGTATCTTGCATCGCGCGCTCTCTGGTTTTTCAACTCATAGACCGGCGGGAACAAATGGAAAGAGAGAAATCCGCCGGGACGCGTTAGAATTGAACTAATGTGGCAACACCTGTCGTTCAGAACCCAACTGTTTCTTCCGCTCGGCGTGAGCTTCCTCGCCGCGCTGGTCATGGGCGGCGTGCTGCTCCAGAGCTTTGCGACCGGCCAGCTGGCCGACGAGAACGAATTGGGGCGACATTCGGCCCGAGCGGTCGCCGCGGCGCTCAACAACACCCTGCGCGCCTCGGACAATCCGCGGCAGACGCTCGACGCCTTTGTCCATTCTTTGGGCACCTCCTCCGATATCCAATTCCGTCCTGTCGAAGCGGGTCCCGAGCCCTCGCCAACGGCCGGTCCGCGCAAGCCGCATAGCGTGCCGCAATGGTTCATCGACCTGCTCACCATCCCGGACATGGACGCAGCGTCCCCGCTGATCATCGACGGCAAGCGGGTCGGCGATCTCGTGTTCCTGCCCGACCTGTCGGCCGACCTGTTCGAGAAATGGATCGGTTTTCTGGCGCTGACGAGCCTCATCGCCGTGCTGACGGTGCTGACCGGAACGATCGCCTATCTCTTCGCGGAATCGGCACTGCGCCCCCTGCAAAATCTGGGCGCAGGCCTCACGCGAATACGGCGCGGCGATTATGCGACGCCGATCCCGGTGGCAGGGCCGCCGGAGATCCGGCAGAGCTGCGAGGAGGCCAATGCGCTGGCGGCGACGCTCGCGCGACTAAGCCAGGACAATCGCGACCTGCTGCACCGCCTGGTGTCGCTCCAGGACGACGAGCGGCGCGATCTCGCCCGCGAGCTGCACGACGAGCTCGGCCCGCTGCTGTTCAGCATCCGCGCCGGCACGATCGCCCTGATCGAGGCTTCGCCGCCGGTGGGACATCTCGGCAATACGGCGCAGGAGGTGCTGCAATCGGTCGAAGCGCTCCAGCAGACCAACCGCCGCATCCTCGACCGGCTGCGGCCGCTCTATATCGAGGAATTGGGGCTGGAAACCAGCGTGCAGACGCTGCTCCGGAACTTTCGCAAGCAGGCCCCGCATATCGGGCTGACCGCCACGGTCGATCCTGGTCTCAACGGGCTCGACGGGCCGCTGGCCCAGACCGTCTATCGCGTGATCCAGGAGGCGCTGACCAATGTGCTGCGCCATGCCGCAGCACGCAATGCCCATGTGCAGGCGGCCATTTCAGGCGACGCGCTCGCCGTCGAGATTTCCGACGACGGCGGGGGATTTACCGAGGGCAACGTCTTCGGCCGGGGTCTGACCGGTATGCACGAGCGCGTGCGCGCGCTCAGCGGATCGCTGTCATTGCTGCGCGCGGATGAACGAACCTATGTGCGCTGCCGTCTGCCCGTGCAGAGGACGCGCGACGAGCCGGCGCAAAGCTAGCACGCGCAGCCGTGATGCGCGTTCTGTCGCGCCGGCGCGCACAGCGTGCTGTCGATTTTGCCTTCCGCACTGAAGCGAAACGAGGCGTGAATGCGCAGCGCGCCTGCGACGGAATATTCGAGATCGACGCCATCAGGCACGGGATGGATCTCCTCGAGACCGAAGCCGGCCGACGAGAATGCGCTGAGCCGCGGCCCCCAGTAGGTTTCGAGCTCGTCTCGGCCGCGATAACGCTGCGTGCCGTTGCACGTGCATTCGATCTGCGCGTCGGCCGCATAGAGGTCGAGCAGCGTCGCGAGGTCGCCCTTCCGGCAGGCATCCACCCAATCGACGACAATTCCCATCTGATCGAAATCGCTCACGCCGTAATCCTGTCTGCCGCGAAATTTTGCATGCGGCTTAGGACCACACTCGTGAATGCGCGCTGAATGGTAAACCCCGGGTGATAACGGGTTCCTCCCGGGAACCTACGGAAGATTCAGCTCGAGCGACGTCCCCTCACCCAGACGCCGAACGCGATCAGCACCGCGCCTGCAAGCGCGAACCAGGTGACGGCGTATTGCAGGTGATCGTCCTTCAGATGCACGTCGAGCGGACCCGGACGCGGGATGCCATTTTCGGGCGCGGGCTGCTCCAGATCGATGTAGAACGGCGCAACCGTGCCCCAGCCGAGCGCGCTCGCGATCGCCACATGATCGCGCACGAACCAGAGCCGCTTGTCGCGGCTCTCCGCCGGCGTCAGCCAGCCCGGCGGCTCGGGAAAGCGCAGATAGCCGGTGAGCGCGACCGGCTGCCCGGTCACGAGCTTCTTCACCGCGCGATCCTCGACGCTGCGATCCTGCATCGTGTTCTCGACGAAGCCGGCATCGATCACGACCATCTCGCCGCTCGGAAGCCGCGCCGGCAGGAAGGCCCAGGTGCCGGGACCGGAAGCGTCCTTGCGTACGGCCGAGCCGGATGAATAGACCATCGCATCGGGCGAGGCGGCGTAGGTCGCGGTGAAGCTGACACGGCGGAATTCGTCGCGCGCGGGATTCAGCGCAGCCCATTGTGCGGGCGGCGGCAGCGCGATGGGTGCCGCCGCCAGACGCTCGGTGAGTGCTGCGATCAGCGCGTGCTTGGCGGTCCGGCGCTGCAATTGCCAGACGCCGAGGGCAACGAAGGCGGCCGTCAGGAGAAGCGTGAACAGCGCAAAGCCGGCCACGCGAGGCTTGCGCGCAGTCGCGTTCATTTCGCGCGGTCGACCAGCCGGCCCGGCGCTGCCTTGTGGTGGAATTGCAGCGCGATCAGCAGCGACTTCATCGCGCGCAGTGGCAAGAGCGTGGTGGCGAGGATCAGCGGCAGCCACAGCACGGCATGCAGCCAGTACGGCGGCTGGTACTTGACCTCGACGATCAGCGCGCACGCAACGACGATCCCACCGGCGAGCATGATGATGAAGATCGCCGGGCCATCGCCGGTGTCGATGAAGGCATAGTCAAGGCCGCAGCGGTCGCAGCTAGGTGCGAGCGTCAAGAAGCCCGCATAGAGCTTGCCCTGGCCGCAGCGCGGACATTTGCAGGCCAGCCCGCGCATCGCGCTTTGCAGGACGGTGGTTTCGGACTTGGGTGGACCGGCGGTGTCATTCATGATGGCGGACTCTATCACAGTTTCCGCCGAAACTTCCGGCGGCGCAAAAGCGAAAGGGCGGCCCTGCGGCCGCCCTTTCTGATCGATCCAAAGCTGCTCAGTGCGCGCCGTGGGCCATGGTCTCGGCGCCGTGTCCCCACACATAGATGCAGAGGAACAGGAACAGCCAGACCACGTCGACGAAGTGCCAGTACCAGGCGGCGAACTCGAAGCCGAGATGCTGCTTCGGCGTGAAGTGGCCGGCATAGGCACGGAACAGGCAGACCAGCAGGAAGATGGTGCCGACCAGCACGTGGAAGCCGTGGAAACCGGTCGCCATGAAGAAGGTCGCGCCATAGACGTTGCCGGCGAACGAGAACGCCGCATGGCTGTACTCATAGGCCTGCACGCAGGTGAAGAGCGCGCCGAGCACGACGGTGAGGATCAGGCCGTATTTCAGACCCTGGCGATCGTTCTCGAGCAGCGCATGGTGCGCCCAGGTCACCGTGGTGCCCGAGGTGAGCAGGATCAGCGTGTTCAGGAGCGGCAGATGCCAGGGATCGAAGGTCTCGATGCCGTGGGGCGGCCAGGTGCCGGGGACCGCGCAGGCTCCGGCCGCGGTGCCGAGGCCGCAGCCGAACACGGCATCGCGGGTGGCGTGGACAGCGTCGGCCGGAAACAGCGCCGCGTTGAAATAGGCCCAGAACCAGGCGACGAAGAACATCACCTCGGAGGCGATGAACAGGATCATGCCGTAGCGGTGATGGAGCTGCACGACGCGGGTATGGTCGCCCTTGTACTGGGCTTCCTTGATCACGTCGCCCCACCAGCTCGCCATGGTGTAGAGCACGCCGACGGTGCCGACGCCGAACACGATCGGCGCGGCCGAGAACATGTGGTGCATCCAGGCGATCGCGCCGACCGCCATGATGAAGGCCGAGAGCGAACCGACCGCCGGCCAGGGAGAGGGATCGACCAGATGATAGTCGTGATGCTTGCCTTGCGCGGTAGCCATTTGCGGTCTCTCTCCTCAATCCCGTGCCTGTCCGGCACTTATCCCCTTGTGTCCAACCCCCAGAGCGTGAGCCCGGCGGTCAGAGATTTCCCTTGCGTTTGTCGCCTTCCCCGGACGCGAGCGGCTTCACCGCCGGATCTTTCACCGGGTAGAACGTGTAGGACAGCGTGATCGTGCTGAGCCCGTCGTTCTCGTGGTCGTCGGCGATCGACGGATCGACGTAGAACACGACCGGCATCTCGCGCTTCTCACCGGGCGCCATGGTCTGCTCGGTGAAGCAGAAGCAGTTGATCTTCTGGAAGTAGGACCCGACCGTCAGCGGCGCGACGTTGTAGGCGGCCTGGCCGGCAGTGGTGCGCGCGGCCTGGTTGGTCACGGTGTAGAAGACGGTCGTGACCTGGCCGATATTGACCTCGATCTCGCTCTGCTCCGGCTCGAACTTCCAGGGCAGACCGGGCGCGACGTTGGAATCGAAGCGCACCGCGATCTTCCGCGCGATCGGACCGGTGGCCGGCGCGGCGGTGGCGACCTGGGTCGTGCCGTTGAAGCCGGTGGCGCGGCAGAACCAGTTGTAGAACGGCACCGCCGCGTAGGAGGCGCCGACCATCAGCGCCACCACGCCGCCGCAGATCGAGGCGACCAGCACGTCACGACCGAGGCCCTTACCGACGCCTTTCCTGGCCGTCCGGCTCTGATCCCGCGATATGGTCGGCTCGTGATCCATTTTCCCTACATCGGCCGGACTAGAACTGCCGGTCCCTTGACCATGGTGACGGCGAAGAACAGCACCACGAGCACGCCGAGCGCGAGCGCGATCGCGATCGAGCGCTGACGGCGGCTCTTCTTCTGCGCCTCGGTGAGGACGATTCCATCTGGCTCGGGTTTGTCCGCCACCGCGATCATGCGCCCCCTGCCATCGGAGCAAGCGCCCGGAACACGACCTCGGCCAGCAGGGTCGCGAACAGCGCGAACAGGTAAAGGATGGAGAAGGCGAACAGTTTTCGCGTGGCGCGCAACGACTGGCTGCGCTCGCGGCGCATATAGACGTTGATCGCGAGCACCAGCATGCCGGCGCCGAGGATCAGCGAGACGACACCGTAGACGGCGTCGAAATAGCCGAGCGCCCAGGGCGCGGCGGCCACCGCGATCAGCACGATCGTGTAGAGCAGGATCTGGAGGCGGGTCGCATCGGGACCGGCGACATTGGGCAGCATCGGAATGCCGGCGCGCGCGTAATCGTCCGAGCGGAACAGCGCCAGCGCCCAGAAATGCGGCGGGGTCCAGAAGAAGATGATGGCGAAGAGAAGCAGCGGCTCGACGTCGACCGTGCCTGTTACCGCGGCCCAGGCCACCACCGGCGGCAACGCACCGGCGGCGCCGCCGATCACGATGTTCTGCGCGGTCCAGCGCTTCAGCCACATCGTGTAGATCACGACGTAGAAGAAGATGGTGAAGGCGAGCAGCGCGCCCGCGATCCAGTTGACGAGGATGCCGAGCGTCATCACCGAGAAGAAGGCGAGCGTCATGCCGAACGTCATCGCCTCGGGACGGGTGATGCGGCCACGCGGAATCGGCCGGTTCGCCGTGCGCGACATCTTGGCGTCGATATCGCCTTCGAGCGCCATGTTGAGCGCCCCGGAGGCGCCGGCGCCGACGGCGATGCAGAGCAGCGAGGTGATCGCCAGCACCGGGTGGAAATGCCCGGGCGCCATCGCCATTCCGACCAGCGCGGTGAAGATCACCAGCGACATCACCCGCGGCTTGAGCAGCGCAATGTAGTCGCCCACCTCCGCTTCGGAGATGCGGGGATTGATGTCGACGGCGTTGTGGTCGAGGACGGACACTAAATCAACTCGCTTCGTTATGGAGCCGCGGCGCCCGTGATGGGCGCCGCGGGTGATCGCTTACTGCACGCGGGGCAGCACTTCGAACTGATGGAAGGGCGGCGGCGAGGGCAGCGTCCACTCCAGCGTGGTCGCGCCGGCACCCCACGGATTGTCGCCGGCCGGCACCTTTTTCGCAAAGGCATCGATCACGCAATAGAGGAAGATCAGGACGCCGAAGCCGGAAATGTAGGAGCCGACCGACGAGACCAGATTCCAGCCCGCGAACGCGTCGGGATAGTCGACGTAGCGGCGCGGCATGCCCGACAGGCCGAGGAAGTGCTGCGGGAAGAACACTAGGTTCACGCCGATGAAGGTGACCCAGAAGTGCGCCTTCGCCAGCGTCTCATTGTACATGTAGCCCGTCATCTTCGGGAACCAGTAGTACCAGCCGGCGAAGATCGCGAACACCGCACCGAGCGACAGCACGTAGTGGAAGTGCGCGACGACGTAGTAGGTCTCCTGGAGCACGCGGTCGACGCCGGCATTCGCCAGCACGACGCCGGTGACGCCACCGACCGTGAACAGGAAGATGAAGCCCACGGCCCAGATCATCGGCGCGCGGAATTCGATCGAGCCGCCCCACATCGTGGCGATCCACGAGAAGATCTTCACGCCGGTCGGAACCGCGATCACCATCGTCGCCGCGACGAAATAGGCCTGCGTCGCCGACGACATGCCGACCGTGTACAT
Organism: Bradyrhizobium sp. B025; assembly: GCF_042257955.1. Classification (NCBI taxonomy): domain Bacteria; kingdom Pseudomonadati; phylum Pseudomonadota; class Alphaproteobacteria; order Hyphomicrobiales; family Nitrobacteraceae; genus Bradyrhizobium; species Bradyrhizobium sp. B025. The sequence continues at coordinate 574,286 of NZ_CP170150.1, read as the reverse complement.
GTGGTGCGCCCACACCACGAAGCCGATGCCGCCGATCGCGACCATGGCGTAGGCCATGCCGAGATAGCCGAACACGGGCTTGCGCGAGAAGGTGGAGACGATCTGGCTGATCATGCCGAAGCCGGGCAGGATCAGGATGTACACCTCGGGATGGCCGAAGAACCAGAACAGGTGCTGGAACAGCACGGGGTCGCCGCCGCCGTCGGGCGCGAAGAAGGTCGTGCCGAAATTGCGGTCGGTGAGCAGCATGGTGATCGCACCGGCAAGCACCGGCAGCGACAACAGCAGCAGGAACACCGTCACCAGGATCGACCACACGAACAGCGGCATCTTGTGCAGGGTCATGCCCGGCGCGCGCATGTTGAAGATCGTGGTGATGAAGTTGATGGCGCCGAGGATCGACGAGGCGCCCGCCAGATGGAGCGACAGGATCGCGAAGTCGACGGCCGGGCCGGGATGACCCGAGCTCGACAGCGGCACATACATGGTCCAGCCGGCGCCGACGCCGTTGGCGCCCGGCTCACCCTCGACGAAGGTCGACATCAGCAGCAGCCCGAACGAGGCCGGCAGCAGCCAGAACGAGATGTTGTTCATGCGCGGGAACGCCATGTCGGGCGCGCCGATCATCAGTGGCACGAACCAGTTGCCGAAGCCGCCGATCATCGCCGGCATGACCATGAAGAAGATCATGATCAGGCCGTGGGAGGTCACGAAGACGTTGTAAGTGTGCGTCTCGTGGAAGATCTGCACGCCCGGATACATCAGCTCGGCACGGATCGCGATCGACATCGCGGCACCGATGACGCCGGCGATGACCGCGAAGATCAGGTACATCGTGCCGATGTCCTTGTGGTTGGTCGAATAGACGTAGCGTCGCCATCCGGTCGGATGGGCGTGCTCGTCATGTCCGTGGTCTTGCGCGTGATCGCCGTGTGCCGCTGCGCTGGTTGCCATTTTCAAATCCTGCCTTGCGTCCCAATCGGACCTTTGGAGGTCCCGCCCTTTATGTCGCTTTCAGTCCCCTCGAGCCTTTACCCGACGCCTACTGCGTCGGGCCGGCCGCGGAGGCGTAGGTGCCGGTGCCACCGCTCGCAAACTTCTTCTTCGCCGTTTCGACCCAGGAGGCGAATTCCTTGTCTTCCACGACGCGAATCGCGATCGGCATGAAGGCGTGATCCTTGCCGCAGAGCTCCGAGCATTGGCCGTAGAACATGCCGGTCTTGGCGGCCTTGAACCAGGTTTCGTTCAGTCGCCCCGGAATGGCGTCGATCTTCACGCCGAACGCCGGCAGCGCGAAGGCGTGGATGACGTCCGCACCGGTCACCTGAACACGAATCACCTTGTTGACCGGCACCACCATCTCGTTGTCGACGCCGAGCAGGCGGGGCTGCTTGTCCTGGGCCATCAGCGAGTCGAACTCGAACTTGCCGTTGTCGGGATAGGCGTAGGACCAGTACCACTGCTTGCCGGTCGCCTTGATGGTCAGGTCCGCCTTCGGCACGTCGAGCTCCAGGAACAGCAGGCGGAACGACGGCACCGAGATGCCGACCAGGATCAGCACCGGAACCAGCGTCCAGGCCACCTCGATCAGCGTGTTGTGGGTGGTCCGCGACGGCACCGGATTGGCCCTCGCGTTGAACTTGATGACCACGACCACCAGCAGCGCCAGAACGAACAGCGTAATCAGCGCGATGAGCACGAACAGGAAGTTGTGGAACCAGACGATATTGTCCATCACCGGCGAGCCAGACTGCTGGAGCGTCCACTCCCATGGCGCCGGCTGCCCAAGCTCGGCAAATGCCGCGCTGCCCGTCGCCAGTGTCAGACCAGCTACGGCCAATCCCAGCAAATGCCGGCCTACCCGGCCCTTCGACATCCTCATGCCGTTCGCGCTCCCCTTACGAAATCACCCCAGGTGCGTCCCCCTATTTCCGGGAAACGCTTATTCGATCCGTCCGTCTGACAAACCGCCACTCAAGAATACCTCTAAGAGGAATTGGGGCCAGATCGCTAGAACGCCGAAATCAAGCTTCTCAAACCATAATTCTTGATCTATCGCAATGCAGTCTTGAACCCCATCTGCCAGCGATCACCCGCAAGATATTTCCTAGTAACATCAGACAAAAATACCGTTTCCCGGGATGCTGCGGCTTGACAGCGGAATTGCCCGTTGTAGGCACTGGCGAACGGCCGCACAGGAACCTGATTCGTGCCGGCGGCGGCGGCCTCGGCGGCGCGGAATTTGCTTGGGAATTGCCTTCAAGACGCCGTCATTTCCGTATCAGTCCACCCGCGCAAGCGACCCAAGCGAGCAGAGGGACCGACCCCGATGGGGCTTTCGAGATGCATGGCAAGGCCGGATAGCAGCCTCAACGCGCTGATCGGCCTTCTGGCCGCCGCCCTTCTCCTTGCTTTACCCAGCCTCGCCCATGCGCAGGGCGCGGTGCGCTCCGTCCATGGCGACTGGCAGATTCGCTGCGACACCCCGCCGGGCGCCCAGGCCGAGCAATGCGCCCTGATCCAGAGCGTCGTGGCCGAAGACCGCTCCAATGCCGGCCTGACCGTGATCGTGCTCAAGACCGCCGACCAGAAGAGCCGCCTGATGCGCGTGGTCGCCCCCCTCGGCGTCCTGCTGCCCTCCGGCCTCGGGCTGAAGCTCGACAATCAGGACGTCGGCCGCGCCGGCTTCGTGCGCTGCCTGCCCAATGGCTGCGTCGCCGAGGTCGTCATGGACGACAAGCTGCTCGGCCAGCTCCGCACCGCCAAGACCGCGACCTTCATCATCTTCGAGACGCCGGAAGAAGGCATCGGCTTCCCGCTCAGCCTGAACGGACTGGGTGAGGGGTACGACAAGCTGCCGTAGGCAGCTGGACCTATTGTTTCCGTAATGTGAGGCTTCGCGCCCTCGCGGAACTGGTCTGAAACCATTATCTTGCCCCACATCTCCAGATAATGGACGGACACATGACCAATCCCGCCACAACCTCCCTGCTCGACCGCGCCAATCTCGACCGCGACCAGGTTCGCCACGAGGTCGCGCGCGGGCTTGCCGGCGCCGACGACGGCGAGCTGTTCCTGGAGTACAGCCAGACCGAAGCGCTGATGTTCGACAATGGGCGGCTGAAGCAGGCGACCTACGACACCTCCCAGGGTTTTGGCCTGCGCGCCGTCAAGGACGACGCGGTCGGCTACGCCCATTCCTCCGACGTGTCGCTGCCAGCGCTGATTCGCGCCGCCGATGCGGTTGCCGCCGTGCGCGGCGGCTACTCCGGCAGCTTTTCGGCCCCTCCCCCGCATACCAATGTGCGCCTCTATGGCGACGACAACCCGCTCGATGCGCCGGGCTTCGAGACCAAGGTCAAGCTGCTCGCCGAGATCGACGCCTATCTGCGCGACAAGGACCCGCGGGTGCGGCAGGTCAGCGTCAGCCTGGGCGCAACCTGGCAGGTGGTCGAGATCCTGCGGCCCGACGGCGAGAGCTATCGCGACATCCGCCCGCTGGTGCGTGTCAACGTCTCCGTCGTCGCCGGCCAGGGCGACCGCCAGGAGAGCGGCAGCAAGGGCTATGGCGGCCGCGCCGGCTATGCCGAATTCATCGAGAGCAAGAACTGGCGCGACGCCGCCAACGGCGCGCTGCGCGAGGCGCTGGTCAATCTGGAATCAATTCCCGCCCCCGCCGGCGAGATGGACGTCGTGCTTGGCGCAGGCTGGCCCGGCGTGATGCTGCATGAAGCGGTCGGCCACGGGCTCGAAGGCGACTTCAACCGCAAGAAGACCTCGGCCTTTGCCGGCCTGATGGGCCAGCAGGTCGCGGCCAAGGGCGTCACCGTGGTCGACGACGGCACTATTGCCTCGCGCCGCGGCTCGCTCTCGATCGACGACGAGGGCACGCCGACCAATCGCACCGTGCTGATCGAGGACGGCATCCTGGTCGGCTACATGCAGGACCGCCAGAACGCGCGGCTGATGAACATGAAGCCGACCGGCAACGGCCGCCGCCAGGGCTATGCCCATGTGCCGATGCCGCGCATGACCAACACCTACATGCTCGCGGGCGATCGCGATCCGGCCGAGATCCTGGCGTCGGTGAAGAACGGCGTCTTCGCCGCGAATTTCGGCGGCGGCCAGGTCGACATCACCTCGGGCAAATACGTGTTTCAGTGCACCGAGGCCTACAAGATCGAGAACGGCAAGATCGGCGCCCCTCTGAAGGGCGCCATGCTGATCGGCAACGGGCCGACCGATTTGCATCGCATCCGCATGATCGGCAACGATCTCGCGCTCGATACCGGCATCGGCACCTGCGGCAAGAACGGCCAGGGCGTGCCGGTTGGCGTCGGCCAGCCGTCGCTTCTGATGGAACGCATTACGGTGGGTGGAACAGGCGCATGAGTGTTGAGAAGATGACTGCGACCACCACCAAGCGGAAGAGCAGCGGCTGGGGCGGGCAACTGGTGCAACTCGCCGGCATCGTCGCCGCCGTGTTCATCGCCAAGGGCGCGCTCGCGGAGCCGTTTTACGTGCCGTCGGGCTCGATGGAGCCGACGCTGCTGATCGGCGACGCCCTGCTCGCCTCGAAATTCCCCTACGGCTACGGCACCTCCTCGCTGCCGATCCAGATCAACCTGCCCGAGAGCGGCCGCGTGTTCGCGGAGACGCCGAAGCAGGGCGACGTCGTGGTGTTCCGCTGGCCCGGCGATCGCTCGCAGGCCTGGGTCAAGCGCGTGGTGGGTCTGCCCGGCGACCGCATCCAGATGCGGCAGGGCCAGCTCTTCATCAATGACCGGCCCGCCGAGCTCAAGCCCGACGGCATCGGCGCCGCCGAGGACGACAATGGCGGCAGCGAGCCTGCCTACCGCTATGTCGAGACGCTGCCGAACGGCGTCTCGCACCTGATCTTCAAGATGCGCGACAACGGCCCGCTCGACAACACGCCGGAAGTGACGGTGCCGGCCGGACATCTCTTCGTGCTCGGCGATAACAGAGACAACTCCGCCGACAGCCGCGTGCCGCTGCGCTCCGGCGGCGTCGGTCTGCTGCCGATCGACAATCTGGTCGGACGCGCGGATGCCGTGCTCGGCTCCTGGGACCTCGGCATGCGCGGCCAGCCGGTGTGGACCTGGCTGTCCGGTTTCCGCCTCGCGCGGTTCTTCACCGCCGTGCATTGACCGGAAGTCTCCTCACCTCACGATGAACCGCGACGAATTCCTCGCGCTCGCGCTGAGAAATCCCGTCAACGTTACGATCATCGACGAACTCGCGCAGCTCGCCCTTCCGGATGCCTGGCTGGTCGCAGGTTGCCTGGTGCAGACGGTGTGGAACGTGCTCACGGGCCGCGCCGTCGATCACGGCATCGCCGACTACGACGTGTTCTATTTCGATCCCGATACGTCGTGGGAGGCGGAAGACGCGGTGATCCGCAAGCTGCAGGCACGGCTGGCGCATCTCGGCGTCAAGGTCGAGATCCGCAATCAGGCGCGCGTGCATCTGTGGTACCCCGACAAGCACGGCCTGCCCTATCCGCCGTTGACGCGTTCAACCGACGGCATCGACCGCTTCCTGACGGAGAATACCCAGCTCGGTATCCAACCCGCGGGCGGGAGCTTCGACGTCTATGCGCCGCACGGGTTCGACGACGTCGCGCGATTGATCGTGCGGCCCAATCGGGCACAGAATTTTTCCATTGCCAATTACGCGGCGAAGGCCGCGCGATGGAAGGCGCTGTGGCCGGAGCTCACGGTCATTGCGGCGGAGTGAGATGCCTCGCCACGTCATGGCCGGGCTTGACCCGGCCATCCACGCGCAGCCGCGATGGAGAAACGACGTGGATGCCCGGGACAAGCCCGGGCATGACGACCGTGTATTCGACGTTAGCTAAATCCTACCGCACCACGCCCGACGTGAACCCCGCCTTGCGGCGCGGCGGCTTGATTTCCTTTTTCAGGAAGCACCGCGCTTCGCGGCCGGTGTAGCCGGGACGGGCATAGGTGAAGGCGCGGCATTTGTTGTCGGCGGTGCAGGCGGACTTGCACGCCTCCTCGCCTTCGCCGTCCTTGAGTTCAAAATTGCGCAGGTCGCCACCGGGGCGGTCGATCGAGGTCTCCACGCCTTCGACGCGCGGCTCGATCACGCCGGCGCCGCGCACACCGGAGATGCAGCAATTGCCCGGCACGCGCGGCGGCACCGTGTTCTTGAGCCAGCACACCGCCGCGGCGCCGTCGATGTCGGGATAGCTGAAGCTCCACGAGCGGCAACGGCGGTCGCGCTCGCACAGCAGCGCGCAATCCTCGGGGTCGCCAGATGTGACCGGCGTGCTGAAATAGTCACCGCCGGGCCGGTCGAATGCCGTCTGGGCGCGCGCAGGCCAGCTCGCAAGCACGAGCGAGAGCAGCGCGGCGCATGCCACGACGCTTGCCAAGACCCTTGCCATGACGGACAGGCGGCCCTTCCCCATCAGAACAGCTTTCGAGTTATTGACGACGCTCAGGTTTTTTCAGCCGGTCATTTGATCGCCGCAAACCTGTATGGGCGATGAACGGCTTAAGTCCCGGTCGTTGGCCTGTTGGTCTAGAACGCGTACTCCGCGTAGGCCGGTTCCACGGAGCCCTTCCAGGGGCCGTTGAACTTCTCGAGCATTTCCTCGGCCGGCGTGCGGCCGGAATCGATAATGCGGTCGAGCGGCTCCAAATGCCGCGTTTCGTCGCGGCCGAGCTGGTCGATCCGGCCGCGCCGGCGCAGGCCGGCATGTGCCAGAACGAGGCATTCCTTGGCGATCTCGAACAGATAGCGGTCCTTGATCCGCGCCTTGAAGCCGAAGCGCGGCACGTCGTCGCGCAGGGCCTGACGCTCATGCGCGCTCCAGTGCTTCACCATGTCCCAGGCGGCATCGAGCGACACATCGTCATAGAGCAGCCCGACCCAGAACGCCGGCAGCGCCGGCAGACGGCCCCACGGTCCGCCGTCGGAGCCGCGCATCTCGAGATAGCGCTTCAGCCGCACTTCCGGGAAGATCGTCGAGAGATGGTTGGCCCAGTCCGACAATGTCGGCCGCTCGCCGGGAAGATTGTTGTTGCGGCCGTCGAAGAAGGCGCGGAACGAGGAGCCCGAGACGTCGATGTAGTCTTCGCCGCGCTTGACGAAATACATGGGCACGTCGAGCGCGTAGTCGACATAGCGCTCGAAGCCCATGCCGTCCTCGAACGCCCAGGGCATCATGCCCGCGCGCGCATTGTCCGTGTCGCGCCAGATCTCGGAGCGGAAGGAGAGGAAGCCGTTCGGCTTGCCTTCGGTGAACGGCGAATTTGCGAACAGCGCGGTTGCGACCGGCTGGAGCGCGAGCGACACACGCAGCTTCTTGACCATGTCGGCTTCGGAGGAGAAGTCGAGATTGGTCTGCACCGTACAGGTCCGGTACATCATGTCGAGGCCGTACTGGCCGACCTTCGGCATGTAGTTGGTCATGATCTTGTAGCGGCCCTTGGGCATCACCGGGATGTCGGTGCGCGACCAGGACGGCGTCATGCCGAGCCCGAGGAAGCCGATGCCGAGCGGCGCTGCGATCTCGCGCACCTGCGCCAGATGCGCCATCAGCTCGCTCTGGGTCTGGTGCACGTTTTCGACCGGCGCACCGGAAAGCTCGAACTGTCCGCCCGGCTCGAGCGAGATCGCGCCGCCGCCGGTGACGTCGTAGAGGCCGATGATGTTGCCCTTCTCCATGATCGGCTCCCAGCCGAGCAGGAGCTTCATGCCCTCGAGCAGCGCGCCGATGCCGCGTGCGCCTTCGTAAGGCACCGGGCGGTGCCCCTCAAGCGTGAAAGGCGTCTTCTCGTGCTCGGTGCCCATGCGGAATTCGGACGGGTCCTTGCAGCCTTCCTCGAACCACGTAACGAGCTCGTCGCGCGATTGCAACGGCGTCATATCGATCTGGTCTCGCGCCATATCAAACTCTAATCAAAAGCGCTTCGACCGAATGCGCGGGTGACAGGGATGGTCCGCGAACCGACGGGCGCGCGGACGTGCTGGTTTGCCGCGCGATCATCGCGGCGGCGTGCTTTCGTTGACGTTGGCGACGGGCGGAAGCTTCATCTCGCCGCACGAGCAGCCCAGCCGGTCGAGCAGGCCGCTGAGCTTGACGGCATCGGCATCGGACAGCTTCGAGCCGACATATTTCTCGATCGCAGCGGAATAGGCACTCCACATCCGCTTCTGCAACTCGCGGCCGGCTTCCGTGATCTCGACGAACTGTCCGCGCTTGTCGATCTTGCATTCGCGCCGCGAGGCAAGGCCCTCATCGACCAGGCGGTCGATCAGGCGCGAGGTGGAGTATTGCGGGATCAGCATCTGCCGTTCGAGTTCCACCGGCCGCAACTCGCCGGAGGGCGCGCGGGACAGTTCGAGCAGCGCGTCATACCAGGCCAGCGGCGGGAACCCCGCCTTCTTCAGGTCCTGCTCGACGCAGTCGAGCACGCGGCTCTGCACCCGCATCAGGCGGATCCAGGCGGCGGTTGCCTCGGTCGATGGCTTGCGTTTCATGGTCCCGCTCAAACTCGTCGCCCGTCTCTTACCCTACTCGATGCACCTGCATCAATCTTGACTATTGCATGCAGCTGCATGTAGGCGTTCATTCGCCCAAGCCAAGCAACAAGAGGAGGAAATTCCATGAAACTCTATTACTCGCCCGGCGCCTGCTCCCTGTCCCCCCACATCGCACTCCTCGAAGCCGGCCTGCCTTACGAGCTGGTCAAGGTCGATATCCGGGCCAAGAAGCTCGAAAATGGTGAGGATTATCTGAAGCTGAACCCCAAGGGGCAGGTCCCTGCGCTGGGGCTCGACAGCGGTGAGATCGTGACCGAAGGCCCGGTGATTGTCCAGATGATCGCCGACCAGGCTTCTGCCAAGGCGCTGGCGCCGGCCCACGGCAGCGCCGAGCGCTACAAGCTGCTCGAATGGCTGAACTTCCTCACCTCGGAGGTGCACAAGAGCTTCGGCCCGATGTTCGCACCGGCGCTGAACGACGAGGCCAAGGCGTTCTTCAAGGACCGCGTCATGGGTAAGCTGAAATACATCGACAGCCAGCTCGCCGGTCGCGACTACCTGATGGGCAAGCAGTTCACGGTTGCCGACGGCTATCTCTTCACGATGCTGACCTGGGCCGACCGGATGAAGTTTGATCTTTCGGCGATGCCCAACCTCACCGCCTACAAGACCCGCGTCGCGGCACGGCCACAGGTGCAGGAGGCGCTGAGGAAGGAAGGCCTCGCGCAGGCAAAGTAAGCGCTCGCAAGACGCAAGCAGCGAAAGGCCGGACCGACGATTCGGCCTTTCTTTTTATGCTGCCGGGCGGCGCGGGAGCGACCCCATTGCGCCGGATCATCGTACCTTAGTTTGACTTATGAACTACTGTTCGCCAAACGTAAGTAGTGCTGTCTTGTCAGCACTCGCAAAGCGGGCGAGCTTGGCTGAATTGTTTGAAGATTTTTTGGGCTCTCATCGGAGTTGAACTTGACGATTGCCTTCGTCCTGATCGTCGCAAGTGCGTTGGTGGGAATCGCGACAGGTTGCGTTTTCAAGATCTGGGCGCTGGTTGTGATCTCACCGTTGATCGCAGTGTTCTCGGCGATAATTCTGCGCGCTTACGAATTCGGGATGATGGCGGGCGTGATCGTCATTGCCATCTGTCTTGCCGTCTGCCAGCTCGCCTATTTCGCGGCAGCCTATGTGCTGCACGCGCGCCACGTCTCATCCCATGACGAAATCGACGGCGAGCCAGGCGAGACAGGCGAGCAGAAAATCCACCGCGAGCACAAGTAACGCCAAGGCTGCCCAAAGCACCGGGCCCTTGCGGCGCAGGCGCGCCGGCTTTTGTTGCGGCGACAGGCGGCCATTCGCGGGCGCAACAGTGTATTTCGCGGTGAGATCGCGACCAAGCGCGGTCTTCCGCAGCACCAAGGAGTTCATCAAGGACACTTTCTTATTTTCTCTTCAACTCGCCGATGGATCGGCAAGCGTCCCAACCGGGTTCGTGACCCTGACCCGCAGCAAGACTAGTGCCAGGGCCGAGCAAAAGAACGGCGCCGCTTTGGCGCGCCTATGACAATTGCGCGACACCGCGGCAGCGGGGACTCTGGCACGGTTCCTACGCGAATTCTGTGACCGGTTCCACAGATCGGGAACCTCCTGACGCAACCGTGATGACGTCTCCCCAATCGGGATAGGGGGAAGCCTCGCGGCTCCGCCCCTCCCACACCACCGGACATACGGGTCCGTATCCGGCGGTTCAGCGGATTATGCGGGTCGCCGTGCCGCGACGGAAGCCAAGCCGAGTGAGGCAAAGAAGCCGTTTGGCAGAGCAATGGTGAGCGCGGGGCTGTTCGCGAGCCGCCAAGGGCCACGTGGGCTGCCGGCGGTTTGCGCCGCCAGATCCCGGCCGACGCCGCGGCGTCGCAACTCGGCAAAGCGAGCGGGTCCATACTTCCATTGCTTCCAGGCAACGGCGCGCAACCGTCGCCTGATCCACTGGTCAAGCACGCGCAACACCGACGGGGTTTGACAGAAGCCGAAGTAGCCGTGCCACCCAATCAGGTAGGTCGACAGTTCTTTGGCGATCTGCACGAGGCATCGACCACGCGTGCGTCGCGTGAGCTCCCGAACCTTCGCCTTGAAGCGGGCGAGTGCCTGCGGCGCGATGCGCCGCCGCGGTTCTTGCCCGCCGGTGAAGCTGAAGCCCAGGAACTTGCGAACACTCGGTTTGGCAACCGCGCTCTTCGCTTTGTTGATCTTGAGCTTGAGGCGCTTTTCGAGGAACCTCTCGACGCCAGCCAGCACCCGTTCGCCCGCCCGCTGACTGCGCACGTAGATGTTGCAGTCGTCGGCGTAACGCACGAAGCGGTGGCCGCGCTTCTCCAGTTCCTTGTCCAGCACATCCAGCATCAGGTTCGACAACAGCGGCGAGAGCGGACCGCCCTGCGGCGTGCCCTCTTCCGTCGGACTGACCAGCCCTCCTTCCAACACACCCGCATTCAGGAAGGCGCGGATGAGCTTCAGGATGCGCTTGTCAGCAACCCGCTTGGCAACCAGTCCCATCAGGATGTCGTGGTTGACCCGGTCAAAGAACTTCTCCAGGTCGATGTCCACCACGATGCTGTGGCCGGCCGCAATGTACGCCTGCGCCCGTTCCACCGCCCGATGTGCCGAGCGCCCCGGCCGAAAGCCGAAGCTCGTCTCGGCGAACGTCCTATCCCAATCCGCCTGCAGCACCTGCATCACCGCCTGCTGGATCAAGCGGTCGAGCACCGTCGGAATGCCGAGCGGCCGCAGGCCGCCCGACGCCTTCGGTATCTCCACCCGCCGCACCGGCTGTGGCTTGTAGGTGCCGTCAAGCAACTGGGCTCGGATCGCAGGCCAGTGCTCCTTCAGGTGGGCTGACAGCTCGCCGACGGTCATCCCGTCGACGCCCGCCGCGCCCTTGTTGCGCTTTACTTGCGCCAACGCTGCCTTCAGATTCTCACTCTCGACAACGTCTTCCATCGACGGTCCTGCGACCGCCGGGCGTTCGAGACAGACTTCCGCCGCACGCGCTTCAGGCTCTCGGGCGCCGGCGCTTCGGGCTTCACCCTCCGCTCCGGGGCTCAAGTTCAGCTCGACCTGATTCTTCTGCCGCATGGCTCGCACGAGATCGCCGCTCTACTGACCACTTCCACCGTTCAGGCCTTCAGCGGCGCGCTGCCGCCTACTACGCCCTCGGCTGACTTCTGCGCTGCGGTCAGGCCGTCTTGCGACGGTCTCAGTCTCGTTGCCGAGACACAGCGCAGACCTCCCGAGGTAAGACCGACCGCCTTCACCGCACGCCCGCCGAATTTACCACCCCGACCTTTGATGACCTTGGACTTCGCGATCAATTGCTCGCTCGTCCGGCCGGGTAGGCCTCGTTATCCGGTGTTTGTCCATCGGGCCGCGGCTTTGCTCCACGCTTTCTTCAGACCCCACCTCACGATGACGCCCTTGCGCTTCGCTAATCCTTCGCCGCCATCAGGCTGGATAGAGGACTTCCACCTCCAAGCTGTCGCTCATACTCGGCACACAACAAAAAGGCCGGATCGACGATCCGGCCTTTGTTCTCAAATGGCCTTGGGTGATCAGGCCGCCGCCTTCTTCGGCGCGAAGCGGCCGTAGAAGGTTTCGCCCTTCGCCGCCATCTCCTCAAGGAGCTTCGGCGGCGTGAAGCGCGAGCCGTATTTCGCTTCCAGCTTGTGGCAGAGCTCGACGAACTTCTTCGTGCCCATGAAGTCGATGTAGGACAGCGTGCCGCCGGTGAACGGCGCGAAGCCGAAGCCGAGGATCGAGCCGACATCCGCTTCGCGCGGATCGGTGATGACGTGGTCCTCCACCGTGCGCGCGGCTTCCACCGCTTGCACCACCAGGAAGCGCTGCTTCAGCTCCTCGACGTCGAGCGTGTCGGGGTCGAGCTGCTTCGGCTGGAGCGCCGAGAGGCCCGGCCACAGGCTCTTCTGACCCTTGCCCTTCTCGGGATAGTCGTAGAAGCCCTTGCTGTTCTTGCGGCCGAGTCGGCCCTGCTTCTCGACCATCTCCACCATCAGCTTCTTCTGATCGGGGTTGATGGCGTTCGGACCGAGATCGGCTTCCGTCGCCTTCATGATCTTGAGGCCGAGGTCGAGCGCGACTTCGTCCGACAGCGAGAGCGGGCCGACCGGCATGCCGGCCATCTTGGCGCAGTTCTCGATCATCGCCGGTGGCACGCCTTCCAGGAACATCTCGTTGCCTTCGGCGACGTAGCGGCCGACGCAACGGTTGGCGAAGAAGCCACGGCTGTCGTTGACCACGATCGGCGTCTTGCCGATCTGCCGGACATAGTCGAGCGCGGTCGCGAGCGCGACATCGCCGGTGTTCTTGCCGAGGATGATCTCGACCAGCATCATCTTCTCGACCGGCGAGAAGAAATGGATGCCGACGAACTTGCCCTGGTCCTTGAAGGCTTCCGCGAGCGAGGTGATCGGCAGCGTCGAGGTGTTCGACGCGAAGATAACGTCCGGCTTCAGATATTCCTGCGCCTTGGCGAACGTCTCCGCCTTGACCTTGCGGTCCTCGAACACGGCCTCGATGACGAGGTCGACGTCCTTCAGAGCTGCATAGTCGGCCGTAGGCGTGATGCGCGCGAGCAGCGCTTCGGCATCATTGGGCTTGGCGCGGCCCTTCTTGATCTGCTCCTCGATCACCTTCTGTGCATGCGCCTTGCCCTTGTTGGCGCTTTCCTGGTCGCGATCGATCAGGACCACGTCGAGGCCGGCACGCGCGGAGACGTAGCCGACGCTCGCGCCCATGAAGCCGGCGCCGATCACGGCGATCTTCTTCACCTTGGTTGCAGGCACGTCCTTCGGACGACGCGCGCCCTTGTTGAGCTCCTGCATCGACAGGAACAGGCTGCGGATCATCGCGGCCGCCTCCTTGGAGCGCAGCACCGAGGTGAAGTAGCGCGACTCGACCCGCAGCGCGGCGTCGATCGGCAGCTGCAGGCCTTCATAGACGCAGCTCATGATCGCGCGCGCGGCCGGATAGTTGTCGTAGGTCTCGCGGCGATAGATCGCGTTGCCGGCCGGGAACATCATCATGCCGGCCTTGGAGAACACCGGACCGCCGGGCAGCTTGAAGCCCTTCTCGTCCCAGGGCGCGACGGCCTTGCCGCCGCCCTTGATCCAGTCTTTCGCGGCCTTGATAAGGTCAGCGGCCGGAACGATGGCGTGGATCAGATTGAGTGCCTTGGCCTTCTCGACCGTGACCGGATCGCCCTTGAGCAGAATGGTCATCGCATCCTGCGGCGGCACCAGGCGCGGCACGCGCTGCGTGCCTCCGGCGCCGGGGAACAGGCCGACCTTAACCTCGGGCAGGCCGAGGCGCGTCTTGGGATTTTCCGCCGCCACACGATAGTGGCAGCACAGCGTGATCTCGAAACCGCCGCCGAGCGCGAGGCCGTTGATCGCGGCCGCCCACGGCTTGCCGGAGGTCTCGATCGAGCGCAGCACCTGCGAGAAGCGCCGGCTCTGCTCGAACAGCATCTGGTTCGCGGCGGTCTCGCCCTGCTCCCTGAAGACCTTGGCGTAGGCCTGGTTCATGCCCTCGAGCATCGACAGATCGGCGCCAGCGCAGAACGCCTCCTTGGCCGAGGTGATGACGATGCCCTTCACCGCGGCGTCGGCGGTGGTCGCCTTGACGATCGCATCGAGCTCGCTGGTCGAGGTTTCGTCGAGCACGTTCATCGAACGGCCCGGGATGTCCCAGGTGACGAGCGCGATGCCGTCGGCGTCGGTTTCAACCTTGAAATTCTTGTAAGCCATGTTGGTTGCTCCCCTTCGCCTTAGACGCGCTCGATGATGGTCGCGGTGCCCATGCCGCCGCCGATGCACAGCGTCACCAGCGCAGTGGACTTGTTGGTGCGCTCGAGCTCGTCGAGCACGGTGCCGAGGATCATCGCACCGGTCGCGCCAAGCGGATGGCCGAGCGCGATCGCGCCGCCGTTGACGTTGATCTTGGCGTTGTCGATATCGAAGGCCTGGATGTAGCGCAGCACGACCGAGGCGAAGGCCTCGTTGAGCTCGAACAGGTCGATGTCCGACTTCTTCATGCCGGAGCGCGCGAACAGCTTCTCGGTGACGTCGACCGGACCGGTCAGCATCATCGCGGGCTCGGAGCCGATGTTCGCAAACGCGCGGATTTTTGCGCGCGGCTTCAGGCCGTATTTGCTGCCCGCGTCCTTGCTGCCGAGCAGCACGGCGCCGGCGCCGTCGACGATGCCCGACGAGTTGCCGGCGTGGTGCACGTAATTGACGCGCTCGATTTCGGGGTGCGACTGCACCGCGACGCCGTCGAAGCCGCCCATCTGCGCCATCATCGTGAACGCCGGCTGAAGCTGCGCCAGCGACTGCATCGTCGTCGAAGGACGCATGTGCTCGTCCTTGGCGAGGATGGTGAGGCCGTTGATGTCCTTCACCGGCACGACCGACTTATTGAAGCGGCCTTCGTCCCAGGCCTTGCCGGCGCGCTGCTGGCTCTGCACGGCGTAAGCGTCGACGTCGTCACGCGAGAAGCCGTACTTCGTCGCGATCAGATCGGCCGAGACGCCCTGCGGCATGAAATAGGCGGGCACCGCCATCGAGGGATCCATCGGCCAGGCGCCGCCGGAGGCGCCGATGCCGACGCGGCTCATCGATTCGGCGCCGCCGCCGATGACGAGCTCATGCTGACCGCTCATCACCTGCGCGGCCGCAAAGTTCACGGCATCCAGACCGGAGGCGCAGAAGCGGCTGATCTGCACGCCTGGCACGGCTTCGCCGAGGCCCGCCTTCAGCGCGGCGAAACGCGCGATGTCGCTGCCTGCTTCACCGACGGGATCGACCACGCCGAGCACGACGTCGTCGACACAATCTTCCGGCAGGTTGTTGCGGTCCTTCAGCGCCTTCAACGGCACCGCGGCGAGCGCCAGCGCGGTAACTTCGTGCAGCGCGCCGTCCGCCTTGCCGCGGCCGCGCGGGGTTCGGACGTGGTCGTAGATGTAGGCATCTGCCATGGGAGCCTCCTGATTGCAGCTATTGGTTACGACCGCGACGCGATCGGCATTATTGGTGAAGCGAAAATGCTCAGAACGCTTCTGCCGGCAGTTCCATGATGGTGGCGCAGCCCGACTGGATGCGCGCGAGATTGGCCGCGGTCTCCGGCAACATCCGCTCCATGAAGAAGCGGCCGGTGACGAGCTTGGTCGAGAGATAGGGCGTCGCCCCGCTCTCGGCAATCTTGGCATTGGTCACCTTGGCCATCTTCGCCCACATGTAGCCGAGCGCGACGAAGCCGAAGAGATGCAGGTAATCGGTTGCGGCAGCACCCGCATTGTCCGGCTTCATCATCGCATTCTGCATCAGCCAGGTGGTGGCCTGCTGGAGATGGCCGAGCGAAGCCGAGAGCGGGGTGATGAAGGGTTTTAGCGCCTCGTCGCCGCCGTTCTCCTTGGCGAAGGCCATGACCTCGCCGAAGAAGGCCATGATGGCGCGGCCGCCGTCGCGCGGCAGCTTGCGGCCGACGAGGTCGAGCGCCTGGATGCCGTTGGCGCCTTCATAGATCATCGCAATACGCGCATCGCGTACAAACTGCTCCATGCCCTGCTCGGCGATGTAGCCGTGGCCGCCATACATCTGCTGCGCCTGGACAGCGTTGGCGAAGCCGTAATCGGTGAGGAAGCCCTTCAGCACCGGCGTCATCAGGCCCATATGGTCGTCGGCGGCCTGACGGTCCTTGGCATCCTCCGACCGGTGAGCGACGTCGCTCTTCAGCGCGGTCCACATCACGAAGGCGCGCGCGGCCTCGTTGAAGGCGCGGATCGAGAGCAGCGTGCGGCGCACGTCGGGATGCACGATGATCGGATCGGCCGGCTTGTCCGGCGCCTTGGTGCCGGTCAGGGAACGGCCCTGGATGCGCTCGCGGGCATAGGCGACGGCGTTCTGATAGGCGACCTCGGACTGCGCGAGACCCTGCACGGCGACGCCGAGGCGGGCCTCGTTCATCATCACGAACATGCCCTGCATGCCCTTGTTCTCTTCGCCGATCAGCCAGCCGGTGGCGCTGTCGTAGTTCATCACGCAGGTGGAATTGCCGTGGATGCCCATCTTGTGCTCGATCGAGCCGCAGACCACGCCGTTGCGGGCGCCGACCGAACCGTCGGCATTCACCAGGAATTTCGGCACCACGAACAGCGACACGCCCTTGATGCCGCTAGGCGCGCCCTCAATGCGGGCGAGCACGAGGTGGATGATGTTGTCGGCAAGGTCGTGCTCACCAGCGGAGATGAAGATCTTGGTGCCCGTGATCTTGAAGCTGCCGTCGGGCTGGCGCACCGCCTTGGTGCGGAGCATGCCGAGATCGGTGCCGCAATGCGGCTCGGTCAGGTTCATGGTGCCGGTCCATTCGCCCGCCACCATCTTCGGCACATAGGTCTTCTTCTGCTCGGGGCTGCCGTGCACGATCAGGGCTGCGGTCGCCCCCATGGTGAGGCCGCCATACATCGAGAACGCCATGTTGGCGGAGATCTGGAATTCGTTGACCGCCTGGGAGAGCGTCACCGGCAGGCCCTGCCCGCCGAACTCGGTCGGAGCCGACAGGCCAAGCCAGCCGCCCTCGACAACCTGCTTGAACGCGTCCTTGAAGCCCTTCGGCGTGGTGACACTGCCGTCATCGGCGCGCTTGCAGCCTTCGAGATCGCCGACGCGGTTGAGCGGTTGAAGCACCTCTTCGGCGAGCTTGGCGGCTTCGCCCAGGATCGCCTCGCGCACGTCGCTGGACGCATCGGAGAAGCCGGGCAGATTGTCGTAACGATCGATCTGGAAGACGTCGTTGAGCAGGAAATTCACGTCTTCGACGGGGGCTTTATAGATCGGCATGGTGGTCTCCCGGCAGGTACCTTGAAGTCATTGGGGCTTGAAGTGACGATGTTCGCGTGATTCCTGCGGCGCAGCCTCTGCCAGCAAGCTTAGCTGCTTCTGCAACCTCAGGGCAGGGTCATGATGGGGCGGCAAGCTGCTCCGCCATCAGGCGGTGCAGCATGTTGATCGCCTTGAGCGGACGCACCATCACCTTGAAATGCGTGATGCGTCCCTCGGAATCGAAAGTGATGATGTCGACGCCGTTGATCTCGATGCCGTCGATCATGGTCTTGAACTCGAGGACGGCGCCATTGGCGCTCGTCCACTCGCCGACATAGGCGAAGCCGGGACCGCCGAGGACCTTCTCGGCGCTCGACAGATATTTGAAGGTGATGTCGCGGCCGCGCTGGGGCGAATGCACCACAGGACTTTCGAACACGGCATCGGGATGGAGCAGGTCCCAGAGCGCCTTGCGGTCATGGGACTTCATATAGCCGTACCAGGAATCGAGGCCGGTCATTCTCGGGCGCCTCCCTAAAGGCCTGGGCAAAAAACGCGAAAACAACCCCATGCACAGTAGCGAAGAGGTTGATTTTGCTTGATCTTCGGGGCGGGTCTTTGGCCCGCTCCGAAGCTGCCTCATATGCACATTGACGCATATGCGCAGATGCGCATAAAGTCAAGCTGGTTGGTCAAGGTCGAAGAAGGGAGGCCGGTGTCATGGCACTGGGCGACGCAATCCTCGCATGCCTGACGGAACGTCCGATGACGGGCTACGAGCTGGCCAAGACGTTCGATTCCTCGATCGGCTTCTTCTGGAAGGCCGACCATCAGCAGATCTATCGCGAGCTCTCCAAGCTGCGCGACCGCGGCTACATCCAGGGCCGCGAGGTCGTGCAGACAGGCAAGCCCAACAAGCTGGTTTATACGCTCACCCCCGAGGGGAGAACAGCGCTGCGGCACTGGGCCGCGCGGCCAAGCACGCCAGCCTCGACCAAGGACGATCTGCTGGTGCGGCTGCATGCGCTCGACAGCATCGATATCGAACCGCTTCGCACCGATCTGATGGCCCGGCTGGAGCACCACCGCGACCGCCACGCGAACTATGAGCGGATTCTGAAAAAGCGATTTCCGGACGGCACGGCGGAGGGCCGGCTCGATCTCGGCAACCTGCTCCTGCTCCGCCTCGGCGCCCGCCACGAGCAGATGGTGGCCGACTTTTGCGAAGAGACACTCGAGGCGCTGTCGACGATGAGCGGCAAGGGCACGGTGGTGCCGCTGGAGGACGGCAAGCGCGAGGGGAAGGGCTGAGGGCTAGATCGGCCTCGGCGGTGCCCGTCACCTCTCCCGCTTGCGGGAGAGGTCGCGCCGAAGGCGCGGGTGAGGGCTTTCTCCTCTTGGGGATCCTCGATTGCGGAAGCACCCTCTCCCCAGCCCTCCCCCGCAGGCGGGGGAGGGAGCGCTCCGACTATGCGGCGAAAGCTGAGGTTCAGTTCATTGGGTTCCCGCCGCCCAACTTTAAGACACCGGGCCCGCGTTCCTTAACCCGTTATTTACCGTAACAGACAAAAGTCGGTTTTCGAGGCAGACGACCCGCGCCAAATCCGATTGTCTTTGCAACCGGCACGCGTGGGAAGGCTGGAGTCGCCGGGTGGGGCGCCGAAGTCGGAACCGGACAGAGTCATGAATTCGCGCGTATCGTGGAGTGTTGACGGCATCGATCCCTCCGTCCGGGAGCGGGCCGAAGCTGCTGCGCGCAGAGCCGGCATGTCACTCAACGATTGGCTGAATTCCACGCTCGGCGAAACTGCCCCGCCAAACTTTCGCGGACCTTACGAGCAGCGTCCGCAGCACATGCCGAACCAGGTACCGAGTCCGGAAAGCCGCGAAGTCGCCGATATCCACCAGCGGCTCGACGCGATCACCCAGCAGATCGAACGGATTTCGAAGCCCACCCCTCGCCAGGACTCTTCACGACAAGAGGTCTCGCGCGAGCAGGGCGTCGCACGCCAGCTCAACGACGCGATCTCGCGGCTCGATGCGCGCCTGTCGCAAATCTCAAAGCCGCAGCAGCTGCAACCGCAGTCTCCGCGGCCCGCGCCCGTCGAGACGCGCCAGCGCCAGGCCGATGCGGTCGAGCGCGCGGCCGCGCAGGTCTATCGCAGTTCGCCGCCGCTGAGCCCCGCCTCGTTCGACGTTGCCGTCGCCGAGATCACGGCACGGCAGAGCGAGCTCGACGGCTTTGCGCCCAGGCAGATGCCGCCGCGCGCCGCGCCGTCGATTGCGCCCGCGGCAGCTCCTTTCGCCGCGCCGATGGCGCCACCCGCGCCTGCCTACGCTCCGCCGCCACCGCAGCCGGGGCCGGATTTCTCGTCGCTCGAGCGCCATCTGCTCAAGATCACGAGCCAGATCGAGTCGCTCCAGCGCCCCGACAATACCGAGCAGGCGATCAACGCTTTCCGCAGCGAGCTCGCGGAGATCCGCCACGCCATCACCGAGGCGATGCCGCGCCGCGCGATCGAATCGATCGAAAACGAAATCCGTTCGTTGCACCGTCGCATCGACGAGACCCGCTCGTCCGGCACCGACGGCCAGGTTCTGTCAGGCATCGAGCACGCGCTGTCCGACATCAAGCAGGTGCTGCGCACGCTGACGCCGGCCGAGCAGCTCACCGGCTATGACGAGGCGATCCGCAATCTCGGCGCCAAGCTCGATCTGATCCTGCGCGCCAATGACGATCCGTCCACGGTGCGCCAGCTCGAAGGCGCGATCTCGGCGCTGCGCGGCATCGTCTCCAACGTCGCCTCCAACGAAGCGCTGGCACGGCTGTCCGAGGACGTGCAGCTGTTGTCGTCCAAGGTCGACCAGATCACCCGCTCGTCCGGCCCCGGCGACAGCTTTGCCGTGCTCGAGCAGCGCATCGCGGCACTCACCGCCGCGCTGGAGACGCGCGAGCGGCCTCAGCCCGCCG
This sequence comes from Bradyrhizobium sp. B025, assembly GCF_042257955.1. Classification (NCBI taxonomy): domain Bacteria; kingdom Pseudomonadati; phylum Pseudomonadota; class Alphaproteobacteria; order Hyphomicrobiales; family Nitrobacteraceae; genus Bradyrhizobium; species Bradyrhizobium sp. B025. The sequence goes on along the minus strand of NZ_CP170150.1, from coordinate 553,895 downwards.
AGAGCACCGAGCACCTCGAGGCCGCAATCCGTGCGCTGTCGGATCGTTTCGACCGTATGCAGGTCGGCAGCGATTCGGCCTCGACCTTTGCGCATCTCGAACAGCGCGTCTCCTATCTGCTGGAGCGGATCGAAGCTGCCTCCGATCCGCGCAACACCAATCTCAGCCGCGTCGAGGACGGGCTGCACGACATCCTGCGCCATCTCGAACGGCAGCAGGCGACCTATTCCGCGCTCGCCGAGAGCCGCAGTTCGGCGCCGTCCCCCGATTCCGGCATGGTCGATCTCGTCAAGCGCGAGCTCTCCGACATTCGCTTCAGCCAGGCCGAAACCAACCGCAGCACCCAGGACTCGCTCGAAGCCGTTCACAGCGCGCTCGGCCACGTCGTCGACCGCCTCTCGATGATCGAGGGCGATCTGCGCGCGGTGCGCACCGCGCCGCCGGCCCCTGCGCCGCAGCCGATGCCGATGGCTGCGCCCGCGGAGCCCGCGCCGATGGCGCGCGAACCTCGGCAGCAAGCACAGCAGCCGAAATACGATCCGAAGCCTGAGCTGCCGAATCCGGCCGCCATGCAGCAGCCGGCGCATTCTGCCTTCGTGGCCGCGCCGCGCGAATTCCACGCCGCCGCGGCACCTGCCGCTCCGCCGCCGGTCCCGATGGCGCCGACGGCACCGCAAGCCGCACCACCCTTGCCGCCGCGCGCGATCAGTGAAATCCTGGAGCCGCATACGGCGCCCGCCCGCGCCGCGTTGGCGCCGGAATTGCCGCCGGATCATCCGCTCGAGCCTGGCACGCGGCCGGGCGGACGCGTCGCCACGCCGTCGGAGCGCATTGCCGCCTCCGAGAGCGCGATCAGCGGAATTCCCACTGCTCCAAAGGAGCCGGTGTCGTCGTCGAGCTTCATCGCGGCCGCGCGCCGCGCCGCCCAGGCCGCCGCCGCGCAGCCGCCCGAGAAGCCGGCCCGGGGCGCCAAGGCCGCAATCGCCCGCGCCAAGGACAAGGGCCAGGAAGGCGCCTCGACCATCACCTCGAAGATCCGCTCGCTGCTGGTCGGCGCGAGCGTGGTCGTGATCGTGCTCGGCACCTTCAAGATGGCGATGAACCTGCTCGATGGCGGCAGCACGCCGCCGGCGCCGCAGGCGATGGAGAATTCGGTGAGCGAGCCCGCGCCACAGGCTTCGCCGCCTCCGGTCGAGACCAAGCCCGCCATACCCGAGCAGGTCACGCCCTCGATGACCTCGCCGACGCCGATCGGACGGCAATCCCAGAACAATGCCGCGCCGGCTTCCACGCCCAATTCCGGCGGCTCGGCCTCGGTTGAAATCCCGCCCGCTCCGGCGGCCGTACCGCCTGCCGCCAGCGACGTCACCGGCGCGCTGTCGGGGGCCAGCCGCGCGCGACTCGGCCTCGTCCAGGTGCCGCCGAGCGAGAAACTGCCCGACGCTATCGGCGGCCCAGGCTTGCGCACCGCCGCGATGAAGGGCGATGCCACCGCCGCCTACGAGATCGCCGTGCGCTTTGCCGAAGGCAAGGGCGTCGCTGCGAACTACGACGAAGCTGCGAAATGGTACGACCGCGCGGCGCAGGCCGGCGTGATGCCCGCAACCTTCCGCCTCGGCACGCTCTACGAAAAGGGCCTCGGGGTGAAGAAGGACGCCGACATCGCCCGCCGCTACTACACGCAGGCCGCCGAGCGCGGCAACGCCAAGGCGATGCACAATCTCGCTGTGCTCGATGCCGACGGCGGCGGACGCGGCGCCAATTACAAGAGCGCGGCGCAGTGGTTCAGGAAAGCGGCCGACCGCGGCGTCGCCGACAGCCAGTTCAATCTCGGCATCCTCTATGCCCGCGGCATCGGCGTCGAGCAGAACCTCGCCGAGTCCTACAAATGGTTCAGCCTGGCAGCCGCCCAGGGCGATGCGGACGCCGCCGGCAAGCGCGACGACGTCGCCAAGCGCCTCGATCCGCAATCGCTCGCCGCCGCCAAGCTCGCGATCCAGACTTTCAGCGCCGAACCGCAACCCGACGATGCCGTCAACGTCCCCGCCCCGAACGGCGGCTGGGACAGCGCGCCGCAGGCGAACGCCAAGCCCGCGCCGAAGCCGGTCGCGACGAAGCGGTCGGCGTCAGCGGCGCACTGAGCCGCATAGCATTAGATTGAACCAAGCGGGCCACGGGCTCGGTGCACCTCTCCCGCTTGCGGGAGAGGTCGGCGCTCGCAAGAGCGCCGGGTGAGGGCTTTATCCTCTTGGGGAGTCTCACTGCGGAGACACCCTCTCCCCAGCCCTCCCCCGCAAGCGGGGGAGGGAGCGCACCTCCATTGTCGCAACGATCACGCCCAATCTCATCACACTCCTCACACCCATTCACCACGCCCAAAATTCCTGATCCGCTCGACAGCGAATTCCGCTATTGAGGGACGCGGCAATCGATCCGTCTGGCCGGTGCGTGGTTCAATGCAGCTCTACCTTCCGATCGCCGATCTTCCGGTCAACGTCTTCCTGGTGCTGGCGATGGGCGCTGCGGTCGGCTTCGTCTCCGGCATGTTCGGGATCGGCGGCGGCTTCCTGATGACGCCGCTGTTGATCTTCATCGGCATCACGCCGGCGGTCGCGGTCGCCTCGGTCGCTAGCCACATCGCGGCGTCCTCCTTTTCCGGCGCGATCTCCTACTGGCGGCGGCGCGCGATCGATCCGGCGCTGGCGAGCGTGCTGCTCTGCGGCGGCGTGACCGGCACAGCATTGGGGGTGTGGACCTTCACGCAGCTCCGCGCGCTCGGCCAGCTCGATCTGATGATCGCGCTGTCCTACGTCGTGCTGCTCACCACCGTCGGCAGCCTGATGTTCTCCGAAGGCCTGCGCGCCCTGATGCGGACGCGGCGCGGCACGGTGCCGCCGCGGCGTACGCACAACTGGATCCATGGCCTGCCGCTGAAGATGCGGTTCAAGCGCTCGAAGATCTATCTCTCGGTGATCCCCGTCTTGATCGTCGGCACCATGATCGGCTTTATCGGCGCCATCATGGGCATCGGCGGCGGCTTCATCCTGGTGCCGATCATGATCTACCTGCTGCGAGTGCCGACCTCGACGGTGATCGGGACGTCGATGGTCCTGACCCTGGTCACCATGCTGTTCGCAACCATGCTGCATGCGGTGACCAACCACCTCGTCGATGCCGTCCTGGCGCTGATCCTGATGGTCGGCGGCGTCACCGGCGCGCAGTTCGGCGCACGTGCCGGCCAGAAGATCCGCGGCGAGCAGCTTCGTTTGCTGCTGGGCCTCTTGATCCTCTCGGTCGGCGTCCGCTTTGCGATCGAGCTGGTGATCCGGCCGGAGGATCTCTTCACCATCCGTGAGCTCGGAGTGAGCGGATGATTCGCGCGCTGCTCGCAATCGTTCTCGTCCTGCTGCTCGGCAGCGCCGCGCGGGCCGAGCGGCTGATCGTGTCGGTCTCCAACCACCGCGTCACGGTGACGCCGAATTATTCCGGCGAGGAGCTGGTGCTGTTCGGCTCGGTCGAGAAGGACGCCACGACGCCCGCGGACCGCACGGCTTACGACCTCGTGGTCACCGTGATGGGCCCGCACGCCGACATGGTGACACGGCGGAAAGAACGCACCTTCGGCATCTGGATCAACACCGACTACCGGCAATTCCTGCAGGTGCCGAGCTATCTGGCGCTGTTCGCCAACCGTCCGTTCGACGTCATCACCTCGCCCGACATCGCACGGCGGCAGCAGATCGGGCTGAACAACGTGCGGCTGACCCAGCGCGTCAGCGGCGATTATGCCGACGTGGTGCCGAACGACGCATTCCGCTCCGCCTTCATCCGCCTGCGCACCCAGCGCGGCCTCTATCGCGAGGATGCGAGCGCCGTGACGTTCCTGACACCGACGCTGTTCCGCACCGGCATTCCGCTGCCGGCGGAAGTGCCGATCGGCACCTATGAGGTCGAGATCAAGCTGTTCGCGGGCGGCGCATTCATCGGCAGAACCGAAACCGCCTTCGAGATCGTCAAGGTCGGTTTCGAGCAGTTCGTCGCGACGACCGCGCGACAGAACGGCCTGATCTACGGCCTCGCCACCGCGGCCATGGCGCTGATGACGGGGTGGATGGCGTCGATCGTGTTCCGGAAGGATTGAGACTGACATTCCGGGGCGCGCGTAGCGCGAACCCGGAATCCATCGATCGGCGGAGTAGGCGGCGCGATGGATTCCGGGCTCGAGCTTCGCGTCGCCCCGGAACGACGACCTCCATCACGGCGCCTCGATCACCGTCGGCACGCCCGGCTCCAGCAATCGCAATCGCGTCCCGAAACCGAGCACGTCGAAGGTCTTGCGCAGGTCCTCGCTGTTCTGGCGGAAATGCGCCCAGCCTTCGGTATGCAGCGGCACGATCATCGCATCGGGAAAGGCCCGTGCGGTCTCGATGGTGTCGTTGGTGTCCATGGTGAGATGGAACGGCCCGCGCGTCTGCGCAGCGCCGGCAAAGGGCAGCACCACGCGGCATTTGAAGCGGCGGGCGACCTCGGCAACGCCGTCGAACCAGGTGGTGTCGCCACTGATATAGACCGCGCTTGTGTCCTTGCGGTTTGAGGACACCACGAAGCCGATGACATCGCCCGACAGCGGCTCGATGCCGGCAGGACCGTGACGCGCCGGCGTCGCGGTGATGGTCAGTGAATTGCCGTCACGATCCTTCACATGCGAGGTCGCCCAGGGCGCAAGGCCTTCGGCATGGCCGCCGAGGCGCCTGGCGCCGGCCTCTGTCGTCAGCACGCGCTTCGCATGTTTGAGAAACTCGCGACCGGAATTGTCGAGATTGTCCGAATGCTGGTCGTGGCTGAGCAGGACCGCATCGACCGGACCGATCATATCGGCTGTCAACGCGGGCCCGATCGTCTTCTCCAGCTTCACATGCGGCAGCTGGTACGCGCCTGGCGCATCGAAGGTCGGGTCGGTGAGGAGACGGAAGCCGTCGATCTCGATCAGCGCGGTCGGGCCGCCGATCAGGGTGATGGAGATGGGCATGATGAACCTTCCTTACGATGCGGCCTTTGACGGAAGCGGCTTTGACGAAGGCGACTTGGCCGGCCGGGTCACCAGATAGATGCCGAGTGCGACCGGGATGATGCCGAGCAGGTCGCGGGCCTCGACATGCTCGCCGAGCACGAGGAAGGCGAACAGCATGCCGAGCGGCGGCATCAGGAAATGATAGGCGCTGGCAGCGGTGGCGCCACACACTTTCAGGAGATGAAACCAGAGCCAGTAGGCCAGGATCGAGCCGCCGAGCACGAGGAAGGCGAAGGCGCCGATCAGGCTTGGGGTGACATCGATCGCGTGGACGTCGGCGAAGGTGAGCGCGACCGGCGTCAGCACGATGCCCGCTGCGAGATTCTGCACGCCGTTGCCGATCCACAGGCTCCCCTTCGGCGCGAGCAGCTTGAACAGGATCGTGCCGAGGACGATGGAGGCAAGCGAGGCAAGCGTGAAGACGATGCCGTGCCATGAATCGGTGCCGACCGACAGGCGGTGCCAGACGATTGCCGTCACGCCGATGACGCCGAGCAGGAGACCGCCCGCCTTGCGCCAGGTCATGCCTTCGCCGAGCAACAATGCAGCGAGCGCCGCGGTGAACACCGGATTGGCCGACACGATCAGGCCGCCGAGCCCCGCGGAGACCGATTGCAGGCCGGTGTAGCCGAGGCCGAGATAGAGCGCGTTGTTGGCGATGCCGAGCACGGCGAAGATCGCGGCATCGCGCCAGGACAAGGACCAGCTGTCGCCGCGGATCAGCGTCGCACCGAGGATCAAAATGCCGGCGAGCGAGAAGCGCGCGGCGAGCAGGATCAGCGGCGGGCAATGGGTGACGCCGATCTTGCCGGCGACGAAGGCATAGCTCCAGAGCAGGCAGAACAGGCCGATGGCGAGCGGCAGCGTGTTGAAGCGGCTGCGGGGAACGGGAATCGAGGGGGCGAGCGACATGAGGGCATTCTCGGATGTTTTCTTCTGGCCCTCGATCTAGGGAGGCCGCTTGCCATTTGGAAATTAAATGATTAACTTCCAATCAGTGGATTTTCGAATGGAGGCGCCCATGCTCGATCTCGAGCTTCTGCGCAGCTTCGTCTCGGTCGTCGAGGCCGGTGGCTTCACCCGCGCCGGCGAGCGCGTCCACCGCACGCAATCGACCGTCAGCCAGCAGATCAAGCGGCTGGAGGAGGATGTCGGCCAGGTGCTCCTGCACCGCGACGGCAAGGACGTGCGTCCCACCGAAGCCGGCGAGCGGTTGCTGTCCTACGCCCGGCGGCTGCTCTCGCTTGCGGAAGAGGCGCGCGACGTGCTGAGCCAGCCCGACAGCGAAGGCGCGATCCGGCTCGGCATTCCCGAGGATTTTGCGGCCTATCGCCTGGCGAAATTGCTGGCGACGTTCTCGCGCTCGCATCCCGGCCTGCGGCTCGACGTCCGCGCCGACCAGAGCAAGAACCTCGCCCGCGATCTCGAACGCGGCGAGCTTGATCTGGCGCTTTACAAGCGCGAGGCCGGCGAAAAGGGCGCGATCGCGGTGTGGCCGGAGCGGGTGCACTGGGTCACCAGCAAGAGCCATCCGATCGACGCGGGCGCGCCGTCGGTGCCGCTGATCGGCTTTCCGCTGGGCTGCCTCTATCGCGCCGGCGCCATCCACGCGCTGGAGAGCGCGGGCCGCACCTGGCACATGGCCTACACGTCATCGAGCCTCGCCGGCATCCAGGCCGCGGTCGCCGCCGGCATGGGGCTGAGCATCCTGTCCGAGATGTCGATCCAGGCCGATCATCGCGTGCTGACCGCGAAGGACGGCTTTGCGCCAATCAACAAGACCGAGGTGGCGCTGATGGCTGCGCCGGATGCGAGCCCGGCAACGCTGCGGCTCGCGGATCGACTCGCGGAGTTCTGCGATAACGTGCAGGCGAAGGCGGCCTAGTCGCCACGAGGTCGGTCTGTTCCCTCCCCCCTTGCGGGGGGCTATCGCATGTGAATTTCACGAGGATTGTCCGCGGGTTTGCTCCGCCTCTCCCGCTTGCGGGAGAGGCCGACGCGCCCCGGGCGATGCGAAGCATCGTCCCGAGCGCGGCGAGTGAGGGCTCTCGCCACGCAGGGACGTTCTCCGCAATCCCTGGCAATCCCGACGCGGAGACACCCCCACCCCAGCCCTCCCCCGCAAGCGGGAGAGGGAGCGCAGCGGTGTGCGTGGCAAGAGTGTTCAGCTCAATAACACCGCGACGCGGCGATGGCGTGGACGCGGCGGTCGCCGAGCAGATGGGCGACAAAACCGTTCTTCGGGAAGATCTTTGCAAACGCCGCGTCGCGGATGCTGAGGCCGCCGGCATAGGCGCCGAAGGCGGGCATCACGGCGCGCATCCCGTCACTGGCGAAGCAGCGGCGCTCCATCGAACGGCCGCGCGCGGAGACGCGGGCCTTGGGATGGAGATGGCCGGCGATCTCGCCATGCGCGCCGGTCGGCTCGTGGCGGAACGTGATCGGACCGATCGCGACCTCGTCGGCGACGGTGCCGCCGAGATCGCGCGGCAGCATCGGATCGTGGTTGCCGGAGATCCAGATCCAGTCGCGACCGGATTGGAGTCCGGCGACGGCGTCGCGATCCTCAGCGGAGAGTCGCTCATGCGCGGTGCGATCGTGAAAACTGTCGCCAAGCGCGATGACGGTGCGCGGATCATGGCGGGAGATGACAGCAGCGAGCCGGCCGAGTGTCGCGATCGTATCGTAAGGCGGCAGCAACACGCCGCGGCTGGCGAAGCTCGAGCCTTTTTCGAGATGCAGGTCGGAGACGACGAGCAGGCGCTGCTCTTCCCAGAACAGGGCGCCGGAGAGATCGGCGGCGAACGTCACATCGCTGATGGTGACTCTGGAAACGCGCATGTCCTCGACATCTCCTGAAACCAGCGCGCCTGCCGTCACGTCAAAACCTGCTCTTATCCCATCGCCTCTTTGACCAGCTCGTCGGCGGCTTCGGCCAGGAGCTCGTCTGCAGCTTCGCCATAGACTGACTCGCGGCCGATTTCCAGCATCACGGGGACGGCGAGCGGGGAGACGTGGTCGAGTTCCCGGTGGGTGATACGGCCCTGGATGCGGGCCAGCATGCCGCCGAGACGGCGCAGGTCGAGCAGCCCGGTGGCGGCATCGGCGCGGGCGGCGCGCAGCAAGACGTGATCGGCCTGGTGCTTGCGCAGCACGTCGTAGACGAGATCGGTCGAGAACAGCACCTGGCGGCGGCTCTTGTCCTCATTGGTGAAGCGGCGCTCGATCAGGCCGGAGATCAGCGCGCAGTTGCGGAAGGTGCGCTTCATCAGCGCGGATTCGGCCAGCCATGCTTCGAGATCGTCCCCCAGCATGTCGGGGTTGAACAGCGCGTCGAGATTGAGCTCACCGTTGCGGATCATGAAGGAGGCGTCGCCCAGCCCCCAGATCGCCACCGCATATTCGTTGGCGACAAAGCCGAGCGGCCGGGCGCGGGCACGCTCCAGACGACGCGTCAAGAGCATGCCGAGCGTCTGGTGCGCGAGGCGCCCTTCGAAGGGATAGCAGATCAGATAATGCTTGTTACCGCGTGGAAAGGTCTCAACCAGAAGCTCGCGGACACCCGGCACGCGCGAGACGTCCTTCTGCAACGACAGCCAGTCGCGCACCTGCTCCGGCAGACCGTTCCATGCGCGCCTGTCGTCGAGCAGGCGGCGCACACGCTCCGCCAGATAGGTCGAGAGCGGGAACTTGCCGCCCATATAGGACGGCACCTTCGGATCCTTGTCGTTGGCGCGGGAAACATAGACCTGATCCTCGGCGAGCGCCTCGTAGCGCACGACCTCGCCGCCGAACACAAAGGTGTCGCCGGCGGTCAGCCCCTCGATAAAGTATTCCTCGATCTCGCCGAGCACGCGGCCGCCGCGCGCGATCGCGCCGGTCGAACCGCTGCCGGTGGAGCGGGAACGCACCAACCGCACCTTCAGCATCGGCTCCTCGACGATGGTGCCGACATTGAGACGATAGCTCTGCCGCACCTTTGGATTGGCGACGCGCCAGCGTCCCTGCTTATCCTGCCTGATGCGGGCGAAGCGCTCGTAGGTCTTCAGCGCGTAACCGCCGGAGGCGACGAAATCGACGACATCGTCAAAATCCTGCCGCGCCAGACCGGCGTAAGGCGCGGCAGTGCGCACCTCGTCATAGAGCTCGTCGGAGAGAAACGGCTCGCCGCAGGCGCAGCCGAGCACATGCTGGGCCAGCACGTCGAGCGCGCCGGTGCGCAGCGGCGGCGTGTCCTGCGCATTCTCGGCGATGGCATCGATCGCGACACGGCACTCCAGCACCTCGAAACGGTTGGCCGGCACCAGCACCGCGCGCGAGGCCTCGTCGAGGCGGTGATTGGCGCGGCCGATGCGTTGCATCAGGCGCGACGAGCCCTTGGGCGCGCCGATATTGACGACGAGATCGACGTCGCCCCAGTCGACGCCGAGGTCGAGCGAGGAGGTGCAGACCACGGCGCGCAGCTTACCTGCCGACATCGCGTCCTCGACCTTGCGGCGCTGGGCTACGTCGAGCGAGCCGTGATGCAGCGCGATCGCGAGCCCGTCGTCGTTCATGCGCCAGAGATCCTGGAACAGCATCTCGGCCTGGCTGCGGGTGTTGACGAAGACCAGCGTGGTCTTGTTCGCCTTGATCAGCTCATAGACCTCGCTGAGCGCGTGGCGCGCCCCGTGGCCGGCCCAGGGCAGCCGCTCGCGCGTATCGAGCATCTCGACCAGCGGCGGCGCGGCACCGCCGGCGATCACGATGTCGGCGGCCACTTCCTTGTCGCCGGGCTGCGGCACCAGGAAGCGCGCGAGCTGATCAGGCTCGGCCACGGTGGCCGACAATCCGATCGCGCGGATCTGCGGCGCCAGCCGCCACAACCGCGCCAGCCCGAGCGAGAGCAGATCGCCGCGCTTGGACGTCACCAGCGCGTGCAGCTCGTCCAGCACGATGCGCTTCAAGGAGGAGAACAGGAACGGGGCGTCGTCGGAGGAGAGCAGAAGGGCGAGCTGCTCCGGCGTCGTCAGCAGGATATCAGGCGGATAGCGCCGCTGGCGCTGCCGCCGCGACACCGGCGTGTCGCCGGTGCGGGTCTCGACCTTGATCGGCAGCGCCATCTCAGCGATCGGTCGCTCCAGGTTGCGCGCGATGTCGACGGCGAGCGCCTTGAGCGGCGAGATGTAGAGCGTGTGGAGGCCAGCGCTACGCTGCACGCTGCGGCCGGTGGAGACGAGGCTTTGCCTGGCGCTGGCGTCGCGTTCGACCGCCGGCGTCGAAAGCTCCACCAGCGTCGGCAGAAATCCCGCCAGCGTCTTGCCGGCGCCGGTCGGCGCGATCAGCAGCGCGGAGCGGTCCTCGCGCGCCTTCTCCAGCAGCGCCAGTTGATGCGCGCGCGGCGACCAGCCGCGCGCCGCGAACCACGCCTCGAAGCGGTCGGGCAGCGGCGCGGCCGGCTCGGCCGGGATTTTGTGGATGCGGGGCGGCACGGCATCACAGGTAAGCCGTGGGGGCGGGTTCGTCGAGGGGTGGAGGGAGGTCTCGTAGGGTGGGCAAAGCGTAGCGTGCCCACCATTCGCGTATGGATACCTGGAGAGATGGTGGGCACGGCGCTATGCGCCTTTGCCCACCCTACGACGTCCTGCCCGTTTCCTACTCCGACATCGGCTTGTCGGAGATATCCCAATCCTTGCCGGTGAAGGTGGAGATGAAGAGCGTCTTCATCGGCGTGTAGTCCTCGGGCGTGTAGCTGTAGGTGACGCCCTCGAGGAAATAGGGCGAGTGGAAGCCGGCAAGAGTCGAGGCCTGCTTCAGCACGTTGGCACGCGTGAGATCATCGCCGCAGCGGCGCAGGATCTCGCCCATGGTGACGGCCTGGCCGTAGCCGGCGAAGGCGATGGTGTTGTCGGGGTCGATGGCCGGCGTGTACTTCTTGCGCAGCTCCTCGAACGCCATCACGTCGGGGTCCTTCTCCCATTTGGGCAGGCCGACCTCCTTGTTGTAGCGGATGGCGACGATGCCGGCGGCGTTCTCGAGGCCCGCGGCGTTCAGAATCGAGCGGCCGGTGGAGCCCGCGGACAACAGTTGCAGCGGCTTCCAGCCGAGCTCGGCCACTTTCCGGATCGACTGCGACGACGCCTTGCCGGTGGAGATGTTGTAGAACACGTCGGCGCCCGACTTCGAGAGATTGATGAGCTGGGAATCGACGGTCGGCTCGGTGAGATCGTAGGTCTGCTCCATGATCACCTGCGCGGTGCCGCCGGCGTCAGTCAGCACCTTCTTGAAGGGACCGAGGAAGTCGCGGCCAAAATCGTCGTTCTGGTAGAGGATGCCGATCTTGGCGTTCGGCTTCACGCTGACGACATGCCGCGCCAGGATGCGTGCCTCGGTCGGATAGAGCGGCAGGCCCGCCATCGTCCATTTGAACTCTTTCGGATTGTTCCACTTCGACGCGCCGGTGTTGAGCAGCAGCTGCGGCACGCCCTTGGAGTTCAGGTATTTGTGCACGGCGGTCTGCGGCGCGGTGCCGAGCGAGCCGTAGAGCGCCAACACCTCCTCCTGCTCGACCAGGCGCCGCGTCGCCTCGACGCATTTCGGCGCGCTGTAGGCGTCGTCCATGGTGAGAAACTTGATCTTGCGCCCGTTGATGCCGCCCTTCTCGTTCAGCATCTGGAAATAGGCCTCGCCGACGCGCCCGAGCACGCCGTAGAGCGAGCCGGGGCCGGAATGCGGCACGGTCTGCCCGATCTTGATCTCGGTGTCGCTGGCGCCCGCATCGTATTTCTTCTCCGCGGCCCAGACATATGGCGCGGGCAAGGTGGATGCGGCGATGGTGGCGAGCGCGGCGGCGCTGAAATCGCGCCGCGATGGATTCTTGGTCATTATTTGTTTCTCCCTGGCGCGCGCATTGTGCTGGCATCGCAGCACGGCTCGCAAGTCCGAAGTCGTCGCTTTGCGACGCAATGACGCTCAAATCGCGGGGCGTTTAGCGCCTAGACTCAAGTTTTCTCGGCGACGATGACGAGGCCGCGCACCGGCTCGTTGTTCTCGTTGCGCGGAGAGCCCGGCTCCAGGGTGAGGAGCTTCAGTCCGGCTTGCGCAATCGCGCCCCGCACATATTCCGCCGAATGGGCATAGCGCAGGCCTTCGCCGAGAACGATGCCGCTGCCGTCATGCGTCTCCAGCGTGAAGGCAAGCACGCCGCCCGCTGCAAGCACGCGCCCGGCTTCGGCCAACACCGGCGCGAGATCGGAGAGATAGACGAACGCATCCGCGGCCACGACGAGGTTCGCGCATCCATCGCCCTTGCTGCGCAGGCCCTCGATCATGTCGGCGACCTCGAGCTCGGCATAGAGCTCGGTCGCGCGCGCCACCCTGATCATGCCGGGCGACAGGTCGATACCGATGAAATGATCGACCTGCTTGGCGAAGGCGGCGGCCGCAAGCCCGGTGCCGCAACCGAGATCGATGGTGCGCTTGAAGAAAGCCGGCTTCTTCGCGGCAACGCGCGCGGCCAGCACCGCCTTGAAGATCAGCGCCGGGGCGCGATAGCCGAGATCGTTGATCAGCACGTCTTCGAAACGCGGCGCGTACTGGTCGAACAGGGCCTGCACATAAGCCTTGGGCATCTCCGTCATCTGCGCGTCGCCGAGCCGTATCAGATGCAGGCCGGCACCGTGCTGATCCCCAGGATCGGACTCCCGCGATTTGCGAAACGCCGCGATGGCCTTGTCGCGCTCGCCGAGTTGCTGCCGGATCTCGCCGAGCGTGAACCAGGCCGACGCAAAATTCGGCGCGAGCTCGATCGCCTGCTCGAGGAGATCGGCGGCCGCAGGCAGATCGCCCTTGAGCTGGAGGTCGCGCGCGAATTCGAAACGGCGGTCGGCCATGAGATCGCCGGAGGTCAGAAACAGGCGGAGCGGCATTGGGAACCAGGAAGCGAAGCGGGTGGTGACTCGAAGATGCGGTGAAGCAGCCTATATATCAGTCATGCGCCCGCAAGACATCCTGTTGCCAGCTGCTGCCGGCCTGTGCTGCAAGCCCGGCGGCTTCCACATCGATCCCGTGCGCCCGGTCGAGCGGGCCGTGATCACCCACGGCCATTCCGACCATGCCCGCGCCGGCCATGGCGCGGTGCTGGCGACGCAGGAAACGCTCGACATGATGCGGCTGCGCTATGGCGAGAATTTTGCCGGCTCGACGCAGGCCATCCGCTATGGCGAAGAGATCCAGCTCGGCGACGTCAGCGTGAAATTCCACCCGGCCGGCCATGTGCTGGGCTCGGCGCAGATCGCGGTGACATGTAAAGACACCTGCATCGTTGCCTCCGGCGACTACAAGGACGCGCGAGATCCGACCTGCACGCCGTTCGAGCTGGTCCCCTGCGACGTCTTCATCACCGAGGCAACGTTCGGCCTGCCGGTGTTCCGGCATGGCGATGCGGCCGATGAGGTGAAGAAGCTGCTCGCCTCGGTCGCGCTGTTTCCCGAGCGCGCGCATCTCGTCGGCGCCTATTCGCTCGGCAAGGCGCAGCGCGTGATCGCGCTGCTGCGCCAGGCCGGCTATGACGCGCCGATCTATCTGCATGACGCCATGGAGACGATCACGCATTACTACCAGAGCCGCGGGATCGCACTCGGCGATCTCAGGCCGGTGATGGGCGTGAAGAAGGCGGCGCTCGCCGGCACCATCACGCTGGCGCCGCCGTCAGCGACATCAGATATCTGGACGCGCCGTTTTCCCGATCCCGTAACCGCCTTCGCCTCAGGGTGGATGCGCGTGCGCGCCCGCGCGCGGCAGCGCGGCGTCGAATTGCCGCTCGTGATTTCCGACCACGCCGACTGGGACGGCCTCACCGCCACGATCGCGGCGACCGGCGCCGGCGAGATCTGGGTCACGCACGGCCAGGAAGACGCGCTGGTGCATTGGTGCCAATCGCGGGGCCTGCGGGCGCAGCCGCTCGATCTGGTCGGCTATGGCGACGAGGAGGAGAGCGAGACGCAGCTTCAAGACGAGGCGGAAGGATGAACCGTTTCGCCGAACTCCTGGACCGTCTCGCCTACGAGCCCGGCCGCAACAACAAGCTGCGGCTGATCACCGGCTATTTCCGCGAGGTCGGCGATCCCGATCGCGGCTACGCGCTGGCGGCACTGACCGGCGCGCTCAGCTTCAAGCACGCCAAGCCGGCGCTGATCCGCGACCTGATCGCGTCGCGCACGGACGAGGTGCTGTTTGGGTTGTCCTACGACTACGTCGGCGATCTCTCGGAGACGGTGGCGCTGATGTGGCCGAAGCGCGCGGGAGATGGCGGGCAGTCTTTTCCGGGCCACCCCTCTCCCCCGCCCTCCCCCACAAGGGGGGAGGGAGCGCAGCGGAACGCGGCGCTGTCAGCGAGCACAACAACTAATAGCGATTCCCAAAGTGATGGAGGCACGAGCCTCTCCGTTCCCTCCCCCCTTGTGGGGGAGGGTCAGGGAGGGGGGTACCGCGGGCGAGATGCCAGCGATGCGCTCCACCCAAGCAACCACAACAACCCGCCGCCGCCGACCCTCACCGAAGTCGTCACCACGCTCCGCACCCTCGGCAAGACCGAACTGCCGAAGCAACTCGAACGCTGGCTCGACGAGCTCGATGAGACCGGCCGCTGGGCGCTGCTCAAGCTCGTCACCGGCGCGCTTCGCATCGGCATTTCCGCACGCCTCGCAAAGACCGCCGCGGCGGCGCTCGGCGACAAGGACCCGCATGAGGTCGAGCTGATCTGGCCGGGGCTCGCGCCACCCTATCTCGACCTGTTCGCCTGGCTGGAAGGCCGCGGCGAAAAGCCGGTCAATCGCGATCCCGCGCCGTTCCGCCCGGTGATGCTCGCGCATGCGATCGACGATACCGATTTCGTCGCGCTCGATCCCGCCGACTACATCGCCGAATGGAAATGGGACGGCATCCGCGTGCAGGCGGTTGCGGGCCGCGACGACCGCGGCCACGTCACTGCCCGGCTCTATTCGCGCACCGGCGAGGACATCACGGGGAGCTTTCCGGATCTCGTGCCATCGCTGCGCCTGCCGGGCGCGATCGACGGCGAGCTTCTGATCCTGCGCGAGGGCCGCGTGCAGAGCTTCAACGTTCTCCAGCAGCGGCTCAATCGCAAGGTGGTCTCGCCAAAGCTGATCAAGGAATTCCCGATCCATCTGCGCGCCTACGATTTGCTCGGCGACGATGAGAACGACCTGCGCGAGCTGCCATTCGCAGAGCGGCGCGAACGGCTGGAAACATTCGTCACTAAGCTCGGCGATCCCCGCATTGATCTGTCGCCCATCGTGCCCTTCGCGAGCTGGGAGGCGCTGACCGCCGCGCGCGCCGACCCCGCAAGTGCCGGCGCCGGCGAGGATGCCGACGCCGTCGAGGGCGTGATGCTCAAGCGGCGCGATGCGCCTTATCTGCCCGGCCGGCCGAAGGGCCAATGGTGGAAGTGGAAGCGCGACCCGCACATCATCGATGCCGTGCTGATGTACGCGCAGCGCGGCCACGGCAAGCGCTCGTCCTATTATTCCGACTACACGTTTGGCGTCTGGACCGAAGGTGAGACCGGCGACGAGCTGGTACCGGTGGGAAAGGCCTATTTCGGCTTCACCGACGAGGAACTACTCCAGATCGACCGCTTCGTCCGCCGCAACACCACGGAAAAGTTCGGCCCGGTGCGCCATGTCGTGCACGAGGGCGACAAGGGGCTAGTGCTGGAGGTCGCGTTCGAAGGGCTGCAGCGCTCGCCGCGGCACAAATCAGGCGTCGCGATGCGCTTTCCCCGCATCAGCCGACTGCGGTGGGACAAGCCGCCGCGGGAGGCCGACCGGCTGGAAACCCTGGAAAAGATGCTGAAGGCGGAGGCGGCGGAGGTTGAGGCTTGAAGCGTGCTGAGACGAGGCTCGATTGTCGCCAAGGCGAAGGTGCGCCCCCTCTCCCGCTTGCGGGAGAGGGTTGGGGTGAGGGTGTCCCCTCATCGGGATTCCCCAAGAGGACAGAGCCTTCACCCGGCGCTCGGGACGATGCTTCGCATCGCCGGACGCGCCGACCTCTCCCGCAAGCGGGAGAGGTGAGCCCAGCCGCCGGCGTGCACCCAAATCGCTGGCGCGCTGCCGAAATTAAAATGCGGTAAGCTGATTGACGGCCGGTTACGGGTTCCCCATGTGCCCCGCCGTGACTTATAATCGGATCGAATCCCGCGAGGAGTTTTTTGCGATGGTCCAAGACGTCAGAGATTTGCCGGCCGGCCGCAGTGACGGCCTGAACCGCTTTCTCGGCGGCTCGCCGCTGGCGGTCGCGTTTCGCCTCGTCCTGCTCTCGATCCTGGTGGGCGTCGTGCTGGCGGCGATCGGCTTCGATCCCTGGAATATCATCTACAGCATTCGCCTCTTGTTCCAGCGGCTGTGGGATCTCGGCTTCGATGCCGTGAACTGGCTGTGGCGCTACTTCCTGCTCGGCGCGGTCATCGTGATTCCGATCTGGCTGCTGTCGCGCGTCTTCGGCGCGCCGCGCCGCTAAGTCCGGATCGAGCTCAGGGAGCCCGCAGCCGATGCAATTACGCTTTGTCGGCTGCGGCGACGCCTTCGGCTCGGGCGGCAGGCTCAACACCTGCTTCCACGTTGCGGGGCGCGAGGCCAACTTCCTGATCGACTGCGGCGCGTCGGCCCTGCCTGCGCTGAAGCGACTCGAGATCGACCGCAACGATATCGATCTGATCCTGATCACGCATTTCCACGGCGACCATTTTGCAGGCCTGCCGTTTGTCCTGCTCGACGCGCAGTTCTCGCGGCGAACGCGACCGCTGACGATCGCGGGCCCGCAAGGCATCGAGACACGGCTGCGCGAGGTGATGGAGGTTTTGTTCGAGCATTCCTCGAAGACCAAGCAGCGCTTCGAGCTCTCCGTCGTCGAGCTCGCGCCCGGGCAAAGGCGCAATTTCGGCGCGGTGACGGTGACGCCCTACCCGGTCGTGCACGGCGAATCCGGCGGCCCGTTCCTCGACTACCGCGTCGAGACCGAGGGCCGCACGCTCGCCTACAGCGCCGACACCGAGTGGACGGAAACGCTCATTCCGCTGGCGCATGGCGCGGACCTTTTCATCGCGGAAGCCTATATGTACGAGAAGGTGGTCAAGAACCATCTCAGCCTGAAGACCTTGGAACAGCATCTGCCCGCGATCGGCGCCAAACGCCTCGTCCTCACCCATATGAGCGACGACATGCTGTCGCGCCTCGTCGATATCGAGCATCTCGCCGCCGAAGACGGCATGGTGCTCGTGTTCTGACATGCACGCGCCCGTTCCCCTCAAGATCGGCTCCCGCCAGGTCTTCGCCATCGCGGGTCCGGCGATGGTTGCGAACCTCACCACGCCGCTGATCGGAGTGGTCTCGACCACGGCGATCGGGCGGCTCGACGATGCCGCGCTGCTCGGCGGCGTGGCGATGGCCTCCGTCATCTTCGACTGCCTGTTCTGGCTGTTCGGCTTCCTGCGCATGAGCACGCTCGCCTTCACCGCGCAGGCGCTCGGCGCCGGCGAGACGCGCGAGCTGACCGCGATCCTGATGCGCGGCTTCATCGTCGCCAGCCTGATCGGGGCGGCGTTGATCGCGCTGCAACTGCCGCTGGCGGCCGTTCTGTTCGACCTGATGGGCGGCAGCGACGGCGTCACGCGCGCCGCCAAGACCTATTTCATGATCCGGATCTGGTCGTCGCCGCTGGCCTTCGCCAACTATGTCATCCTCGGCTGGCTGGTGGGGCAGGCCCGCGCCAATCCGGCCTTGCTGCTTCAGATCGTCATCAACCTCGTCAACATGGCGGCGACGATCCTGCTGGTGCTGGTCTACGACACCGGCATCGCGGGCGCGGCGATCGCCGCGCTGCTCTCGGAGGCCATCGGCTTCGTCCTCGGCGTGATCGTCTGCCGCCGCCATGCGGACGGCGGCTTTGGCGTGCCTCGCGCCACGTTGTTCGACCGGGCCAAGCTGATGCGGATGCTCGCGGTGAACTCCGACATCATGATCCGCACCGCGGCGCTGATCGCCGTGTTCCTGTTCTTCACCGCCAAGGGCGCGCGCGCCGGCGATGTCACGCTGGCCGCGAACTCCGTGCTCAACAATTTCCTGCTGGTCAGCGCCTTCTTCCTCGACGGTCTTGCGAACGCGGCCCAGCAGCTCTGCGGCAGGACCTTTGGCGCACGCGATGCAAGGGGTTTTGCGGATTCGACCCGGCTGGTGCTCGCGTGGGGGCTCGGCTTCGCGCTGGTGGTCGCGGTGCTGTTCGCGCTGTTCGGGACGGCGCTGATCAATGTCATGACCGCGAGCGAAGACGTTCGCCGGGCCGCGCGCGACTTCCTGCCCTTCATCGTGCTCGCGCCGGTGCCCGGCGTGTTCGCCTTCGGCTTCGACGGGATCTATATCGGCGCCACCTGGGCCCGCGAGATGCGCAATCTCATGCTGGCCTCGCTGGCGATCTTCCTCTTCACCTGGTGGGCGCTGCAATCCCTCGGCAATGCCGGGCTATGGTGCGCGCTGATCGCCTTCTATGTCGCACGCGGCGGCTTGCAGGGCGCGCGCTATCCGGCGCTGTACGGGGCGACGTTTCCGAAATCGTAGAACAATCGTGGCCCGGATGGAGCGGCTTTCTCTTCTCCCTCGCCCCGCAAGCGGGGAGAGGCGAAGAACGGCGCCTCACATCCCTGGCCAGTCTTCCGCCGTCAGCGTCGCAGCATCCGCGCCGACGATGTCGGAGAGCGAATCCCGGCCCGTGCGCAGCAATGTCGAGGTGAGGTCGCGCTTGATCTCCTCGACGAGGCCGAGGCCCTTGTAGACCAGCGACGAATAGAGCTGAATCAGGCTCGCGCCGGCGCGGATTTTCGTCAGCGCGGCGCCACCGGAATCGACACCGCCGACGCCGACCAGCGGGAACGCGCCCTCGACGCGCACATAGGTCTCCGCGACCATGCGCGTCGACAGGCGGAACAGCGGCCGGCCGGACAGGCCGCCCTGCTCCTTCGCCCGCATCTCCTCGCGCAGCGTGCTCGGCCGCGCGATCGTCGTGTTCGACACGATCATGCCGTCGACCCGGCGCGAGCGCGCGACCTGCACGACGTCGTCGAGCTGGGCAAGGCTCAAATCCGGCGCGATCTTCAGCAGCACCGGCGTGTCGCCGGCCTTCTGGCGCACCCGCTCGCGCGCGTCGATCACCCTTGCGAGGAGGTCGTCGAGCAGCGCGCCTTCCTGCAAGTTGCGCAGGTCCGGCGTGTTCGGCGAGGAGACGTTGATCGTGAAATAGCTCGCGACCGGCGCAAAGGCCTCGATCAGCTTGACGTAGTCCCCAACGCGGTCCGGCGAATCCTTGTTGGCGCCGACATTGACGCCGACGATGCCGCCGTGCTGCGCGCGCGCGGCGAGCCGGCGCAGCGCGACATCCGCGCCGTCATTGTTGAAGCCCATGCGGTTGATGACGGCCTCGTCGCGCTCGAGCCGGAACAGCCGCGGCCGCGGATTGCCGCTTTGCGGCTTGGGCGTCACCGAGCCGATCTCGACGAAGCCGAAGCCGAGGCGCAGCAGCGCATCCGGCACCTCCGCGCTCTTGTCGAAGCCCGCGGCCATGCCGATCGGGTTGGGAAAGTTGAGCCCGAAGGCGCGCACCGCGAGCTTGGGATCGTCAGCGCGCGGCTTGACCGGCGGCAGGAAGCGCAGGCCCTGGATCGCCAGGCGATGCGCATCCTCCGGATCGAGCCAGCGCAGCACCGGCAGCGAAAGAGCATCGAAGGCGCGAATCACGGGGCAAGCTCCGGCATGTCGTGGCCGCCGTCCGAGCGCATGTTGAGGTTCACCACCGAGATGACCGCGCCGAAATCGAGCTCGCCATAGAGATGCGGAAACAGCTCGTCATTGCGCGAGCGCTCCCAGCGCAATTCGCTGCCGAGCGCATCGCCGTCGACCTCGACCAGGAACAGCGCGCGCTGCCCGAAATAATGCTTGCGCAAGGTCTCGGGAACCTGGGCGGCCGTCGAGAAATGGATGAAGCCGTCGCGCGCGTCGTCCGCGCTGCCGCGGTACACGCCCTGCCGTTCCGCCTCGCGCCAGGCCGAGGCCGGACAGATTTTGTAGATCTTGTTGACCACCTGATGTGGAGCCCTGTTTGCTCTTTGAGTCAGCTCGTTGAGTCTCTTGGGGTTTTTCGTCTCTTGCGGGTCTCAAAACCCGGCGCGACCGTAAAGGCGGCCCCTTCCGAACTCAAGACTTAGAGCCTATTCCATTCCGATGAAATCGGAACGGGCTCTAAATTCTTGTTTTGACGCGTATTCTTGACGCGAACCGGTATCCGCTTCGCTTGAAAGCGCGTCCGCCGTCGCCTCTTGCGCGAAAATCGGAAAACCGGTTGATTTGAGGACAGTTTTCCTGAGTTGCGACGGGCTGGACCTTCCATGGTCAGACAGGCCAAAGCGCAGAGGATACTGACTCACGACCAGATCTGGGTCGCGCTGGATCGGCTGGCGGCGCGCGCCGGGCTGTCTCCGTCCGGCCTCGCCAAGCGGGCAGGGCTCGACCCCACCACTTTCAACCGGTCCAAGCGCGTCACCTCGGACGGCCGCGAGCGCTGGCCCTCGACCGAATCGATCGCAAAAGCGCTGGCAGCGGCCGGCGCCTCAATCGATGTCTTTGCCGGGTTGATCAGCGACGAGACCGGTAACAGCCGCTCGGTGCCGCTGCTCGGGCTCGCACAGGCGGGCGCGAGCGGCGCTTTCGACGAGTCCGGCCTTCCGTCCGGCAAGGGCTGGACCGAGCTCGCGCTTCCCACCGCCGAGGACAGCCAGACGTTTGCGCTGGAGATTGCCGGCGATGCGCTTGCCCCGACCTATCGCAACGGCGACGTCATCCTGGTCTCACCCGGCACGCCGATCCGCAAGGGGGATCGTGTCGTGGTGACGACCAAGGCGGGCGAGGTGACGGTCGCAACGTTGAAGCGCCGCACGGCCAAGGCGCTGGACTTGCTGCCGCTCGATGCCTCGCAGGCCGAGCGCACGATCGCGGCGGGTGAGCTCGCGTGGGTCGCAAGGATCGTGTGGGCGAGCCAATAAATTCAACGCGCGACGGCCATTGCGACTCACCGCGCCTCTCGCCTAGGTTGCGCGCGCATCGCCGATCTAATTCATCTTGGGGGAATATGATGAATCGCCGTCACGCATTGAAGGCCCTCGCGGGTCTTGCGCTTTGTCCGGTCTGCAAGCCGGCCTTCGCCGCCGAAGGCGTGCATTGGAGCTATGAAGGCGCCGGAGCCCCTGCCAAATGGGGCGATCTCGACGCGGCCAACAAGGCCTGCGCGGTCGGCCTGCAACAATCGCCGATCGACATCGAGGCGACGATCAAGTCGCAATTGCCGACGTTGAAGCTGAATTGGGGCAAGAGAGCCGACACCATCGTCAACAACGGGCACACGATCCAGCTCAACTTCGCCGAAGGCAGCACGCTCACGCTCGGCGACGTCAAATACAAGCTGCTCCAGGTGCACTTCCACCGGCCGAGCGAGCACATGATCGGCGGCAAGAATTTTCCGATGGAGGCGCATTTCGTCCATCGCAACGATGCCGGCGGGCTCGCCGTGGTCGGCGTGCTGATGGCCGAGGGCAAGCCGAACGCGGCCTTCGGCAAGATCGTCAAGACCATGCCGGCGGCGGAAGGCCCCGCGGTGAAAGCCGACGCGAGCATCGATCCCCTCTCTATGCTGCCAACGAGGCTCAGCTACTTCCGCTATCCCGGCTCGCTGACGACGCCGCCCTGCTCGGAAGTGGTCGAATGGCTGCTGCTGACCACCCCGATCCAGGTCTCGGCCGCCGACGTCGCCGCCTTCGCAAAGCTCTATCCGATGAACGCGCGGCCGGTGCAGAAGGACAACCGGCGTTACGTGCTACGCTCGACCTGAGGCGCAGCCTCGGCGCCTCGGACGTTCTGTCTGATGTCCACGACGACCTCGTAGTTGGCGGCCGTTGCATCGAAGGCCGTCAGCATGGCCTGCGCCTCAGGATCGACGACGGCCTTGTCGGGATCGGGCCCCGTGAAGGCGCGGATGCTGTCGAGGCCCTGCCACAGCGTCAGCGCCAGCACTTCGGTGCCCCCCTCCACCTCGCGGCGCAACAGCGAGGCGCCGGAAAAGCCGTCGATGGCCTCAAGGTGCGGCACCACCCGGGTTACAAAGTGATGCTGATAGAGGGCGGCCTTGTCGCGCGTGGCCGCCGCACGCCAGATGCGAGCGATCATCCTTCTCTCCGAAGCCTGCAAGGCCGAGTCTTGCGGGAACACCCCCGGCGCCGTATTGGCTGAAATTGCGGCAACGCTCCCATCCCGATTTTGCCTCTCGTCCAGGACCGCCCGTCGCGTCATGATGTGCGAGAGACGGAGCACACGGACCGACGATGGCGCGCCGGCACACTGGCAACCACACGAGCTATTGGCACAACCGGCGGATTCCCGGCATGAGCCTGCTGCGCGCCGATTTCCGCCACCACGACTACGGTTCGCACACCCATGATGCCTATGTGATCGCGGTAACGGAGTCCGGCGGCGCCGAAATCCGCAACCGCAATGTCGTGCGAAAGGTCGGCGCCGCCACGCTGTTCGTCTCCAATCCGGACGAACGGCAGTCGGCCCGGATGGGCGATAGCGGACGATGGCGCTATCGCGCCTTCTATCTCGCCCAGCCTGCAATCGGCGACCTCGCGCGGCGCTTCGGCACGGACCCCCTGCCCCACCTCCAGGAGAGCATGCTCGACGACGGCGATCTGATCGGGCGCTTCGACCGGTTGCACCGGGTGCTGGAAACCGAACAGGACGACCTCTTGGCCGACGAGCTGGTCGCCGATGCCTTCGGCCGTCTGTTCGAGCGCTATGGTGACGGACGCCGCAGCAAGATCCCTGCCGGCCGCGACGCCGTCGTGACGCGGTTGATCGCCCTGATGCGGGAGCGCCATGCCGAAAATCTGAGCCTGGACCAGCTTGCCGGCCTCGCAGGCCTCACCAGTTTCCAGCTGATCGGGCTGTTCAAGCGCACGGTTGGCCTCACCCCGCACGCCTATCTCGTCCACATCAGGCTCAACGCGGCCTGCCGTTTCCTAAAGCGTGGCCATTCGCTGGCCGACAGCGCGCTGGCGGCGGGATTCTGCGACCAGGCCGCGCTCAACAAGCATTTTAGGCGCTGCTACGGCATCACGCCCCTGCAGTTTGCGCAGGCCGCGCGGGCGGGCTGACGCGGCAATTTCAGCCAATACTGCCGGGGAACGCGCGCCCTACTGCGATGCTGCGGAGGTTCTGCGCGGCGGGCGCCGTGCCGATTCCTGGCCTGACCGAGAAAGCGAAATGACCACACCAGCGAAACCGAGACTCCCCGCATTCGATCCGGAGGACGTCAGCGAGAGCAATTTCACCGGCTATCCGCAGTTGCACCGGGCCGCCAACCAGATGCGCTACAACCGCCGGCTCGGCGAGCATGCGGGGCTGAAGAATTTCGGCGTCAACCTGACCCGGATCATTCCGGGCGGGCAATCCTCGTTCCGTCACGCGCATTCGCGCCAGGACGAGTTCGTCTTCGTGATCGAGGGCGAAGTGGTGCTCGAGACCGATGCCGGCGCGCAGGTGCTGACGAGGGGAATGTGCGCCGGCTTCCCCGCCGGCAGCGGCGATGCGCACCGCTTCGTCAATCGCACCACGCGCGACGTCAGGCTGCTCGTGATCGGCGATCGCACGCCGGACGACGTGATCAGCTATCCCGACGTCGACATGCAGGCCGTGCTCGGGCCGGATGGCGTCTACAAGTTCACGACCAAGGCGGGCGAGCCGCTTTAGGGCCGCGCCTCGCTACCTGCCTCACGCGCTCCGCGCCAGCGCGCCGTCGATCATGTTGACCGCGTTCTGCACACCGTACACCGCAACGAAGGAGCCGAAGCGCGGGCCCTTCTCCTGGCCGAGCAGCACCTGGTAGAGCATGTTGAACCAGTCGAGCGTCACGCCCGGACGGCCGTCCTTGCCCTTCTTGACCTGGTCGAGGAACGGCTCGCGGCGGCCGATCTCGTAGACGACGTTCTGGATGTCCTCGGCCGAGGATTCCAGCGGAAGCTGCGACAGCGCATCGCGCAGATCCTGCAGCGCGGCGCGCTCGGTCTCGCTCGGTACGCGGAACTGCTTCGTCGGCGCCACGAAGTCGCGGTAATAGTTGATGGCGTAGCCGACCATCGCATCGAGCTTGGGATGCGTCTTGGGGCTCACGCCGGGACGATAGCGGCCGATGAAGCCCCACAGCGTCTCGGCATTCTCCGCATTCGACGACGACACCAGCGTCAAGAGGAGCTGGAAGGTGACGGGCATGTCGCCCTTCGGCGGATGGCCGTTGTGAATGTGCCAGACCGGATTGCCGAGCTGCTGCTTGCCATCCTGCTTCGCAAAGCCGTCGATGAACTGCTGGTAGTCGTCCACGTTGCGCGGGATGACGTCGAAGTACAGCCGCTTGGCCGCCTTCGGCTCGCGATACATGAACAGCGACAGCGATTCCGGCGAGGCGTAGCGCAACCATTCGTCGATGGTGAGGCCGTTGCCCTTCGACTTCGAGATCTTCTGGCCTTGCTCGTCGAGGAAGAGCTCGTAGTTGAAGCCTTCGGGCGGCGTGGCGCCGAGCGCCCGGGCGATCGCGCCCGAGAGCTTCACGGAATCGATCAGGTCCTTGCCGGCCATCTCGTAGTCGACGCCGAGCGCAACCCAGCGCATCGCCCAGTCGGCCTTCCACTGGCACTTGACGTTGCCGCCGGTGACGGGCGTCTCGACTTCCTGGTTGGTATCCGGATCGACATAGGTCACCGTGCCGGCCGCGACATCGCGGCGGATCATCGGCACCTGGAGCACGATTCCGGTGGTCTTGCTGATGGGCAGGAACGGCGAATAAGTCGCGCGGCGGTCCGGCCCCAGCGTCGGCAGGATGATCGCCATGACCTTGTCGTAGGCGGCGAGCATCTTCAGCAGCGTCGCGTCGAAACGGCCGGACGTATAATAGTCGGTCGAGCTCGCGAACTCGTAGCCGAAGCCGAAATGATCGAGGAAGGCGCGCAGGCGGGCGTTGTTGTGGTGCCCGAATGACGGGTACTCGTTGGAGAACGGATCCGGCACGCGCGTCAGCGGCTTGCCGAGATGCGCAGCCAGCATTTCCTTGTTGGGGACGTTGTCGGGCACTTTCCGAAACCCGTCCATGTCGTCGGAGAAGGCGAGCAGGCGCGTCTTGATCTTGTCCTCGGTCAGCACGCGAAAGGCATGGCGCACCATCGAGGTGCGCGCGACCTCGCCGAACGTGCCGATATGCGGCAGGCCCGAGGGGCCGTAGCCGGTCTCGAACAGCACCTCGTCCTTCGGGCTTTTCTTCAGCCGCGCGACAATGGCCTTCGCCTGCTCGAACGGCCAGGCGTTGGATTGTTCGGCGAGCGCACGCAGGTCGCTCGGATTCGCGGCAAGATCGATAACGGACATCAGGGGCCTCCGGGCCGCGGAAAATAGCGATTTCCGGGCAGAATGCAAAAATGGTCTTGATCGTCATTCCGGGGCGATGCGCAGCATCGAACCCGGAATCTCGAGATTCCGGGTTCGCGCTTCGCGCGCCCCGGAATGACGATCGATGGTTAGAACGGGCTCACCGAAAAATACCGCAGCCACAGGTCGGTGTAGCGGCCTTTTTCCCAGACGCGGAACAGGGCCCAGTTCAGGGCCTGGCGCAGCACGTCGTTGCCCTTGCGCACGGCGATGCCGATGCCTTCACCGAAAAAGCGGCTCTCAACGAAGGGACCGCCGGAGAAGGCGCAGCAATCGCCCGAATCCGTGCCGTTGATCCAGAAGGCGAGCGAGATGGCGTCGCCGAAAATGAAGTCGACCTCGCCCTTGCGGAGCGCGGCGCGCATCGCGTCGTCGTTGGGATAGGGGTGCAGCTCGGCGTCGGTGAACATCGCCTTGAGATAGGCTTCATGCGCGGAGCCGCCGATCACGCCCACCTTCTTGCCCTCGAGATATTCCGGGCGGATTTCCGGCATCACCGCATCCTTGCGCGAGGCAAAGCGCGCCGGCACGCGGTAATAGGGATCGGAGAAGTCGACGCGGGCCCGGAGCTGCGGGCTCACCGCCATCGAGGCGATGATGGCATCGCCCCGGTTCGAGGTGAGCGCGTCGACCAGGGTCTCGAAGCGGCGCATTTGCACCGTGCAGGTGACCTTGATCTCCTCGCAGAGCGCGCGGGCGAGATCGACGTTGAAGCCGGCCGGATTGCCGTCGGCGCCGGTGTAGTTGAACGGCGGATAGTCGGTCTCGGTCAAAAAGCGGATCACGGTCAGGCGCGACAGGTCCGGCCGCTCCGGCCGCCGCCGCGGGTCCCAGAAGCCGGGTACGGCCTGCGGGGCCGCCTGGGGCGCGACCTGCGGGGTGACCTGGGGCGCCGCCGGAGGCTGCTTGGCCGGGGCCTGCGCCTGCGCGCCGGGCAAGCCGGCGAACAGGCAGGCGCCGACGGCCAGCCCTGTCAGCAAGCCACGGGCAGATTTGGACGATTTCGCCTGTTGCGATGGAGCCATCGGCCGGAAATGAACGAATTTCGTTGGGATCGGAGGGCCTTATAGACCATCCGCCCGGGAACGCGAGCGCCGATTGCGGTCAGGGTGAAGGTGCGCTCCCTCTCCCGCTTGCGGGAGAGGGTCGGGGAGAGGGTGTCTCCGCGGAGGGACAATCCCCGAGAGGAGAGAGCCCTCACCCGGCGCTCTGCCATAGCCGAGGCTTTGCCTCGGCGTCTTAGAGGACGGCCGCCAAAAGCGGCCTATACCTCTCCCGCAAGCGGGAGAGGTTACACCGAGGACGCGGCCCGACCGATCCACCAAACTACAGATAACGCTTTAGGTCCGCCGCGGCCTCTTCCGGCGTCCGCTTCAGGTTGAACGGCGAGACGAAGCGGCCGTCGCGGTCCATCAGATAGATCAGCGCAGTGTGGTCCATGGTGTAGTCGCCGTCCTTGGTCGGGACCTTCTTGGCGTAGACCCGGTAGGATGTGATCACCTTGGCGATCTCGGCGGGATCGCCGCTGAGGCCCTCGAGATGCGGATCGAAGCTCGACAGATAGTTCTTCATCGTCGCCGGCGTGTCCCGCTCGGGGTCGACCGAGATGAAGATGGCGTTGACCTTGTCGGCGTCCTTGCCCATCGCGCGCAGCACTTCCGAGATCTCGAACAGCGAGGTCGGGCAGACGTCGGGGCAATGGGTGTAGCCGAAGAAGATCAGGGTCGGCTTGCCCTTCAGGCTCTTGTCGGTGACGGCCTTGCCGTTCTGGTCGGTGAGCTGGAACGGGCCGCCGATCGCAGCCGGTTGCGCCACCTTGCCGACCCCGCCCATGGCCCAGAACATGATCAGCAGCCCGACGATCAGGCTTGCGGCGAAGGCGGTCGCGATCACCAGCGGGCGGGTGGCGGAGCTCATGGGCGGAAGACTTCCGGTCGGGGGTCAGAAGCAGGCAATGAAGCCGGTCCTGATCATTTCGAAGAACACCTGGGTGCCATAGTGGAACCACAGCGCCAGCGCGCCGATCACGACCGGGCCGCCGACACCTGTGCCAGCCAACAGCAGCACAGACGGCGTCCGGCCGGCAGTGGGCGAATTGTCCTGTAACGGATGGGCCGGGCGCACTGGTTGAGCCATGACAACGATCGGGGCGAAAGCCCCGGTTCCCTAGCTTTGAGATAAGCTTTAGCCCGCCTGCGGGCAAGGCGCCGCTGGCGGGCTAAAGCAAACCCGTCGTGCCGAGGATGTCAGTGCAGGAGCTGGCCCCGGGCGGACTCGAGCTGGTCCGATTGCGGGAGAGACCGGCGGGTCGGTTTGATCGCCGAGGCCTGCGCGTCCATGTAGCAGGGCTTGTACATGGCCTGAAGCTGCTTGCCCCTCAGGAAAAGCATGTGCGGGGTCAGGCCCCCGCGCTGGCTGATCCAGCGCCTCACCTGCGAGGGATACATTGCGTAAAGCATCTGGGTTGCTTCGGAATTGGTGACGGCGCGGCCATTGGCGCCGAAATCCCAGGCGGCATGGAAGCCGAGCGTCGCGCTCGAGGTCACGCAGATGCGGTCGTGCGGGATGGCGCCGAGGACGATGGTGCAGGCGGAGGCGCAGAGGCCGTCGATGATGACGGTTTCGCCGGACTGCCGCAGGTCCTGGTATTTGTCGACGTAGGTTCCGATCCGGCCGCCGCGGTCATCCGCGATGCGAACCACCGCGTGAGAAGCCCCCATGCAAGCGATGAGCACAACCGCCGCCAGCAACCCCGTCAGAAACTTCATTGTCCCCCGCCCCAGTCGAATTCGAATCTGCGTGTCAGGTGGTGATGCACGGCTAGCGTCCGTCGTAACCAAGGTTTTGTCTAGGCAGGCCGGCTGACTCAAAACAAATTCAAATCCAGTGTTGCGTCCGCGCTGCACTTGGCCGGGCTCTATCCCAAAGTGGAACAAGTTAATGATGTCTTACGCGCCACACCCTTGATCTCAGTTAGAACCGCTGGCTTCAATCCGGGCAACTACAGGGGGGAACCTATGGAGGGGGACGCGCATGGCTGAAGAGACAGACGTCATCGTTGTCGGCGCCGGACTATCGGGCCTCGTGGCCGCAACCGAGATCGCGGATGCGGGCAAGCGCGTGATCGTGGTCGACCAGGAAGGCGAGCAGTCGGTCGGTGGCCAGGCGTTCTGGTCGTTCGGCGGACTATTCCTGGTCAATTCGCCCGAGCAGCGCCGGCTCGGTATCAAGGATTCCTTCGATCTCGCGATGCAGGACTGGCTCGGAACCGCCGGCTTCGACCGCGACGAGGATCACTGGCCGCGCAAATGGGCCGAGGCCTATGTGGCCTTCGCGGCCGGCGAGAAGCGCGACTGGCTGCGCGCGATGGGACATCGCATCTTCCCCGTGGTCGGCTGGGCCGAGCGCGGCGGCTATGACGCGATGGGCCACGGCAATTCGGTGCCGCGCTTCCACGTCACCTGGGGAACCGGGCCCGGCATCGTCGAGCCGTTCGAGCGCCGCGCGCGCGAGGCGATGAAGAGCGGCCGCTTGATCTTCAAATTCCGCCACCGCGTCGACGCGTTGTCCATCACCAATGGCACGGTGGACGGCGTCAGCGGCGCCGTTCTCGCGCCCGACAATGTCGAGCGCGGCAAGAGCTCCTCGCGCAATGTCGTCGGGGAGTTTGCACTGAAGGCGCAGGCCGTGATCGTCGCCTCCGGCGGCATCGGCGGCAATCACGAGCTGGTGCGGCAGAACTGGCCCAAGCGGCTCGGCGAGCCGCCAAAATTCATGATCTCGGGCGTGCCCGAACACGTCGACGGCCGCATGATCGGCATCACGGAGCAGGCGGGTGCGCGGCTGATCAACCGCGATCGCATGTGGCACTATGTCGAGGGCATCCAGAACTGGTCACCGATCTGGCCGCGCCACGGCATCCGCATCCTGCCGGGGCCCTCGTCCATGTGGTTCGACGCCACCGGCACGCGTTTGCCGGCGCCGCTGTTCCCCGGCTCCGACACGCTCGGCCAGCTCAAATACATCATGTCGACGGGCCATGATTATTCCTGGTTCATCCTGACCCAGAGCATCATCAAGAAGGAGTTCGCGCTGTCGGGCTCGGAGCAGAACCCTGACCTCACCGGCAAGAGCTGGCGCATGACGCTGCGCCGCGCCACCAACAAGGGCGCGCCGGCGCCGGTGGAAGCATTCAAAAGCCATGGTGTCGACTTCATCGTGCGCGACAAGATCGACGATCTCGTTGCGGCGATGAACAAGCTTGCCGGCAGCGACCTCCTCAGGCTCGAGCACATCAAGATGCAGATCGAGGCGCGCGACCGCGAGATCGCCAATCCCTACGTCAAGGACGCGCAGGTGATGAACATCCACAATGCGCGCCGCTATATCGGCGACAAGCTGATCCGCACCGCCTCCCCGCACCGCATCCTCGATCCCGCACACGGACCGCTGATCGCGGTCAAGCTCAACATTCTCACCCGCAAGACGCTCGGCGGCTTCGAGACCGATCTCGACTCGCGCGTGTTCGGCGGCGAAGGCAGTGTCATTCCCGGCCTCTATGCGGTCGGCGAAGCCGCGGGCTTCGGCGGCGGCGGCGTGCACGGCTATCGCTCCCTCGAAGGCACTTTCCTCGGTGGCTGCCTGTTCTCGGGCCGCAATGCGGGCCGTGCGGCGGCGAAGGCGGTAGGCTAGATCGTGCGGCGGTGGATGCATATCGGGGCGCTTCTCGCGGGCTTCGCCACCGCCCCGGCTGCGTCCGCCGACACCATCGACGTCAACGGCGTGATGCGGTCCTACACCGTGCAACTGCCGGCCAAGCGACTTGTCCCGCTGGTGGTCGTGCTGCATGGCAAGACCCAGCGCGGCGCCGACATGGTCGCGCGGACGGCGTGGCCGCAGGTCGCAAAGCGCGAAGGTTTCGCGGTGGTCTTTCCGGATGGGCTCAACCATGCCTGGGCCGATGCGAGGACGAAGGCGGGACCCGCGCTCCGAGGCCCGCCCGAGGGCACCGACGACGTCGCCTTCATCGCCAAGCTCGTCGAGAAACTGGTGACGAACGGCACGGCCGACCCTGGCCGCGTCTATGTCGCCGGCATCTCCAATGGCGGCGCCATGGCGATGACGCTTGCTTGCGCCCGCGCCGATCTGTTTACGGCAGGCGCGAGCGTGATCATGAACCTCACCGATGAAGCCGCGGTCACGTGCCATCCGTCGCGGCCGCTGCCGATGCTGATCATGAACGGCACGGCCGACCCGCTGGTGCCCTACGAGGGCGGACGCGGATCGAGCTATTTTGCCGCGGAAGGGTTCTGGTCGACCGAAGAGACGTTTGCCTTCTGGCGCAAGCTCAACGGCTGCGAGACCGATGATGCCAACGTGACTGAAATGCCCGACAGGGCACCCGCGGACCAGTCCACGGTCACGCGGATCTCCTCGCGCTGCCCCAGGGGGCACGACGTCGTGCTCTATCGCGTCAACCATGGCGGCCATCGCATGCCCGGCTTCGCGCCGGATGCCCGCTTCCCCAAGGTCGCAACCAGCCTGCTCGGGCCTCAGAACAGCGACATCGACGGCGCCGAGACGATCTGGACGTTCTTCAGTCAGTTTCCGTAGGGAACGCGTGCAACGCCCACGACACATGCGCCACGGGCAACGCATGCGTGCCTGGCAACGCATGCGTGCCTGGGGTGGCTGAGCGCGAGGTGCTGGGCTAGACAGGGCCGCCATTCCACCAGGAGATCCCAAATGAGCATTCAGCGTTTTGAAACCGGCCCGCGCATGAGCCAGGTCGTCGTGCACGGCAACACCGTCTATCTCGCCGGTGTCGTCGCGAGCAAAGCCGCCGGCGAAAGCGTGACGAAGCAGACCCAGGACATCCTGGCGACGATCGACGGCCATCTCGCCAAGGCCGGCACCGACAAGTCGAAGCTGCTCTCGGCCACGATCTACATCACCGACATGAAGACGTTTGGCGAGATGAACGCGGTGTGGGACGCCTGGGTCTCCCCCGGCAACACCCCGGCCCGCGCCACCGTCGAGGCCAAGCTGGCAGCGCCGCAATACACCGTCGAGATCATGGTCACGGCCGCGAAGTAACCTTCGCGAACAATTCGCCTGCGACCGAAGCGCGATGAGAACATCATCGCGCTTCATTTTTTTGCGCACGCCGATGACCTCTGAGGTAATCGATCGGTGTGCGCGAACCTTCGATAGTGGCGATCAGCCGAACACGGCGTCATCGAAGGAGCACCCCATGACCGACCACGTCACCATTGCCCGCCGCTACATCGAGCTCTGGAACGAGCGCACGACAAACCGCCGGCGCGAGCTGCTGAGTCAGAACTGGACGGCGGATGCGAGCTATGTCGATCCGCTGATGAAGGGCGACGGCCAGGACGGCATCGACGCGCTTATATCAGGCGTGCAACAGCGCTTTCCCGATTTCAAGTTCAAGCTGCTCGGCGAGCCCAACGGCTACGGCGATCATCTCCGCTTCAGCTGGGGCCTTGGCCCCGATGGCGTCGACAGCCCGATCAAGGGCACCGATTTCGCCGTGCTGAAGGACGGGCGCATCAGAAGCATCACGGGATTTCTGGACCAGGTGCCCGCGGGCGCGTGAGGGGCGAGCGCAGCCTCAAGCTCCGTCGTCGTCCCGGCGCAGGCCGGGACGACACCTTGGTTGGGGCGAGCTCGGCTTAAGCAATCGCTAGCCGATACGCAGCCTTCGCATTCATCCCGAACGCCTTGTCCCGCGCGCCCGGCCCGAGC
Source organism: Bradyrhizobium sp. B025 (assembly GCF_042257955.1). Taxonomy (NCBI): domain Bacteria; kingdom Pseudomonadati; phylum Pseudomonadota; class Alphaproteobacteria; order Hyphomicrobiales; family Nitrobacteraceae; genus Bradyrhizobium; species Bradyrhizobium sp. B025. Next base: position 521,489 of record NZ_CP170150.1, on the reverse strand, counting down.
TTCGCCAAACACGCCTCCAGCGCGCCCTTGATCTCGGCATAGCTTCCCGCAAGCAGGCACACCGGCCAGTCGGAGCCGAAGATCAGGCGATCCTCACCGAAACATGTCGCGGCGTGCTGGACGAACGGCAACAGCCGCTCCGCATCCCAATCATTCCACTTCGCTTCCGTCGCGAGCCCGGAGATCTTGCACCAGACATTGCCGCAAGCGGCGAGCGCCTCGATGCGATCAGCCCATTCGGCGCTTCCGCCGGAGGCGATCGGCGGCTTGGCGGCATGGTCGAGCACGAAGCGCGCATTGGGAAAGGCCTGCGCGGTTGCGATCGCCGCCGGCAATTCGCGGGTGCGGACGAGGAAGTCGTAAGTGAGATCGCGGACGAACAATGCGGCAAGCCCGCGCCGGACGTCCTCGCGGAGAAGCCAATCTGGATCGGCCTCGTCGTGGACCTGGTGGCGGATGCCGACCAGCTTGTCGCCGCCCGGCGCGGCGCCCAGCCGGTCGAGCGTGTCGCCAAGCGCGCCATCGGTCAGATCGACCCAGCCGACGACGCCGACGACAGAGGGCGTCGCATGCGCGATGCGCAAGAATTCCTCGGTCTCCTCCAGCGCGGAACGGCACTGCACCACGATGCTCGCGTCGATGCCATTCGCCTTCAACAGCGGCGCGAGATCGGCGGGGCCGAAGGCACGGCGGATCGGCGCGAGTTCGGGCGCGTCCATCCAGGGATAGTCGGCGCGCGCCGGATCCCAGAAATGCTGATGGGCGTCGATCACCATGCCCTACACTCCACCCGGCAGCGGCGCCCGCGCGTCGACGAGCTTCTGCGCACGCAGCTCCTGCCAGAAGGCCGGCGGCACCGGCGCCTGCGACATCGCGATGTTGTCGGCGACCTCGCCGGCATTGCGCGCGCCCAGCACGGCGACCGTCACGGCCGGATGGGCCATGCAGAATTGAAGCGCGGCGGCCTTCAGCTCGGTGCCGTGCCTGCGGCAGAGCTCGTCGAGCTCGAGCGCCCGCGCGATCAGCGCCGCGTCGGCGTCCTGATAGTTGAACTTCGCGCCGGTGTGCGGGTTGGCCAGAATGCCGCTGTTGTAGATGCCGCCGAGCAGGATGCCGATGTTCTTTGCCTGGCAGACAGGAAACAGCGCATCCAGCGCGCCCTGGTCGAGCAGCGTGTAGCGGCCGGCGAGCAGGAAGCAGTCCACCCGCACAGTTTCGGCAAAACGGACCAGCATTTCCGACTGGTTCATGCCGGCGCCGATCGCCTTGACCGTGCCCTCCGTGCGCAGGCGCTGGAGCGCGCGGAAGGCGCCGGCGACGGCGTCGTCATAATGATCGTCGGGATCATGCACGAGCAGGACATCGACGCGGTCGAGCCCGAGGCGAGCCAGACTCTCCTCCACCGAGCGCATCACGCCGTCGTAACTGAAATCGAACACCGGCCGTTCGCGCGGCGTGCTCTTGTAATGTTCGTCCTCGGCGGCAGCGCCATCGCCCGAGCGCAGCAGGCGGCCGACCTTGGTCGAGATGACGTAGGAGTCACGCGGCTGTTGCCGCAGGAATGCGCCGAGCCGCCGTTCCGCCAGGCCAAAACCGTAGAGCGGCGCGGTGTCGTAGAAGCGGATGCCGGCCGACCAACCCCGCTCGAGCGTCGCTTGCGCATCGGCATCGCTGACGGGGGTGAACAATCCGCCGAGCGGGGCGGAGCCGAGGCCGATTGAGGTGACGTCGAGAGAGCCGAGCCGCGACCGTTTCATTCCAAATTTCCTTCCGGCAGTCCAAATCATCTCTCCCGCTTGCGGAAACCGCAAGCGGGAGAGGCACGCAGGAGCAGGAGTGCGGGGCTGGCGGCGCTCCTACTTCAGCATCTGCGCAACGTTGTCCTTGGTGACGAGATCGAGGCCGGTATAGACGATCTCCGGCACCTTCTCGCCCTTCTTGATGGCGAGCAGCGTGTCCATCGCCTTCTCGCCCATCTCGAACGGTCGCTGGCCGACCAGCGCATTGGCATAGCCGTCGCGCAGCAATTCGAGCTGCATCTTCAGCGTATCGGCAACGACCAGCGTGAACTTGCCGGAATCGATGTCCTTCTTGTTCCTGCTGGCGAAAGCCTTGAAGCCTTCGGGGGCAAACATCGGCCAGCCGCCGATGGGAACGATGGCGGCGAGATCGGGCGTTGCGGTGCGCATATCCGTCATCTGCTGGACCGCGAGTGCCGGATCGTCGTTGCAGAAGGTCGGCGAGCCCGCGACCTCGGTCCATTTCGAGCCCTTCAGCGCCTCGCGGACGCCATCGACGCGCTCGGCAAGGTTCTTGGCACCGGGGCCGCCCGAGACCATCGCGTACTTTCCGCCGTCAGGCCGCATCTTCACGAGTTGCTTGCCGAGCGCGACGCCGAATTCCTTGTTGTTGGTGCCGATATAGGCGATGCGCTTGGATCCCGGTGCATCGGCATCGAAGGTGATGACGGGGATGCCCGCCGCGGTCGCCGCCTCGATCGACTTGGTCATGGCCGCGACGTCGGCGACCGAGATGGCGAGGCCGTCGACCTTCTGGGTGACGAAGTCCTGGATGATCTGCGCCTGCGTCGCCGGCTCGTGCTCGACCGGCCCTTTGTAGACGCACTCGATATTGCCGAGTTCCTTGGCGCGCTTCAGACAGCCGTCGCGCGCAAAATCGAAGAACGGATTGTTCATCGCCTTGGGCACGATCACGAAGCGATAGTTCGCAGCGAACGCCGGCGTCGCCATCAGCGCGACAGCGATGCCCGCAAGAAGAAGTTTCCTCATCGTCTCCTCCACCCTTCTTTGGCGCCTGTCCTCTCAAGTTCGTCCGGGAAGCGGACAGGCGGCATTTTCGTGGTCCTCCCGAACGACGTCACTTTCAGATCATCCGCGAGCGCACACGATCGACCAGCACGGCCAGGATGATGATCACGCCCACCAGCGTCTGCTGCCAGTAGGAGCTGACCTGTGCCAGCACGAGACCGTTGCGGATCACTTCCAGCAGCACGCAGCCGACAATGGCCCCCAGCGGCCCGCCGATGCCGCCGGCAAGGTTGGCGCCGCCGATGACGGCCGCCGCGATCACGTTGAGCTCGTAGGAGGTCGCCATGTTGGCGGGTGCCGATCCGAGCCAGCCGGAGATGATGATGCCCTGGAGGCCTGCGGCGAGCGCGCAGAGCACATAGACCTCGATCTTCACGCGCACGACCGGGATGCCGGTCAGTTCGGCCGCCTTCTCGTTGCCGCCGAGCGCGAAGACGTGGCGGCCGAACGAGGTGTGGTGCAGCACCACCGCCATCGCCAGCGCAAGGACCACGAGATAAATGAACGGTACGGGCACGCCGAGCACGTCGCCCGAGGTGAGCGCGTAGAAGTAATCAGCGTCAGGCCCGCCAGGAAAGCTGCCGCGCCCGTTGGAGACGACATAGCCGAGCCCGCGCACGATCGAGAGCATGCCGAGCGTGGTCACGAACGGCGACAGGCCCAGCACCGCGATGCAGAAGCCGTTGACGAGACCGGCGATCAGCGCGACGCCAAGGCCCGCGACGACGGAGATCAGCAGGATCAGGCCGGGGACATTGGCCAGCACCGTCTTGCCGTCGGCCGCCATATGCACGAAGAGCGAGGCGCCGAGCCCGCCCGGCGTCGACAGCTCGGTCATGACCATCGAGGTGATCATGGCCGAGAAGCACATCATCGAGCCGACCGAGAGATCGATGCCGCCGGTGATGATCACGAAGGTGACGCCGAGGGTGGCGATGGCGATGAAGGAAAAATTCTTCGCCACGTTCTGCATGTTGCCCTGGGTGAAGAAATACGGGCTGGCGAAATGCATGATCACCAGCAGCACGGCCAGCGCGAGCAGCACGTAGCCGGTCTGGGAGGCGAAGATGCCGCGCTGCCACCACTTGATCTTGCCGATATTGGAGAAGGTGATCGGGGATTCCAGGGGCATGGCCATCACGCCGCCTCCTTCGCGCCGGTGATGAGGGCAGTGACTTCCTCGGGGGACGTCGCCTGAATCGCCTTGTCGGCCCGCTTCTCGCCGCGGCGCATGACGATCACGCGGTCGCACACGGCGAACACGTCGGGCATGCGGTGCGAGATCAGCATCACGGCGACGCCCTGCTCCTTGAGCCGGTGGATCAGGCTCAGCACCTGCTCGACCTGGCGGACCGAGATCGCGGCGGTCGGCTCGTCCATCATCACCAGCCGTGCATTGGAGAGCCGCGTCCGCGCGATCGCGACCGCCTGGCGCTGGCCGCCCGACATCTGCTTGACGAGGTCGTCGGGGCGCGTCTCCGAGCGCAACTCGCCGAACAATTCCAGCGCGCGCGCCGCCATCGCCTTGTGGTCGAGCAAGGCGAACGGGCCGAATTTTCGCTTCAGCTCGCGGCCGAGGAAGACGTTGGCGGCCGCGGTCAGATTGTCGGCCAGCGCAAGATCCTGATAGACGACCTCGATCCCGACCGTGCGGGCATCGACGGGCCGGTTGAAATGAACCGCGCTGCCGGCAAAGCGGATCTCGCCATGGCTGGGGCGGAAATTGCCCGCGATGATCTTGACCAGCGTCGACTTGCCCGCGCCGTTGTCGCCCATCAGGCCGACCACCTCGCCGGGGAAGACCTGCATGTCGACGTCATGCAGCGCGCGGATCGCGCCGAACTCCTTGCCGATGCCGGAGAGTTGGAGCACCGGTGTTGCCTCAGCACTTGTCATCAGCGGCCTTCCTCAGACATAGCGGTTGACGAGGGATTCCAGATATTCCTGCCGTCCCGAGCGTGGCTGCGGGTCGAAACCGGGGCCGAGCGCACGATCGGCGAGATCGGCGAGCGAGCGCTGGCCGCCGAGAATGGCGCGGCCCTCGGAGCCGGCCCATCCCTCGTAGCGCTTGTCGAGCGGTGCGGTGAGGGCGCCGGCATCAAGCATGTCGGCGGCGGCAAGGAAGGCGCGCGCGCAGGCATCCATCGAGCCGACATGGGCGTGGATCAGATCGTCGGGGTCGATCGACTGGCGCCGGATCTTGGCGTCGAAATTGAGCCCGCCGGACGTGAAGCCGCCGCGGTTCAGTATCTCGTGGAACACCAGCGCCAGCTCCGGCACGTTCATCGCGAACTGGTCGGTGTCCCAGCCGAGCAGATCGTCGCCGCGGTTGACGTCGAGCGAGCCGAAGACACCGAGCGCCTCGGCGAGCGCGACCTCGTGATGGAAGGAATGGCCGGCGAGAATGGCGTGGTTCTGCTCGATGTTGAGCTTGACGTCCTTGAGCAGGTCGTAGCGCGCGAGGAAGCCGTAACAGGTGGCGACGTCGAAATCATATTGATGCTTGGTCGGCTCCTTCGGCTTCGGCTCGATCAGGATCGGGCCCTTGAAGCCGATCTTGTGCTTGTGCTCGACGACGAGCGAGATGAAGCGGCCGAGCTGGTCGAGCTCGCGCTTGAGATCGGTGTTGAGCAGCGTCTCGTAGCCCTCGCGGCCGCCCCACAGCACGTAGTTCTGGCCGCCGAGCCGGTGCGTCACCTCCAGCGCGGCGCGGACCTGGCCGGCGGCATAGGTGAAGATGTCAGGGTCCGGATTGGTCGCGGCGCCCGCCATGTAGCGGCGATGCGTGAACAGATTGGCGGTGCCCCAGAGCAGCCGGACTTTGGCCGAGGTCATCTTCGCTTCGAACAGATCGGCGATCGCGTTGAGGTTGGCGACCGACTCCGCGAGCGAAGCACCCTCCGGCGCCGCATCGACGTCGTGGAAGGTGAAGAAGGGCACGTCCAGCAGCCGGAACAGCTCGAAGGCGACATCAGCCTTGGCCCGTGCCTGCGCCATCGCGTCGGTGCCGCGATGCCAGGGCCGCAGGAACGTCTCGCCGCCGAAGGGATCGCCGCCCGGCCAGCAGAAGGAGTGCCAGTAGCAGACCGCAAAGCGCAGGTGATCCTCGAGCCGGCGGCCGTGGACGAGGCGGTCCTTGTCGTACCAGCGGAAGGCGGGCGCTTGTCCGGCATCTTGGCCGGCGAAGGCGACAGGCGTGCTTTCCTCGAAGAATTTGGCTGACACGTTCACTTAAGCGGACTCCTTCAACGCGGGATAAAGCGCGCGCCAGCGGCGATAGGCCTCGTCATAGGCGGCGGTCACGGATGCGCGGGGTGCGAAACTCGCAAGCCGGCGCGGGCGCGTGCAAACTTCAGCAGGATCTTCACCGGTGGCGGCAAGGCGTCCGAGCCGCGCGGCGCCGAGCGCGGCACCCACCTCGCCTTCCTCGACGCGGTGGACGGTAATGCCGAGCACGTCGGCGCAGATCTGGGCCCAGAGCGGCGAGCGCGAGCCACCGCCGACGAGATCGACTTCCACGATCGGCCCGCTCGCCGCGCTCAGTGCCGCCAGATTGTCGCGCGCGGCAAAGGCGACGCCTTCGAGCACGGCCTGCACGATCTGGCCGCGCCCGGTCGCGCCGCGCAGACCGACGAAGGCGCCGCTGGCGGCGGCGTCGTTGTGCGGCGTGCGCTCGCCGTCGAGATATGGCAGGAATCTTATCGGGCTCGGCCCATCGACGCGCTCGCCGAGCGGCGCCAGCAGCGCGGCGGCCGGCGTCTCCATCACGCTCGCGAGCCAGGCGAGCGAGGCCGCCGCCGACAGCATCACCCCCATCTGGTGCCACAGGCCGGGTAGCGCGTGGCAGAACGCATGCACGGCTGAAGCCGGCGCCGGCGCAAAGCGGTCGGTGACACGGAACATCACACCTGACGTTCCCAGTGACAAAAACGCATCGCCGGGCGCGATCGCGCCAAGCCCGATCGCGCTGGCGGCGTTATCGCCGGCGCCGCCCGCGACCACGACATCCTTTGCCATGCCCCAGCGCTGCGCGAATTCCGGCGCGAGCACCGCGCTCACCGCGCTGCCCTCGACGAGGCGCGGCATGTGGTGGAGATCGAGGCCGGTCGCATGCAGCAGCAGCGCCGACCAGCGGCGCTGGCCGACATCGAGCCACAGCGTGCCGGCCGCGTCCGACATGTCCTCGACCATCTCGCCGGTCAGCCGATAGCGGACATAAGCCTTCGGCAGCAGCACCTTTGCGACACGCGCGAAGATCTTTGGCTCATGCCGCGCGACCCAGAGCAGCTTCGGCGCGGTGAAGCCGGGCATCGCGAGATTGCCGGCGATCGTGTGCAGCGACGGACAGCGCCGCTCCAGTGCGACGCATTCGGCCTGCGAGCGGCCGTCGTTCCAGAGGATGGCGGGGCGCAGCGGCCGCCCATCCTCGCCGAGCAGCGTCGCGCCATGCATCTGGCCGGACAGTCCGATGCCAGCGACCCGCGCGACTTCGCGCGGATGGCGGGATGCGAGATCATCAACCGCACCGGTCGCCGCATCGACCCAGGTGTCGGGATCCTGCTCGGACCACAGCGGCGCCGGATGCGACAGCGCAAGCTCGCGCGCCGCCGTCGCGACAACCGCGCCGGCATCGTTCACGAGCACCGCCTTCACACCGGACGTGCCGATGTCCAATCCGAGATACACGCCGTCCTCCCTTTCGCCTGTCGCCGTGTGCGATCTTGCGTCGCCTTGCCCGCAACGGGCCGTTCGATCCGCTGCCGCTAAGGCAGATTGTCCCGCATCACGATGTCGATCCTGATCTTCTCCTGTTCGTGCAGGATGGGCTCGCCACGGGCGAGCGCGAGCAGCACGCGCACGGCGGCGCGCGCCTCATGTCCCGGATTCTGCGAGATCGCGGCATCCATCACGCCCTGCAACAGCAGCCGGCGCGTCAGCGCCGTGACGTCGTGCCCGACGAACACCACCTGCTTATCGCGGCCGGCATCGCTCAACGCCTTGGCGACACCTTGTGTGCCGGCGCCGACATTATAAAGGCCGACAATGTCAGCATGCCTGCCGAGCAGCCGGGCCAGAACCTGTTCCGAACGTTCGTCCTCGTCGCGCCCTTCCAGCACCGGCAGCACGCTGAGACCGGGGAATTCCGCCGCCATCACCTGATTGAAGCCGAAGATGCGCTCGGCATGGTCGCGCAGGCCCTGCGAGCCCGCGACGATCGCGACCTTGCCGGAGCGCCCGCCGACCAGCCGCCCGACCAGCGCGCCGGCGGTGCGCCCCGCCGCGATGTTGTCGATGCCGACATAATGGTGGCGGCGCGACGACGGCACGTCCGAGACCAGCGTCACCACCTTGGTGCCGGCATCGACGAGATCGTTGATCGCGGCGCGGACGCCGGGATGATCCAGCGCCACCACGGCGACGCCGTCGAAATCGCCCGACAGCGCCTCAAGCGAGGCTGCGAGCATGGAAGGATCGAACACGTCGGTTGCGACCATCTCGACACCGAGGCGGCGGGCCGAGAGCCAGGCCGACATCTCGCCGAGATAGGCCTCGATCTGCTGCATGAACGGGTTCGGCCCGAACGGCATCACGAAGGCAAAGCGGCGGGCGCGGCCGCGGGCGAGCTCTGCGGCGGCCACGTGCGGCTGGAACGCGTTGCGCTCGATCGCCGCCTTGACGCGCCGGACCGTATCGGGCCGCACGCCCGGGCGGTTGTGCAGCACACGATCCACCGTCGCGAGACTGACGCCCGCCTCGCGGGCGATGTCCTTCAGCGTCAGCGCGGCGGCGGTGAGAGTATCGGCCATGGCTGAAGGCTAGCAGAGGTTTTTTGAGGTACGCAACTCATTTTGAGGGGCGCGAAAGAATTTTCGGCCCCCGGTTGCACTGCGGCAGTCGGCCGGAGAGCTCAGCGGCCGCTCAGATCCAGCGTCAGAAACAGGCTGTTGCGGTCCTCGACATAGCCCTCGAACGGGCCGCAGAGGACGAAGCCATGCGCCTGGTACAGCGCGTGGGCCGGCTTGAAATAGTCCCACGAGCCGGTCTCGAGGCTGAGCCGCGTCAAGCCCCGCGCGCGGGCTTCACTGATGATGTGGCGGAGCATCTCGCGACCAAAGCCGCGCCGCCGCGTGGTCTGCAGCGTGTGCATCGACTTGACCTCGCCATGGGTGGCCGAAAGCGTCTTCAGCGCGCCGGTGACGACCAGCGTCTCGCCGTCCCAGCCGGTCCAGAACGCGACGTCGCTCGCGCGAAGGCCCGCCAGATCGAGCGCATGGGCGCTGCCCGGCGCGGTCTGCGCCCGCGCCGCCGTGACGTGATGATCGAGCAGCGCGACGACGCGCGGATCGAAAGTGTCGCCGGGACGGATCTGCATCGTCACGGCCTCACTCCGCTTGCAAGCCGCATCTGCATGAGGACCATATCGAGCCAGCGACCGAACTTGCAGCCGACCTCCGGCATGCGACCAACCTCGGCAAAGCCGAACGAGGCGTGCAGCGCGATCGAGGCGGAATTCGAGGCCTCGATCGCGGCGACCATCGTGTGCTTGTTCAGCGCCGTGGCGCGCTCGATCAGCGCTACCATCAGGCCGCGGCCGATGCCCGCGCGATGATGCCGCTCGTCGACATAGACGGAATTCTCGACCGTGTGGCGATAGCCGGGCCAGGGACGGAAATCGCCGAAGGACGCGAAGCCAACCACATCCCTGCCCTTCATGGCGACCAGAACAGGATAGCCGGCTTCCCGTCGCGCGCGGATCCACGCGCGCCGCGACTCGAGATCAACCGGACCGTCGGTCCAGACCGCCGTGGTGTTGATCGCGGCATGGTTGTAGATGGCCAAAATATCTTCGGCATCCTCCAGCGTGGCGTCCCGCACGATCAGCGACATCACATTTTCCCGTAAGAAGTGCCGCGCCGCGTGATGATGACGTAGCGCGCGTCCTGTCTGGTTTCGTTCTCGAAGGTCACCGCACGCATCACGTCGAAGTCGAGACAGTCGCCATCGCGCAAGCGAACCGTCTTGGCGTCGATATGCACGCAGACCGCGCCCTCCAGCATCAGGAGCTGCTGGGTGAAGGCGTTGCGGCCCCAAGGGCTGTAGGAGACGCGCGCGCCGGCCGGCAGGTCGACGACGATGATCTCGATGCCGCTTGCCGCATCCGGCGGCGAGGCATGGCGCCTGCGGTAGCCGCTGTCGGGATCACGCCAATGCGGCTGGTCGGCAAGCCGCATCAGCCGCTCCGGCGGCTTCTCCGCGAGTGCGACGACGTCGCTGAGCGTGACGTCGAGCGCCGCGCAGAGCTTGTTGAGCAGCGCCGCCGTCGCACTGCTCTGCGCCCGCTCCACCCGCCCGATCATGGCCCGGCTGACGCCGGAGCGGCCTGCAAGTTCGTTCAACGTCATGCCCGCCTGCGTCCTCAGGGTCTTCAAGCGACGACCGATCGCACGGTCGAGTTTCTGCTGGTCCATGGTCTTCATCCGAACATTGCCCGGCCACAGACCGCACCACCCATCAGGGTGAGAGGGAGCTTAGCGCGGACGGAGGCGAACGCCGTGAGCGGCAGTCTAATATATTAGAATCTTCGCAGAGCTCGTAGGGTCGGTTAGGATGCGCCCCAATCACAAATGATCCGGAGGCGACGAGATGGGCGAGCCAACGCAACGGACGATCAAGGCCAACGGTATCAGCCTCAACGTCGCCGAGCAGGGCAAGGGGCCGATGGTGCTGCTCTGCCACGGCTTTCCGGAAGGCTGGTACTCCTGGCGGCATCAGCTCGAGGCGCTGGCGGCGGCCGGCTACCACGCGGTCGCGCCCGACATGCGCGGCTACGGCAAGAGCGACCGGCCCGAGGCGATCGACCAGTACACGATCCTCCACATGGTCGGCGATCTTGTCGGCGTACTCGACGCCCTCGAGGTGAAGGACGCCGTCATCGTCGGGCATGACTGGGGCGCGACGATCGCCTGGCACACGGCGCGCCTGCGGCCCGATCGCTTCCGCGCCGCCGCGATCCTCAGCGTGCCCTATCGGCCGCGAAGCGAGGCGCGGCCGACGAGTGTCATGCCGCAGACGGCAGATGCGCAGTTCTACCAGCTGTATTTCCAGGAGCCGGGGGTCGCCGAAGCGGAGTTCGAACGGGATCCGCGCGCAACGCTCGGCGCCATGCTCTTTGGCGGTTCCGGCGAAGGGGCGGCGGCGATCCGCGCCAACGCCGAGCGCGCCGGCAGAACCGTTGGCGTCGGCATGGTCTCCCGCAAGGACGGCATGTTGCCGAAGGTGCAGGTGCCGCTGCCGTCGTGGCTGAGCGCCACCGACCTCGACTATTACAGCGCCGAATTTGCCCGCAGCGGGTTTCGCGGGCCGCTCAACTACTACCGCAACATCGACCGCAACTGGGAGCTGATGGGGGCCTTCGAGGGCGTGAAGGTGGTGGTGCCCTCGCTCTTCATCGCCGGCGACCACGACATGGTCATCGCCTTCCCCGGCGCCGCCGAGCACCTCGCCAACATGAAGCAATTCGTGCCGCAGCTGCGCGAGATCAAGATCCTGCCGGGCTGTGGACACTGGACGCAGCAGGAACGGCCGGCCGAGGTGAATGCTGCGATCGTCGAATTTTTGCGGAGCCTGCCAGGTTAGCACCCTTCTCCGCTAAAGCTTCGAAGGGCATCCTGCATCGCGTTGCCGAAGAATGGAAATCCTGCGAAGCGCGTTCGCGCGAAGCAGGATGGAGCGGGCGAAGGGAATCGAACCCTCGTATGCAGCTTGGGAAGCTGCCGTTCTACCATTGAACTACGCCCGCAAATCGCTTCATTTTCAATCGCTTAGATCGATTCGCGATTTTCGATCATGTGGCCATCGTGTGGCCGCCAATCTGCCCTCACCATACATCCCCGATCGGCCGGATCAAGGCCGCGACGGAAACGGGAACGGCTGGACGGTGACAGACGTTCAAACTATCCGTAAAATAACGGTTGCCCAGGTGTTGCAAATGTGCAACTGAGCACAATATTTTATTTACCGATTCACGACACTCTAGGGAACTGCAACCCGAGATGGTACCCAGATCGAATCCGGGGGAATTTCATGTTTGAAGCCATTACAGTTGCGAGCATAGCTGGCGGCGTCTTAGGCGCGGTGGCCGGAGGAATTTTCCTTGGTTCCCGTTACGTGGACGCAAAGCTTCACTATGAACAGTCTAAAATTAATTTGGATCGTCCGGTTCTTGCGCCTCAATTTAGGCGTGGCAGAGCTTCCGGAGAACAACGCGCCGCTTAATGGCGGCCACCGGTGAGCCTGCCTGCAAAGATCAAATCCGGCGCCAAAGACTTGGCCACCGATGCCTTCTCGGAAGGCTGGAAGTATGTGCGCAGCATTCTTCTCACTGCGGCGGGCGTTTACGCCCTATCCGCCCTGCAAAATTTCTACAATCTCGACCACGTTCCAACACACGATGAGGCGTTAGCGCTCCTCTGGAAATCGGCCAAGGGAATGCCAGCCCTTGTGCAAGATTGGCTGATATCAAGGCCCTACGATGCTGTCGTCGACCATCCTCTACTGTCGGCAGTGATCCTCGTCTTGGTTGTCGTCACAGTCGTACTCGGGTTCCTGCTATCGCGGGCTCATTCGATTTTGAACCTGCAAAGCTCCATCCTCAGTGGCGCAGATGCAAACTACGCGCTTGTAACGCAAGCCGGGATTGAAGGTCGCTTCCCGCATGCCAAGCAGAGCGAAGAGGGCGCGCCGTGGAAATCCCTCTGCGAGGAAATCCTTAGCCCTGAAAACAAATTCGTCTACATCCTCGGGGCGAATGGAATTGATACGTTCGGAAAGCCGGGTGCTCCCCTCCATGACGCTCTTCAAAGCTTCCGCGGTAACATTCGAGTAATTCTGTGCAAACCGGGCAGCAAGCAGATGAAGGGGCGAGCCGCTGCCGTTGGCATCAATTCAAATGACTATGAGAAAGCAATTAAAGAGTCAGTTAAGCGACTGAGGACGCTCCGCAACCAAGCTTATTCGGTCGAGGGCCGCTACTACGAGGGCCAGCCGAACTGGAAGCTGATCATCACAAACTCGACAGTTTGGGTTCAGTACTACTTACCAGGTGGGCCTCACGTTGATCAGACCCCGGTCTGGCTCGTGTCCGTTACGCCGAATGCGGATGGCTTCTATCACCTGTTCCATCTGGAGTTTAATCGTATCTGGGAGCGATGCGCTGCAAATCCCATCACCTTAAACCAGAGCGCAATGGCCAAGATCCCAACAGCCACCGCCAAGGTGCGCAAGCCAAAATAACACCACCGATGCTGAGTGCAGCAGCTCAAATTGACATCGCTTGACTCGGGGCCGCCGTGTTCTACGCTGGTGCTCATGGGGGAGACGGATAGAGCGGTGCGCGAGCGCCGCATTCAACAGATTGCTATCGACATCGAGCGAGAAGGCGGCGACAGCGACGCCTTCGCCGCGGAATACCTTCGCGCCATGGTCGCTCAATCGCCGCGCCAAGGTGAGCGCACTATAAGGGCGCTCGTCGATGAGATTGACGCGTGGCGAAGAGCCCGCCGCACCGCCCGGCGCCACTTTTCAAACTGGGCACCGGTCAAGCGCGCCGAGTGAGTCCGGGTTTCGCCGCGCCCAGCGCGCTACGCACCGAGGACAGGTATGTTCGAACAATTGCCAAAAGAGAAGCGGATTGACCTGGCGAAGTCGAAGATCACGCGGGTTCTAGATCACTTTCTCTATGTTCTTGAGCTGCATTCAAACAACTCATTCGTCGTCTACTCCAATACCCTTGCATCGCAAATTCCGCAGTCCTATGCGGCGAACGCCTTTGCTGTATTTCAACGCAGCATGCATCAAATAGAGATCGTACGACTCTGCGCGCTTTGGGACTCCGCCGATCCCGACAAGGAGAATATTCCAACCGTCGTTGAACTAATTGACGATGATGAAATCTTAGAAGCCTTAGCAAATGAAACGCGGAAACACTGGAGCGATATGGAAAGTCGCATCCTGAATCCATCCGACGACCCTGAGACAGCGGCAATTGTTTACGAAGCCGTCAAGCGGTCCAATCGAGAGTTCGGCGACGAACAGGCCGCAAAAGCGAAGACTGAGTTGCAAGAATCGATAACGAGTGCCCGCGAAATAATTGGTTCGACGAGACTGGCATCGGTCATGAACATCCGAGACAAGCATCTTGCGCACTCCCTCGCGACAACGCGCCGTGAGAAACGTGGTCCGGTACAGCCTATGAAGTACGGAGACGAAACGCACATTTTGGATGCTTCGATTCCGATCATAGAAAGGCTCTACTGCTGGGTTGCTGGAAAAAGTTTTTCGATCGCGAATTCACGAGAGATTGACCGCGCTAACGCCGCCGCACTTTGGAGCGGGTGCAAATTCACCGTAGCGCGATGATATTAGCCTACGGCGCCTTCAGCGCCGACCACACGGTCACGACACATTTCCAGGAATTCGCCGTAAGAAGAAGCCACTTTGGGCATCTCGAACGAAACCGGTTCCGATGCATTTGGTATATAGGTGCGTCGGTTGTTTGTGCCTTCCGCGAAGTCGCCAAGTCGACAAACAATGACGTGCATGTGAGGGCTTACGCCCTGCACCGGATGTTCACCGGTAATGAGGTCGGCCGTAGTGCCAAGCATCTGTGCCCAACTATTCTGGCCCCCGATCTCGGCGCGCAAGCTACTTGCGCCGAAACGGAAGTGTTCGCGGAACGCTCGCGTGTAGCGTTTCACGTTCGAGCCGCTACCGATATGGACGACATTCAATCCCTTGCGCATATAACCCGGGACGAAATGCGGACCCGAGAAGCGAATGAGATAGACCCGCGGTATCTCCGGGGCGCCCATGTCCTGATCAGGCGAGACGCCGACCATCAGAAACCGAACCCCCAATTTCTGCTCTGAGATGGGGCAAGATGAGAAGATTTTTCTGGCTTCCGGAGCCCAATGCTCTGCGACCCATTCGGGCTGCCACGCGACCTGATCTGGCGCCGAAGGTGGGATAAAGAGAAATTGGTGTAAACTGCTCAGCAGCCGATAGCCGATGTAAACAGACCCGGCGAAGCCCGCCGCAATGTACGGGCTGATCGGGAACGCCTTTCTAAGCATGTCCGCGGTGCTCCCGTTGGGGAAAGTAACCCGCACGTCGGAAAGCATAACGCCGTAGCCAAGCAGGGAGGAGGCGCCAATAATCCAAGTCATTTAGAATCCGATACCGCTGAGGCCGTCCGAGCGTTCCCTTGCACCTTGGGCTGGAAAAGTGCCTTAGGAAGTTGATTAGCGAGCATTGTGCCAAAGTTCGCGCATGCGAACGCGATATCATCAAAATCCCTTGCGGAAATTTTCAGGGGTTCGCCCAAACGAAAAATCAGATCGCGGGTCTCCATCCGCATTTGGATTATCGTGTCCTCCTCTGCATAAAAATTCCTATAAACCTCAACCTCGCTTCCGCTTTGCTCGACAAAGATTTTCGCTCTGGGTACGCTGATCTTGAGAATGCCGGCCGCATCGACGTCTCGTCGCCCGATGATCCCATCGCGATGCTCCAAACAATTTCGCGCGGATTGCAGTGAGCCGTAAGCCTCCGCAAACGGTACCGGCTTTTCGAGGCCGCGATTTACATGCTCCATCAGGTTTGGAAAGTTCATTGCTTGTGCTTTGGCCCGATAGGGAGCGAGTATATCCTCCAGCGTTGCGCTTGTCGGAGCCCTAATCCTTCCTTCTCTTAGCAGCGCGATGAAGAAATATGCTTCCTCTAGCGATCCCCTGACGCCGCGCATTAGATCCTGGAACGCCTTGATCAAGACCCAGCGCTCATGCGCACCTCTTCGTTCTTCGGTAGACAGCTCAGGTCCTCTGATATTGAACCGGAAGAACGCATCGCCCGGTGCGGAAGGTGGTTGAGAAAGATCAGTTTTGGACAGGGCATCGAAATAGAGATCCACGACCTCGCGGCAGATCGCTGCCGCCCGATGAGCTGGTGCCGCAACACCGTCCGCGCGAAGTGTCAATTGGATAGTGCCAGCAGTGGCGCTTTGGGGCTGTTCTGCCATATTCGGGTATCACGCTGATCTGAGTCGGAAGTTTATCACAGCTCGCGGGGCTTCTATGAGCGACTTCGCCAATTTCCGGGCCGTATACGATGAACTCACAGATGAGGTTTCTCGGTCCCGCCACCAGTTTCTTCCCGATCACTTGCGGAGCTGGTTCAGGCATCTGAAAGAGACGCCCGGCGTCAATGAGATCGTCGCGCATTTGGAGAGCGGGCTCGATTTCGACAATTGGTACGCCGAACAAAAGACGCGCCAAACCGGGGCCGGCAGCGGCACACTGCGATATCCAGCAGACCGAAAGCAGCAACTCGGCATGAAGCTGTTGCTTTTTCGGCACTTCGCAGCCGGCAAGGAGGCTGCTTGGCAGTTCGCACACGCATTCGTCTATTCGTCTAGCGATCTTAACGAGCTGACACACGGCGTGATCGAGCAAATTTTTCAACCAATGGCGCGCGAGCTGCGTCGCCACCTCGAAGCCGAGTTCGCACGTGCCGATGAGGTGCCAGCATCCGACCGTGTGGTGCGACTCGATCACAACAGCAAGAGCTACGCCGAAGCGATCGAGGCTATAACCCGGCTTGAACAAGCTGTCAGTGCGGCAAACACGTTCGATGATCCCGATGAAAAAGACCAGCGGGAGGCAGAAGTTTCAGCGGCTGGCAGGCTGATGAAGGCTGCCCAGGTACGGTTGGAGGCATTGGCCGCAGTCCTCAAACCCATACTGGTTCAATTCGCTACGAAGGTTAAAGACAACGTGATCTCAACAGCCGCCGTTACGGTGTCGGGTGCGCTGATCACTCTCTTTGGCATCGTGATGAAGAACCTGCTTGGTCTCTAGCCTTGCATCCTCAGTCTTTGCGACCTCCGCCTTTTCTTCGGAATCCGGAATCCGATTCTCGATTTTGAAATCGTCTCCTATTTTTCAGAAACGGACTTTCAAGCGGAATAGCGATTGTGTCCGAAGGCCCATAGCGGTTTCCGGAGAGCCCTTTCAATTGGGTCCCACCCGGTAGCTCGATCCACCCACTTCCGCCATTCCGAATTCGCCCCGGAGGCTGGCCACCTCGGCCGGCACGCGGAGCGAGGTCGCTGTTCGTTCGCGTCAACGCTTCCTTCACCATGATCTTGCCCAAGCCGAGAGCAACGGGGCCGATCGTGGTTAAGCGGTTTCGCATAGCACCCGTTATGGAATCTTTTCGGGGTCGCGCAAGCCGCGTGCCAGCCTGTTTGCTGGGCAAATGCATGGCTCCGCCGAAACCGCCCGAGTCATGCGCTCAGCACATTAGGGAATCGTTAACGCTCGCGCGGGTTGCGGTTGTATGTACACGAACGATCTCGGCTCACTTCGACAATCCCGAAGCGCGAGCAGTCGTTCGGATCATCCGAAGCGCCGCTTTTGATTAAAATTGTCCGAAGACCAAGCTCGGCCGTTGACCCTGAGAATCACCGTGAACGGCAGAAACCACTACCAATTGACGCAATTTCGGAACATCACACCAGATATTGTGTCAGATGCGATAAAGGTTAATAAAAACGGTTAACGCCCCCGATTTTGGTCCCGATCGGCAGCGAACTGGAGCATTAAATCAAAACCGGCGACTCCATATCGTCCACCCCCAAGCCAATTCACCGCGCTCGCGAGACGAAGGCGTTTTGATTAAATGGGAAAAACCCTTATCGAGTGAGGTAAGTAGGGCATCTAGACTAAGCTACGCGTACGCGTGTGAAATACATGTCTACATGGGCTCAAATGCCCTACTTGCCTTTCTCACCCTCCCTCCGGCATTTAATCAAAACTCAATAGCTTGCGCGCTGTCACCGGCCGGATAGGCTGGCCGCCTCCATGGCCCAGAAGCGACCAGCCCCACTCCTCTCCGGCGGTGACCGCCATGCTGGAGGTCGAGTGCTCGCCTTGATCTTTATGGCGCAAGACGCCATCCGATTGGAGATGGGAATGAAGGTGCCTGCGTCTATCCCAGTTATTATGGCAGCTGTTGTTGTAGTGATAGGCTTAGAGCCGATCCGCGCCGAGACGCCTAACCAGCTACTCCAGCTCTCCCTCGCGACGTTGCGCGTCCCGGAGCTTGATATCGCGTTTAGGCTTCACCCCGAGATTTGCTCGATCGGAAGAAATCCAAATCAACAATGGAGCGTCGCCTGTGAAGGCGTTCCGCTTCATTTCTATCGGCAGATATCTCTTTGCGATCCGGGGCCTCCCAAGCAGTGTGGGCCGCCACCCTCCACATACACCGATTGCCGAAGTTTCTATTGGGACATAGATGAACGCGGCAACCCGACCGGGTGGTTCGGTGGTCATCGGTTCGAATCTGTCGCGGCCGACTGCATGCCGAAGGGCACGATGACCTCGGATCGGGCCGATATGGCTAGGGTCGGCATTGCCCCTGTGCCTGAAGAAATACTGGACTACTGGGGCACGTACACAGGTAAGCCACGACTCATGAAGTGAGTGCGCCTACTTATCTGGCCCATCTCTTCTGTTGACGCGGTGCAGCTACATGTCGGCTCGTTGGGGCAGACCGGAAGTTTGCAGCCCAGCGTCAAACCAACGCTTTTGACCCAGAGCGGGCCCTCACGGTTGACCACCTCTCTCGCTGCGACCTTGTTTCACGGGTCACGGGTGGGGACAAGCGTGTATCGTGCCGTTGCACAGGCGCAACGCACTTTTAAGAGGAGCGTCGCATGATCGATAGACGAGGCCTCGTTGCAAGCGGGATTATCACTGTGCTCGCGCCGCGATCGGTTAAGGCGCAGAGACCAGGAAAAGTATGGCGAGTGGTTTTCTTTTCGGTTGCGGCGGGTCCGAACCCTCTTGCTGATTCCTTCAGGCGAGGATTGAAGGAGTTAGGTTATAGTGAGGGGCGCGACATCTCGATCCAGTACCGTTGGATGGCTGGTCATGAGAGCCAATATGACGATGTGGCGCGGGAGTTGGTCCAGAGTGAGCCGGACGTGATTGTCACGGCTGGCCATCCGCCAGCTGTTGCTATCAAGAAGGCTACAGCACAGATACCAATCGTCGCGCTTGCCGTCGTTAATCCCGTAGGAGGTGGCCTCGCTGCCAGCATCTCTCATCCCGGTGGCAACTTGACTGGATTTTCTTTGGAGGTCACGCCGGAAACAAACGCCAAAATGCTCGAGCTTCTGCACGAAGCAGCCCCTAAATTCACTCGAATTGGCGCACTTTGGAATTCTGCGAATCCCGGCAGCCGTTTCTACCTCGATGCGGTGAAGCAGGCAGCACAATCGCAAAAGCTTACTCTCAACGCTTACGATGTGCGGCGAGCCGAGGACATCGACACTGTGTTCCGTTCACTTCGCGGAAACGTCGAGGGGCTCATTGTTTTTCCAGAGGGGCTCCTATGGACGTATCGGCGTAATATCGTTGATGCTGCGCGGGAGGCACAACTAGCGACGATTTTTGGTTATCGCGATGCGGCCGAAATGGGAGCACTGATGAGCTACGGCCCTGATCTCGTTGATCTCTTCAGGAGAGGCGCAGCATACGTCGACAAGATCATCAAAGGCGTCAAACCTGCCGAGCTTCCGATTCAACAGCCGGCAAAGTTCGAGTTGGTGATTAATGTCAAGACGGCCAATGCCTTGAACATCGGGGTACCGCCAACGTTGCTCGCCCGCGCGGATCAGGTGATTGAATAAACGTATTAGTCGTCCCGGCGCACTAGTCCGCTTGACTTTCGGTGTTGAGCGGATTTGCTCTGAGTGCTATCTTTTAATGGCATCATTCCTCTTAGGTCTGATGGGGCAGGCGATCACAGGTTTACGGACTGCCGCCTGCCATTTTGGAAATTGAAATACTTGAGCCATAGGCCCCGCCTCCGGACCCATTTCAAGGGCGGCCGGGGAATGTTCATGGACGTCGTTCCCCTCCGTTCTTCCCCATGACTCGGAGGCGGGCCTTTTTCTGTCAAGCGTTACTGAAAAGCGATTTTTGTCATGTCTATTCAGACAAGCCGAGCCGCTCGCAAGGCAGGCAGCGATCCTCCAATTGTAGGACGAACGGGTCATTATTTCATTATACCCGTGCTATGTGCAGCTTTCGTCCATCATTGCGCGAATCCCGCGTCGGCTCAATGCGCAGCCCGCGACGTCTTGCAGAACCAGCTAAAGCTTAAGACGCGCTCAGCCCCAGCGTCCCAACATCTTATCGTGTCCGCTCGCGATGTTGCGACATGGAAGACGATTACAATAGGCACCTTCGCCAACCCTCTTACGCTACGCAACGAGCTGGATAGTAAGGGCTGCAATGTCGGAGGTCAGGCTGCTGAAATCCTTGCTCGACCGACGTTCACCGTTGGCTCTCAGAAGACAGATGTGGAGCTTGCCAATGTATCGCCAGCCGAGCTTGGGTTCACGTCCGATAGCGTGACCTTGGCTGACGTTTACGCACGCGCCCAACAGCGCGGCCTTAAACTTGCTGCGGCCGAAGTGGGCCCTCAATTGCGTGTCCAATATTTCGACCAGCCCATGGGCGAATTTCTCATCATCGGAATGGAGCCGATCAAGACGTGGAGTGGCGAGCCGATTATTCTGAATGTGGCAAACGGCGGCGCCGGATTGATCCTAATCGGTCAGGACGGTCGAGCGGAAGCGGACATACCCGTGACATCTCGTTTCATTTTCGCCCGATCCCGTCAACCCGCAGCTAGCACCGAACTCGTCAGATCAAGGTAGCGGGATTTCCGCCGTGAACGGACTGACGTGTTAGCCTCCAATGACGGCTTGTGGCCCTTAGCGGCCATAACCGAACCGTTTCTCCATGTCGGCTTTGATGCGGAACGGACTTAAGACCCACATGAAAGCGAGCGGGATCAGCACGTGGCGGCGGCGATACTCCCATGTGCATTGGTGACGGATCGAGACGCCGAAAGCCTCGCGCCTACTCATTCGTTCGCGATCGAACGCCGCCTACGGGGAACGGGCGAGCTTAATGGCTCACCAGGACGCGGCGACCAGCGGTCGGCAGAAATGCCCGCCGTTTTTGTTTGGATTCCTCGTAAATCATAGGCGATAGCGAAATGCAGATTGCGTGCAGAACATGCGTTCTCGCCGAACGGAAAACGCTAGTTGTCGGGCGAGTCTCGCAGCCTTATCCTATTAGGCATGAAAATCGATCCTCAAAACTTGCCGATCGTCGCTGTGAGTTCGGTGCAGGCCGCAAAACTCCTCAGCGTTGATGCGCGTCACGTAGCCAACGCTGTGAGATCAGGCGAGCTGCCGGCACATCAGCGCGGGCAGGCCGTGCGCATCACGTTGCGAGAGCTGGAGCGATGGGTCGAAAGCTGGCCTCAGCCGAAGCGCCGAGCACGAAAGGAAATTTCCGATGCCCGTTGAATTCGAATATCGCGATCCGTCGCTCACCATCGAAGAGCTGGCCGTTAAGGCTGGTTGCCAGCCCTCCGCCGTTCGCGAAGCCATCGAGCTATACGGGCCGCAGTTCAAAAACATGGACGGCGAATTGCTCTACCGCGGCTCGCAGTCTCAGTTCGCAGGGATGACGATTGAGGAATGGTGCGCGACGACACATCTTAAAGAGATCAAGCCACACTGGTTCTTCGCTGACGAAATTCAGTCGCTCGAAGAGGCTGCGTTCGGCGGCCCGAAGAACAAACCCAACCTCGCGGCGCGCGGCCAGTTGGTCCGCGAGGTCGGACAGGCGCTGTACGACGATCTCATGCGACGCTGGGGCGCCAGCCATACCACCAACGGAGTGCGGCCCGGTCCAGAGCCGAAGAAAGACGAGAAACCTCGCTCACCCGAAAGCAAAGCAACACAGAACAATCCGTGGAGCGCTTCCAACTGGAACATCACGCGTCAAGGTGAAATTGTGAAGGCGCTCGGCCTCGCGAAGGCCCAAGGCATCGCCAAGGCTGCGGGCTCCTATATCGGCGCAACGAAGCCTGCCACGGCGCACTAGGAGTTCATCCGATGGCGGTTCGCAAAACAACCCTGCTCAACGGTGCTCCAAAACGCCCTCACACCAATGGCCCGCACCCCGGCATGACGCATCAGGCTGTCGTCGCCGGCCAGAACGTCACCGTGCGCGGAGCTTCACCAACGCAGGTCGGTAATATACTCCGCGGCGATCAGGTGCATCAACCATCGCGCGGGAAGGCTCTCGATCAGGTCGGCGTCAATCCCGGGACGCGCTCGCGCCGTAACGATTCCTCGGCCGGCATCGTCATGCCGGCCGCCATGGTCAACCGCGCCGCACCGGGCGCGGTGAGGTCACGGCGATGTTAGCAACGGTCGTCACATGGTTTGACGATCACTCGTTTGGCTTCGCAAAGCCGGACACATTGACCTTTGACGTGTTCCTACACAGGAGTTCACTGCTCGATGCGGCCGATCACGATCGCCTTCACGTCGGTCAGCGCATATCGCTTGATCTCGCTCCTGCCGCGAAGCGCGGGATGAAGCCGAGAGCGGCTCGCGTCACGATCTTAGGTGACGCGGCGATCTTAGAACCGCGGTCGCGACCGACGAAGGCGAAACGTTTGAAGAATTGATCTGCTGCCGAACTGCGGCGTGGATCATTGGCTGATCAGAAGTTGCCCCTGCCAACTTTCTGGCCGGCCGCCCCACCGGGCTGGCGGCAAGGCCTGCAAGCTGGTCCGGTGAGAATTGAAAACCGATTGTTCGAACTGCGAACAATCGGGTCTTCGGTCCCGCGTACGGCGTCGGGGGCGAGGTTCAGGCCGGTCCGAGCTGTCCGGCCTCGAAATAGGGAGCGCTCGTTATGAGCCACAAGCAAAATCCACCGCGGCAGGATCGCCGCAGCATCGGCCGGGCGGTGGTTCGCAAACATGAAGCGCCTAGCGTTGGCTCGGAGACCGCGGCGCCGGGCTTCTTCAACCCGGACATGGCGCGCGGCAAACGCCAACGCGCCGCGCTTGAAGCAGCAATGTACTCAGCGCGCAACAAATAGAGGAGTCACGCCAATGGCTAAGCTCACGCTTAACGGGTACGGGCACAATCAAGCCGCCTTACCGTCTTCGCTCACGCACGGCGAAGACGTCGAGAAGAGTCCCTATGCTCCGCCGCTCAGCGATGCGCACGAGAGCGTTGTCGCCAACGGGGTCGCATCGAATCCGCAGGTGCGCAAGATTGATCCGAGACCGGAAGTCGCTGCTGGCTACGGCATGCGTGACCGCCGCGCCGACGCGGTGAAGATTCCGCCAAAGACCTCGCGATAATTTCAGCTTCGGCGATCATTACCCCATGGTGATCGTCGATCGGGCGCCCGTCGATGGACCTCTGCTCCACGGCGGCCGCCCGGCCCCTCTCAGAAGGAATGCCCCATGTTTTCCATCTTCGATGCCAGCGGCTCACGAGTCCGCCGCGATATCACCGCCGACGAATTGAATTCGCTTCAGGAAGCCGAGAAGGAAGTCGCCCCTCGTTACATCGCGGCGGCTCTCGACGCTGAGGAAGCGACCGACGAGTTGCACGAAGCCGAACGTAAGCTTCGTCGACTTCAAGCTTTAGAAGATGCCGCGATTACAGCCTCCCAATCGGACCCGGTGCAGGATCGCATCGACGCGCTGAAAGCGGTGATCGCCGCAAACCAATAGGTTCGGTGGTCCCCCAATTGCGCCGGTCTTCAAGCAGCCGGTGCAAAACGTGAGGCGGTCGGGTTGAGTTTGGGTCTCGCATCCGGCCGCCTCACTCACTCTCGGAGCAATTCTCATGTCTGATCTCGATCTCTCCAAGCTCAATGATAAGAATCCCTCGCACTGGGTTGACTCGGGCGAGCCCTCGCTCGCAGCGGTGAAAGCCTTAAACCCGGGCCGCACGGTCACGCGGGAAGAGGTGCGAGCCACCGGTCGCATGCGGAATAGGGCTCCGGCTGCAAGGCCCGTCGTGAACCACGCGCTCCTCATCGCGGAGGCCGCACTCGCTGTGCAACAGCAAATCCAGAAGATCGCCAAGCTTAAGGCGAAGGTGAAAGAAAGGAACGCCGCGTTCGCAGCAGTGCATGCCGAGCTGATGCGCGTTACACCACCGCCCTCAGTTGAGGATGTCATCCGCGAGCACCTTCGTCGGACCGCTGAGCACGCTGCGGGCGGCAACGTTGCTGCGCCTGTCGAACCGGTCTTCCGATCGAAGCTTGACGCTGTGATGTCCGGCGCCCCGCGCCGTGGCGCTCGCGATAGTAATGCGCGGCGGATTCGGAGCCTTCTATGAAACGCGATAAGGCACTGCTGCAACAGCTTGTCGATACAATCGCCGAGACGGGAACGATTAACAGTGCCTGTCGTATGCACGACGTGAGCAACGGCGCATTCTTCAATTGGTGCAAGCAATCCGCGACGGACGGCGGAGAACAATTCACAGTCGAGATCGGCGAGGAGCCGATGCTCTTCCACGAAGCCGTCAAGATGGCTCAGCGACAAGTGTCATTTGACATACTGGAGAATTTTCGTCTTCGACTTCTCAGGGGCACGGACGAGATTGCCAGATTCCAAGGGCGAACGGTCTATAAACGCGATCCCGCTCTAGATCATCTGTCCGATCAGGATTTGGAAGACCTCGGCATCACGACGCGCTATCTCCGCGACGCCAATGGCGAGTTCATTCCGGAGATGATCCATCACGAGCCCAGCGTGCAGGGCGTGCTCGCCTTTTTGTCTTCGGAATTTCCGAGCCGGTGGGGCAATAAACAGACGATTGAGGTCAACAGTCGGTCGTCGGGCGTGCAGGTCGTCAAGCATCAGTTCGCGCCGAAGCCATCTCCCGTGCAAGAGATCGCGCCCGTTGCCGCGATCGAGGCGCCTGTCATTGATGTCGAGCCGGAGGACCTTGCCGACCTACTCGGCGAGGCGCCGATGTCCGCAGAGCCCATCACACCGCCGCCGCCTGTTGAGCCTGCGGCTGCAACACCTTCGCCGGCCGAACCTGCGAAGCCTCTGTCCGATCTTCAGCGCGATTTGCTGGATCGGCTAGCGCGACGTCCGGGCACTGATCGTGCGCCCGCCGTTGCGATGCCGAACGTTGGAAGGCCGGAGGCTGATGATCTCGATCCTAGACGCACAGGCCCAGGGTCTGCCCCGCCTGCTAACGCAATCAAGATGATCTAGGCCGATGTCCGATATTTTCGACGACCTGATTAGCGGAAGCGCGGAC
The DNA here is from genome assembly GCF_042257955.1 of Bradyrhizobium sp. B025. Lineage (NCBI taxonomy): Bacteria > Pseudomonadati > Pseudomonadota > Alphaproteobacteria > Hyphomicrobiales > Nitrobacteraceae > Bradyrhizobium > Bradyrhizobium sp. B025. The sequence goes on along the minus strand of NZ_CP170150.1, from coordinate 496,421 downwards.
GAAGGCCCACTCGGCAATGCCGTGTCCGCGGCATTGCCATCCGTTTGTGTGCTCATGGTCCCGGAGAAGGCGCCAACCGGGCACTGCATGCACGTCGAAGAGATGGTTTATCAGCGCACCGCCGGCATCCCCCAAGTGATCTTCGAGGCCGTTGACCCGGACATAGGCGAGGTCGTCTTCGAAAACGAGCCAGAGTTTCGACTTGCGATGGATTCGCTTACGCCCGTCAGCGTTGACGCCGCGTTGGCATGGTGTCGCGGACGCATCGGCGCCGTCTTTGATGCGCACCGCGTCGAGCTGGAGGAAGCTTACTTTGCCGCTTTGGAGAGCACTGGACCAACGCGACGGGCCCCCGGCGCCGATGCAGTGCAGCCGCGCGCCCGCATGCCGCACAGTACCGGCCGGGAAGGCAGAGGCCGGAAATGAGCGGCGCATACGAGACGGTCAAATCTGCTCAATCTACCGGTATCGTGCCCGCTGGAGCACAGTGGCGGCCCACACGCGGGCTCCCTGGATTCGTCCGCGGCCCTCGCCCGCTGTCTGACACCGGGCCGCCGTAAGGCTTCTCCACGAGTCTGAAAACGGCTCTGAGAGGTCGTCTCGGGAGATTAACCTCGGGAATAACTTTAAAAAGAGTTCCTGCACGGTTGAAAAATAATCCGAACGAACCTTAGGGGCCGTTGTGCTATTATTAGATCACTGATCGCTGAAGCCGGACATGGGTCCGTGCGCGCCGCTTTTCCGCGACTAGGGACAGATCAGTCTCTCAATGACATCCCTGAAATCGAAAAGGCCGCCGGGGCTCGACATCCCGACGACCTTTGAAAAAGTGCACGACGACCTTGCCGGGTCTCGGGCGCGACAGACGCGAAGTGACCGCATCCATGTCTTCCAACTACAAAACCTCAGAATCAGCGTCAACGACGAACACTGCGAAGTTCGAAAAATCTTCGCGGTGCGCTTTCGCGTGCGCGCATCTCAACCTCGCCGACCCCCGCGGCACAGCATCAAAGGGGACCATTATGGCAAGTCCAAAACTTCTCGCAGGGCTCGCCGCCGAGCTTGACGATCTCGAAGATAGAATCGATGCAGGCGATACGAAGTCGGTTACGAGCCTGATGCGTCATCGTGCGAGCAAAGAATATTTCGGGGCGCTCCGAGACCGAAGCTTCAAAGACCTAAGACGCGTCGAGGACGGTCCTTATAGTGTAGGGCGCTACGGCGCCGCGCATCGTCTCGCCGCCAAGGCAAGAGACCATCTCGCGACGATCGAAGAACTCCATGATCTCGGCGTATGCTCGGCGCGTGAGCGCTGCGAAGCTACCGCAGCCGAAGAGCGCGCGGGTATGATCCTTCAGGCGCTCATCGACAAGCGCGCATGGCTTCAGGACAGCAAAGGCCACCGCGGCAGGCAGCGCCTCGTGTCAGACGGCTGTGTCCACACAGGTCGATATAAGAATGACGACGGCGTTCGAATCCCTATCGTGAGGGTCGTGCGATGAGCACATTCACTGACTTCATGCAAACCCGCAACATCACTAACTCGGCGCGCGGCGCCTTCCTCGCCGAGATGAAGACCCTGATCAATGCTGGAGCCTTTCCGCCGGTGCAACAGTGGGCGGAGTTGTATCGGTTTCTCAATCGCCGCCGCGCTTCCGATGAAACCATCACGCTCGCCCGCCAGCTTTGGCGAGAGTACCGCAAGCTAGAAACAGCCAGAGTTGCCGCATGACCGTGCCCCCCGAGCGAATTATTATCCAGCCCTACGATCCCGGAAGCACGGCGAAGCTGTTCCGGGAGATGCGTCGGCGCACTCTGATCAACCATCAGGACGAGTGGTTGATTTGGAACGGCGCGGCTTATGCGTCGGTCGTCGACGATACGATCAGGTCCGAGGTCCGGACCTTTCTCGAAGCTTGTTATGTAAAGGGCATCCAAGAAGTGCGTGGTGAGATGGTGGAGAAGCTTGCGCCTTTTCATCCAAAGCGGAACGATGTCGACGAGGTCTATAGAGCACTCAAGGATAATTTCCACGTCCCGCCCGCAACGATGGAGCCGCCCTGCTGGCTTGATGGTACGGACCAGCAATATGCCGGCCTCGATCCGCGCAATCTGATCTCGTGCAGAAACGGCCTCGTCGATATCTCAACGCGCGAGCTGTACCCGGCGACGCCGCAATTCTTCACACGAACAAGCCTCGACATCCAGTTCAACCCGGATGCTTCGCGGCCGGATCGCTTCCTTCGCTTTCTCGCCGAAGTTACTGCCGAACGTCAGACACTAATCAACCTGTTGCAAGAGATGACCGGCTACCTCGTTAGCGGTGACACCTCACTGCAAAAGGTCTTCTTCTTCCGAGGCAAGCGCCGCGCCGGTAAGGGCACGATCCTCCGCACGTTGGAGGAGCTGATCGGCAAGAAAAACATCGCCACTCCAACCATTCGCAATCTGCCTAGTCAGTTTGGGATGCAAAGCCTGATTGGGAAGCCACTCGCCGCCATCAGCGACATGAACTGCGACAGCGCCAATGCGCTGAGCGAAGCCGGCAGCGTGATCAACGGCATCTCCGGCGAAGATACGCAAACGATTCCGCGAAAGTTCCATACCGATTGGATCGGCAGGCTGGGGGCGCGCTTTCTCCTGATCAGCAACCGCATGCCTAACTTCGGAACAAACACTGATGCGTTGGCCGCGAGGCTGCTGATCATCCCGTTTGACGTCTCATTCGAAGGCCGCGAGGACTTCGACCTAGACAGCAAGCTTCACGCTGAGCTTTCCGGCATTTTGAATTGGGCGCTTGACGGGTTGGACACACTCAAGCGCCGCGGGCGCTTCGTCGAGCCGGAAGACAGCAAAGTTTCGAAGCGCAATCTCCTGCTCCAATCTAACCCCGTGCACGGCTTCGTCGCCGAATGCTGCACGGTGGAAGCAGGAGCAGAAACAGATAAGGATGTCTTGTACGACGCATTCAAAACGTTCTGCCGTCAAAGCGGATTCAACGTCACGAAGACGAAACCAAAATTCTGCCAAGACCTCTACGATCTCTTCAACCTCGATGATCGTCGGCGCAACACTGATGACGGTCAAGAACCAGTCTTCACGGGCATTCGGTTGAGCGACGAACTTCTGCCGGATTACTTCATAATCGACCGTGACCTTATCGAGCTGGGCCTTGGACCCTGCCATTCATTGAAGCTCGACAAGAGGGGCTGGCCCATAGCTCGCGCTGAAGGTGGCTCTGATTTCCCGTAGGGATGCGCTGCCAGCTTAGCGCGTTCGAGCCCGCTCACGTCGGCTTCGGACCGAAGCACGCTGAGCACGAGCAAGCGCCTTTGTCGCATCCTCCGCCCGGCCTTTCGCTGCTTTGGCCGATTGTACAAGGCCTGCATCGATCTCGGCTTTGAATGTACGCGCGCTGAGCCCGAGTAGTTCGACCATCCGCCTGCTCATGCGGTTCTGCTCCTCACGCATCTTCGGACCGTTGGCGAGGATCAGCGTGGCGATGTATTTCTGCGAAATACCCTCGGGGGCATGCCCCATCAGGAAGTGTCGGATCAGTTCGTCGATGCCGAGATCAGCCGCAACCGTAGAATAGGTGTGCCGAAGCATGTTGCCCCGTGCAGGCAAGTCGTCTCGGTGTCCTGCCTGCGCGCAGCCGGGGAACATGAGTGCGTCCGGCGTCACCGAGTAGCCCCACGCCTCTGCGGCCTCGCGAGCCATCTTTAGGGCCGCAACAATCTCGTCACTGACCGGAATCACGATATCTTTGCCCGCCTTCGCTTTGGCAATCACAAGCGTCCGCTCATTGTCGGCATATGCTTCCCAGCGCAGCCGGGCCAATTCGCCGGGCCGCGGCCCAACTAGCAGCCCGGTCAGGTGGTAAGCTTGGCGGATCGCGTTATCGATTTTTCGCCACGCCTTCAGCCACGCCGGAAAGCTTTTGAACGGCAGCGCATTTTGCTTCGCGGTTTCTTCGTTGAATTCCACAGCTGATGTCGGCAGACGCTGCGGCAGCGACACGTCAAGCCGAGAAGCCCGTTTGTAGGTCGCACGGATCACGCGAGCGCAATGGTTTGCTGACACCGGCCCGTTTTTCTTCGTCACCTCCGCATGCCACGAGGAAACCGCACCGGGGCTCATAGCCATTTCCGCCAGCGTCCACTTCGCGAACTTCGGAAGAATAATCCCGTCACCTAGCTTTTTGACGTTGTAGTACCAACGCGGCGGCTTTCCGCGCTTCTCGGCCTTACTCTTCAGATATTCGAGATAGGCCGCAAACGCGATCTCGAACCGAATTGAGCTGCGCTTGTTCGGAGCTGCCTCGCCGCTATGTACGTTGCCGACCGCGATCTCGGCAGCCTTACGTGCATCCTCAGTGTTCATCATCGGCCATTCGCCGAGCGTCCGGAAGATGGTCGTCCGAACGCCCTTCTCGCGACGGCGGCGCCTGAAGCGCCAGACAGTCCGATTGGCACCGACGAAGACGAAGAGGCCCTTTACGATGCTGTCCGGGTACTCGACACCTTCCGATCGCTCAGCCTCGCTACCGAGGTTCCTGCGATCCGCCACATCGCTGTCAGCGAATTCCCGAAGCGCTTCGATGTGGTCGTCCGTCAGCTTCCGCGGCGCCCTTTCAGGAGCCTTGCGAGGCTTCCGAACCGCCAATTTTCGTGTGGCCATCATGTGGACAGTTTCCGGCTTTTGGACCGGCTCCCGCGCTTTGCAACAGCACGATGGTTAGCACGAAACCCCTTTAAAATAAGGGTGTTTGACGTATTTTCGGTGAGTTTGGCGGGATGAGGTAAACGGCGATTTTATGCTTGGGAAGCTGCCGTTCTACCATTGAACTACGCCCGCGGATGCGCTGCTCACGCCCGTCCTGATTAGCCGAGACGGCGCGTCTCGCCAAGCGGTTTGGCGCACCCAGCCGGACGGTTGTTAACGTCCTGGCAAGATTTTGGGTGCGCCGGATTGTGGCGGTGTTATGATCTCGCGTCTGGGGGATACGTGCACTGAGTGGGGCGTGTGCATGGTGGGGCGTGGCTATACGATATTCGATACGGCCATAGGGCGCTGCGGCATCATCTGGAGCAGCACCGGCGTGGTGGCCGTGCAATTGCCGGAGGCGCGGGAGATCGACACCCGCCGCCGGATCTTCGCGGTCCATCCCGAGGCGCGCGAGCAGCAGCCTCCGCTGAATACCGAGCTTGCGATCGAGGGCATCGTGGGCCTGCTGCAGGGCAGCGATCCTGATTTTTCCGACGTCAGCCTGGATGCCGGCGGCGTGCCCGGCTTCAACCGGCGGGTCTACGAGTACACCTGCACTATCCCGCGCGGGGAGACGCGCACCTATCACGAGATCGCCAAGGCGCTGGGGGCCTCCGGCGCGGCGCATTCGGTGGCGCAGGCGGTCGCGAAGAATCCCTACATGCTGATCGTGCCCTGCCACCGGGTGCTGGAGGCCGGCAACTACACAGACCGTCTCTCGCCCTATGGCGGGGTGATCTCCAAGCGGCGGCTGCTGGCGCTCGAGGGTGCCCATCCCGTCGCCAGCAAGACGCTGTTCGAGGTGTTGCTGCCCGTTGCCCCGCCTCGGGCGCCCACCTAGATAAGGTCGCATGGATGCGACCACGCTGCTGACGACACGCTCGATCACGGTCTCCGAATTCCGCTGCGATGCGGGGCCGGACGACACGCCGTTCGCGGAGTGCCGCACCGGGCATTCCATCGCCTATGTCCGCTCCGGCAGTTTCGGCTGCCATTGCCGCGCCGGCTTCTTCGAACTGGTGGCAGGCTCGATTCTGGTCGGCGCCCCCGGCGAGGAATACACCTGCACGCATGAGCATGTCAGCGGCGACGTCTGCCTGGGCTTCTTCTTCAGCGAGGACCTGGTCGATGCCCTCGGGGGACGGCACGAGATCTGGAAGGTCGGCGCGACACCGCCGTTGCCCGAGCTGATGGTGCTGGGCGAGCTCGCCCAGACGGCGGCAGATGGCAACAGCGACCTGGGCCTCGACGAGATCGGCCAGATCCTCGCCGGCCGTTTCGTCGACGTCGTCTCGGGCAAGGCGCGCAAGCCAGCCACGCCCACCGCACGCGACCGCCGCCGCGCAGTCGAAGCCGCGCTGTGGATCGACGCCAACTCGCATGCCGAGGTCGACCTTGAACAGGCCGCGCGGCACGCGGGACTGAGCCCATTCCATTTCCTGCGGCTGTTCTCGGCCGTGCTCGGCGTCACCCCGCATCAATATCTGGTACGCTCGCGGCTGCGGCACGCCGCGCGCCTGCTCACCGATGACGACATCGCGGTCACCGACGTCGCCTATGACGTCGGCTTCGGCGATCTCTCCAATTTCGTCCGCACCTTCCATCGCGCCGCCGGCGTGTCGCCGACGAAGTTCCGGCAGGCGTCGAAGGGCGAGCGCAGGATCTTCGGGGAACGACTCGTCCTCAACTGAGACACACGGGCCGCTTCGCCAGTAACAGTCTGTTGACCAGACGGGTGCGATGCACTGGCACTTGCGGTACCCCGCGCGTTATTACAACCGAAGGGCGATTTGGCGCTCCTCCAAGGCGGCGAGCCGGCAAATGGACAGTACCTCGATTGACGTGATTGCGGCCACGCTGATCGCGCTTGTCGTCGGCCTCGCCTTCATCGCGGGCTGTGCCGTCTATTACGGCCGCCAGATCAGCTCGCGCAGGATTCCGATGCAGTGGGACACCGACGGTCAGCCGGCCTGGTTTGCACCACGCCTCGTTGGGCTCTGGTTCAGCTTCGGCGTCACGACGGCCCTTTCCATGTTCCTGCTCGTCCTCGCCCTTCATGCACCGCAGAAACTCACAGCCCTGATCGTCGCGACGATCAGCGTGATTGGAACGAATATGTGGGTGCAGGTCTATCACCTGAAACGGGTGGTCCGCTGGCAGGCGGAGGCACCGGCGAACTAGCCGGGCGGGATGCGCAAGATTCTCCAAGAGCGGCTTGCCTTCAATTGACTAGGTTCGTCTCCAGCGTGCGCCACGCGCGGCGCGCTTTGCAATGGAGACGAACATGTACGACCACATCGGACTTCGCGTAGCCGATCTCGATGCCGCCACGCGCTTCTACACCGCGGTGCTGGCGCCGCTCGGCTACGTCCTGTGCTCGAGCGGCGACGGCTATGCCGGCTTCGGGCCGAAGGGCGCGCCGGCGCTGTGGCTGCACCTGAACAAGGGGCGGAAGGCCGACGGCGCGCATATCGCGTTTCGCGCCGGGAATCATGACGCGGTCAAGGCGTTCCACAGCGAGGGGCTCAAGAGCGGCGGACGCGACAATGGCGGCGCGGGCCCGCGCAAGGACTACAGCCCGACCTATTATGCGGCGTTTCTGATCGATCCGGACGGCAACAATGTCGAGGCGGTTTGCGTGTGAGCAAGCGCCCCACGCACGAGCATTCGTAGGGTGGCAAAGCGTAGCGTGCCCACCACCACGTGCGACGGTGCCGATGAATGGTGGGCACGGCGCGCGAAGAGCGCGCCTTTGCCCACCCTACGACCCCTTCAACCAAGGACTCCTTCATGGCCTCCATCCACAACGACATTCCCCTCAACGCCCCTGCGCGCGAGGTCTGGGACGCGGTGCGCGATTTCGGCGCGCTGCATCAGCGGCTAGTGCCGGGCTTCGTCACGGCCTGCACGCTCGATGGCGATGCACGCATCGTCACCTTCGCCAACGGCTCCGTCGCGCGCGAGGTGCTGGTCGATTGCAATGATGCGCGGCAGCGCCTCGTCTATGCCATCAACAACGAGCGGCTGAAGCACTACAGCGCCTCGGTGCAGGTGATCGCCGAGGGCGATGCGCGGTGCCGCCTGGTCTGGATCATCGACATGCTGCCGAACGAGCTTGCGCCGTATGTCCAGGGGCAGACGAAGGAAGCCGTCGCCGCCATGCACAAGGCGTTTCCAGCCGCGGCCACCTGACTGACCTCTGTGACTTTTCTCACAGAGCCCTCGCCTCCTCGGCCGTAACCATGGCCGCGTGCGTCCGGTTGGCTCCGCTCTCCCGGCGAAGCCACGCACGCGAGGAGCATGCCATGAGAGGTGCGGACAAGGTGATCTGCCAGGCAGCCGCCGTGCTGCTGCTGTTCTCGGTCGCGAGCACGCCGGCGAAGGCGCAGCTCGCAGGCTTCGGTGGCGCCGGAGGCGAGGACATGATGACCCAGATGGCGCCGATGCTGGAGATGATGAAGGCGAAGATGGGCAAGCGCCGCTTCGCCATGCTGATGCAAATCATGGGCCCGATGATGAGCCGCATGATGGAGAATGGTGGTGGCGGCTTCGGCGGCATGATGGGCGGCGGTGGCCTCGGCGGCAGCAATCTCGGCGGCGGCTTTGGTGCGCCCAATTATGGCGGCTACACCCCGATGGGCGGAGGCGGCTATATGCCAATGGGCATGGGCGGCGGCGACATCATGGGCATGCTCGGCGGCACCAGTGGCGGCGACATGATGGCGATGATCCCGCAGCTGATGCGGCTCGCCAATGTCGGCGGCGGTGGCGGCCATCGCCGCCACAGGCATCGCTAATCCGCGACGCCTGAGAGAGCTGGCCTGATCGCGGGCTTGTTCTTGCGCGGTCCCCAGCGCGTCAGCACCACGCTGGAGCACGACAGCAGGCCGAGCACGACCATCGAGCTCGCGGCCAGCCAGAAGAAGCTCTGCGCGGTCGCCTCATGTGTCGACAGCCACCAGCCGGTCGCCGAGATGTAGATCAGCCGCGCGGTCTGCGCCAGCACCGGGCCGATCACCTTGGCCGCGCCTTGCGAGGAGAAATACATCGTCGAGGCAAGCCCGATGAAGGCGTAGAACGGCGCCACCGTCGACAGATATTGGTGACTGGCCGCGCGGACGGTCGCGCTGTTGGTGAAGATGTTGACCCAGAGATCGGGGAAGAGCGCGACCAGGCACGCCGGCGCACCGACGGCGACGAAGGCGCTCGCACCCGCGATCCAGGCAATGCGCCGGGCGCGCGTGATGCGGCCCGCGCCGACCGCCATGCCGACCATCGGCACCGAGGCGATGCCGAACGAGAACGCGATCGAGGTCAGCAGGAATTCGAGCCGCGCACCGATGCCGTAGCCGGCGAGAATCGCGGTGCCGAACTTCGCCAGCATGTGGGTGAAGATCGAGATCGTCAGCACCGATTGCAACGGCGAGAAGCAGGCGATGGCGCCGACCTTCAGGATGTCGAAGAACATCGCCCACTTGATGCGCAGGCCGCGCAGCTTCGGGACGACGCGCGCACGGCCCGAGAACAGGTACCAGCCCATGACGCCGATGTTCATGCAATAGGCGATCAGCGCGCCGGCCGCGACGCCGCGCATGCCGAACTGCGGCACCGGTCCGAGCCCGAGACCCAGCGTGCCGCCGAGTACGATCTGCCAGGCCGCGGAGTTGAGGATCAGGAACGAGGGCAGCCTCATATTGCCTGTGCCGCGCAGCACGCCCGCCATGGTGTTGAGCAGCCAGGGCAGCACGGCGCCGCCGAAAAACACCTGCGTGTAGGCGATCGCGTGCGTCAGCACATCGCCGCGGCCGCCGAGCATCTCGAGCACCTTGGGCCCGAAGATCAGCATGCCCAGCATGAAGACGAGGCCGAACGTGATGCCGATCAGCAGCGCATGCGCGGCGAGCGTGCCGGCGCGCTCGCGATCGCCGGCGCCGAGCGCGCGTGCGATGGCAGAAGCCACCGCACCGCCCATCGCGCCGCCCGACATCGTCATGGTCAGAATCACGGTCGGAAACACCAGCGCCATCGCGGCCAGCGCCTCGACGCCGAGCCGGCCGATATAGGAGGTCTCCGCGATCACCGTGCAGGTGCCGGCCGAGAGCGCGATCACGTTCGGCCAGGCAAGCCCGAGCAGCGTGCGCAGGATCGGTCCGTCCATCAGCGCACTCCTCACCGGCCGCGGAGGCGGCGGCAGCGGGCGCTCTTGTTCATCGACCGGGATTTCGGCGATGTCGGACATGTCCTCTCCCGGGCACGAGCGCCATTTGCGGCGCGGCAATGACTAGGTGTGCCAATGAATTTCTTCGCGCAGAAGGCGCGGCGAGAGGCTTGTTAGCACGGCAATTGCCGATTCCTTCTGCGCCTGATGCAGGCGTGCCCTGCGGCAGCGCATTTCAGTGGGTGGAATTACGCGATCGTCCAGACCAGCGGCGGACGGCCGCCTGCGGCCGGGCGCATGTGGACGCCGATATGCCGGCCGCAGCCGGCAGCCAATCCCTCGAACAATCCCTCCAGCACCTTGGCGCAGGCGCGGTGACAATCAGCGACGTCGTCCATCAGCTTCCAGCTCTGCTGGCGGATTTCGAAGGTGCCTTCGGACTGCGTCATCTCAGCATTGTCGTCCTGGGCAGCGAACAGCGCGTTCAGGAACGATGCGAATTCCCTCGCGCCGCCGCGGCTCGTCGCGAGTGCGGCCGCTACCTCGTCGAAATACTGCATCCCGATCAGCTTTCCGGTGAGATGCAGCAGATAGCCGGCGTCTTCCGGGCCGAGCAGCTGCACCAGCACGGGCGCGGCGGTGCGGACATATTCCATCGCATAGTTGCGATAGGCTTTTTCCAGCCGCGGCTTCGGCCAGCTCGCGACCGGCAGCGCCGGCGCGGTCTTCGCATCGAACGGCGGCGCTTCCAGATGCCGCGCGAACACCAGGCGCTGGTCGAGTTCGAGCGGATGGTCGTATTGATGATAGTAGCCTTCGAGCCCGTCCTGGCCGTCGACGCTCTGCTTGGTGCAGACGAAGCCGAGGCGAAGATCTCCGAGCGCAACCCCGTTGTTGGCGTGCCAGCCGCGCAGCATCGCGCGCGAGACCTCGCCCGGCACGCCGCAGATCGCGGTGCCCTTCCAGATCCAGCGCGGCGGCGGATAGCGGATCCATGCCTTGGTGTCGCTCTCGTACATGTATTCGACATGCACGCCGCCGATCCAGTTGGAGAGGTAGTGATATTGCGCAGCAGCGACCGCCGGCGGCAGACGGCTGAGGCCGAGCTTCTCAAGCCCCGGCAGGAAGCGCTCCTGCTGCTGGCGGCGGAACACGCGGAAGACGAACTCCGCGGCATCCGCGGTGCCGCGCCGCGTGACGACGGTGAGGATAAGGCCGGTGAAATAGGCGTGATAGAGATCGGCGACCGCGCGCCAGCGCTTCCATTGGGCTTCCTGCGCGGAGTCAGCTGCGGCGGTCATGTTCGCTCCCGGCTTGTTGTTTTACGGGAGTGTGTCATCGCGGCTGGGGCGGCGCAACCAGCCACAGACTCGGTGTCATCGCCCGGCGAAGACCGGGCGATCCAGTATTCCAGAGACAGTTATGATTGAATCGAGACGCCGCGGCGTACTGGATGCCCCGGTCGAGCCGGGGCATGACAGTTGGAGATGTCGCTACACCCGAAAATGTTTCGAGAGCTTCAAGCCCTGCGCCTGGTAGTTCGAGCCGATGCGCTGGCCGTACATCGCGTCGGGGCGGGCGAGCATCTTCTCGTAGACGAGGCGGCCGACGATCTGGCCGTGCTCGAGGATGAACGGCACCTCGCGCGAGCGCACCTCCAGCACGGCGCGCGATCCCAACCCGCCGGCACCGGCATAGCCGAAGCCGGGATCGAAGAAGCCGGCATAGTGCACGCGGAATTCGCCGACCAGCGGATCGAACGGCACCATCTCGGCTGCAAAGTCGGGTGGCACCTGCACGGCCTCTTTCGAGGCGAGGATGTAGAACTCGCCGGGATCGAGGATCAGGCTGCCGTCGGGCCGGGCCGAGATCGGCTCCCAGAAGTCCTCGACGGAATAACCGGAGCGGCGATCGACGTCTACGACGCCGGTGTGGCGCTTGGCGCGGTAGCCGACGAAGCCGTTGGCCTTCTCGCCGGAGAGATCGACGGAGACGGCGACGCCGCCGGCCAGATCGGCATCGTCGATGTCGACGAGGCGCTCGGACGCATGCAGCGCATCGAGCTCGTCGGCATTGAGGATGGCGTCACCGGTGCGGAAGCGCACCTGCGACAGGCGCGAGCCCTCGCGCACCAGCACCGGAAATGTCTTCGGGCTGATCTCGGCATAGAGCGGGCCGTGATAGCCGGCGCCGATCATGTCAAAGCGGCGGGTGCCGTCGGCGATCACGCGGGTGAAGACGTCGAGGCGGCCGGTGGAGCTCTTGGGGTTCGCAGCCGCGACGATCTCCGGCGGCAGCGCCAGGCTCTCGAGCAGCGGCACGATGTAGACGCAGTTGGTTTCCAGCACCGCGCCGTCGGCAAGGCTGAACTCGTGCAGCTTCAATTCGTCGATGCGCTCGGCCACCGTGGCGCCGGGACCAGGCAGGAAGCTGGCGCGGACGCGATAGGCGATGTCACCGAGGCGGAGGTCGAGGCTCGCCGGCTGGATCTGGCTTTCGACGAAATCGTATGCGGGCAGGATGAGGCCCGCCTCCGCCATCGCCGCGATCATGCGGTCGGGCAGGATACCATTGGCGTCGGCGGCGATCGTGAAGCTCAACCGGGGGTCCTCGTCAGGGGTCAAACGCATCCGGACGTGCGGGAAATACTAGCCTTTTACGGCTATCCGATGGACGCCTTGACGGAAAGGCCATTGCGGAATATGAGCATCACTTATCCCGTGGTGATTTGAGCCGGCCGGCTTGCAGCCACGTTAAATAAGTCGCTAAACAGGCCGGGGACCTCTGTGATCCCGGCCCGTGGATATATCCAGGCCGGTTTTTTTGTGACCGTTTTCGACGAGACGGTCATGTCGGAGGTACCTATGTCGAAGTCGCCTGCCACTTACCGTCCCGAAACCCGCCTGGTCCATTCCGGCACCCTGCGCTCGCAATTCGGCGAGACGTCGGAGGCGCTGTTCCTGACCCAGGGCTACGTCTACAACAGCGCCGAGGAGTGCGAGGCGCGGTTCAAGGGCGAGGATCCCGGCTTCATCTATTCGCGTTATTCGAACCCGACCATCTCGATGTTCGAGCGCCGCATGATCGAGCTAGAAGGCGCCGAAGCGGCGCGTTCGGCGGCGACCGGCATGGCCGCGGTGACGACCGCGATCCTGGCGCCGCTGAAGACCGGCGACCACGTGGTCGCCTCCCGCGCGCTGTTCGGCTCGTGCCTCTACGTCATTCAGGATCTGTTGCCGCGCTACGGCATCGAAACCACGCTGGTCGACGGCCTCGATCTCGACCAGTGGCAGCGGGCCTTGCGGCCGAACACCAAGACGTTCTTCCTGGAGAGCCCGACCAACCCGACGCTCGACGTGCTCGACATCCCCGGCATCGCCGAGATCGCGCACAAGGGCGGCGCGCGGCTCGTCGTCGACAACGTGTTTGCGACGCCGATCTGGCAGAGCCCGCTCGCGCTAGGGGCCGACGTCGTGGTCTATTCCGCGACCAAGCACATCGACGGCCAGGGCCGCTGCCTCGGCGGCATCATCCTGTCGTCGGAAGCCTTCGTCGCCGAGCACCTCCACAATTTCATGCGCCAGACCGGGCCGTCGATCTCGCCGTTCAACGCCTGGGTCTTGCTCAAGGGCCTGGAGACGCTGGCCGTGCGCGTGCGCGCGCAGACCGACACCGCGGCACGCGTTGCGGAAGTGCTGGCCGGCCATCCGAAGATCTCGCGATTGATCTATCCCGGCCGCGCCGATCATCCGCAGGCAGCGCTCGTGAAGAAGCAGATGCGCGGCGGCTCGACGCTGGTCGGCTTCGAGGTCAAGGGCGGCAAGGCGGCCGCGTTCCGCGTGCTCAACGAGCTCAAGCTTGCGAAGATCTCGAACAATCTCGGCGACGCCAAGAGCCTCGTCACCCATCCGGCGACCACGACGCATCAGCGCCTGAAGCCGGAAGACCGCGCCGCGCTCGGCATCAGCGAGGGCTTCATCCGCTTCTCCGCGGGGCTGGAGCATGCGGACGATCTGATCGAGGATCTGACGGCGGCGCTGGAGAGGGCGTGAGGCGATCGAGCTCCGTAGGGTGGGCAAAGCGAAGCGTGCCCACCATTCACCACCGAGCTGGCGATAGATGGTGGGCACGGCGCGCGAAGAGCGCGCCTTTGCCCACCCTACGGCTACGCAGCCGAACTACATCGGCCGGTACGCCCGCACGTCCCCGGGCACGTTGACCCCGAGCTTGATCTGGCCGACGGAGCGGATGATGTCGTCGCCGAGGAGCTGGGCGAAGCAGGCATAGCCCCAATCGTTCATATGCAGGCCGTCGGCGATCACGAAGCTCTCGACCGGGATCGATTGATTCTCGTGCCAGTCGCGCATCACCTCGAAGCGCGGGAAGATGCCGACGTGACGGAGCTCGGCGACCTTGCCGAGCAGCTTCACCATCTTGCCGGCACTCTCCTTGCGCTGGTTGACGGCCGGCGAATATTGCGGATCGACCAGCACGATATCGGCGCCGCCGGCGGCCTGGATGCGGGCGATGCCGTCCTCGACCATCTTGGCGGTGTCGCCGGGATCGAGATTGCGCAGCACGGCGTTGGTGCCGACCTGCCAGATCACCATGTCCGGATGCACGTCGATCACCTCCTTCTGGAGGCGCTTCATCATCTCGGGCGCGTCCTCGCCGCCGACGCCGGCATTGATGACGGTGATGTCCGCGGTCGGATATTGCCGGCGCAGCTGCGCCGCAAGACGGTTCGGATAGTTGAAATCGGGTGAGCTTGCGCCGTAGCCGGCGGTCGACGACGAGCCGAACGCGACGATCACGACAGGCTTGCCGGCGACGAGCTTGCCCGCGACATGCGGCAGCGAGCCCATCGCCTTCGCGCCGCCCTTCGGCGGCAGGCAGGGGACGCGGTTGAAGACGTCACCGGCGGATTTCGCGACCTGCTTCACCTTGTCGATGGCGCGCGCGGTGATGCCGCGCTGTTCGGGAGACGTCGCGGCGACGGTGGTCTGGGAGGGCGATGCCGGAGCGGGATTAGCGGCCTGCGCGGGCGCGGGCGTTGCCTGCGCGGCCTGCGCCTGCGCGCGCGACTGCGAAACAGGAGTCAGCAACAGCAGCGCCGCCGCCACGGGTGCAGCCAGCCATGACGTCAGGCAAAAAGGGCGGATAGAACTCATTAACACTAGACCTCAATTTTGCTGCTGGGCCGGCCCCAGATGGGCTGCGTCGATCACGAACTGTGCCAACGCCCGGCCAAGGCAATCGTGGACCTGTTTCGCGAGCTCAGGCCCGCGGGACGGGCTGAACAGGTCGAACTGACCCTGATCATTCCACTGCCGCATGATCGCGAAACGGTCGAACAGCGGGATGTCGTGCTCCTGTGCCACCACCCGCATATTGTCGAGATAGGGCGGCACCGAGATCATGGTTTCGGTACGCGGGCTGTACTGCAAGTTCATCAACACGACGTCAGCCCCTGCATTTTGCAATGCGGAAACCCCTCCGGTCACCGCACCGCGAAAATCGTCGGGATCGATGGCTCGGATAGCATCCACGGTCCCGGTCTGCCAGATCACCAAAGTAGGCCTTTTTGCTTCCATCAGCTTAACGAAGCTGGCGGCCGCCTCCTCTGCCGTCTTCTTGCTCTGTATTTCTACGGAGACGTGCACAACTTCCGATGGCGACAGCTTGTCCTTCAAAATGGCCTGCATGCGTGCCGGATAGGAAGCGTCCTCGGAGGCCGGAATCGTGGTCGAACGGCTGCCGATGACCAGGATTTCGAGCGGTTTGCCGGCCTTGATGGCGTCGGCGACCTTGGGAAGCTGGCTTTCGCTGGTGAGCAGATAGGACGGCAATTCGCAGGCTGCGGGCGCGGCCGGAGCGGGCGGCGCAGCATCCTCCGCGCGCGCCGACGGCGCGGCGAGGCCACCGCATAGCAGGATCAGGCTCAGGAGAACCTTCGCCTTCATCAGCCCCCTCCCGCCAGATCGGCGTTGCCGACGGCGTTCTTGGTTTTCGCACCGCTCTTGTCAGCTACGCGCTTGTACCACGAAATCACCCAGGCCACGCCCCACATGATCAGGATTCCGGAGAGACTAATCACCGCATGCATGACGGCGCCGCCGGAGACCTCGGCCAGAATGAAATGACCAGCGAAGGCCAGGAAGACGCCGAGGCAGAAGATCTCCAGGGAATGCGAGCCGCACAGGATCAGCGGCCGCAGCCAGGGCGATTTCAGGCCCGGCCAGTCGCGCGGCAGGAAGCGCACGGTGAGCGCTGCCAGCGCCAGGAAATGCGTGAAGCGCAGCACGTCGAGGTCGGTCTTGTCGATCGGATACATCCACTGCTCGAGCCGCTTCGGCATCAGATGCGAGAGCTGCGGCACATACCAGGTCAGCGTCACGTAGAACGCCGCGACGATATAGGCGATCGCGATCCACATCGTCACCCGTGAAGCCAGAATACGCGACATGCGCCGCGCACCTCCGAGCGCACACCATGCACCGAAGACGAACAGCAATTGCCAGGCCAGCGGATTGAACGCCCAGAAGCCGTTCGGATAGGCGGAGAAGTAGAGGTCGTATTCCCAGGTGACCGCGTAGAGCACGACCGAGAGGCCGAGCGTGACATCGGGCTTCCACTTCATCGACCACAGGATCAAAGGCAGCGCCAGCATCAGCACGATGTAGAGCGGCAGCACGTCCATGTTGACGGGACGGAAGCGCAACAGCAGCGCCTGCACGATGGTGACGTCGGGCTGCTTGAGAAAGTCCATGATGCCCATCTCTTCAGTGTAGAGCGGGTTCTCGAAGCTGGTCGCGACGTAGGAGATCTCGGCGAGGAAGATCGTGAACAGGAAGACGTGGGCGACATAGATCTGCCAGACCCGGCGCATGATGCGCGCGGTGGCGATGACGACGCCGCTCTCCAGCATCGCGCGGCCGTAGACGAAGGCGGCGGTGTAGCCGGAGATGAAGATGAAGATCTCGGTGGCGTCGCTGAAGCCGTAATTGCGGATCGTGAACCAGGTCAAAAGACTCGACGGCAGATGGTCGATGAAGATCAGCCACAGCGCGAGGCCGCGGAACAGGTCGAGCCGGAGCTCGCGCTCGCCGATGGCGGGCAGCGAGATGGCCGGCGCGGCCGCACGCGGCTTTGCATCCGCAGGCTTGGCCCCCGCGATCGTCGATCCCGTCACTTGGTCCGCAATGGTCATCGGGGCCTGGAAACCCTCACACAAATCGCGACGTTATAGGGATTGTACCGGTCCGGCCGTCGTCTCGCAAAGCGGCCGGATCACATAAGGGTGTCTTTCTTTGGGGTGTCTTTCTCCGCGAATTCTGGCGGGACGATGTCGCGAAAGCCGCTTGCGGCGTTTGGTTCCCGGCCGGGTTTTCGTTATGATGGCAGCCATGTACCGCGCCGTGACCCGCCAGATCGAAGTGACCGTCGAGCCGAACTTTGTTCCGGAACAGTCGTCGGCCGACCGCTCCCGCTACTTCTGGTCCTACACCATCGTCATCACCAATTCGGGCGAGGAGACCGTGCAGCTCAAGACGCGGCACTGGATCATCACCGACGCCACCGGCCGCCAGCAGGAGGTGAAGGGCGAGGGCGTGGTCGGCGAGCAGCCGACCCTGGCCCCCGGCGAGCGCTTCGAATACACCTCCGGCGTGCCGCTCTCGACCGCCTCCGGCTTCATGACCGGCCGCTACCAGATGGTCAGCGAAAGCGGCGAACGCTTCGAGATCGACGTGCCGACGTTTTCGCTGGATAGCCCGGACAACAAGCGGGTGTTGAACTAGGGGCGGGGCCGTGGGGTGGGCAAAGCGAAGCGTGCCCACCATTTCGGTGGTGACGCAGAAAGATGGTGGGCACGCTTACGCTTTGCCCACCCTACGATGTCCGAGCACTTGGCAGGCTGTTTCCCCGTCGTCATTGTGAGCGCAGCGAAGCAATCCAGACTGCCACTGCGGAAAGACTCTGGATTGCTTCGCTGCGCTGGCAATGACGGAGGATAGAGTTACTCGTCCTCCACGCCCGCCTCATCGGGCGTGAAATCGTACACCGACGAGCAGAACTCGCAGGTGACAACGACCTTGTCGTCCTTGACCATCGCGGCGCGATCGTCCGGCGAGAAGCTCTTCAGCATCGCGGCGACCGCATCGCGCGAGCAGGAGCATTGCGCCTTCAGGACCAGCGGCTTGAATACGCGCACGCCACGCTCGTGGAAGAGGCGGTAGAGCAGCCGCTCGCCGGACAGTTCCGGATCGATCAGCTCGACGTCCTCGACGGTCTCGACCAGCGAGCGCGCCTCGACCCAGGCGTCATCTTCGGCGACGGCGTGCACTTCGGCGCCCTCGGGCGCATCGCCGGGATGCAAGTCCGCCTGCCGCGCGCGCTCCGGCGCCTTCGGCAAAAACTGCATCAACATGCCGCCGGCGCGCCAGCGATGCCTGCCGCCGTCGTTCGAGCGCCACTCCTCGCCGACCGCAAGACGCACGCGCGTCGGGATCTGCTCGGAGCGCAGGAAATATTCGTGGGCGGCGTCTTCGAGGCTGCCGCCGTCGAGCGCGACCAGACCCTGGTAGCGGCTCATGTCGGGGCCCTGGTCGATGGTCATGGCGAGATGGCC
The DNA here is from genome assembly GCF_042257955.1 of Bradyrhizobium sp. B025. Lineage (NCBI taxonomy): Bacteria > Pseudomonadati > Pseudomonadota > Alphaproteobacteria > Hyphomicrobiales > Nitrobacteraceae > Bradyrhizobium > Bradyrhizobium sp. B025. The sequence goes on along the minus strand of NZ_CP170150.1, from coordinate 477,867 downwards.
GCGGCCGAGCAGCGCGCCGGAATCCTTCGCCGTGCCCAGGCGCGAGGCGTCAAAGCGGGCATAGGCGCGAAGCTGGTCCGGCGCCTTGTAGTCCACCACCAGGAACGACACCGGGCCGTCGGTCTGGGCCTGGAGGATGAAGCGACCCTCGAATTTCAGCGCCGAGCCGAGCAGCGTCGTCAGCACGATGGCCTCGCCGAGCAGCTTGCCGACGGGCGCGGGATAATCGTGCTTGGTCAGGATGTCGTCGAGCGCCGGACCGAGCCGCACCAGCCGGCCGCGCACGTCGAGCGCGTCGACCTCGTAGGGCAGCACGGCGTCGTCGATCGGAACCGCTGATGGTGCGCGAACCGGGCCTTCTGGCCTGGTTTTCATGTCAGGGGATTGGGAATCCATGGCGGTCTATCTGGGGTCGGTGGGTGGGAAATGGAAGGGGTTCCGGCTGCATCCGGCAATGCAGAATGGACGTATGCAAGGACAGCAACCTCCGCGTCGTCCTGGCGAAAGCCAGGACGACAGTTGCATGCGAGGCGGCCGCCGGGCCTACGCCAAACTTACTTCACCGCGTCAAAACACCAGGCCAGAATGCCCTTCTGCGCGTGCAGGCGGTTTTCGGCCTCGTCGAACACGACCGATTGCGGGCCGTCGATCACCTCGTCGGTGACCTCCTCGCCGCGATGGGCAGGCAGGCAGTGCATGAACAGCGCGTCGGGCTTGGCCAGCGACATCAGCTTGGCATTGACCTGGTATGGCTTGAGCACGTTGTGGCGGTGCTCGCCTTCCTTGTCGCCCATCGACACCCATGTGTCGGTGACGACGCAATCGGCGCCGCGCACGGCGGCTTCCGGATCGGTGCCGAGCATGATCGGCGCGCCTGAAGCCTTGATCCAGTCGCGCATCGCCTTCTTCGGCGCAAGCTCCGGAGGCGTTGCGACATTGAGCTGAAACTTGAAGCGCTCCGCGGCATGCGCCCAGGACGCCAGCACGTTGTTGTCATCGCCGGTCCAGGCCACCGTCCGGCCCTCGATCGGGCCGCGGTGCTCCTGATAGGTCAGAAGGTCGGCCATCACCTGGCAGGGATGCGAGCGCCGGGTCAGGCCGTTGATGACGGGCACGGTCGCGTTGGCCGCAAGCTCGAGCAGGGCGTCGTGGTTGAGGATGCGGATCATGATGGCATCGACATAGCGCGACAGCACGCGCGCGGTGTCGGCGATGGTCTCGCCGCGGCCGAGTTGCATCTCGGCGCCGGTGAGCATGATGGGCTCGCCGCCGAGCTGGCGCATGGCGACGTCGAACGACACCCGCGTGCGGGTCGACGGGCGCTCGAAGATCATCGCCAGCGTCTTGCCTTCGAGCGGCCTCACCGGCTGATGCGCCTTCTGCTTCGCCTTCATGGCGGAGGAGGCATCGAGCATGCTCTTGAGCTCCGACAGCGGGAGCTCGTTGATATCGAGGAAGTGCTTCGGCGACTTGCTCATCAGCTTGCCGCCCGCTTGGTCTGACTGGACGAGATCGCGGCGCAGGCGCGTTCGAGCCGCCCGACGCTGTCCTCGATCTCGGCTTCGGTGACGATCAAGGGCGGCAGGAAACGCACGACATTGTCGCCGGCGCCGACCGTGAGCAGCTTCTCGTTACGCAGCGCCGCGACGAGATCGCCTGATGGCACCACGGCCTTGATGCCGATCAGGAGGCCCTCGCCGCGCACCTCGCTGACGACATCGCCATGACGATCGATCACGGAGGCGAGCTTCTGCTTGAGCAGCAGCGACATCTTCTGCACATGGTCGAAGAAGCCGGGCTTCAGCATGACGTCGAGCACGGCATTCGCCGCCGCGACCGCGAGCGGATTGCCGCCGAAGGTCGAGCCGTGCGAGCCGGGACCCATGCCGGCCGCCGCGTCCGCGGTGGCCAGGATCGCACCGATCGGGAAGCCGCCGCCGAGCGCCTTGGCCAGCGACATCACGTCAGGTGTGACGCCGGTACGCCGATGCGCGAACAGATCGCCGGTGCGGCCCATGCCGGTCTGCACCTCGTCGAAGGCGAGCAGCAGGCCCTTCTCGTCGCAAAGCTGGCGCAATGCCTTGAGGAACGCAGGCGTTGCGGAACGCACGCCGCCCTCGCCCTGAATCGGCTCGATCAGGATGCCGGCGGTCTGCGGACCGATTGCCTTCTTCACGGCCTCGATGTCGCCATGCGGGACCTGGTCGAAGCCATCCATCGGCGGACCAAACCCTTCGAGATATTTTGCAGATCCCGTCGCAGCCAGCGTCGCCAGCGTGCGGCCGTGGAAGGCGCCTTCGAAGGTGATGATGCGGTAACGTTCCGGATGACCCTTGGAGAAGTGATGATGGCGGACCAGCTTGATCACACCTTCCAGCGCCTCGGCGCCGGAATTGCAGAAGAACACGAAGTCCGCGAAGCTTTCATTGCACAGGCGCGTCGCGAGCTTCTCGCCGTCCGGACTCTGGAACAGGTTCGACATGTGCCAGAGTTTTGTGGCCTGCTCCTGCAGCGCCTTGACCAGCGCGGGATGGGCGTGGCCGAGCGCGTTCACGGCGACGCCGGAGGTAAAATCGAGATAGCGATCGCCATTGGTCGCAATCAGCCAGCAACCTTCGCCGCGCTCGAAACCGAGGTCGGATCTGGCGAAAACGGGAAGCAAATGCGGCGCTGCGCTGTTAGTCATGACGATCACTTGATGTTGCGGACGGCCTGAACACGCTCACGCAGCGCACCATTGACCGGCCCGGAAAACGAAACGTGCCGCCTTTTAAGGGCGGCACGTGACACTATCTTATGCCTGGTGAAACCGGTGTCAATGCCGCCCGAAAGCCTCGCGAAACGCTGAATCCGTAGTCTTGCGGAGCCGAAATTGCGGGGTTTTCGCCACGGAACATGTGGAAGCGAGTCGGCGGACTCTTGCGCGTGAGTCACGCCATATTGTAGCGTTTGGCTTGTCAGATACGACATCTCGTGCAGTGTTTCTGATCCTCTAAGTCCTCATGTACCGGCGTAGACGTTCGGGCGTTATCGGCGCGCCCGGCGAGCCTTAAGGGATTCTGACGGCACGGGTTTTTCGAGGCTTAGGCATTCGCCGCGAGGCGCCAGGATGGCAGCCGCACGGCGAGGGAAAGGGTGCAATGACGGTTTTGACCTGGTCCGACGATCGCGTCGAGCAGTTGAAAAAGCTCTGGGAGGCCGGATTATCGGCCAGCCAGATCGCAGCCGAGCTCGGGAACGTGACCCGCAATGCCGTGATCGGCAAGGTACACAGGCTCGGCCTATCCGGCCGCGCCAAGAGCCCCTCATCGGCGGCTCCGCGGCCGCGCAAGGCGCGCCCCGCGCAGCACATGATGCGGGTGAGCCGCCCCATTGCGCGCGGCAACACCGCGCTGGCGCAGGCCTTCGAGGTCGAGGTGGAGGCCGAACCGGTCACCTACGACAACGTGGTGCCGATGAGCCAGCGGCTGTCGCTGCTGGAGCTGAACGAGGCGACCTGCCACTGGCCGGTCGGCGATCCCTCGAGCCCGGATTTCTTCTTCTGCGGCGGCAGGGCGCTGTCGGGCCTGCCCTACTGCGCGCAGCACTCGCGCGTGGCATATCAGCCCGCCGCGGATCGCCGGCGCGCACCGGCGAAGCCCTCGCGGTGAGTTTGTTCTGAAATCGAGCGACGGCCGTCACGCGTTGACGGCCCAACAAACTCGATGTCGTCCCGGACAAGCGCGCCTGAAGCGCGCGCAGATCCGGGACCCATAACGACCGCAAGATGTGGCTACGGGGACTCGGAGTTACCTTCTTCGCGCGACAACCACGCCCTGTGATTATGGGTCCCGGATCTGCGCTTACGCTTGTCCGGGACGACACTGAGAGTGTGGCTGTAGCCCGCTAAACCAACGCCTGCAAACCTTACGTCTGCTCCGCCTTCGCAAAGCGATCATCCAGCGCGTAGCCGGCTCCGCGGACGGTGCGGATGGGATCCTGCTCGCGGCCGAGATTGAGCAGCTTGCGCAGGCGGCCGATGTGGACGTCGACGGTGCGCTCGTCGATGTAGATGTCGCGGCCCCAGACGCTGTCGAGCAGCTGCTCGCGCGAGAACACGCGGCCGGGATGCTCCAGGAAGAACTCCAAGAGGCGATATTCGGTCGGGCCGAGGTCGATCGGCCGGCCCGAGCGCGCGACGCGGCGCTTGTCGCGATCGAGCTCGATGTCGCCATAGGCCAGCACCGTGGCGAGCCGCTCCGGGCTTGCGCGCCGCAGGAGGCCCTTCACGCGCGCCAGGAGCTCCGGCACCGAGAACGGCTTGACGATGTAGTCGTCAGCGCCGGTCGCAAGACCCCGCACCCGCTCGCTCTCCTCGCCGCGCGCGGTGAGCATGATGATCGGGAGCTGCTTGGTCTCGGGCCGGGTCCGCAGCCGGCGGCACAGCTCGATGCCTGACAGTCCCGGCAGCATCCAGTCGAGTACGATCAGATCGGGGATGTGTTCCTTGAGGCGGGTGTCGGCGTCGTCGCCGCGCATCACCGTCTCCACATCATAGCCGTCGCCTTCGAGGTTGTAGCGGAGAAGCTCGGTGAGAGCTTCCTCGTCCTCAACCACCATAATGCGTGCGCCCATGGTGTCGTCGCTCCTTAAGTCTTCAGGTATTCGGGACCGTCGTGGCGAAGGTCGTCATGTCGCCCTTCGGCCGCTTGTCGGTGATCGCCTGGCCCTCGATCATGTAGAACACGGTCTCGGCGATGTTGGTGGCGTGGTCGCCGATCCGCTCGATGTTCTTGGCGCAGAACATCAGATGGATGCAGAACGAGATGTTGCGCGGATCCTCCATCATGTAGGTGAGGAGCTCGCGGAACAGCGAGGTGCAGATGGCGTCGACTTCCTCGTCGCCCTTCCACACCGCCATCGCCGCCGGCAGATCATGCGCGGCATAGGCGTCCAGCACCGACTTGACCTGCTGCTGCACGAGGTCGGTCATGTGCTCGAGGCCGCGGAACAGCTTGAGCGGATGGAAATCCGTCTCCAGCGCCGCGACGCGCTTGCCCATGTTCTTGGCGAGGTCGCCGATGCGCTCGAGATCGGTCGCAACGCGCATGGCGCCGACGATCTCGCGCAGATCGACCGCCATCGGCTGGCGGCGGGCGATGGTGAGCACGGCGCGCTCCTCGATGCGCTTCTGCAGCGCGTCGAGCTCGGTGTCGGTGGCGACGACGCGCTGGCCGAGCGCGACGTCTCGGCGGATCAGCGCGTCGACGGAATCGACGATCATGCGCTCGGCGATCCCGCCCATCTCGGCGACGAGCCGGGTGAGCTCCTGGAGGTCGGTGTCGAAGGCCTTTGCGGTATGTTCAGAACCCATGTCCCGTCTCCTCAGCCGAACCGGCCGGTGATGTAATCCTGCGTGCGCCGGTCGCTCGGCGACGTGAAGATCTTGCTGGTGTCGTCGAACTCGATCAGCTCGCCGAGATACATGAACGCGGTCTTGTCGGAGACGCGCGCCGCCTGCTGCATGTTGTGGGTGACGATCGCGATCGTGTAGTTCTCGGACAATTCCTGGATCAGCTCCTCGACCTTGGCGGTCGAGATCGGGTCGAGCGCCGAGCAGGGCTCGTCGAACAGGATCACCTCGGGCCGCACCGCGACGGTGCGGGCGATGCAGAGGCGCTGCTGCTGGCCGCCGGAGAGCGACAGGCCGGAGGCGTTGAGCTTGTCCTTGACCTCGTTCCACAGCGCGCCGCCGCGCAGCGCCTTCTCGACGCGGTCGTCCATCTCGGACTTCGAGATCTTCTCGTAGAGGCGGATGCCGAAGGCGATGTTCTCGTAGATCGTCATCGGGAACGGCGTCGGCTTCTGGAACACCATGCCGACGCGGGCGCGCAGCAGGTTGAGGTCGAGCTTGCCGTCGAGGATGTTGGTCTGGTCGAGCATGAGCTGGCCGGTGGCGCGCTGCCCCGGATAGAGGTCGTACATCCGGTTGAAGATGCGCAGCAGGGTCGACTTGCCGCAGCCGGACGGGCCGATGAACGCGGTGACGCGGTTGGTGCCGAGCGTCAGGTTGATGTTCTTCAGCGCGTGGTGCTCGCCGTAATAGAAGTTGAGGTTGCGCACCGTCACCTTGGCCGGCGCTTCCGGCAGCAGCGGCGCCTGGGGCAGCCCACCGGCCGCGCTCATCGATACGGAAAGCTCACTCATTTTGCGGTCCTCTCGGCGCCAAGGATGCGCGCGCCAATATTCAGGGCAAGCACGGTAATCGTGATCAGCAGCGCGCCGCTCCAGGCGAGCTGCTTCCAATAGGCGTAGGGGCTCTGGACGAAGTTGTTGATGGTGACCGGCAGGTTCGCCATCGTCTTGTTCAGGCCAAGGCTGAAGAACTGGTTCGACAGCGCGGTGAAGAGCAGCGGCGCGGTCTCGCCGGCGACGCGGGCGGTGGCTAGCAACACGCCGGTGATGAGGCCGGAGCGGGCGGCACGATAGGCGATCCGCTTGATCACCAGCGAGCGCGGCAGGCCGAGCGCGGACGCCGCCTCGCGCAGCGCGTTCGGCACCAGCAGCAGCATGTCCTCGGTCGTGCGCAGCACCACCGGGATGACGATGACGGCGAGCGCGAGGCTGCCTGCGATCGCCGAGAAGCCGCGCATCGGCACCACCACCGCGCCGTAGATGAACAGACCGATGATGATCGAGGGCGCCGAGAGCAGGATGTCGTTGATGAAGCGGATCACCGAGGTCAGGCGGTCGTTGCGGCCGTACTCCGCGAGATAGGTGCCGGCGAACAGGCCGAGCGGCGCGCCAATGCCGACGCCGAGCACGGTCATGATGATCGAACCGACGATGGCGTTGCGCAGGCCGCCTTCGGTCGAGCCCGGCGGCGGCGTGTCTGCCACGAAAATCTCGAGGTTCAGACCGGCGATGCCGTTGTAAAGCAGCGTGATCAGGATCAGCGCAAGCCAGGTGACGCCGAAGGCGGCGGCGGCGATGCAGAGTCCGCGAACGACGATGTCCTTGCGGCGGCGGCGTGAATAGATCGGGTTCATGGCGTTAGTTCCCCGCCTTCTTTTCCAGCCGCATCAGCATCAGCCGTGCCGCAGCGAGCACGAAGAACGTCAGCACGAACAGCAGAAGGCCGAGCAGGATCAGGCCGGACTGGTGCAAGCCGTCGCTCTCGGCGAACTCGGATGCGATCGCCGCCGAGATCGTGGTGCCCGGCGCGAAGATCGAGGAGGAGATGCGGAACGAGTTGCCGATGATGAACGTCACCGCCATGGTCTCGCCGAGCGCGCGACCCAGCGCCAGCATGACGCCGCCAATGACGCCGACGCGGGTGTAGGGGATCACCACGCTGCGCACGACTTCCCAGGTGGTGCAGCCGACGCCGTAGGCGGCCTCCTTCAGCACCGGCGGCACCGTCTTGAACACATCGACCGAGATCGAGGTGATGAAGGGCAGCACCATGATGGCGAGGATCAGCGCGGCGTTGAACAGGCTGAGATAGGACGGGGGCCCCGCGAAGATCGCGCCCAGGACAGGGACGCCGTCGAAGATCTTGATCATGAAGGGCTGGAAGGTGTTGGCCAGGAACGGGCCCAGCACGAAGAAGCCCCACATGCCGTAGATGATCGAGGGAATGCCGGCGAGCAGCTCGATCGCCATGCCGATCGGGCGGCGCAGCCATTGCGGACAGAGCTCGGTGAGGAAGATCGCAATGCCGAGGCCAACGGGAATGGCAATCAGCATCGCGATGAAGGAAGTGACGAGCGTGCCGTACATCGGCCCGAGCGCGCCGAGCACGGGCGGATCCGCCGACGGCGCCCAGCGCTGCGTCCACAGGAAGGAGAAGCCGTATTCCTTGATCGCCGGGAAAGCGCCGACGATCAGCGAAACGATGATGCCGCCAAGGATCAGCAGCACCGAGATCGCGGAGAGCCGCGTGATCCAGTAGAAGGTGACGTCGCCGAGCTTGAACGCGCTCAAGGCCTTGGCGCGATCGTACGGTCCGGCGTCGTCGATTACATCGCTCTGAACGGCCATCTCTGCCACGCCGATCCCCTGTACCCGTTATATACGCTTGTTGTTGGTCTTGCGCTCCGGATGCGGCACGAGGCCGATCCGGAGCGGAGGTCTTTTGAGATCCCGGCACCCAGGCCGGGACAGCCGCGCTTAGCTCTTGATCTCGGCAGCCCAGGTCTTCTCGATCAGGGTCACGACGCCCTCGGGCATCGGGATGTAGTCGAGCTCCTCAGCCGCCTTGCCGCCGTTCTTGAAGGCCCAGCGGAAGAACTTGATGGCTTCCTGCGAGGCCGCCTTGTCGGTGGCATCCTTGTGCATGAGGATGAAGGTCGCCGCCGTGATCGGCCAGGACTTCTCGCCGGGCTGGTCGGTCAGGATGACGTAGTAGCCGGGCGCCTTGGCCCAGTCGGCGTTCGAGGCGGCCGCCTGGAAGGCCTCGACGGTCGGCTGCACCGGCTTGCCGGCCTTGTTGACGAGACCGGTGTAGGTCAGCTTGTTCTGCTTGGCATAGGCGTACTCGACGTAACCGATCGAGTTCTTGGTCTGGCCGATGTTGCCGGACACGCCCTCGTTGCCCTTGGCGCCGACGCCGACCGGCCACTCGACGGCCGTGCCCTCGCCGACCTTGCTCTTCCAGTCCGCGCTGGCCTTGGAGAGGTAGTTGGTGAAGTTGAAGGTGGTGCCCGAACCGTCGGAGCGGCGGACGACGGTGATCGCCTCCGAGGGCAGCTTCAGGCTCGGATTGAGCTTCTTGATCGCGGCATCGTCCCACTTGGTGATCTTGCCGAGATAGATGCTGGCGAGCGTCTCGCCGTCGAACACCATCTCGCCCGGCTTCACGCCCTCGATGTTGACGACCGGAACGATGGCACCCATCACCATCGGCCACTGGACGAGGCCGTCCTTCTCGAGCTGCTCGGCCTTGAGCGGCGCGTCGCTGGCGCCGAAGGTCACGGTCTTGGCCTGGATCTGCTTGATGCCGCCGCCGGAGCCGATCGACTGGTAGTTCAGACCGTTGCCGGTCTCTTTCTTGTAGGCGTCGGCCCACTTGGAATAGATCGGGAACGGGAACGTCGCGCCGGCGCCGGTGATATCGGCAGCAAAGGCCGCCGTCGTCGATGCGGCGACCAAGCCGGCAGCGACGATCGTTTTGAGGAAATTCATGCTGGTCTCCATACAGGGGAGCGAAGCGCCATCCGCGCCCGATCGCGCTCCCCGTGCCGCCCCTTTAGGAGCGGTCGGCTGTGCTTTTACGAAGGTTTCGTGACAGTCGGATGACAGCCCCAAGCGATTGAAATCGCTTGAATTTCAGACTGTCACCGGGGGCCTGATCTGGGGAAAACAGGCGGTGAAAGTGGCGCCCTGTTTGGGCACGCTTTCGATCAAAAGCCGGCCGCGATGCCGGTTAAGAATATGTTTCACCAGCGATAATCCGAGCCCGGTCCCGCCCTGCAAGCGGCTGTCGCCGACATCGACCCGGTAGAACCGCTCGGTCAGCCGCGGCAGGTGCTCGGGCGCGATGCCGGGGCCGAAATCCCGGACCATGACCCGGATTTCCTGAGTTCCATCAGTGGCGGCGCCTGAGGTTAGTGACACGATGACGCGTCCGCCCGAGGCGCCGTATTTGAGCGCGTTCTCGATCAGGTTCTCGAACAGGCGGAGCAGCTCCTCGCGGTCGCCCGCGATCATCACCGGCGGCTCCGGCAGATGGATCTCGACCTCGACCTGGCGCTCGCGCGCCAGCGGCTCGAGCCCGTCGGCGACCTGGCGGATGATCGGCAGCAGGTCGACCAGGGTGTCGGGGCGCACATGGGCCGACAGCTCGACCCGCGACAGCGAAAGCAGATCGTCGATCAGGCGCGCCATGCGGGTGGCCTGGTTGTGCATGATGCCGAGGAAGCGCTCGCGCGCCTTGGGGTCGTCCTTGGCCTGGCCCTGGAGCGTGTCGATGAAGCCCGACAGCGCGGCGAGCGGCGTGCGCAGCTCGTGGCTGGCATTGGCGACGAAGTCGGCGCGCATCTCCTCGACCCGGCGCAGCGGCGTCTGGTCGTGGAAGGTCATCAGCATGCATTTGTCGGCGCCGCCGAAGGTGGTCGGCACCGGCACCGGCGTGATGATCAGCTCCATCCAGCGATCGACCGGGACATGGTCGAGATAGGTCGCGCGCCGCGGCTCGGTGGTCGCGATCGACTCGCGCAGCGCGGTGATGATCTCCGGCGAGCGCAGCGCGAACTGGGCGAGCTCGTTCCTGCGCAGCGCCGGGGCAAGCTGGGCGGCAGCCGCATTGAGATGGATGACGCGGCCGGCGCGGTCGAGCAGCACCGCCGGATCCGGCATGCCGGCGACGACCGCGGCCACTGCGGCGCTCTCGACCGGGTTGATGCGCCTGACATCGTCGCGCGAGGCGGCGGTGTCGTGCAGCCGCCAGGGGATCAGCGCCGCAGCGGCGATGCAGAGGAACACGGCAACGGCGTGCAACACCGACAATTCGCCGAGCGAGACCACGACCGACAGCGCCAGCGCCGCGGCGATCAGGATGATCGTCGAGTGCCGCAGCCGGTCGGACCAGGGCTGCGCGGTGGGAGAAGATGGGGCGTCAATCGCCATCGGGGCGGGCTTCTCCTAGGGGCTTGTCCTAACGGCTTCGTCCTAAAGGCTTTGTCCTAAAGGCTTGGCGCCGTCAGGCGGTGCCGTCGCTGCGCTCTCTCACATAGGCGGCTTCACGCGCCGGGCCGGGGTCGAGCTTGAGCGCCGCCTGCTGCAAACGCTTCGATCGGGCGCCGATTATAACTTCGCGAAACGTCAGCAAGATTACAGATATGACGAAGGGGGACAGATAATAGAGGACGCGGAACAGGAGCATGCCGCCCAGGAGTTCCTCCCGGTCCATCTGCCAGAGGCCGACCAGCATGGCGGCGTCGAACACGCCGAGGCCGCCGGGCGAGTGGCTGGCAAAGCCGAGCAGGGTGGCCGAGACGAAGATCACGGCAACCACGACGAATCCGAGATTGGGCTCGTCCGGGACCAGCACGTACATCGCGAGCGCGCAGAATCCGAGATCGATGATGCCGATCGCGATCTGGAGCAGCGTCAGCGGTCCGCCCGGCAGCACCACGGTCCAGGGCCCGCGGCCGACCACCCGCGGCTGGGTCCAAACCCAGACCACATAGCCGACCAGTCCCACGATGATCATCAGCGCCAGCGTCCGGTTCAGCCAGGGCGGAAGCTGGTCGATCGAGGCCGCCGCCTCCGGATGGTAGGAGATGCCGAGGCCCAGCACGGCGGCATTGCCGAGCCAGAAGGTCAGGCCGGCGAGGAAGCAAATCTTTGCGACATCGATCGCGTTCAGCCCATAGGCCGAATAGATGCGGTAGCGTACCGCGCCGCCGGTGAAGACGCTGGCGCCGACATTGTGGCCGATCGAATAGCTGGTGAAGGCGGCGAGCGCATTGATGCGGTAAGGCACATGGGCGTGGCCGATCGCACGCACGGCGAACAGGTCGTAGAAGGTCAGGGTGAAATAGCCCGCGGCCACGAACAGCGCCGCCATCGCAATCTGGCTCGGCTCGGTGCTCTTGATCGCCTCGATCACCTCGTTGAAGTCGATGCCGCGCAGCATGTGGTAGAGCACATAGCAAGCGATGCCGATGACCGCGACGCTGATCACAACTCCAAGCTTATGCAGGACTTGCTTCTGGCGCAGAAACGTCATCGCCCTGCGTATGGCTTCCAGCATCTAGACCTCGAACAACGCTTCAGCGGCCAGGACGGCCGGCGAACAGGCAAACGACGCACAGGCACTCAACGAACCCTCGCCGCCGGCTCCGGCATCGCGCATGCCCCCTAACCCTCCACTAGCGCGTTTTGGGGCGGAGTGGAATTCGCCAATTCGAACAAAATCACGTGCCTTCAATATTTTAGGCAGGGTTGCGGGCTCTGGATGCACGGTTTGGCGCTTTCGGCGGCAAGGCTGACGCGAATCTCCATGGCAATCCTGCGCAGACGCCATGAAGTTTTGATGATTTCGGCCGCGCAATGTTCCGTCACGTTTTAAGCCGACGTCAATCTATGGGCCGCGCCCGGCTGTTGAAAGAGGGGCGACGGGGTCGTTCTGGACGGATTTTCCGATGCACCAAACAGGTGCGGCGCAACAGTAGCTTAAGGGGCGGTCAGATAGCCGCGCCGATAGGCACTGGCCTGGTCGTCGAAAATCGCCATGGCCGTCGTCATCCGGCGGAAGCCGAGACGCTCATAAAAGCCCTCTTTGCCAGGCACCGCATAGAGGATGATTTTGCGATGTCCGCGGCATCGCGCCAGCAGCCGCTCGATGATCTCGCGGCCGAGGCCTTGCCCCTGACAGTCCGGGCGCACCGCGACATCACAGAGGTAGGCGCAGTCGCGGCCGTCCGCCAGCGCTCGGCCGGCACCAACCAGCCGGCCTTGGTCGTAAGCGAAGGCACAGAACATGCTGTTGCCGAACACGAGCGCGAGATCGGCTGGTGTCTTGTTGCCGAGCGGTGCGGTGCGGTAGAGCGCGGAAAGCTCGTTCCAGTCGATTGCCGCCGGATCTTCGTTCCAGACGACCGGCATCTGCGTGCCTCCCCGGATCAATGCCGCGCCGCGGTGACGGCTGCGACGATTTCGTCGGTGCCGGGAAAATGGCCCTTGCTGCGGCTGGCCACAATCCTGTCGCCGAGCTTGACCTGAAAGATGCCGCCCTTGCCGGCCACGAGATCCGCCTCCAGCGCCAGTTGCCGGCGCAGCGCTGCGGCGGCTTCCTTCGCACGCTTCTCGTAGCCGCAGGGACGGCAATAGACGATCGTCACATCCGACATCTCATCCTCCTCACGCGGCGAGCTGCGGACGCACCGCTTCGATGCCGGCGATCCAGCCGGCCACCGATCGGCCGATTGCGTCAGCGTGGTCCTCCTGCAGATAGTGCAATCCCGCGTCGAGCCGGATCAACGCGCAACGCGTCAGCGAGGCCGCAAACCGCTCGGCAAATTCCGGCGAGACGAGCGCGCCCGGTTCGCCCGTGAACAGCAGTTTCGGATAGGAAGATGCGGCCAGCGCCGCATGGGCGGATTGGAGCGCCTCATAGACATCGGCAGGCTCGCCTGCGATCGGCAGCTCGCGGGGAAACGCAAGAACGGGGCGACGACTCTCAGGCGTCGGGAACGGCGTGCGATAGGGCGCCATCTCTTCGTCGCTGAGCTTGCGGACGATTCCGCCGGGCAGAACGCGCTCGACGAACGCATTCGCCTCGAGGATCATGGCCTCACCCTCGCCCGGCGTCCTGAACTTGCGAAAGGCCGCCCTCGCCGCCTCGGCATGATCTTGCTCCTCCGCGACCTCGGTATGGTGGAAATCCTGCCAGGTCGGCATCGGGCGGATGAATTCCATGAAGGCTAATCCGCGTACGAAGTCCGGCCGGCGCGCGGCGAGATGAAATGCGAGCGCCGTGCCCCAGTCCTGCGCGACGAGATAGGCCGATGTGACGCCGCGCTGTTCAATGAACGCATCGAGATAGCGGACATGGTCGAAGAAGCGGTAGGCGATGTCAGGCTTACCGGATTGGCTGAAGCCGATGAGATCGGGCGCAATGCAATGCGCGACCGGTGACACCAACGGCAGGATGTTGCGCCAGATGTGCGACGAGGTCGGGTTGCCGTGCAGGAACAGCACGACCGGCGCATCCTGCGCACCCGTCTCGCGGTAAGCCATGCTGCTTCCCAGCACGGGCGCTCTGCGAATCTCGATCTCGATTGGCTTGCTCATGTCAGCTCCTTGAACACGGTCTGAAATGCGATGGTCTTGAAACGTTCGAGCGCTTTCGGATTGCGATCGACCTTCATGCGCAGGATCGCGCCCTGCCAGGACGCGAGCAGGAAGTCGGCAAGCTCCCCGGGCTCGAAATCGGATGCGATCTCGCCGCGCGCCTGAGCCTCGGCGATGCAGGCCGCGAACGGCACGCGCCATTCGGCAAAAATCTCGGTCAGGCGCGTACGCAGCATTTCGCTGCTGCCGGTCGCCTCCAGGCTGAGATCGCCGATCAGACACCCACGACCATAACCGTCGGCCTCGAGCCGGCCGGTGATGATGTCGAGATAGCGCTTGAGGCGCGCGCGCGGCGTCAGCGTCGTGTCCTCAAGCGCTTCTGCGACCAGCCCCCTGGTGACGTCGAAGTAGCGGTCGAGCACCTCCGAAGCGAACGCTTCCTTGGAGCGGAAATGGTTGGTGAAGGACCCCTGCGGCGCGCCCGCCGCAGCGGTGACGTCGCGCACGCTGGTGCCGTGATAGCCGGTCCGGAACATGACCTTGAGGCCGGCGTCGAGGATGGCGTCTTTGAGCGAGGGCTTTGGCATGAGCAGAATAATACGTACGTACGTATTAGTGTCAAGCGTAGCTTCATCGCTCGGCGATTTCACACTCCGATCAGGCTGTTATCGCAATGTTGGATCTGGAACTGATGGGATGAGCCTCGCCTACCGCGCCGATGGCGGTACGTTCCCTCCCCCCTTACGGGGAAGGGAACGAGAGAGCGATGGCCTCACGCGAACCAAGGACTCAAGCCGCCGGCTGGCTCCGCGAGACCACCCGGTCGCGCAACCAGGCGCCGATGGTGCAGCCGACCAGGTAGCAGGCGAACATGATGAGGCCGAGGTCGAGCCAGTAGCCGAAGCGGCCGGGGACCACATGCGCGAGCGAGGCCGCGACCAGCGCTACGGCGAGCGCGGCGAGCCAGCGCGCGGTGACCTTCGAGGTGCCGTTGCCGCGCTGGACCACCGAGATCCAGCCCATGCAAAAGCCCAGCACCAGCGATCCGATCAGCCAGCCCAGATGGAACGAAACGAGATAGGGCATCGTCACCTCACCAGAAATTCGATGCGGCGGTTCTGCGCCTTGCCGTCGTCGGTGTCGTTGCCGGCGACGGGCTGCGTGCTGCCGTAGCCGATCGCGGTGAAGCGGCTGGCGGGCAGGCCGGCCTTGACCAGATAGTCGATCACCGCCTGCGCGCGCTTCTCCGAGAGTGCCTGGTTGAACGCGTCCTCACCGTCGGCATCGGTGTGCCCGGCGACGTCGATATTGGTGGTGGGGCAGCGCAGCGCCGTCTCGATCAGATGGTCGAGAATTCCCGCAGAGTCGGGATCGATGTCGGCGCGCTTGGTGGTGAAGCGGATCTTGCCCTTATTCAGGAGCTCGGAGAACAATTGCTGGCAGACGGTGCCGTCGACCGGGCCCGCCGCGGGCTTCACCGTGATTTCCGGCTTGTACTGCCAGTTTTTCGGGAAGTCCTTGCCAAGGCCCGCGCGGATATCGTTGCCGGCGCCTTCATAGAGCGCATCGCCCGACAGCTTCACCTCGCGATCGGACACCACGAGCGTGCCGGTCGACAGCCGCGACAGCGCCCCGAGCGCTGCGACCACGGCGGGGTTGAAGGCGCCGGGGGCACCGAGGCTGGCCTTGAGATTGTCGACGACCTTCTCGTTGAAGAATTTTCGCGAGGCGCTGGTTGCGATCGCCGCGTGGACATTGTTGTCGGGAACATAGCCGGTCAGCGTCACGGTCGCGGCAACCGGATCCTTGTAGGCCTGGAAGATATAGGGCGGCGCCTTGATGTCGTTGGCGGCGATCGAGAACCCTTCCGGCAAGTTCTTCAGCGCAGCCGCGATCGCCTCGCGTCCGCCGAGATCGCGCGCCATGCCCGACAGGTTGATCTTGGTGTCGGAGATCGTGATCTTGCCGTCCTTGAGCTTGCCGATCTGGTCGAGCAGCAGCATCGCGGCGGCCTCGAAGCGCGGCGGCGCGCCACGTGCCAGCCCCATCTGATCGGCGACCTCGACGCCGCCGACCTCCTTGCGTGCCGCCTCCGTCAGGCGGGCCTTGATCGACGGCAAGGGCGCGGAGCCCGACAGCGTCACCCGCACCACGTCACGCTCGGCGTTCCAGACGAAGGGTTTTGCCTCGGCAACGAGGCGGGTACGGTCGTCGACCAGGCGCACGCCCGGGACAATCTCCACCGCCATTACCGCGTCCCGGCGCCCTTCCTCGGAAAAGGCGTCCGCGGCCAGGCTGACATCGCGGCCGTCCACCGCGATCCGGGTCTTGTCCAGAACGGTCTCCTTGAGCGCCGCCGAGCTGCGGGCGGACAGGTCCGCCTCGACCGGTAAGGTGTTATTCCAGGCCGCAAATCCCCACATGACGGCCAGGGGGATCAGCCCTGGCCACCATTTGCTGGCCCACCTGAAAAGCTTCTGCATTCGACGACCCGAACTCTGGAACCGGAGACAAAACAAACCCTTGGCAGGCTGTCAAACCGGAAATGGCGGCCCTCGCAAGGCCTTTGCGTGGACAATTGGAATAACTTTTTCTTCAAGGGTTCTTCCGTAAGTTGAGGACGGAATGCCAGAGTCCGCCAGCGGGTCATGAAACAACTTCGTAACAACGTCATCCGCGCCGGGCTGGGAGCACTCTATTTCAGCGGGGCGCACCACCTGTTGCGCCCGCTTTTGTCGGGCGTCGGCGCCATTTTCATGCTTCACCACGTGCGGCCGGCTCGCGAGGCCACGTTCCAGCCGAACCGACATCTCGAAGTCACTCCGGATTTCCTGCGCGCGACGCTGAGCCATCTGCGCTCGCGCGACATCGACATCGTCAGCATGGACGATCTGCATGAGCGACTGGTGCAGGGCAGGTTCACCCGCCGCTTCGCCGCCTTCACCCTCGACGACGGCTATCGCGATAATCTGGACTATGCGCTGCCGGTGCTGCGCGAATTTGACGCGCCTTTGGCGGTCTACGTCGCCAGCGATTTCGCCGAGGGCACGGGGCGGCTGTGGTGGACCGCGCTGGAAGCCGTGATCGCCAGGGCCGAGCAGATCGAGGTGCAGATCGGCAATTCCGCGCTGCGGCTCGACGCGACGACGCCTGCCGCGAAACAGGCGGCGTTCGACCGCCTGCATGACTGGCTGCGCGCGCTGCCGGGCGAGCACGATCTCGCGCGCGAGATCGCAGCGCTCTGCGCCAGGCACGGCGTCGACATGGAAGCGCTGTGCCACACCCTCTGCCTGTCCTGGGACGGGGTGAAGCAGCTGGCCGCAGACCCGCTGGTCACGATCGGCGCGCACTCCATCAGCCATTGCAATCTCGCCAGGCAGAGCGAGGAGATCGCCGCGCAGGAGATGGCGGTGAGCCGCACGCGGATCGAGCGGGTGCTGGAGCGTCCCGTGCTGCACTTCGCCTATCCCTATGGCGACCGCGAGGCGGCCGGGATGCGCGAATTTGCGCTGGCCGCATCGGCCGGCTTCAAGACCGCGGTGACGACGCGGCCCGGCATGCTGTTCGCCGAGAACGCCGGCCACATGACCGCGCTGCCGCGCATCTCGCTCAACGGCAACTACCAGGACACGCGGATCCTGCCGGTGCTGACCTCGGGCGCCGCGACCGCGATGTGGAACGGCTTTCGCCGGATTGCGGCGGCTTAAGTTTCTGTCGTCCACCGCTGTCACCCCAATCTCTGCCGTCATCCTGGCGAAGGCCAGGACGACGACAAGATTGACTCCCTCCCCCTCCCCGCCCAAAACGAGCGCCACCAAAGGGAGGTACCATGTTCAACGATCTGTTCTCGCTCAAAGGCCGCATCGCACTCGTGACCGGCGGCTCGCGCGGCATCGGCAAGATGATCGCGTCGGGCTTCCTCGCGCAAGGCGCGGCAAAGGTCTACATCACCGCGCGCAAGGCCGGCCCGTGCGAGGCGACGGCGAAAGAGCTCTCGGCTCTCTATGACGGCGAGTGCATCGCGCTGCCGATCGACATCTCGACCGTCGAAGGCTGCGACAAGCTCGCCGGCGAAATCATCAAGCTGGAGCCGAAGCTCGACATCCTCGTCAACAATGCCGGCGCCGCCTGGGGCGATGAGTTCGACGAATTCCCGGAAAGCGGCTGGGACAAGGTGATGGACCTGAACGTCAAGTCGCTGTTCTTCCTGACCAAGGCGCTGGCGAAGCCGCTGCGCGCGGCGGCAAGCGCGGAACATCCGGCCAAGGTCATCAACATCGCCTCGGTCGACGGCATCTTCGTCAATCCGAGCGAGACCTATTCCTACGCCGCCAGCAAGGCCGCCGTGATCCATCTGACCCGGCGCATGGCGACGAAACTCATCAAGGACAACATCAACGTCACCGCGATCGCGCCGGGCGCGTTCAAGTCCGACATGAACCGGGCCGCGCGCGACCACGCGGACGACGTCGCCAAGCGCATTCCGGCGCGGCGCATCGGAACCGACGAGGACATGGCAGGGGTCGCGATCTATCTCGCCTCGCGTGCGGGCGATTACGTGGTCGGCAACACCATCGCCGTCGACGGCGGCGTGGTCTACGCCAATGCCGGGCTGGAGATCGCGGGGTAGCTGAACCAGGGGGACTAAGAGAGCGAGTGCGCAGGACGCCCTCACCTCATATTTGGTGTCGTCCCGGACAAGCGAGCGCAGATCCGGGACGACAGTTGAGCATGAGGCCGCGCCTACGACTCGATCTTCACGTACTCGAAATCGCCGGGCTTGTTGTCGATGCCGACTTTCGGCGGCGAGATCCAGGAGGCGAACTTGCCGGTTTCGGTGACGGGCTGCATCAGCGAGGTGATGAAGTCGCCGTCGGCTGTCGAAGGCAGCCACTCGTCCTTGCGCTTCGCCCAGGTCGCATCGTCGATCAAAATGCCATCGGGCGTCGCATGGACGTCCTTGAACTCGCCGATGTGGCGGTGGAAGGCGACGTTGGGCAAGGTCAGCTTGAAGTCGTAGCCCGCGGTCGAGATCACCTTGTTCCAGCGCAGCATGCCCTTGACGCAATCCTGGCTGTAATCGTCGCGCAGGCGCATGTTGAGCGCGGTCAGCGCCGGCTCGTCGACCAGCTTGATCTCGCCGTTGATGAACTTCAGCACCGGATAGGTGGCGTTCTTGAGCTGGTGATCGTCCTCGATCTGGGTCTCGTGATAGCGGCCCTTGATGCCGGCATTGAAGGCGTTGGCCGCGTTGGTCGAGACCTCCGAGCCGAACAGGTCGAGCGACAGCGTGTAGTGCAGGTTCAGCTTCTTCTGGATGGTCGGAAGATCAATGACGCCGAGCGCGCGGACTTTTGCGATATCGGTGGGATCGGTGATGCCGGCTTCGCGCATCGCATCGCAGGTGCGCTGCACGACGCGGGTAATGCCGGTCTCGCCGACGAACATGTGGTGCGCTTCTTCGGTCAGCATGAAGCGGCAGGTGCGCGACAAGGGATCGAAGCCCGACTGCGCGAGGCTGTGCAGCTGCATCTTGCCGTCGCGGTCGGTGAAGTAGGTGAACATGAAGAACGACAGCCAGTCCGGCGTCGCCTCGTTGAAGGCACCGAGCATGCGCGGCGCGTCCGCATCGCCGGAGCGGCGGCGGAGCAGATCGTCGGCCTCCTCGCGGCCATCGCGGCCGAAATATTTCTGCAGCAGATACACCATCGCCCAGAGGTGACGGCCCTCTTCCACGTTGACCTGGAACAGGTTGCGCATGTCGTAGAGCGAGGGCGCGGTCTTGCCGAGATGGCGCTGCTGCTCGACCGAGGCGGGCTCGGTGTCGCCCTGGATCACGATCAGGCGGCGCAGCATGGCACGATGCTCGCCCGGCACTTCCTGCCAGGCCGGCTCGCCAAAATGCTCGCCGAACGGAACGACGCGATTTTCTTCCTGCGGCGCAAGCAGGATGCCCCAGCGATATTCGGGCATGCGGACATAGTCGAACTTGGCCCAGCCGCGCGGATCGACGGAGTAGGCGGTGCGCAAATAAACCAGCGACTCCTGGAAGCCTTCCGGCCCCATGTCGCTCCACCAGTCCATGTAGCCGGGATGCCAGCCTTCGAGTGCCTTCAGCACCTGGCGGTCTTCGGCGAGGTTGACGTTGTTCGGAATCTTGGTCGAGTAGTCGACGTTCATGATGTTCATGTTCATGGCCGTGCTTCTCCCTAAACTCTTGTCATATCGAATTTCGGCTTCTGGCCGCTGCCGTAACGGCGGAGCGCGCCCTCCTCGCCGACCGCGTTCGGGCGCTGGAAGATCCAGTTCTGCCAGGCAGTGAGGCGCGCGAAGATCTTTGATTCCATCGTCTCCGGGCCGACGAAGCGGAGGCTCGCTTCCATGCCGGTGAGGCTGTCGGGCGAGAAGCTGGCGCGCTCCTCCAGAAACACGCGGACCTCGTCGTCCCAGTCGATGTCGTCGAGCGCGAAGGTGACGAGGCCGAGCTCCTCGGCCTCTTCGGCGTCCAGGCTCGTGCCGATGGTGGCTTCGGCGCGTTCTAGATCGGCCGGGTCGGCCTGGAAGCGAGACTGAAGCCGCGTCAAACCATGGCTCATCGGATACGGGCCAAAATTCATCGCCGACAGCTCGATCGCGGGCGGCGGGCGGTTGTCGCCCTGGCGGGTGCCGATCAGCATGTAGGAACGGTCGGCGGCGAAGACGAGCTCGGCGAGCGTGCCGGCAAAGCAGGAGCCGGGCTCGACCAGCGTCACCAGCGTGCGCGAGGTGACGTCGATACGCTTGAGCACGCGCTTCCAGTAATGCCTGATCTCGTTGACCAGCCAGTGCGCCTTGTTGGCTTCAAGGAAGGCATCGGATGCGAGCACATGGGCGCGGTCGCCATGGCTCTTGAACACCAGCATGGCGATCTCGAGCTCGTTGATGCGCAGATGCAGGATGGCATCGTCGAGCTCGCGCGCGACCTGGAGCGGCCAGAATGCAGCGCCCTGCGCCATCATGCCGTCGATGTCGGCCGGCGGCGCCGCCTCCGGCGCCTTAATCGAGATGGTGGCGATGCGGGCGGCACGATCGACGTCGACGGTGACGAAGCCGTAGCGCAGGCTGGTCTCGTCGATGATGCGCCTGAGCGGCGTCAGCGCAATGCCCTTGCCGCTGCCGCTGCGCCTGGAGGCCGCGGAAAATTCCTTGACGCGCTCGGCGATCTTGCCTTCCAGCTTCGAGTTCGGCGCGATCTCGTCGACGAGACGCCACTGCACGGCGCGCTTGCCTTTCACGCCTTCCTCGATGGTGCAGAAGAAGTCGGCATGGTCGCGGCGCACCTTGCGCTTGTCGACGACGCGGGTGAGGCCGCCGGTGCCCGGCAGCACCGCGAGCAGCGGCACTTCGGGCAGCGCCACCGAAGAGGCACCGTCGTCGGCGAGGATGATGTGGTCGGTCGCGAGCGCAAGCTCATAGCCGCCGCCCGCGGCCGAGCCGTTCACCACGGTGATGAAGCGCTGGCCGGAATTCTCGGACGAATCCTCCATGCCGTTGCGGGTCTCGTTGGTGAACTTGCAGAAATTGACCTTGTGGGCGTGGGTCGAGCCCGCGAGCATGCGGATGTTGGCGCCGGCGCAGAACACCCGGTTCTTGGCCGAGCGCATCACCACGACCTTCACCTCCGGATGCTCGAAGCGCAGCCGCTGGATCGCATCGGCAAGCTCGATGTCGACGCCGAGGTCGTAGGAATTGAGCTTGAGCAGATAGCCCTCGAACAGGCCGCCGTTCTCGTCGACGTCCATGGTCAGGGTCGCGACGTCGCCGTCGACCGCGAGCTTCCAGTGCTTGTAGCGGGACGGTTCGGTCTGGAAATCGATGAATGTCGCGCCGCCTGCGAGGCGCCGATCTTCCCCGGCCATGGGCCACCCTTGAGTTCGTCTTGGTTTTACCGTTAGATGCACAATAGTGCATATTTCAGAGCGCGTCTAGTCCTTAACAGCCAATACATGCACTTTGTTTCATGCCAGTGTCTAGGACCGCACGATGGCGCCGAATGCGATCCAGTCGGCCTTGGAGAGCTGGGGACGACCGAGCTTGGCCTGGAGCAAGGCCGTCAGCGCAGCAATGGGAAAGCTCTCGACAAAGCCGTCGCCGGCCGCCGCCTTGCGCGAGCTCAGCGCGCGCAGCTCCGCCAGCGCATCGCCAAACAGCCGTGCCGCCGAATGCGACCTTTGCATGCGCAGCCGCAAATTCGCATTGGCGATGCGGATGCAGGCCCGCAGCAGAATGCGCTCGCGGCCGCCTTGGGGCGCTGCGGCCCACACCGCCTCCAGCACCTCCTGCGCTTCCCAGAAATAGCCGCGGTCGTTGAGCGCGAGCCCGTAGCGCAGCGCCGGATGGCGCGCCGGCACATGGCCGCGAAACGCCGAAGGCACCAGCGCCTTGGCCATGGCGAGCGTCTCGTAGTCGGCATCGAGCCCGGCCTCGCCCGGCACATAGGCCCATTGCGGCCACGGCAGCGGGCCGCTCGCATTCGGCGGCGCACTCATGCGAGGCGCGCCTCCGCAACATCATGCGGCGCGTCCCTGAAGTCCCTGATCGTCGCGCAGGGCCGCCTTTGCAAATTGCTCAATTGCGTCAAGCGTCGCCCCCGGCGCTTCACGATGCGGGGAATGGCCCGCGTCTGAAATAATTTTCAAATCTACCGGACAATAACACTCTTCCTGCGCGATTTCGACTTGGCGCAGTGTGCCATATTGGTCGTTCACGCCTTGCAGGACCATGACAGGGACGCGGATATAGGCGAGGTATTCGGAGATGTCCCAGTCGCGAAATTTCGGATCGAGCCAGGCGCCGTTCCAACCGTAGAAGGCGTTGTCGACGTCCTTGTGCCAGCGCGCGAGCTTCGGCTTGAGATCGGTGGTCTCATAGGCGGTCTTGATCGCGGCGATGGATTTCACCGAGATGTCCTCGACGATGAAATGCGGCGCGATCAGCACGAGGCCGTTCAGGCGATGGTCCTGGTGCGCGCCGGCGTAGATCGTCGCGATCGAGGCACCGTCGGAATGGCCGAGCAGGAGGCCGCGCCTGAAGCCGATCGCATCGAGCAGTTTCGGAAGCACCTCCAGCGCCTCGCGGTGCATGTAATCCAGCGGCCGCGGCAGCGCGACCGGGCTCGACAGCCCGTAGCCCGCACGCGAATAGACGAAGATGCCGGCACCGGTCGCCTCTCGAAGCTGTTCCGGGAAGTCGCCCCAGAGCCCGACCGAGCCGAGACCCTCGTGCAGCATGACGATGGTCGGTGCCTCCGCTGATTGCGGCGCGAGCCATTTATATTCGAGGCTGGCGCCACTGACGCTGAGGAAGCCCGTGGGGGTGAGGTTGGTCATGCTGTCGGTTCCATTCATTCCGTCATTCCGGACAACTCGCAAAGCGAGTTGATCCGGAATCCCGAGATTGCAGTCTGCGGATCGAGATTCCGGGTTCGCGCTTCGCGCGCCCCGGAATGACGAAGCCAATCAATTCGCCCCTTCCCGCAGCTTGAACCGCTGGATCTTCCCCGTCGCCGTTTTCGGCAGCGAGTCCACCACGTCGATCCAGCGCGGATATTTCCACGGGCCGATCTTCTGCTTGACGTGCTCCTTCAGCATCTCCTGCAAGTTCGCGGTCTTCGCGCCCTGACGCAGCACGACGAAGGCTTTCGGCTTCAAGAGGCCTTCCGGATCGGCCTCGGGCACGACGGCGGCTTCCAGCACCGCCGGGTGCGTGATCAACGCGCTCTCGACCTCGAACGGCGAGACCCAGATGCCGGAGACCTTGAACATGTCGTCGGCACGGCCGCAGAAGGTGTAGCGGCCCTCGGCGTCGCGGACATATTTGTCGCCGGTCCGGGTCCACGGGCCCTCGAAGGTGCGGCGACTCTTGTGGCGCTGGTTCCAATAGCCTTCGCCGGCGGAGGGCGCATCGACCAGCAGCTCGCCGACCTCGCCGTCGGCGACGTCCTGGCCGGCCTCGTTGACGAGCCGCACCGCATAGCCCGGCACCGGCTTGCCGGAGGAGCCGTATTTGATGTCGCCGGGCGCATTCGACAGGAAGATGTGCAAGAGCTCGGTCGAGCCGACGCCGTCGAGAATGTCGACGCCGAAGCGCGCCTTCCAGCTGTTGCCCACAGACTCGGGCAATGCCTCACCGGCCGAGGTGCAGATGCGCAAGCTCTTTCCGCCACGCTCGCTCTTCATCGTCTCGTCGTTGAGCATCGCCGCGAACAAGGTCGGCACGCCGTAGAAGATCGACGGGTTATAGCGGTTCATCAGGTCGAACATGCGCGCCGGAGTCGGGCGCTCGCTGTTCAGCACGACGGTTGCGCCGACCGACATCGGGAAGGTCAGCGCATTGCCGAGACCATAGGCGAAAAACAGCTTTGCGGCGGAGAGGCAGACGTCGCTCTCGCGAATGCCGAGCACCTGCCTGGCGTAGGTGTCCGCAGTCGCCTGCAAGTTCGAATGCAGATGGCGCACGCCCTTGGGCATGCCGGTCGAGCCGGACGAATACAGCCAGAATGCCGGCTCGTCCGGATGAGTCGCGGCGGTGGTGAACTGGTCGCTCTCATCAGCGAGCTCCTCGGCGAGCTGCTTGTGGCCATTCTGCTTGGCGCCGGAGACGACGACATGCTCGAGATCCGGCATGCGGCCGACGACGTCCCTGATGACGGGATAGAGCGCTTCGGAAACGAACAGCACGCGGGCACGGCAGTCGGCGAGGATGTAGGCGTACTGGTCCGCGGTCAGCAGCGTGTTGAGCGGCACCGGCACGATGCCGGCGCGGATCGCGCCCAGGAACACGATCGGGAAATCGACCGTATCGAGCATGATCATCGCCACGCGCTCCTCGCGGCGGACGCCGAGACGGCGCAGCATGTTGGCGGCGCGGCGGCTCTCGCGCTGGAGCTCGCCATAGGTCAGCCGCGAGACGGTGTCGTCGAAGGCGAGCTTGTTGCCGCGCCCCTCCTCGACGTTACGGTCGAGCAGCCAGGTCACCGCGTTATAGGATCCCTCGCTCACGGACTTCTCCCCTGAATTTAGAATTATAATTCATAGAAAGACACCGCGGCGGCTTGCTGTCAATGCCAGCAGGCATTATGTTTCATTAAAACGCGCCGCAGGACATCTGTAAAGAAGGCTCATGATCGACAGTCCCGACGCCGAATCCCGCTTCCTCGAACAGCTCGGCCAGCGTGTGCGCACCACGCGCGCACTGCGCGGCATGTCGCGCAAAGTGCTCGCCAAGGTATCAGGAATCTCGGAGCGCTACATCGCGCAGCTCGAAAGCGGCAAGGGCAATGTCTCGATCGTGCTGCTCCGCCGCGTCTCCGACGCGATGGGCGCGCATCTCGAAGATCTGCTGCCCAGCGCCGATCCGACGCCGGACTGGCAGATGTTTCGCGATCTCCTGCGCAAGGCGACGCCGTCTCAGATCGCGCAGGCCAAGGATTTGCTCGCCGGCGGCAGCGCATCGGCGCCGCGGCGCGCGCCGTTCTGCGGCATCGCGCTGATCGGCCTGCGCGGCGCCGGCAAGTCCACGCTCGGCAAGATCCTGGCGAAGAAGGTCGGCTGGAGCTTCGTCGAGCTCAACAAGGAGGTCGAGCAGCAGAACGGCCTCTCGGTCGCCGAGATCATCGCGCTGTACGGCCAGGAAGGCTTTCGCCGCATGGAGCAGGCGGCGCTGCAACAGCTGCTCGCGCGCAACGAGCTGATGGTGCTGGCGACCGGCGGCGGCATCGTCTCCGAGCCTTTGACCTTCGACCAGATCCTGTCGTCGTTCTACACGATCTGGCTGAAGGCCGAGCCCGAGGAGCACATGGCCCGCGTCCGCCGCCAGGGCGACCTGCGCCCGATGGCGGACGACCGCTCCGCGATGGCCGAGCTGCGCAACATCCTCTTGAGCCGCGAGCCGCTGTACTCGCGTGCGACGGCGGTGGTGGATACGGCGGGCCTCTCCGTCGATGCCGCCGCCGCGCGCCTGATCGACGCGGTGCGCCCGGTGCTCCAGAACGAAGCGCGCAGCTTTGGTCTGCGCAGCGTGGCGCTGTAGGTCGTTTCGAGCTCGCTACAGCTACACACTCCACTGTCGTCCCGGACAAGCGCGCCACAAGCGCGCGCCGATCCGGGACCCATACCCCCAGGGAGAAGTTGTTGCGCGAGCTGGTAACCACGAGTCATCGCAAAACTACCCCCTTTGGCTGGGTCCCGGATCAGCGCTCCGCTTCGCTGCGCTTGTCCGGGACGACAGCAAGGATTTTGCGCGACCTCCAGCAACACTGTATCAACGATCAGCAAGCAAGCCTCGAGACAAATGATGACCGATAGCGACGTCGCAATCTCCATGTTCGAGCGGATCGGCGGCAGTGCCACGATCGACCTTCTGGTCGATCGCTTCTACGAACGGATGGACACGCTGCCGGAGGCGAAAGTCATCCGCGCCATGCATGCAGCCGATCTCGGCCTGATCAGGGACGTGCTGAAGCGCTACCTCACCGAATGGACCGGCGGCCCAAGACTCTATTCCGTCGAAAAGGGACACCCACGGCTGCGCCAGCGTCACATCGGCTTTGCCATCGGTGATGCCGAACGCGATGCGTGGCTCACCTGCATGCGCGGCGCGCTGGAGGAGACGGTCGC
This sequence comes from Bradyrhizobium sp. B025, assembly GCF_042257955.1. Lineage (NCBI taxonomy): Bacteria > Pseudomonadati > Pseudomonadota > Alphaproteobacteria > Hyphomicrobiales > Nitrobacteraceae > Bradyrhizobium > Bradyrhizobium sp. B025. The sequence continues at coordinate 451,432 of NZ_CP170150.1, read as the reverse complement.
GGACGCTGCCGCGCGGCAAGACCTCGACAAGGCGCTGTCCGGCCTCGCCGACTGGATGCGCAACCGCTAGCCACCACGCGGGCAAGGCGGGACGCGCCGTTCACTTGGAGGGGCACCGCTGCGGCGCTATGCTGCGCGCGATGGACGCTGCCGCAAACCCCGATGTCATCCGTCGGCCCGCCTCGCCACGCCTTGCGCGGCTGGTCTCCAGCATCTCGTTCTATCGCGAGCGCGGCGTCGGGTTGGCCGGCTTCCGGCACGCGGCGCCGCTTGCGCTGCCTCTTCTCGTGAATTTGGGGACACCCTTCCGCATTGCGCTTGGGCGCGAGCCGGATGTTGCCGACGCTCAGCCGAGTTTCGCGGCTGGTCTCTTTCCCGGACCGGTCCTCATCGAATCCGATGGCCGCGCCGAATGCGTTCAGGTCGATTTCACCCCGCTTGGAGCGTATCGCTTCTTCGGAGGAGCAGTGCCGGATCTGACCGCGCGCATGGTCGGTCTGGACGACATTCTGGGACGGAATGGCGAGAACCTCCGCGCCAGGGTTGCCGAGGCGGTCGGATGGCAGCGACGATTTGAGATCGTGGAAGACTTCGTGCATCGTCGCGCCGTGCATGAGCCCTCGCCGGCGATCGCCTTCGCCCTCGATACGCTCTGGCGACGGGCAGGCGCGGTCCGGATCACCGAGCTTGCCACCGACATAGGCTGGAGCCGCAAGCATCTCACGCGCCGCTTCCACAACGAGATCGGCGTGCCGCCGAAGACAATGGCCCAGATGCTGCGCTTTCATCGGGCCTGCTCACTGGCCCGCACGGACGGGACAGGCGGCTGGGCAGCCGTCGCGGCAGACGCCGGCTATGCCGACCAGGCGCATCTTGCCCGCGACTTCCGGTTACTCAGCGGCGAGACGCCGACCGGATGGGCCGCGCGGCTCGATCTTGCGGATCCACGCCTGATGCGGGACGGCGGCGGATAGCGTCCGGTCCCATTTGTTCAAGCCCGGCTGGCGCGATCCGAACTAGGGTCGGTGCTGCAAAAGACCTGGATAATTTCCCGGAGAATTTCATGAACCAGCAGAACGGCTATGAAGCGCCGCGCCTGTACCACACCATGCGCTGCAAGGATCCGGAGGCGATGATCGCTTGGCTGAAAAACGTTCTCGGCTTCGCCGAACGCGTGGTCTATCGCAAGGAGGGCACGGTCGTTCACGCCGAATTGGCATTTGGATCATCGATCCTCATGCTCGGTGCGCATTGCGATGATGCGTACGCAAAGCGGATCGGCGACATCGGCGGCCACCGGACGGATGCCATTTATCTGGCTGTCGATGATCCCGACGCACTCTATGAGAAGGTGAAGGCATCCGGTGCGGCGATCGAAATGGAGCCGTACAACACCGATTATGGCAGCCGCGATTTCGCGGCGCGCGATCCCGAGGGCGGCCTCTGGAGCTTTGGAACCTATTGGCCCAAGGTCGGCGAAGAGCCGCTGGCGGGATAGGCCAGACGGTCGCTTCAAATGCCGCTCGGCGGGCGCGGCAAGCTCAATCGCGCCCGCAAGGGCGATGCGGCTGCGAACCCGTCCGGCTCTTCAGACCGACCAGTAATTCGGATGCGGGTAGGACCGCGAGCGGTCGCCCCAATCGAACTCGTCGCCATCGAACTCGCACGGGCCGCTGCTGAACTCGTCCATCGTCATCTCGACCTGGAACGCCTGACGGCCGCGATCGTATTTCAGCGCGGTCCACTGCACCGGATAATGGTGATGAGCACCGAGCAGCCCGCCGGTCTTGATCACGGCATAGGCGACCATTCCGCTGACCTTGTCGAGCATCAGCCGTTCGATCGTGCCGAGCTTCGTGCCGTCGCGCCCGTAGACGGCGACGTGCTCCACGCGATCACTGGGAACCATGGTGTGTTGCATGGCATCCTCCCTCGTCTTGGGTGGAGCGCATTATAGCACGGGCGGCGGGAATGTAGGGTGGGTTAACGTCAGCGTAACCCACCTCTTTGGGTCCCGCGGTGCGAGAAGTGGTGGGTTACGCCGAGCGACTACGCTTCGCGCAGCCGCATGGCTAACCCACCCTACGCTTACTGCCGCGCGGATGGTTTTCCAAACACGGCGCGGTACCAGTATTTCCGTGGATCACGGAACCAGACACGATTTTTGGCCGTCTCGAATTTTGCCAACTGCTTCATGTCGACGCCGTAGCGATGGCAGAGTGCGAGAAGCTGCCGGAGATCATCCTTTCCTGGCCACCGCTTCAATCGAACAACCAGACCCCGGTTGCCATCACCTTCGCAATTCTGCACGCAGGGAATTCGCGTCAACCATTCAAAGAACGCTCTCTCATCGCTCAGATGATAGAACGTCACACCCGTATCCATATGGGTCAGCGTCAGAAGCGGTGTGCTTGTCACTCCATACGTCACAGCAACCTGTCCTTCACATTCGCCGCGCCCTCGCGCAGCAGCGGCAGGAAGCGGTCGAGCAGCTCCTGCGCCGGCACGCGGTCGACATGGGCGCCCATGTTGACGGCGGCGACGATCACACCATCGTAGCGCCGCACGGGAACCGAGATCGAGCGGAAATGCGGCTCGGCCTCGCGATCGACCAGCGAATAGCCCTGCGCACGGTCGGCCGTAATGCGCGCGAGCAGCGCCTTGGGATCGGTCACCGTCTGCGGCGTCAGCGCTTCGCGCGTCATTGTCTTCAGGCGCGGGGCGAGCTCGGCATCATCGAGCTGGCCGAGCATGGCGCGGCCGACCGACGTGCAGAACGCCGGCAAGCGGTAGCCGATCTCGAGCCCGCCTGAAAACATCCGCGCCGGACTGCTGCGCGCGACGAACACGACGTCGTCGCCATCGAGCACCGCGAGCGATGAAATTTCATTTGCCGCGGTCGCAACGCGATCGAGCACCGGTTGCAGAACCGCGACGAGCTGGTTGGAGCGCAGATACGAGGCCGCAAGGGTCAGCACGTGCGGCGTCAACGTGAACAGCTTGCCGTCACCACCGACGAAGCCGCCACGCTGGAGCGTGAACAGCATCCGCCGGGCAGTGGCGCGCGGAAGATCGGCGGCGCGGGCGAGGTCGCTCAGGGTCATCGGGCCGACCGTCGTGCCGAAGCATTGAAGCAGGCGCAGGCCGCGATCGAGGCTTTCGACGAAATCCGTCGCACGCTCATCGGTCTCGCTTCGCTTCAGCTTGGGCATGGCGTCGGGACTTTCCTGCAAAATAGTGCTTGCTGCCGATCCTAGGCATGTCATAATTCGCCCATTCGTTCAATAGGCGAACAAACGCCACTCCGAGATATGGGATGCACTCGCCATGATGAGCCAGGAGCAGAACGACCTGATCACCCGCACCGGGCCCAAGGACCCCTGCGGAAAGCTGATGCGGAGCTACTGGCAGCCGGCGGCGCTGGTCGACGAGCTGGAAGGCGCGCGGCCGATCCGCCCCGTGCGACTGCTCGGCGAAAACCTCGTGCTGTTCCGCGACGAGCGAGGGCGCTACGGCCTGATCGATCGCCACTGCGCGCATCGCGGCGCCGACCTCGCCTTCGGGCGGCTCGAGCATGGCGGCCTGCGCTGCGCCTTCCACGGCTGGCTGTTCGACGCCACCGGCCAGTGCATCGAGACGCCGGCAGAGCCGAAGGATTCAAAGCTCTGCCAGAACATCCGCCAGCGCTCCTATCCTGTCGTGGAGAAGAGCGGCATCCTCTGGACTTATCTCGGCGAGGGTGAGCCGCCTGCATTTCCCGAGATCGACTGCTTTGTCGCGCCTGATACTCACACGTTCGCGTTCAAGGGCCACATGGCCTGCAACTGGCTCCAGGCGCTCGAGGTCGGCATCGATCCCGCGCACGCCTCCTATCTGCACCGCTTCTTCGAGGACGAGGATACCTCCACCGCCTACGGCAAGCAGTTCCGCGGCGCCTCCGCGGGCAGCGACCTGCCGATGACGAAGATCCTGCGCGAATACGACCGTCCGATCATCAATGTCGAGCACACCGAATACGGCCTCCGGCTGATCGCGCTGCGCGAGATCGACGAGGAGCGCACCCATGTGCGCGTCACCAACCAGCTGTTCCCGCACGGCTTCGTCATCCCCATGAGCACGGAGATGACGATCACGCAGTGGCACGTGCCGGTCGACGACGAGAACTGCTACTGGTACGCGATCTTCACCAGCTACACGAACCCCGTCGACAAAAAGAAGATGCGCGACCAGCGGCTCGAGCTCTATGAGCTGCCCGACTACAAATCGCGCAAGAACAGCGGCAACGATTACGGTTTCGATCCGCACGAGCAGCAGACCGCGACCTATACCGGCATGGGCAACGACATCAACGTCCACGACCAGTGGGCGGTGGAGTCGATGGGCGCGATCCAGGACCGCACCAAGGAGCACCTCGGCCAGAGCGACAAGGCAATCGTGCAATACCGCCGCCTGCTGCGGCAGGAGATCGAGAAGGTCGGCGGCGGCGAGAAGCCGATGCTGTTCCTCGACGAGGCCAACGCGCGCAGCATCCAGGGACCGGCGACCATGGACGGCATCGGGCCGACGCGGGGCTGGGAGACCTACTGGATGGAAGTCGACGTCAAGCGCCGCCGCGGCGCGCCGTGGACCGCGCCGGTGCCGAAGGAGATCGAAGGCAAGGTGCATCGGCTGACGGCGGCGGAGTGATTTTTGGGGCATCGTCATTCCGGGGCGATGCGATAGCATCGAACTATGGTGCGCACTTGCGCACCTGAGAATCTCGAGGTTCCGGGTCTGGTCCTTCGGACCATCCCGGAACGACAGCTATCGGGGAGCAATAGCAGTGACTTTCGTCGCGCGTCATGCGCTGTGGTCGGATGAACAGAAGGACGCGGCGCAACGCATGCGCCGCATCGTCGAGGAGAAGAACCTCGAGGTCATCCGCCTCGCCTTCCCCGACCAGCACGGCATCCTGCGCGGCAAGACCATCATCGCCGCGGAGGCGATCGCCTCGCTGGAGAGCGGCTGCTCCATCACCACCACCATGCTCGCCAAGGACACCTCGCACCGCACGGTGTTCCCGGTGTTCACATCGGGCGGCGGGTTCGGCATGAAGGAGATGGAGGGCGCAGCCGACGTGCTGATGGTTGCCGATCCCACCACCTTCCGCGTGCTGCCATGGGCGCCGACCACGGGCTGGGTGCTGTGCGATCTCCATTTCAATGACGGCCGCCCCGTGCCGTTCGCAACGCGCGGGCTTTATCGCAAGGTGCTCGATGAGCTTGCTGGCCGCGGCCACGATTTCGTCGCCGGGCTCGAGGTCGAGTTCCACATCTTCAAGCTCGACGATCCGCATATGCGTGCGGAGGACGCCGGCCAGCCCGGGACGCCGCCCTCGGTGAGCCTGCTCAGCCACGGCTACCAGTACCTCACCGAGCAGCGCTTCGATCAGATGGAGCCGGTGCTGGAGATCCTGCGCCGCGACGTCGTCGCACTCGGCCTGCCCTTGCGCTCGGTCGAGGTCGAGTTCGGGCCAAGCCAGTGCGAGTTCACCTTCGCGCCGAGGAAGGGCCTCGAGCCCGCCGACAACATGGTGCTGTTCCGCTCGGCCGTGAAGCAGATCGCGCGGCGCCACGGCTATCACGCCACTTTCATGTGCCGCCCCAAACTGCCGAACCTGTTCGCGAGCGGCTGGCATCTGCACCAGTCGATCGTCTCGCGCACCAGCGGCGAAAACCAGTTCATGGCGCAGGCAGGCGGCGAGCCGCTCAGCGCGTTCGGCCGCGCCTACCTTGCCGGCCTGCTCGACCACGCCCGCGCGTCCGCCGTGTTCACCACCCCGACCATCAACGGCTACAAGCGCTACCGCTCCTATTCGCTGGCGCCCGACCGCGCGATCTGGGGCCGCGACAATCGCGGCGTGATGATCCGCGTGCTCGGGGCTGCCGGCGATGCCGCCACGCGCCTTGAGAACCGCATCGGCGAGCCGGCTGCCAATCCCTATCTCTACATGGCCTCGCAAATCCTCTCCGGCCTCGACGGCGTCGATCGCAAGCTCGATCCCGGCCCGTCGGCCGACACCCCCTACGAGACCAAGGCGCCGCTGCTGCCGAAGTCACTGCGCGATGCGGTTGCGGCGCTGAAGGACGATCCGTTCTTCCGCGAGAAGTTCGGTGCGGAATTCGTGGACTACTACACCCACATCAAGAACGCCGAGATCGACCGCTTCCTCGCCGAGGTCACCGACTGGGAGCACCGCGAATATTTCGAGATGTTCTGACACCCCTCTCGACGGGCGGCCCTGGGGAGCACCATAGCGCACGGCTCACGCCGCTGTGAGGCGACTTCGTCCCGCCTGTTCCGACGACATCTCCCCACCATCCGACGAAGCCATTTTCCTCCCCCCTCGAAAACCGCCGGAAAGACACGGGGTCTAGACTTCCTGCCGATGATCAACAACGGAGTTCGGTCATGTTGGGTCGATTGTTCAGTCTGATCTATCGCTTGTCCTGCCGGGCCACCCTGATCGAAATCGGCACGCACCACCTGTCGCGTTAGGCGCCGGCGCGTGCGAATTGGGTAAGACATATTGGCCAGATAACGGGGGTTCTCATGCGCAAGCTGATCCTGATCGCCGTGATGTCGCTGGTCGCAACCGAGGCCTATGCCGGTGGTCCGCGGAGCCTAAGCCTTGCGGCAACCAATTCGAACCAGCAGGCCACCGAGCCGCCGGCCGCGACGGCAACCGTGCCGGCGCAGACGACGCAGGCTCCGGCGGCAACGCAGGCGCCGAATCTGCAGACGGCGACGACCGCCCCGACCTCAACACCGCCAGCCGCAACCACTGCTACGACGCCGCCGACAGCAGCCGCACCGGTCGCGACCGCCCCGGTTGCCACGCCCCCCACTCAGTCCACTGCCGCACCGGTGGCCAGCACGACCGAAACGGCGAAGCCAAAGCGCCGCCAGCCGTCCACCGAGGCCCGGGTGATCCGCGAGCTGCACCGGCATGGGATTTATTGGTGATCGAGGTGCGACGCTTTCTCCCCGGCATCGTCCTGGCGAAAGCCAGGACCCATTACCCCAGGGAGGGGTTTGGCGAAGACTGCCGGTTCGGAACTGATACCGCATGAATAGACCTCGCGGTATGGGTCCTGGCCTTCGCCAGGACGACACCGAGAGATGGGCGGGAGCGCTCTGCCCCTCACCTCGCCGAGCTCGCTAGATCCCCAGATATTTGTGCTGCAGATCCGGCTCGGCCATCAGCTGATCCGACGTGCCGCTCCACACCGTCTTGCCGCGCTCGATGATGAAGTGGCGATCGCAGATGCGGGCGAGGTGATCGACGTTCTTGTCGACGACCAGGATCGACTGGCCCCGGCTCTTGAGCAGCGACAGGCAGTTCCAGATTTCTTCGCGGATCAATGGCGCAAGGCCCTCGGTCGCTTCGTCCAGAATGAGGAGCTTCGGATTGGTCATCAGCGCGCGGCCGATCGCCAGCATCTGCTGCTCGCCGCCGGAGAGCTGGTTGCCCATGTTCGACGCGCGTTCGGCGAGGCGCGGGAACATCACGTAGATGGCCGCGAGCGTCCAGGGATTGCTGCTGCCGAAGCGGTCGGCCGCCGCCGCGACCAGGTTTTCGCGCACGGTGAGGTTCGGGAAGATCTGGCGTCCCTCGGGCACCAGGCCGACGCCGAGTTTTGCGATCCTGTAGGACGGCTGCGTTCGCACCTCGGAGCCCGCAAAACGGATGCTCCCGGCGCGCGCCGGTGTCAGGCCCATGATGGAGCGGATGGTCGTAGTCTTGCCCATACCGTTGCGGCCCATCAGCGAGACCATCTCGCCCGGCTTGATCGACAGCGACAGGCCGAACAACACCTGGGAGAGGCCGTAGCAGGTCTCGATGCCGTCAACGTCGAGCAGCAGGTCAGCCATGGTGCGTCACCACATGCTGGTCGCCGAGATAGGCGCGCCTGACGTCCTCGTTGGCGCGGATCGCCGCCGGATCGCCCGAGGCGATGACGCGGCCATAGACCAGCACCGAGATGCGGTCGGCCAGCGCGAACACCGCCGGCATGTCGTGCTCGACCAGCACGATCGAGACCTCCCTGCGCAGCTCCTGGAGCAACTTGACCATGCGCTGGGATTCGGTGACGCCGAGGCCGGCCATGGGCTCGTCGAGCAGGAGTAATTTCGGCTTGCTGGCCAGCGCGACCGCAAGCTCCAGCTCGCGGCGCTCGCCATGGCTGAGCCTCGACACCACGACGTCGGCGCGATGCAACAGGCCGACGCGATCGAGCGCGGAATGGGCGGCGTCGCGCAGGCCCTTTTCCTTGCGCGCGCTGGCGAAGAAGCGGAACGAGGTGCCGGCATGGGCCTGCGCCGCCAGCGCGACGTTGTCGGCGGCGGTGAAGTCGAGCAGCAGCGAGGTGATCTGGAACGACCGCGCCAGCCCCAGCGCGCAGCGGCGATAGGCCGGCAGGTAGGTGATGTCGCGCCCGCCGAGCGAGACGCTGCCGGAATGCGGTTCGAGATGCCCGGTGAGCTGGCTGATCAGCGTGGTCTTGCCGGCGCCGTTCGGGCCAATGATGGCGTGCAGCTCGCCGGCCGCGACGTCGAGCGAGACGTTGTCCGTTGCAACGATGCCGCCGAAGCGGCGCACCAGCTTCTCGACGCGGAGCAAGGGTTCAGCCACGGCCAGCCCTCCCGAGCATGCCCATGATGCCGCCGCGCCCGAACAGCACGATCAGCAGCAGTAGCGGCCCCATGATCAGCGCCCAATATTCGGTGATCTGCGACAGGAACTCCTCCAGCAGCAGGAACACCACCGCGCCCATCACCGGGCCGAACAGCGTACCCATGCCGCCGAGGATCACCATCACCATGAGGTCGCCGGAACGCGTCCAGTACATCACGGCCGGGCTGATGAAGTCGGTGTTGTTGGCGAGCAGCGCGCCGGCAAGTCCGCACATCATGCCGGAGATGACGAAGCAGACCAACTGATAGCGCTTGGCGGGAAAGCCGATCGCCTGCATGCGCTGCTCGTTGGAGCGCAGGCCCTGCACGACGAGACCGAAGCGCGAATTGACGATGCGCCAGATCAGGAACAGGACGCCGAGAAGACAGGCGAGGCAGAGATAATAGAACTGCACGCGATTGCCGAGATTGATCAGCCCGGAGAAGTCGCTGCGCTTGTAGACGGTGAGGCCGTCGTCGCCGCCGTAACGCGCCAGCCCCGAGGCGACGTAATAGGCCATCTGCGCAAAGGCCAGCGTGATCATGATGAAATAGACACCGCGGGTGCGCAGAGAGAGCGCGCCGATCACCAGTGCGTAGATCGCGGAGGCCGCCAGCGCGACCGGAAACTGGATGAAGCCGGAACCTACGCCTTCCTGCGCGAGCATGCCGACGGCGTAGCCGCCGATGCCGAGATAGGCGGCGTGGCCAAAGCTCATCATGCCGCCAAAACCCATGATGAGGTTGAGGCTCGCGGCAGCCAGCGCCAGGATGACGATGCGGGTGAACAGCGTCAGGATGAAGACGTTGCCGGATGCTTGCGAATACAGCGGCAGCAGCACGAGGCCCGCCAGCATCAGGGCCGTGACGGCCTTGCTCACCGTGAAAGCCTTCATCGACGGTTGGCCGGAAACAGCCCCTCCGGCCGCACCACCAGCACGATCGCCATCACAAGATAGATCAGCATGGACGACAGCGCGGGCGCGGCGGTGGAGGCAGCGGCGCCGCTGAGCACCTGCCGCAGCAGATTCGGCAGGAAGGCGCGGCCGAGCGTGTCGATCATGCCGACGAAGATCGCGGCCAGGAACGCGCCGCGGATCGAGCCGATGCCGCCGATCACGATGATGACGAAGGCCAGGATCAGGATGTTCTCGCCCATGCCGATCTGCACGGTGAGGATCGGCGCCTGCATCAGGCCGGCAAGGCCGGCGAGCGCGGCACCGAGACCGAACACCAGCGTGTAGAGCAGCTTGATGTTGATGCCGAGCGCGCCGATCATCTCGCGGTTGGAGGCGCCGGCCCGGATCAGCATGCCGATGCGGGTGCGCATCACGCCGAGATAGAGCAGCAGCGCGACCATCAGCGCCACCACGATGATGGCGAGGCGATAGGCGGGATAGTGAATGCCGGGCAGGATCGGCACCGGCACGGTGAGCCAGGCCGGCAGCGGCAGCGCCAGGCCTGCCGGGCCCCAGATCAGCCGCACGGCTTCATTGAAGAACAGGATCAGGCCGAAGGTCGCGAGCACGTGGTCGAGATGGTCGCGGCCGTAGAGATGCCGCAGCGCCGTCATCTCGAGCACGATGCCGAGCACGAGCGTTGCGCCGAGCGCCATCAGCGCACCGAGCAGGAAGCTGCCGGTCCAGGCCGCGAAGGTCGCGGCGAAATAGGCGCCCATCATGTAGAGCGAGCCGTGCGCGAGGTTGACGAGATCCATGATCCCGAACACCAGCGTCAGGCCGGCGGCGAGCAGGAACAGCAGCAGGCCGAACTGCAATCCGTTCAGAAACTGTTCGACGACGAGCAGCATCAAGACTCTTTCAGGCGCACGCAGCGTCGCGCCGATGTTCGAACACGGTCGCCATCAGTGAAAGAGCTCCCCCTGCCTCTTCAAGGCCGAAAAATGGGTAATGGCAGTATCGTTCAGAGGCAAGAGCGATTTGACACCAAACATGCACTTTGTTGCATCCCGGCGCACACGGCCGAAACCTGTCCTGCGGTGCAAGAAGGCTGCCGCGCAGCATGGGGCAACCTGCCGCACCCAAACGATCACCCTCCCCCCGGGTAGGCCGGGGAGAGGGTGAGGACGTCGTCGGAATGAAAGAAGTGAAGAAGGTTGCGTCTAGTGCGACGTCATCTGCCGGGGAAGATCGTCCGGCTCGGCGAGCACGCTGTTTGCCGTCGAGGCCTCCAGTGCGGCCATCCGGAACAGATAGGCAAGCGTCGTCAGTCCGGAGTCGTCCGCCATCTGCGCCAGCTCGAGCGCCATGTCGGACATGTAGCCGAGATTCTCGTCCTTGATTTGCGCCATGATCTGGCTGTCCCGCATCATATTCGACATTTCAGGCGCTCTTTCGTTGCGCGGCAGCGAGGCCGCAAAGGTTGGCACGGGCGACGGCGTCCAGACGCGGGCCGTCCTGTTGCACGATGGAAGGCATGCCGATGCGATCATGCAGGACATCGAGCGTCTGGCGACGAATGTCGATGGTAGCCGCCATGGTCCAGGCGTTCTCGACCAGAGCCGGCAGGCCGAGCGGCGTCACGACGAAACCGGCCTCGTGGAAGCGCGGCAACCACCAGGTTTCCATGATCGCGCTGACCTGCGCGATTCCCTGGTCGAGGCAGAACTCCTGCACCGCCGCCATCAGTTGCAGGTTGAGCGCGCCGTCGCGGCGATCGCGGACGACGAAGTAGCGCGACCATTCCCAGATCAGCGGATCCGAGGGGCAGCCGCGAACCGCCGCCAGATGCGGGAAGACCTCGCTCATCATCGAGGGCTTGGTCGTGGGGTAGAGCCGGTGGCCGCCGACGACGCGTCGTCCCTCCAGCGCAAGCAGATAGACGGTATCCTCGTCGTCATAGGAATCGACCTCGCGGCCATCCGGCCTGCGCAGCGTCTCCCAGTGCCGCTCCTCGACAAAGATGTCATGACGCAGCCGGAAATGCTGCTCGATTACGTCCTCGTATAAGTGGCGATTGACCGCGGAAATTGCGTGAATCATGGAAACCCCCATTCAGCCTCAATGGGGGGCAGCCTCTGCGAAAAGAGGCAGGTTCGATATTGGGAAATTTCCCAGTACGTCGCTTAGGGATTGATGATCTTGTGGCGAATCGCCAGCGCAACCGCATGCGTACGGTTGACCGCACCGAGCTTGCGCGCAGCAGTTGCAAGATGCTCTTCGGCGGTGCGCTGCGTGATGTGCAGGATCTCGCCGATCTCCCAGGCCGACTTGCCCTGCGAGGCCCAGGAGATCACCTCGCGCTCGCGCGGGGTGAGACGCGTCGACGGATACGGCGTCGGCTCGAGCAGACGGCGAATGTGGTCGAAGCCATACATCGCCATCAGGTGCAGCGCCGGCTTGCTGCGGGGATTGAGGTCGAGATGGACGCCGCCGAGCGACACCGCGGCTTCATAGCCGGTGAGCCCGTGGATCGGCACGATGAAGCCGCGCGACATACGAAAATCGCCGGCGCGGTTCATTACCTCGGCCGCGCTCGGCTCGAGCTCGGCATCATAGGGTGCCTCCGACCACTCGAACGGATTGACCGATTGCCGGCACAGCCGCACCACGGGATCGAAGCGGTCATAGTTGTTCTGAGTGTAGAGATTGAACCATCCCGCCGGCCAGCGCTTGGCGAGCACCATCTGCGCAAACCGCTGATCGGGATTCGGCAATCCCGTCACAATGATAGTTTCGAAGCCGAAACGGCCGAAGGCCGCTTCAAGCGCGCTCATGGCGTCCGGTACCTTGCGATAGACACCCAGGCCTTCGATGAAGTCGAGCGCTTCCCGGCCATAATCGACGGCGGACATCGGTGCGTTTCCTGACCCTCGCCGTCCGCTATAGCACGTATTTGGGGGCTGCCTCAATTCGCTGCTTCCGTAGTTCTCCGGTATCCGCCTGCTCCGAAGCTTTAATCTACTTGTGGAAGAAGGGACGTCAAGTTACACCTGTGGCGTACAAAGCGGGAAAACCACGATGGACGACGAGAACATCGCCCTCAACAGCGTGCTCGGCCTGGAATTGAACCGCGTGTTTTTCGCCGTCCGTGAAACGGCAAACAAGCAGAAGATCATCGAGTTCGCGCGCGAGGTGCTACAAAGCGAGCGCGCCGAGTTCGCGAACAGCGTATCGCCCGAAGGGCCGGCGAGCTAGCAGACGACGCCGATGCAACAGATCGCGCCACGCCGCCGCCCTTCCATTTGAACGCGCAGATTTTAGTCGAAACACGCCAACCGCGAAATTACTCCGCCATCATCGTCTGCGAATGAGCGGCGCCCTTACCGTCCCCTGGAGGGCAGGGGAATCGCTCGCTGCGCTGCCATGGTTCGCCATTTGCCGCTGGCTGACCTCGCTTCTCTCGTGAGATGATCGCCGCACGATCCTCCTTCGGAAGCCCGGGACATGATGACGCTGCGCCAGGTTGAAGTGATCCGTGCCGTTATGGTGACGGGCACCATTGGCGGTGCGGCGAAGCTGCTCAACGTCTCGGCGCCGGGGATCAGCCGCCTCGTCAAATACACCGAGCGCTCGCTCGGCATCCGCTTCTTCCAGCGCCAGAACGGCCGCTACTTCCCGACGCCGGAAGCCGAGAACATCTTCGAGCAGATCAACGGCGTCTACAAGAAGGTCGACGACCTCTCCGAGATCATCTCCAAGATCGGCCGCGGCGGCCTGTCGGAATTGCGCATCGGCTCGGTGCCGAGCATCTCGCAGGTGATGGTGCCGCGCGCGATCGAGCGCGTCCGGCGCCGCTATCCCGATCTCGGCATCGACATCAACATCCTCAAGCTCGAGGAGGCCATCGACTATCTCCTGCTCGGCCGCGGCGAGTGCGTGGCGATGAGCTACCGGCTCGAGCATTCCGGGCTCGACTTCCTGCCGCTCGCCTCGGGCGAGCTCTATTGCATCGTGCCGCCCGGCCACGAGCTCGCCGGCCGCAAGCAGGTGTCGGCGGCCGAGATCACCCGCTACCCGCTGATCGGCATCGATCCGAACGACCCCTACGGCCGGATCATGGCCGGGATCTTTGCGCGCAACCGGCTCGATTACAACATCACCATCCGCGCGCGCTTCGGCACCACGGTCTGCGCGCTGGTGAAAGCGGGGCTCGGCATCGCCGTCATCGACCAGTTCACGGTGGCCCATGGCGGCTATCCCGGCATCGAGCTGCTCAAGATCACCGAGCCGACGCGGTTCGACACCTATATCGCGGTGAAGCGCGGCGCACCGCTGTCGCTTCACGTCGAGTATTTCATCGAATCCCTGCGCGCCGAGATGCGCGCGGTCGAGCCGTCCCGCGGCAACGGCAGGGCTGCGCCTGCACGCGGACGGAAGAAATAACATGATGTTAGGTTTGCGGGGCATAAGGGTAATTGTGTTAGGCGAGGGAAAGGCTATCGTCGCACGCGGAAGCCCCCTTGGAATTGCGCAGGTTTCCCCGCTAATGGCCGGGACCGAACGCTCCCAACGAGACGATAGCGAACCATGTCGAAGCGCGGATACGCCGCCAGCAAGAAACTCCTCACCGGCCTGATCGGCGCGCCGATCGCGCATTCCGCTTCCCCCGCCATGCATGAGCGCGCCGCCGAGGCGCTCGGCCTGCGCGGTCACTACCAGCTGATCGAGGTCGCAGGCGCCGACGCGGCCGGACTGAGGCTGATGCTCGAAGGCGTGCGGCGGCTCGGCTTTGCCGGCGTCAACGTGACTTATCCTTACAAGGAAGCGGTGGTCCCACTGCTCGACGCACTGGCGCCGGGCGCCGCCGCGATGGGCGCGGTCAACACCGTCGTTGTCAGGGACGGCCGCCTGACCGGCCACAACACCGACACCACCGGCTTTGCGCGCGCGGTGGCGCCGCTGCTGGCGCCGTCTGGAAATGCGGTTGCCGTGATCGGCACGGGCGGCGTCGGCAAGGCGATCGCCTTCGCACTGGCGAGCCTTGAGGTCGCCGACCTCCGCATCTTCGACTCCGAACCGGCGCGGGCCGAAAAACTTGCCGCACTGCTTGCCAAGCATGGCGGCGCCAGGGTCGCGAAAAGCGTCGAGGACGCGCTCGACGGCGCGACCGGCCTCGTCAACGGCACGCCGGTCGGCATGCTGCCGAACCGCGGCATGCCTGTTCCGGCTGCGCTGCTGCACGAGAAGCTCTGGGTGGCCGACGCCGTCTATTCGCCGCTGATCACGCCGCTGCTGGCCGCGGCGCAGGAGCGCGGCGCGAAGATCATGACCGGGCGGGAGCTTGCGATCTACCAGGCCGCCGACGCTTTCGAACTGTTCACCGGCCTTGCCCCATCGACCGAAGTCATGGGAGAGGCTTTTGACGAGGTGATGGCGGCACGAAGCTCAGCCTATCACGCAGCGTAACCGAAGCGGCCGGACACAAGGCCGCGGACAACAACATCAGAGGGAACGGGAGGAGAGACGATGAAATCGACTATTCTGGCAGGCGCCCTGCTTGCCTTCGCGACTGCAACCAGCGTCCACGCACAGGCGATCAAGCTCGCCGACGTCGCCGAGCTGTCGGGCGGCGGCGCCACCGTCGGCACCAACTGGAAGAACGGCATCGACCTCGCGATCGAGGAGATCAACGCCAAGGGCGGCGTGCTCGGCCGCAAGCTCGAGGTCACCCATGCCGACTCGCAATCCAATCCGGGCGTTGCCCGCGCGCAAGTGCAGAAGGCACTCGATGCCGAGCCCTATGTGCTGCTCGGACCCGGCTATTCCGGCTCGGTGAAGGTCACCGCACCGCTCGCGGCCGAAGCCGGCATCGCGCAGATCATGGGCGGCGAAGCCGCCGAGCTGACGCAAGCCGGCAACAAGTTCCTGTTCCGCACCTCGTTCGGCCAGCAATCCTCGATGCCGAAGGTCGCGAAATACATACACGACGAGATGAAGGCGAAGTCGGTCGCGGTGGTCTGGGTCAACAACGACTTCGGCCGCGGCGGACGCGACGTCGTCGTGAAGGAGCTCGACCGGCTCGGCTCCAAGGTCGTCGCCGATCTCTCCACCGAAGCAGGCCAGGCCGACTTCGCCGCCGACGTCGGCAAAATCAAGTCTGCCAATCCCGACGCCGTCTTCGTCTATCTCAACGAGGAAGAGAGCGCGCGCATCCTGAAGGAGCTGAAGCGCCAGGGCGTCACCGCGCCGCTGATGGGCGAGACCACGCTGATCGGCCAGAAGGTGATCGAGCTTGCCGGCGATGCCGCCAACGGCGCGCGCGGCCATGTCGGCCTCACCACGGACGCACCGGTCGACCTGATCAAGGCGTTCCGCGAGAAGTTTTCCAAGAAGTACAATTACGTGCCGGACCACAACGGCCTGAAGGGCTACCTCGCCGTCTACATGGTGAAGGCCACCACCGAAAAGATGGGCAAGGTCGATTCCAAGGCGTTCGCCGACACGCTGCACGGCCTGACCATCAAGGCCGCCGACGAGCCGGGCATCCTGATGGACGTCACCTTCAGCGAGACCGGCGACATCGACCGCCAGAGTTTTCTGGTCGAAGTGGTCGAAGGCAAGCAGGTGGTGAAGCAGGTGCTGCCGAAGGTGAAGTGAGGCTCTTTGCCTCTCCCCGCACGCGGGGAGAGGCCGACGCGCGAAGCGCGGCGGGTGAGGGGGAGCTTCCGCGAGTCCAACTGTCACTGACTTCGCGGAGACTCCCCCTCACCCCGACCCTCTCCCCGCAAGCGGGGAGAGGGAGAGGAGAGAGGGGAAAATGTCCAATCTGTTCGATCTTCTGGTCGCAGGACTTGCCACCGGCGCCATCTACGCGCTGGTCGCGGTCGGCTTCACGCTGCTGTGGCAAACCTCGCAGACCATCAATTTCGCGCAGGGCGAGTTCGTGATGCTGCCGGCGTTCCTGATGCTCGCGACGATGCATGCCGGCGCGCCGTTCTGGCTCGCGATCATCCTCGGCATCCTGCTCTCGATGATCCTGCTCGGCCTCGCCTTCAAGATGCTGCTGGTCGATCCGATGATGCGCCATGGCGTGCTGCCGCTGGCGATCGCGACCATGGCGCTGGCGATCGGCATCAAGGAATCGGTGAAGCAGTTCTTCAGCGCGGAGGCCTCGCCATTCCCGTCGATCGTGCCGACCGGCGATATCTCGATCCTCGGCCACGCCGTCTCGCTGCAAAGCATCGGCGTCCTCGTCGTCGCCATTCTTGCAGTCTTCGGCCTGACCTCGCTCCTCAACCGCACCTCGCTCGGCCACCAGATGCAGGCGGCCGCCCAGAACCCGACGGTGGCGCGCATCATCGGCGTGCCCGTGGAGCGCATGATCCTGTTGACCTTCCTGATCAACGCCTTCCTGGTCGCGCTGGCCTCGCTGCTGATCACGCCAATCTATCTGGCAAAATTCTCGTCCGGCGAGGTGCTGGGCCAGGCCGCCTTCATCGCCGCGATCGTCGGCGGCTTCAACCAGGTGCGCGGCGCGATCGCGGGCGGCCTGTTGATCGGCGTGCTCGACAATCTCGCGGCAAGCTACGTCTCGACGCAATACCGCGCGGCCGTGCCGCTGATCTTCCTGATCGTCGTCATCCTGTTCCGGCCGCAAGGACTGCTCGGCCGCGCCGAGGAGCGCACGGTATGAGCAGCTTTGGCAAACCCCTGAAGATCGCGCTCGGCCTCATCGTCATCGCCGGCCTGATCATCGTCCCCATGAACTTCAACCGCTACGGCCTGTTCATCCTGAGCCAGTGGGCGGTGATGACCATCGCCGCGATGGGCCTCAACCTCACGCTCGGCTATGCCGGCCAGGTCTCGCTCGCCCAGGGCGCCTTCGTCGGCATCGGCGCCTATGCGGCGGCGATCATGACCACCCATGGCTGGCCGCTGCCAGCCGCGATCCTGGTTGCGATCGTCTTGAGCTTCGGCGTCGGCTGGGTGCTCGGCTATCCCGCGCTGCGCGTGCAGCACCACTACCTCGCTTTCGTCACGCTCGCCTTCTCGACATTGGCCTTCCTCGTGTTCCGCAACGAGAGCTGGCTGACGGGCGGCATCTACGGCATCTCCAACATTCCGCGCCCGCATTTCTTCGGAATCGCGACCAACAAGCCGCTGCCCTTCTACTATGTCTGCCTCGGCTCGCTCGCGATCGTCTCGCTCGCGGTGTGGTGGCTGATCCGCTCGCCCTGGGGCCGCGCCTTCATGGCGCTGCGCGAAAACCCGCTGCGCGCGCAATCGCTCGGCATCGACACAAGGCGCTACACGCTGATGGCGTTTGCGATCGGCTCGGCGCTTGGCGGCGTTGCCGGCGCGCTCTACGCGCCGCTGACGCAATATATCGATCCGGTGCCGTTCAACCTGTCGCTCTCGCTCGATCTCCTGATGATGGTGATCGTCGGCGGCGCCGGCTTCTATTTCGGTCCCTTCCTGGGCGCGATGATCGCGGTGCTGCTGCCGGAATGGCTGCGCTTCACGGAAGGGTATTACCTGATGCTCTATGCGATCGCGGTGATGCTGCTGCTGATCTGGTCGCCGACCGGCATTTTGGGAATCCTCGACCGCTATCTCGCCGAGCGCCGCACCAAGGCGGCCTCCGCGCTGCGCGCCGTGGCAAAATCCCGGCTGGAGACGGTGCAATGAGTGCGGTCCTCGAAGTCACCAACATCAAGAAGAATTTTGGCGGCATCAGCGCCGTCGCCGACGTCAGCTTCGACGTGCGCGAGGGCGAGATCCTCGGTCTGATCGGACCGAACGGCTGCGGCAAGTCCACGCTATTCAACTGCATTCTCGGCCAGCTCACGCCGACCGGCGGCGAAGTGAAGCTCGACGGCAAGGTGGTCACGGGGATGCGCCCCTCCGAGCTCAACAAGCTCGGTGTCAGCCGCACCTTCCAGCTCTTGCAGGTGTTTCCAAAACTGTCGGTGCGCGAGAATTTGATCCTCGCGGGACAGGAGCACCAGGGCAACATGGCCTCGCGCCTGGTCGGCCGCTCCGATGCCGGGCTGACGGAGGCCGCCAACCAGATGATCGGCTTCTTCAAGCTCGATCACCTCGCGGCTGAACCTGCCGGCGGCCTCTCCTACGGCCAGCAGAAGCTGCTCGATGCCGCCATGGCTTTCATGGGCGGACCGCGCCTCGTGCTGCTCGACGAGCCCGCCGGCGGCGTCAACCCGTCGATGCTGGCGGACCTGAAGGACCGGCTGGTCGCGATCAACCGCGAGAAGAACGCGACCTTCGTCGTGATCGAGCACAACATGGAGTTCGTGATGTCGCTGTGCTCACGCGTGATGGTGATGGCGGAAGGCAAGGTGCTGGCGATGGGACGGCCGGACGAGGTCCGCAAGAACCCGGCCGTGATCGAAGCTTATCTGGGACATTGAGGGCACGAGCCATGAGCGACCCGATCCTCTCGGTTCACAATCTCGTCGGCGGCTACGGCAAGATGACGATCCTGAACGGCACGACGTTTTCCGTTCCGCAGGCCACCATCACCACCATCATCGGCCCCAACGGCGCCGGTAAGTCGACCGTGTTCAAGGCGATCTTCGGCCTGCTCAAGCTGCGCGAGGGCAAGGTCAGTTTTGCCGGTCGCGACGTCACGAACTTAAGCCAGCGCGCGCTGCTCAATGCCGGTATCTGCTACGTTCCGCAGGGCCGCAACATCTTCCCCGAGCTGTCGGTGCGCCACAATGTCGAGCTCGGCGGCGTCGCCGCCGGAAAGGGTCTCGACCTGCCCAAGCGGATCGAGGCGGCACTTGACCTGTTTCCGGCGCTCCGTCGCAAGTCGGCACAGCAGGCATCGACGCTCTCGGGCGGCGAGCAGAAGCAGCTCGAGATCGCCCGCTCGCTGCTACTCGAGCCGAAGCTCGTGCTGATCGACGAGCCCTCGATCGGCCTGTCGCCGCTGATGGTGCAGCAGACCTTCGACATCCTCAAGAGCCTGCGCGACCGCGGCGTCACTATCCTGATGATCGAGCAGAACGCGCGCTCGGCGCTGGAGATCTCCGATATCGGCATCGTGCTCGAGCTCGGCCAGACCCGCATGGTCGACGGCGCGAAGCGCATCCTGAACGATCCCCGCATCGGCCAGCTCTTCCTCGGGGGAGCCATGGAGGAGACAGCAGCATGAACAAGCGCTCGATCGCGACCGTCTCTCTCTCAGGGGCGCTGGATGAAAAGCTGCGCGCCATCGCAGCCGCCGGCTTCGACGAGGTCGAGATCTTCGAGAACGACCTGCTGTCGTTCGGCGCAGGCCCGCGCGACATCGCGAAGCTCTGCCGCGATCTCAACCTCAAGATCTGCGCGTTCCAGCCGTTCCGCGATTTCGAGGGCATGCCGGAGCCGCAGCGCGCGCGCAACTTTGCCCGCGCCGAGCGCAAGTTCGACTTGATGCAGGAGCTCGGCACCGACCTGCTGCTGATCTGCTCCAACGTCTCCCCCAGCTCGCTCGGCGGCATCGACCGCGCCGCGGACGATTTTCGCGAGCTCGGCGATCGCGCGGCCAAGCGGGGCTTGCGCGTCGGCTACGAGGCGTTGGCCTGGGGACGGCACGTCAACGACTACCGCGATGCCTGGGAGATCGTGCGGCGCGCCGATCATCCCGCGATCGGCGTCATCCTCGACAGTTTTCATGCACTCGCCCCGGGCTTTCCGGTCCGCGCGATGGCCTCGATCCCCGGCGACAAGATCTTTCTGGTGCAGCTCGCCGACGCACCAAAGCTCGAGCTCGACATCTTGTCCTGGAGCCGGCACTTCCGCTCGTTCCCCGGCCAGGGCGATCTGCCGGTCGGCGAATTCATGGCGGCGGTCGCGGCGACCGGCTATGCCGGACCGCTGTCGCTGGAGATTTTCAACGACCAGTTCCGCGCCGGCTCGGCGGCCCAGACCGCCATCGACGGCCTGCGCTCGCTGATTCTGCTGGAGGACCAGCTTGCACCGGATTGGCCGAAGCTCGTCAGCGAACCACTGGCGCCGAAGGCCAAAAGTCACGGCACCGGCTTCATCGAGTTTGCCGTCAACGAGACCAAGGCCGGCGAACTCGCCCGCCTGTTGTCGCAGCTCGGATTCCGCAAGACCGGCGAGCATCGCAGCAAGGCGGTGGAGCGCTGGTCGCAGGGCAAGGTCGAGCTCGTCATCAATTGCGAGACCGACGGCTTTGCGCATTCGCACTACGTCACGCACGGCCCCGGCGTCTGCGCCATCGCGCTCGACGTCGACAATGCGGGCCTTGCCATGCAGCGCGCCGAAGCATTGAAGGCGCGCACCTTCTATCAGCCGGTCGGGCCGGGCGAGCTGGAGATTCCCGCGATCCACGGCGTCGGCGGCAGCCTGCTTTATTTCCTCGACCAGGCCGGCAAGAACTGGGACACCGATTTCGAACCGGTTGCGAGCGAGGCGAGCGCGGACGCGCTGCTCGCCGTCGACCATATCGCGCAGTCGATGCCCTATGACGAGATGCTGTCCTGGCTGCTGTTCTACACCGGCATCCTCGACCTCAAGCGCCTGCCGCAGATGGAGATCGCCGATCCCAGGGGCCTCGTGCAGAGCCAGGCCGTCATCAACGGCGACCAGAGCCTGCGTTTCGTTCTCAACGGCTCCTCCGCCAACCGCACCCTGCCGGCCCGCTTCATCTCGGAGTTCTTCGGCTCAGGCGTGCAGCACGTCGCGTTTGCGTGCCGAGACATCTTTGCAGCGGTCGCAGCGATGCGCGCCCGCGGCGCGGGCTTTCTGGATATTCCCGACAACTACTACGACGACATCGAAGCCAAATACGACCTCGCGCCCGACCTGATGGCGCAGCTGCGCGCCAACCACATCCTCTATGACCGCGAGGGCGACGGCGAGTTCTTCCAGGTCTACACCCACATCTTCGACGAGCGCTTCTTCTTTGAGATCGTCGAACGAAGGAATTATCAGGGCTTCGGCGCGGCCAATGCCGGGATCAGGCTCGCGGCGCAATCACGCGAAGTGCGGCCCGCGAGCATGCCGCGGGTGTAGCTCTTCACCTCTCCCCGCTCGCGGGGAGAGGCCGGAATTCGCGCGTAGCGCGGATTCCGGGTGAGGGGGAGTCTCCGCGAGAGACATGACAATCGGGAGCACCACTCTCTCAATACGTCGTTGCCAGCGCAGCGAAGCAATCCAGAATCCCTCCGCGGAAAGGCTCTGGCTGCGCTCGCAATGACGATGTGGGGAATTTCGAGGAATTCGACTCGCTCCGTCCTCGCGGAGACAGCCCCTCACTCCGCCCCTCTCCCCGTAAGAACGGGGAGAGGGAGAGGAGAGAGCTCGCCCAACCAGCTCACTTCATCGCGCACTTCTGATGGAAGCGATCCTGGTCGTTCTCGACGATGGTGGCGACCGTCTTCAGCGCGAGCTGGCCATCGGCGTCCTTGACCACGTCCTGGAGATAGAAGCTCTGCACCGGGATGTGGTTGTTGCCGTACTTGAACGCACCGCGCAGCGACTTGAAGTTGGCCTTCTCCATCTCGGCCTTCATCGCGTCCTTCTTGCTGGTGTCGCCCTTCACCGCGACCACCGCGCTATTGATGAGCTGGGCGGCGTCGTAGGTCTGGGCGCCGTAATAGGTCGGACGCAGATTGGGGTACTTCTTGCGGTAGTCGGCAACGAAGCGCTTGTTCTGCTCGTTGGGCAGGTCGTTCACCCACTGCTGCGCGCCGGGAACCCCGAGCGCGTTCTCCTTCTGGAGCGGCAACGACAGCTCGTCGACGGTAAAGGCGGTGTAGAGCGGCATCGTGCTCTTCAGGCCGGCCTGGGTATATTGATTGAGGAACTGCACGCCGGCGGCACCGGGGTAGAACACGAAGATCGACTCGGCGCCGGAAGCGCGGGCCTTGGAGAGCTCGGCGGAGAAGTCGAGCTGGCTCGGCCAGACCGTGTATTCCTCGCCCTTGATCTCACCCTTGAAGGTGTTCTTGAGGCCCGCGAGCATGTCCTTGCCGGCCGCGTAGTTCGGCCCGATCAGGAAGACGCTCTTGACGCCCTTCTGGTTCATGTAGAGGCCCATGGCCTGCGGCGTCTGGTCGTTCTGCCAGGAGGTCGAGAACACGTAAGGTGAGCAGAGCTCGCCGGCGAGCTGCGACGGGCCGGCATTGGCCGAGATCAGGAAAGTCTGCGAGTCCACCGCGGTCTTCAAGGACGCCAGCAGCACGTTCGACCAGATATAGCCGACGATGAAATCGACCTTGTCGGACTGCACCAGCTTCTCGGTTTTCTGCTTGCCGACGTCGGGCTTCTGGCCGTCGTCCTCGTAGATCACCTCGACCGGCTTGCCGTCCATCTTGCGGCCGAGATGATCCAGCGCCAGCTCGAACGAGTTGCGCATGTCGTTGCCGATCACGGCGGTCGGGCCGCTGAAGGTCGAGACGAAACCGATCTTGATGGTGTCGCCGGCGAATGCCGGATTTGCCAGCACCAGCGCCGCTGCGCCCGCCAGCCAGAATGCCGTCCTCATAACCACTCCCCTCCTTATTATTGATCCCGGAAACGGGGTGATCGCCGCCCCGGGCCTGTCTCTATTGAACGCAAAATCTGTCGAGCCGCCAATGGTTCAGCGCCCGTCCCTGCACCATATTTCGCCCCCATCGGCGATGGCAAGAAATATAATTCTACTCACTTCGGTGGAGGCTGCGGCGCTTTTTCGCGGCATGACGATGCGCCCAGCCTATTCCGCGATTGATGACGGCTATTGGACCGCGGGTCACTTTCCGCACTTAAATGAAGCGGAGAAGCAGCAAGAGTCGAGGGCGCATCATGACCACCACACCCCATCGTGTCGTCATCGTCGGCGCCGGCTTCGGCGGGCTGGAGGCGACCTACCGGCTGGCGGGCGCCCCGGTCGACATCACGCTGATCGACCGCCGCAACCATCATCTGTTCCAGCCGCTGCTCTACCAGGTCGCGACCGCATCGCTTGCGACCAGCGAGATCGCCTGGCCGGTCCGCCATCTCATGCGCGACCGGCGCGAGGTGACGACGCTGTTCGCGACGGTCAGCGGCGTCGATGCTAACAGGCGCTGCGTGCTGATCGACGACGGCAGCGAGGTGCCCTACGACACGCTGGTGCTCGCCACCGGTGCGCGTCACGCCTATTTCGGCCATGACGAATGGGAGCAGTTCGCGCCCGGCCTGAAGACGCTGGAGGACGCGACCACGCTGCGCCGGCATATCCTGGTGGCGTTCGAGCGCGCCGAGCGCGAGACCGATCCGGCCAAGCGCGCGGCGCGGCTGACCTTCGTCATCGTCGGCGCCGGCCCCACCGGCGTCGAGCTCGCCGGCACCATCGCCGAAATGGCGCATCACACCCTGCCGGAAGATTTCCGCAACATCGATACGACCAAGGCGCGCGTGGTGCTGATCGAGGCGGGGCCGCGCGTGCTCGCAGGCTTCGCCGACGAGCTCTCGGCCTATGCACAGGCGTCGCTGGAGAAGATCGGCGTCGAGGTCGTGCTCGGCCAGCCCGTCACCGAGATCGACCGCGACGGCGTGGTCTATGGCGGCACGCGCCTGGACGCGAAGACCAAGATCTGGGCCGCGGGCGTGCGCGCCTCGCCCGCCGCCGAATGGCTGGGCGTGCCGGCCGATCGCGCCGGCCGTGTGCAGGTCGAGGCCGACCTGACGATCCCCGGCCATCCCGAGATCTTTGCCATCGGCGACACCGTGACGATCAGTGCCTGGGAGGGCAAGCCGGTGCCCGGAATCGCGCCCGCCGCCAAACAGCAGGGGCGGCACGTCGCCGAGACCGTCAAGGCGCGCCTGCGCGGAGAGACGAAGGGAGCGTTCCGCTACAAGCACTCTGGCAGCCTTGCGCAGATCGGCAAGCGCCTCGCGGTGATCGATTTCGGCCGCATCAAGCTGCGCGGCACCATCGCGTGGTGGATCTGGGGCATCGCCCACATCTACTTCCTGATCGGCCTCCGCCACCGCCTCAGCGTCGCCCTGAGCTGGCTCTGGATCTACGCGCGAGATCAGCGCGCGGCGAGGCTGATTACGCAGGGATCGAGCAAGGTGGTGGGGTGACGGCTTCTCCCTCTCCCCGCTTGCGGGGAGAGGGTCGGGGTGAGGGGGAGTCTCCGCGGGGACAGTAGGAGTCGAATCCTTCGATGCTCCCCCACCGTCATTGCGAGCGCCGCGAAGCAATCCAGGGTCTTCCCGCGGAGGAATTCTGGGTTGCTTCGCTGCGCTCGCAATGACGCGTTGAAAGATCGTCGCTCCCGCGGACATCTGACTCGCGGAAGCACCCCCTCACCCGGCTTGCATCTTCGATGCAATCCGGCCTCTCCCCGCAAGCGGGGGAGAGGCAAAGAGCAATTACTTCACCAGCTCGCACCCGCCCTCCGCCAGCGGGCGGAACGCCTGCTCCGCCGGAATCGTCGAGACCAGCTTGTAATAGTCGTAAGGGTATTTTGACTCCTCCGGCCTCTTCACCTCGAACAGATACATGGGATGCACGACGCGGCCGTCCTGACGGATGGCGGTGTCGCCGAATAGTTTGTCCTTGCCCCTGAACTTCTTCATCTCGGGCACGGCGTCCTTCGCATTGTCGCTGCCGGTGGCGGCAACCGCGTTGAGATAAGCGAGCGTGGAGGCATAGACGCCGGCCTGGTTGCCGCTCGGCATCTTGCCGTTCATCCCCGGCCGCGCACCGAAGCGCTTGGCAAACGCGCGGGTGTCGTCGTTCATGTCCCAGTAGAAGGCTTCCATGAGCTGGAGCCCCTGCGCGACCTTGATGCCCATGCCGTGGACGTCGTTGATGAAGAGCAGGAAGGCGACGAGCTTCTGCCCGCTTTGCTGAATGCCGAACTCGGCGGCCTGCTTCACCACATTGATGGTGTCGCCGCCGGCATTGGCAAGGCCAATCACCTGCGCCTTCGAGCTCTGCGCCTGCAACAGGAAGGAGGCAAAGTCAGACGTGCCGAGCGGGTGCTTGGAGGAGCCGATCACTTTGCCGCCATGCGCCTCGATATATTTCTGCGCTTCGGCCTCGATACCCTTGCCGAGCGCGAAATCGACCGTGAGGAAGTACCAGTCCTTGCCGCCGCGCGACACCATCGCGGCCGCCGTGGTGTTGCCGGTCGCCCAGGTGTCGTTGACCCACTGGATGGTGTTGGGCGAGCAGGCCTTGCCGGTGAGATCCGAGCTCGCCGTGGACGACGCCAGGAAAGTCATGCGGCTGTCGCGCAGCAGCGTGTTGATGGAGAGGCCGACCGCAGAATTCGGCACGTCGACGATGGCATCGACGCCCTCGACATCGAGCCATTTGCGCGCAATCGCATTGCCGACATCGGCCTTGTTCTGGTGGTCGGCATAGACGATCTCGACCTTGATGTTCTTACCCCCGCCGTTGAAATCCTCGGCCGCCATGCGCGCGGCTTCGACCGAGCCCATGCCGTTGGTGTCCTGGAAGATGCCGGAGATGTCGTTGAGCACGCCGATGCGCACGACGTTGTCGGAGATTTCGCCGCTTGCTGCGCCGCTCACGAGGCTTGCGGCCAGCGCGAGCGTCCATTTCAGGTGTTTCATCGTTCCCTCCCCTTATGTGTGTCGCGCCGGTCGTCGCCGGCACGTTTGGAATTCAGACCTGTCGTTCCGGCAGTCTCAGCACGAGCCCGTCGAGCGCGGGCGTGATCATGATCTGGCAGGACAGCCGGCTGTTCGGCAGTCGCTCGGTGGCGGTGCCGTCGAGCAGCGCGTCTTCGTCATCTGCCATCGCGGGCAGGCGCGCGAGCCAGGCTTCATCGACATAGACGTGGCAGGTCGCGCACATGGCATTGCCGCCGCACTCGGCCAGGATACCGTCGAGGCCATGGCGGGTCGCGGCCTGCATGGCGCTCTCGCCGCCCGAGGTCTCGACACGGTCGGACTTGCCGTCGGCATGGATGAAAGTAATCGCGGGCATCGAGGCTCCTCGTCAGGCCGGGGTGATGGTCACAGGCAGGCTGTCGAGCCCGCGTAGCGTGTTGTTGAAGCGGCGTTTCGGCTCGCCCGTGATCTCGATCTTCGCGATGCGCCGCGCCAGCGCCGTCAGCATCACTTCGCCTTCGAGGCGCGCGACGAGCTGGCCGACGCACATGTGGATGCCGGAGCCGAATCCGACATGGCCGGACGAGCGGCGGGTGACGTCATAGCTGTCGGGCTTGTCCCAGCGGCGCGGATCGCGATTGGCGGCGGCGAGAAACATCAGCACCTTCTCACCTTCGCCGATCGTCGCGCCCGACAGTT
The DNA here is from genome assembly GCF_042257955.1 of Bradyrhizobium sp. B025. Classification (NCBI taxonomy): domain Bacteria; kingdom Pseudomonadati; phylum Pseudomonadota; class Alphaproteobacteria; order Hyphomicrobiales; family Nitrobacteraceae; genus Bradyrhizobium; species Bradyrhizobium sp. B025. The sequence continues at coordinate 424,529 of NZ_CP170150.1, read as the reverse complement.
CGACCTCACGTGTGGTGGTGCGGAAGAAGGTCTGCACCGGGCTTTCGAAACGAACCGCTTCCTCGAAGGCGCTGCGCGCGAGCGAGAGATCGCCGCGCAGGCGCTGCCATTGCTCCGGAAAGCGCGCGAGGCAATAGACGGCCGCTCCGATGCCGTTGACGGTGGTGTCGAGGCCGGCCGAGAGCAGCGAGCGCACCAGCAGCGGCGCTTCGCTGGCCGTGATGGCGCCCTCATCGACCTGGGCATGAATGCAGGCGCCGAAGCCGCCGGGCGCGAGGTTCTCGCGCTGGCATTGCTCGGCGACATAGGCCTGATGAGGCGTCGAGCGCGCGATCGCCTCCTGGCGCAACTGGTTGGGCGGCCCGAACGCGTTGAACACGACGCTCGCGTAGGGAATCAGATGCTCGCGCCCCTCGGATTTCAGCCCGAGCGCATCCGGGAAGATCGAGAGCGGATAGGCCTCGGCGAGGTCGGCGATCGCATCGAAGCTGCGCTTTTCGATCAACGCGTCCACCCGCCCCTCGGCCGCCGCGGCAAAGCGGTCGCGCACCTGCTTCATCACCGTCGGCGACAGCACCTTTGACAGCACGGCGCGGGTCCGGGTGTGCGCGGGCGGATCGGCCTCGAGGATCAGGCTCGGCGGCCGCCACGGCGTCTCCTTCTTGAAATCGGAGAGGCCGACGCCGCGGCTGGAGCAGAACGTCGCGGGATCGTTCAGCACGGCGTGGACCTCGGCATAGCGCGCCACGCCATAGACGTTCCACTTGTCGAGATAGACCACCGGCCCCGCCTCCCGCAGCAGCTCGTGCGTGGGATAGGGGTCGGCAAAAAAATTCATGTCGAAGGGATCGACGTCGAGATGCGGGACGCCTGATGCGGCGGAGCCGGGTACGCTCATGGAAGTCCTCCCTCATTTTGATCTTGTGAAAGGGCCGCGCTTGCCCTTAGGTCTTCGGGCACCACGCGAGTCAGAAGCCCGATATGCCGCCGTCTTCGACCAGAGCCCGCCAAAAGCCCGCGCCCGCCGAGACCGGCCCGACGCTTGATCTCGATCGTTACGTCCCGGCCTTCATCACCTTCATCGCCAACAAGCTCTCGAACAGCGCGACCGCGTTCTACCAGCGCGAGTTCGGCGTCAACGTCACGGAATGGCGGATCATGTCGCTGCTGGCGATCGAGCCCGGCATTCCCGCCTCGCGCATCTGCCACGTCATCGGCTTCGACAAGGGGCCGGTGAGCCGGACGCTTGCCGGCCTCGAGAAGCGCGGGCTGGTGTCGATCCGCACCGACCCGAATGACGGTCGCACCCATTCGATCGCGCTGACGGCGAGAGGACGCGCCACCCATGACAAGGTGATCGTCGCAGCGTTCGAGCGCGAACGGCGCCTGCTGTCCTGCCTGAGCAAGGACGAGCGCGAGGTGCTGATCGATCTGCTCCGCCGGCTGCACGAGAATCTCGGCGCGGTGACGGGCAGCAGCACCGCCTGACGCACCGCGCGTGAAGCGCGCCGCATCGCCGCTTTCAGGCATGCGCCGGCATTTGCCCGCGGCACCATTCCTGCCGAGCATCGTTTCCTCCGAGATCAGGCGCGGCGGTTCGTCCACCGTCATCCTTGTCCGGAACGGTTCGCACAAATTAGTTGCTTAGGCAACAAAAGAATCTGGCAGGATATTGCGGCAGGTTGGCTGGCCTATGGGCAGTCTGTCTCACACTCAGCTCGTCATTCCGGGGCGCGCGTAGCGCGAACCTGGAATCCATCGTGCAACAGCCCCTGCGGTGAGATGGATTCCGGGTTCGCGCCAAGAGGCGCGCCCCGGAATGACAGCGAGACGACCTGGACTGCGCTATTACGCGGTTGCGTCATCGTCTCGATGAGGCGCCGCCTCCGGGGTCAATTCACCCGACGCACCCAATCCATTCCCCCGCCGCATCGTCATTCAGCCGCGCCACCGCCTCCGCGCGTCGCGTCAGCACCGCGCGCTGGTTGATGTAGCCCTTGTCGGTGATCTCGCCGCCGTCGACCGATGGCGGTTCGGCGAGCAGCAGCGCGCGCGTGGCGTGGCCGGAGGAATTGGCGCCCTGCTGCTTCAGCTTCGCAAGCCCCTGAGCGATCGCACCCCTGACCTTGTCATGTGCCAGCACATCATTCACATCGGCCGTCTCCGGCAAACCGGATGCCCACGGCACGCCGGGATGTTCGGGAACACCAGGAAGCGCACCTCGTCGCCGCCATGACCGGCGACGACGATGTCCTGCGCGAGCGGCGCCAGCGCGGCGATGCCGGCGAGCCGCAGCGTGCCGACGCTGACCCAGGTGCCGGAATTGAGCTTGAAGTCCTCCGCGACACGCCCGTCGAAGAACAGGCCGCGCTCCGGCCGCGCGCTATCAGCAAGCTTCACCGCATCCCCGATGAGATAAAAGCCCTCGTCGTCAAACGCCTGCCTGGTCAGCTCGGGCGCCTTCCAGTAACCCGGCGTGACGTTGGGGCCGCGCACGCGCACCTCCAGCTTGTCGCCGGAGGTGACGAGCTTGAGCTCGGTGCCGGGTATCGGCACGCCGATATTGCCGGATCGCTCGGCGAGGAAATGGCAGTCGGTCGCCAGCGGCGAGGTTTCCGTCGAGCCCCAGGCCGAGACCATCGGCAGCGGGCGGCCGACGGTTTCGACGGACAATTGTTCGAGCGCGTCCCACAGGTTCTGCGGCAGCGCTGCGCCCGCGTAGAAGGCGAACTTCACCTCGCTGAAGAAGCGGCGGCGCAACGCTTCGTCACCGCGCAATGCCGCGATCAGCATGTCGAAGCCGCGCGGCACGTTGAAATAGACCGTCGGCATCACGCTTTTCAGGTTCGCGAGCGACGTCGCAAAGAGACCGGGCGCAGGCTTGCCGCCGTCGATATAGAGCGAGCCGCCGTTGCGCAGCACCAGGTTGAAATTGTGGTTGGCGCCGAAGGTGTGGCTCCAGGGCAGCCAGTCGAGAATGACGAGATCGCTGCCAGCCTGTTCGAGGAAGGTCCAGGTCTGCGCCTTGGCCTGCTGGCTCGAGGTCAGCATGCGCTGGGTGTTGATGACGGCTTTCGGCGTGCCGGTCGAGCCTGACGTGAACAGGAATTTTGCGATCGTGTCCGGCGTCACCGCGGCAAAGGCTTTTGCGACGTCGGCAATTTCGGGCGTTGCCGCAACGGCGCTGAAGGCGAGTGCGTCGGCGTCAGCGCCGTTGCCGCTGATGATCTGCGCCTTGTGCAGCGGCCCGATCGCGGCCAGCGCCGCCGCAAACGGCTTCGTCGCGGAGACGTAGATCGCGCCCGGCTCGAGCAGCGCGATCATGCTCTTGAGCTTGTCGAAATCCCTGGACATCAGCGAATAGGCCGGTGAGATCGCGGCGGAGGGCACGCCGACATGCTGCGCGGCAAGCGCAAGCAGCGCATGGTCGATGCTGTTATCGGAGAGGATCACGAGCGGGCGTTCGGCGCTGAGGCCTTGCGCCAGGATCCACGACGCCGCACCACGCACCTGGCGCAAGGCGTGCGCGTAGGTGACGGTGGTCCATGGCGCTTCGGCATTGCCGCGCTCGGCGAGGAAGATCGCATCGGGCGTCTGCCGCGCCCATTGCTCCAGCCAGTCCCCGATGCAGCGCGCGCTGTCGCGCAACGGCTCCGGCGAGCGCAGCACGATGCTGCCGTCGGTGCGATGCTCGGCGATCGTCTTGGGTGCTGCGAACAGACTCGACGCGTCACCGCGTAAGGCGGCTGTCATGTGTTTCCTCCTCCGCCCGGCTGTCCGGATCGGCCGCAGCCTCGTTCCGGGCTGCCTTGGCCATTCTGCCTTGGCCATAATGTTGGGCACGCCAATTGTTGTCGTCAACAACAATCTTCCGTACGGCCGTCCGAGGCGCTACAAGGGATGCATGGCAGGAGACGCGACGTGACAGCCACCGTAGCCCAAACTTCCCCACGCAAACGCGCCGGCAACGGCGCGGCGCGGCGGAACGACGCGGACGAGATCGGGCTCGACGCGCTGGTCGGACACGCCGGCTACGCGGTGCGGCGTTTCCAGATCTGGATCTTTCAGGACTTCATCAAGACGCTGGGCGGGGTCGACATCCGGCCGACGCAATATTCGGTGCTGACGGTAATCGGCGCCAATCCGGGCCTGTCGCAGATGGCGGTGGCCAAGCGCCTCGGCATCGAGCGCGCCCGGCTTGTGCATCTGCTCGACAGCCTCGAACACCGCAAGCTGGTGAAACGGGTCAAGTCGAAGGCGGACCGGCGCTCCCACGCCCTGCACCTCACCGCCCAGGGCGAGACGGCGCTGGCGAAGTTCAAGCGGCTCGCCGACGAGCACGAGCGCCATGTCGAGGCGAAGATCGGCAAGGAGAACCGGGAGCGGCTGCTCCAGATCCTCGCTGGCTTCACCTGATCCAGACTGCCCAAAATTTGCGCAAATGCCCGGAACAAGGCGTTGGCGCGATGCCCCGCCTGGCCGCCGAAATATCCCCCAACCTACTGATCTCCCGATAATATCCGGAGCAGCCGCGCTGCCCGGATTCTGTACGATTCTGTACACAATGGCACATCGCTTGCTTCAATCCGGGTGAGGACATGTTGCCGGAGTTTTGTCGCCATGAGGGCTGAAAATGGGGGCTGAACAGCCTGAAACGATCGCCGCGATTGTGGCCGCGCATCGCGCGGGCACGCTCACGCCGGCACAGACCATCGCGCGCACCTATCAACGCATCCGCGACCACAACGATCCCGCCGTCTTCATCAGCCTGCGCGACGAGAAGGACGCGATCGCGGAAGCTGAAAAGCTTGCCGCGCGCGCGGATGCCGCCAGCATGCCGCTCTATGGCGTCCCGGTCGCGGTGAAGGACAACATCGACGCGCTGGGCTTTCCGACCACGGCGGCCTGCCCCGCCTTCTCCTACACACCGACCCATGACTCGACCGCGGTGGAGCGCCTGCGCGCAGCCGGCGCCATCATCATCGGCAAGACCAATCTCGACCAGTTCGCAACCGGCCTCGTCGGCGTACGCTCGCCCTACGGCATTCCCAAAAATTCGATTCGCGAGGATCTGATTCCCGGTGGCTCCAGCTCGGGCTCGGCGACCGCCCTCGGCGCCGGGCTGGTGCCGCTGACGCTCGGCACCGACACCGCCGGCAGCGGCCGCGTGCCGGCCATGCTCAACAACATCGTCGGGCTGAAGCCAAGCCTCGGCATGATCTCGACCGCGGGACTCGTGCCTGCCTGCCGCACGCTCGACTGCATCTCGGTATTCGCCTTGACGGTGGACGATGCTGCACTCGCACTCTCCGTGATGGCGGGACCTGACCAGGCCGATCCATTCTCGCGCGACCGGCCGCTCGGCGCGCTGACGCCGTTTCCCGCAAACCTGCGCCTCGGCGTGCCGCGCAACGGGCAGCTGATCTTCTTCGGCGACAAGAAGGCGGAAGCGGCTTACGGCGATGCGCTGAAGCGCTGGACTGCGCTCGGCGCGACGCTGGTCGAATTCGACCTCGAGCCGTTCTACGAGACGGCGCGACTGCTCTACGAAGGGCCCTGGGTCGCCGAGCGCTATCTCGTGATCAAGAACCTGCTGGCGTCCGCGCCCGAAATGATCCATCCGGTGACGCGCGAGATCACCGCGGCCGGTGCGCGGCTGACGGCGGCGGACACCTTCTCCGCGCTCTATCGCCTGCAGGGTCTGCGCAAGATCGCCGAGCGCACCTTTGCCAATATCGACGCGCTGGTGCTGCCGACGGCGCCGACCGCGTATACGACCGCGCAGGTGCTGGCCAACCCGATCGAGCTCAACAGCCGGCTCGGCACCTACACCAATTTCGTCAACCTGCTCGACCTCTGCGGCCTCGCCGTGCCGGCATCGATGCGCGCCGACGGCATCCCGTTCGGGATCACGCTGCTGGCGCCGGCCGGCCGCGATGCGCTGCTTGCGAGCATCGGCCGCGTGTTCCATGCGGATACCAGGCTGAGCGTCGGCGCGAAGGGCGTCGCGCAACCCGCGCTCTCGCCGCTTGCCGCAGGCGGCATCGACGAGATTCCGATCGCCGTCGTCGGCGCGCATCTGTCCGGCATGGCGCTGAACGGCGAGTTGAAGGCGCTGAACGGAAAGCTGATCGAGGCGACCAAAACCGCACCGGACTACAAGCTCTATGCGCTTCCGACGACGCCACCGAAGCCGGGCATGCTGCGCGTCGCAGCCGGCAAAGGCGCGGCCATCGAGCTGGAGATCTGGTCGCTTTCTGCGGCTGCGTTCGGCAAGTTCGTCAACGCGATTCCGGCGCCGATGGCGATCGGCACCATCAGGCTCGCCGACGGCCGCAGCGTGAAGGGCTTTCTCGTCGAGCCGGAAGTGCTCGGCGAAGCGCGAGACATCACAAGCTACGGCGGTTGGCGCGCGTACATGGCGGAGGCGGCTACGGCGTAGCTCTCGTAGGGTGGGCAAAGCGAAGCGTGCCCACCATTACCACCAGCCAGGATGGGTGGTGGGCACGGCGCTTTGCGCCTTTGCCCACCCTACGGCACGGAGTGCGCGTCGCCTACACCGACACCGCGTAGATTTCATACTCCCCGCGCACCAACTCGATGTGGGCGCGCATGGCGGCGGCGGCGCCCTGCTTGTCGCCGCGCATGATGGCGACGACGACGCGGTCGTGCTCGGCTTGCGATTTGGCGAGACGGCCGAGGTTGCGGAACTGGGCACGGCGGAACGGCTGCACGCGGACGCGGGTCGCCAGCGTGATCTCGGCGATGTAACCGTTCTGCGAGCCGGCATAGATCGCGTTGTGGAAGCGCTCGTTGACCTCGTGGAAGCGATCGGGATTGCCGGTGTAGCTGAGGACACGCAGCTCTTCGTGGATGGCCTCCAGACCGTGGCGTTCGGCGGCGGACATGCGCTCGGCTGCAAGGCCGGCGCACAGCGCCTCCAGCTCCGCCATCGCCTCGAACATGCTCTTCAGCCGTTCGATCGACGGCTGCGCCACCACCGCGCCGCGATGCGGCCGGGCCTCGACGAGGCCGCTCGCCACCAGCTGGCGCAGGGCCTCGCGCACCGGCGTGCGCGAGACGTTGAAACGCCGCGCGATGTCGGTCTCGTCCAGCGGCGAGCCGGGAGCCAGGGCTCCGCGCACGATCTCGTCGGCGAGCTGAAGGCGCAGCTCCTCGGCGCGCGTGACCTTCTGCACCGACGGCAGGGCCCGGTCGACGCGGGGCACCACCGGCTCGGCCGGCAGAGTTCCCTGCGGAAGGTCGTCAAGCGTCATTCGATCAGGTCTCTTTCGACTCGTCGATGATGCTGACATGGGCGGCGACGACGCGCCAGCCCTCCGGGAAGCGAATCCAGGTCTGCATCTGCCGGCCGACCTTGCCGGGCGCCGTGTCGCGATAGAACAGGGTGGAGGCGACGGCCGTGTCGCGGCCATAGCTGCTGATGACGGTTTTCGCGGTGCGACGGTTGAGGCCGACCGGCGAGCGGCCGGCGCGGAAGCCGGAGATCGCCTCATAGCCATAGAGGTTCTCGCCGATGCCGTAGCGCAGCGTGCGGGGATCGTTGCGGAACAGCTCGCCGAGCACGGTTACGTCGTTGGTGACCAGGGCCTGCTCATAACGATCGAATGCGGCTTTGACTTCCGCGATCACCTCTGGGAGATCGATCTCCATCTCAGAATCCTCTCGGGGCTGGCGCTGCAACAACGCCCATCCGTTCCAACGTATGCGCGACGCGCAACGCGATATCCTCGCGCCAGGGCGCGGCGATGATCTGCACGCCGATCGGCAGCGGCTCGAGCGGCACCGGCACCGCGACCACGGGCAGGCCGATGAAGGAGATCGGCTGGGTGTGGATGCCGATATTGGCGCGCACCGGCAGTTCGACGCCGTCGAGATTGAAATTCACCTGCCCGAGCTTTGGCGCAGTGCACGGCGTCGCCGGCGCCAGCAGCACGTCGACCGATTTGAAGATTTCGGAAAACTGCGCGCGATACCAGCGGCGGAATTTTTGCGCGCGATCCACCAGCGGCGCGGGCACCATGGCGCCCGCGATCAGGCGGTCGCGCACGGCGGGATCGAAATCGTTCGGACGCTTGCGCAGGCGATCGAGATGCAGCGAAGCGCCTTCGGTGGTGGAGATGACGTAAGCCGCCGCGCGGGCACGCGCGGCTTCGGGCACATCCACGATTTGCGTCGCGCCGAGCGCCTTGGCGACGCGGCTGACGGCTTCGACCGCCTCGGGAAACACGTTCTTCTGGAAGTAACCGCCGGCGATCGCGATGCGCAGGTCCGAGACCGGATTGGCGAGCAGCGGCACCGTCGGCTCCAGACCGCGTGTGGTGCAGGCGGCATCGCCCGCATCCGGCCCCTGCATCGCATCGTAGGCAAGCGCGAGATCGGTGACGGAGCGCGCGAACGGGCCGAGATGATCGAAGCTCGCGACGAACGGAAACGACCGCGCCCGCGACAGCCGGCCATAGGTCGGCTTCAGGCCAAAAATGCCGCAGAACGAGGACGGCACGCGAATCGAGCCGTTGGTGTCCGAGCCCAGCGCGATCGGCACCAGCGCGCCGCCGACGGCGCTGCCGGAGCCGCCGGAGGAGCCGCCGCTCATGCGCGTCGTATCGTGCGGATTGCGCGATGGACCGTCGTGAATGTTCTCGCCGGTGAAGTCGTAGGCGTACTCGCCCATGTTGAGCGCGCCGACCAGAACCGCGCCGGCCGCTTCCAGCCGCTCGATCAAGGTGGCGTCGCGCTTGGCGGGTGCGAGGTCGCGGTTGATCTTCGAGCCGGCACGGGTCGAGAGGCCCGCGACATCGAACAGGTTCTTCACCGCGAAGGGCACGCCGGCGAGCGGGCCGACCTCCTTGCCGGCGGCAATGTCGGCGTCGATCGCACGCGCTTTCGCAAGGGCGCGCTCGGCGGTGACGTCGGTGAAGGAATTGAGGATGGTGTCGTGCTGCTTGATGCGCGCGAGCGCGGCTTCGGTGGCAGCGAGGGCGGACATCTTGCCGCCTGCCACCGCTTTCGCGATGTCGGCAGCACTCATCTCTGGCTTGGTGGTCATGGCGGCGTCAGACGGAGAAGATCGGCGCCGGCTCGGTCTCGTCCGGCAGCGCGAATTCGTCGACGAGGCGGGCGAGCCGCAGCGACACTTCGAGATTGGCGCGAACCGCCGGCCTCCAGGCCTCCTCGATCGGCAATGCCAGCGCTTTCGATACGGCGTCGATATAATCGTCCAGCGGCTCGGCCATCACGCTCCCAAACAATCAGTGTACCGGCAACGGCGGATGCGGGATCGCCGTCAGCAGCTCCTTGGTGTAGTCGTCCTGCGGATCGCTCAAAACCCTCTCGGAAGAGCCTTCCTCGACGATTCGACCCGTCCGCATCACAATGACACGATCGCACAGCAAGCGCACTACGTTCAAATCATGCGAGACGAACAGATAGCTCATACCTAGCCGCGCCTTGAGGTCCTGGAGCAGATTGAGGACCACGGCCTGGACCGAGACGTCGAGCGCCGCCGTCGGCTCGTCCAGGATGACGAGTTTCGGGTGCAGGGCAATCGCCCGGGCGATGCCGACACGGGCCTTCTGGCCCCCGGACAATTGGTGCGGGAAGCGGTCCAGCAGATTGTGCGGCAGGCCGACCATGGTGGCCAGCTCCTCGCAGCGGGCGCGCAGCGCATCGCGGCCCCTGACGTCGCCGAGCTGCATGATCGGGTCGGCGATGGCGCGCGCGGCGGTGAAGCGCGGATTGAGGCTGTCGGTCGGGTCCTGGAACACCATCTGGATGCGGCTGCGCTGAGGCAGCCGGGCAAACGAGGCCGGCGCGATGCCGCCGATGTCCTCGCCGTCGAACTGGATCAGGCCGGAGGTCTGGTCCAGGAGCCGCATCACCATCATCGAGGTGGTCGATTTGCCGCAGCCGGATTCGCCGACCAGGCCGACGCTCTCGCCATGGCCGATCGAGAAGCTGATGCCGTCGACGGCGCGGAACACGTCCGGCTCGACGGGCGGTTTGCGGCCGAACAGTCTGCCGAGCGTGGCGGTGGCGCCCTGACGGGGATACTCTTTCACGAGCTTTTCGATGAGAAGGAGAGGCTGTTCGCTCTTCCCCCTCTCCCCGCTTGCGGGGTCGCGACGAGCTTCGCTCGCGCTGAGAGGGTTGGGGTGAGGGGCTGTTTCAGCGAGCGAGACTCGCGGAGAGTCCCCCTCACCCGCCGCGCCTTGCGCGTCGGCCTCTCCCCGCACGCGGGGAGAGGCGAAGGAAGCCCCCTCCTCCTCCGGCAACAGATCCCGCAAGCTCACGCCGAGCCGCGGCGTCGCGCGCATCAGCTTCTTGGTGTAGGGGTGCTGCGGATTGGCGAAGATATCGGCGGCCGCGGCGGTCTCGACCACGCGGCCCTTCTCCATCACCACGACGCGGTCGCAATAGGCGGCGGCCAAACCCAGATCATGCGTGATCAGGATGGTCGACATCGCGCGGCGCCTGGTCAGCTCGACGATCAAATCCATCACCGCCTTCTGGGTGGTGACGTCGAGGCCCGTGGTCGGCTCGTCCGCGATGAGGAGCTGCGGGTTGCAGGCCAGCGCCAGCGCGATGACGACGCGCTGGCACATGCCGCCGGACAGTTCGAACGGATAGGCGTGGTAGCGCTCGCGCGGGCGGGCGATCTTGACCTGCTCCAGCGCCTCGATCGCCTTCTCACCGTGATCGGCGACCTGGGCCTGCTGCACATGGGTGCGCAGCACGTCCTCGATCTGGTCGCCGACCTTGCGGATCGGGTTCAGTGCAGCGCGCGGGTTCTGGAAGATCATCGAGACTTCGCGGCCGCGCAGGTCGCGCATCTGGTCTTCGGTCGCAGCCTTCACGTCGATGCCGGAGAACATCACCGAGCCGTCGGCGATCCGCCCCGCCCGGTCGAGGATGCGCATCACCGCATAGGACGTCACCGACTTGCCGGAGCCGGACTCGCCGACGATGGCCAGCGTCTCGCCCTTGGCGACGGAGATGTTGACGTGCTGCACCGCCTTCACGATGCCGCGGCGGGTGGTGAATTCGACCGTGAGGTCCTGGACGTCGAGGAGCGGCTGGGCGGTCATGGATGGCTCCCGTCACTCAAAAAGGTCGAAAACAACCCCATGCACAGTAGAAGGGCGTTGGATTCATTGGACAATTTCGACGGGGAATTTGGAGGTGAAGGAACCATCACCTACGTCCTCCGCTGCGGATCGACGATGTCGCGGAGGCCGTCGCCGAGGAGGTTGAAGCAGAACACGGCGATCATCAAAGCAAGGCCGGGGAACAGTGCGATCCACCATTCGCCAGAGACCATGAAGCCCGCGCCTTCCGCGACCATGATGCCCCATTCGGCAGTCGGCGGGCGGACACCGAGGCCGATGAAGGACAGGCCGGCGGCATTGAGGATGGCGTAGCCCATGGTCAGCGACATCTGCACGATCATGATCGGCATGATGTTGGGCAGGATGTGCACCAGCAGGATGCGGAATTCACCGTTGCCGGACAGGCGCGCGGCCTGCACGAAGCCGGCATTGCGGCGGACATTGGCCTCGGCACGCGCGACGCGGGCATAGAGCGGGAAGTTCACGATCGCGGTCGCAAGAATGATGTTCTGCACCGTGTTGCCGAGCGCCGCGACGATGCCCATCGCCAGCACGAATAGCGGAAACGCCATGATGGTGTCGGCGATGCGGCCGACGATGCGGTCGGTCCAGCCGCCAAAGTAGCCCGCTGCGATACCGGCGAGGCCGCCCATCAGGAACACCAGCACGACGGAGGCGACCGCGATGAACGTATCGAGCCGCGTCGCCACGACGACGCGGCTGAAGATGTCGCGGCCGAGCTGATCGGTCCCGAACCAGTGCGCGGCCGATGGCGCTTTCAACGCCGCGGCGGTGTCGGAGGCGAGCGGATCATACGGCACCACATAGGGACCGAAGATCGCCGCGATCAGGATCACGATCAGCAGCGCGAAAGCAAAACCCGTGACCTTGTTTTCGCCGAGAACGTAGCGGGTCTGTTCGAGGATCGCGACCAGTCCCGAGGTACGGGCGGGACCGACGGGTTCGACAGCAGGCGCAACGGAGCTCATGGTTTAGCCCTCCAACCTGACGCGCGGATCGATCACGCCATAGAGAATGTCGATCACCAGATTGAGCAGCACGTACATGACCGCCATGGTCAGCACGAAACCCTGCACCGGCGCGAAGTCCGACGAGATCAGCGCTTCCACCGCATAGGATCCGATGCCGGGCCAGGCGAACACTTTTTCCACCAGCACGTTCGCACCGAGCAGGAACGAGAACACCATGCTCAGCGTCGTGATCACGGGCAGCATTGCGTTGCGGAAGGCGTAGGTGACGATGACGGTCGCCGGCGACAGGCCGCTGGCGCGCGCCGTGCGGACGAACTCTGAGGCGAGCACGGCGAGCATCGAGGCGCGCGTCATGCGCGCGATCGGCGCCAGCGAGAAGATCGCAAGCGTCGTCGCCGGCAAAATGAGCTGGCTCAGCGCCGAGCGGAACGCCTCGAGGTCGCGCGCGATCAGGGTGTCGATCAGATAGAAGCCGGTCACCGTCGGCGGTGCGCTGTAGAACACATCGAGACGACCGAGCGGCGCGGGCGACCAGCCGAGCCGGAAATAGAAAACGTAGACCAGCACGAGGCCGGTGAAGAACACCGGCAGCGAGACGCCCGCCGTCGTCGTGACCCGGCAGAGGTGATCGACCCATGACCCCGGCCGCGTCGCCGCCAGCACGCCCAGCGGAATGGCGATGACGATCGAGACGATGAGGCCGAGCAACGTAAGTTCAGCGGAGGCCGGCAGGCGGTTGCGGATCTCGGCCGCGACCGGCTGGCCTGTGGTGAGCGAGTTGCCGAAATCGCCATGGGCGAGATCGTTGGTGTAGCGGAAGAACTGCTCGATCAGCGGCCGGTCGAGGCCGAGCTTCTTCCGGATCTGCTCGACGGCCTCTTTCGTCGCGGCGGGACCGGCGAAATACGCGGCGGGATCACCAGGCAGCGCGCGCGTCAGCAGGAAGGTGACGATGACGACGCCGATCAGCGAGGGTATCGCGAACATCAGGCGCTTGCCGATCATGGTCAGCATGGGAGTGCTCTCCTTCTGCCTAGCCATTGGAAGCAAATTCGAACGACCTGCTCAGCTGCGTTCCCTCCCCCCTTGTGGGGGAGGGCTAGGGAGGGGGGTGGCTCCGGGAGGGGTCGGAGTTCGTGGCTACCCCCCTCCCTGCCCTCGGGAGCGAGCTTCGCTCGCCTCGGACCCCACAAGGGGGGAGGGAATGAGATGACAGTGCCCACCTCACTCCAGTGGAAGAGACCAACACATGCCGATGCGTCGCCGACCATCAGCATGACACCTCACCCCTTTGCCATCGCGCGGTAGTCCAGGCGGCGGTGGAACCAGTATTGATAGCCGCTGATGTTCTTCTGCATCGCGACGTTGACGAAGGGCTGGTACAGCGGGATGCGTGGGATGTCGCTGTAGGCGAGATCGACGAAACCCTTCACGTCGGTGTCGTAGGTCGCGGTGTCGCCGCTTGCGGCCGCGACGCGCGCGCCGTCGATCAGCTTGTCCATCTCCGCCGACTTGTAGCTCATGGTGTTGAAGACGGAATTGTTGCCGTGATAGCACCAGTAGAAGAAGTACTCGGGGTAATCGAGCCAACCCGAGAACACGTTGGTGAAGAGCGGCATCTCCTTCTTGTTCAATTCGGTGCGCCAGTTGGCGCCGGGCACCTTGTTGATGGTGGTCTTGATGCCGAGCTGGGCGAGCGATTCCTGCACCAGCACGCAGAGCGGCTCGTTGACGCCGGCGAAATTGAGGTCGAACGAGATCGTAGTCTCGAAACCGTTGGCGTAGCCGGCCTCCGTCAGCAGCGCCTTCGCCTTCTCCATGTCGGTGTTGTATTTGTGCTGCTGCGGCCAGGCGACCTCGGTGGCCTTGTCCTTGGCGGCGCCGAACATGGGATTGCCGAGCCCGAACAGCACCGCGTCCATGATCTTCTGGTAGGGCAGCGCATAGGCGATCGCCTGCCGCACCTTGACGTTGTCGAACGGCGGCTTGGTGACGTTCATGCCGATATACTGGATGCCGTTGGAGAACGGCAGCGACACCACGTTGAGCTTGCCGCTCGCCTTCATCTCCTGGAAATCCTTGAACGGCAGCTCGTAGGAGATGTCGGCGTCGCCGCGCTCCAGCAGCGCACGGCGATTGCCCGCCTGCGGCACCATGCGCCAGATCACGCGCTTGATCTTCGGCAAGGGCCCGCCGACCCAATCCTCGTTGCGCTCCATGATCACTTCGGTGCCGGCGGTCCACTTCGTCACCTTGTAGGCGCCGGAGCCCGCGGTCTGCTGCTTGGTGAATTCGAGACCCCAGGGATCCTTCTCGCTGGCGTTCTTCTTCACCAGCTCGGAGTTGACGATGCAGGGCACGATCACCGCGAGATCGGGAATCGTCAGCTTGTCCTTTTTGAGGAAATCGACGCGCACGGTGTAGTCGTCGATCACGACGAACTGCTCGGGCTTCGTCAGCGAGCCCGCGCTCATCTGGAAGGTCGGGAAGCCGCCGACGCTGACGGCGCGGTCGAGCGACCACTTCACGTCCTTGGCGGTGACCGGCGCGCCATCGTGGAATTTGGCGTTCTTCTTCAGCTTGAAGGTGACCGACATGTCGTCGATCTTCATGTCCTCGGCGAGCTCGCCCTTGAACTTGTCGCGGTCGTAATAGGGCACGCCGCCGGGGCCGCTTTTCATCTCGTGGCTGATCAGCCGGTCATAGCAATTCCAGGACACCTCATAGCCGGGCACGTTGGTGCCGACGCCGTGGATGTCGAGATTGTTGGGGCCGCCCTCCGAGACGATCAGCAGCGTCTCCGAGCGAGCGTCGGCCTTGGCCGAGGAGATCACCGACGGCATGGCCGGAAGCGCCGTGCCTGCGGCCAATCCGGAAACGGACTTGAGAAAATCGCGGCGCTTCATGAAATCGCTCCAACGCAAAAGTTTCTGGTTGGAACTGGATTCGCAAGGTTCGTGCCAGAGCTTAACGAGACGTTAGTCTCGCGCTAATCAACTGATATCACTTGATTTTTTTTGATTTTTGCCTGATTTTCCGGAGAGCGGCGCACTTCCTGCTTGCATACAAAGACGGAGAATTGCTCAAAATTTCATCGATAAAGCGTGAGAGCCCATTCGGGAGGCGACGGCAGGACTCATCGCGCAGATAGCGCGGCGCCCGTGCTGAAGCCACCAGGCCCGGCCGTCATTCCGGGGCGATGCGCAGCATCGAGCCCGGAATCCATCGGGCCACAGAATGCGTGGGAAAATGGATTCCGGGCTCGCCGCTTCGCGGCGCCCCGGAATGACGGAGAGCGGTGGGGCCGGAGCACTCACTCCGCCCAGATCAGGTCCTGCAGCTCGACGAGATCCTTCGCCTTGTCCTGCCAGCCCTCGATGCAGATGTGGCTGTTGAGATCGCTGGCGTGGTGCAGCAGCATCAGGGCCATCAGGCGCCGCTTGAGCGCATAGTCCAGCTTCGCATAGCCAAACCCTTCGAGCAGGCTGCGCACCCTCCCCGGCCGGCCCGCCGCCATGAAGGCGCCGGGGCCGAGCAGGTCGTAGTCGCGCCATCCCGCCCGCACGTCGCCGAAGTCGAACAGGCCGGCGAGCGACCATTGCCCGTCATGGCAGGCGAGCAGAAAGTTCTCCGGAATGTATTCGCCGGTCAGGAGCACCGGCGGCGCGTCCATCGGAACGAGGCGGGCCGCATCGCGCAGGAGATCGTCGAGGCCTCCAAGGAATTTGGGCGCAAGGCCGAGACGCTGGTGCCTGGCGCGGCACCCCTGCATCTGGGCGCGCATGAACTCGTCCCAGCGCGGCTCTATTGCTGCGAGAGGGCCAAGCGGCGCGCGCTGCACGGCCGCGATGGTCTCGCCGATCTGGCGCAGCAGGCGCTCCTTCTGCTGTTCCGGCAGAGACGGCCAGACCTCCGAGCCGAGCGTGCCGGCAAGACGCGTGATGACGAGATAGGGCCAGCCGTCGCGCATCCCTTCCGCGACGACCTGCGGAATTGGCAAGGAAAGACGTCCCGCAAGCTGCGTCAGCGAACCGCGCTCGGAGACGAATTGCGCGTGGAGCAGCGGCGGGAAGATCTTCAGGATCAGGCGCTCACCGAGGCCGACCACGAGATTGGTACCTGTTACAAACACCTGCGGCGCGCCGACGTCGAGGCCGTGGCTGCGCGCGATGTCGAGCGCGATCGGCAGCCATCGGGACTGGTCGGCGCGCAAGGCACGGTAGGCCTCGAGGCTCGTCGACGCGGACATGCCCCAAGCACCGACTGAATCCGGCGGCAGCGACTCCTCCATCACAGCGCCCGGCTCCGTCCGGTGTTATTCCAGGACATCCTTGACGCTGTTCTTGATGGTCGAGGGGACCGCATGCTCGGGGACTTCGATGGTCTGCGCACCGCGCGTGATCCGGTAACTGAACGCGTCGGCCTGACCTGGATGCGCGGGCGCGACCTTCTTCGGATCGGCAAACAGCTGCTCCACCGTCTTCTGATCGGCGGCGGACAGATCCGACAATGCCACTTCACCGCGGCTCTTGAGGTGAGGGCCGCCGAAGCCGGCGAACCCTCCGACGCGCTCGATCTTCAAGCGATCCACGCTTCCTTCCTTCCGTATCGCACGCTTTAGAGCCCGACCTTCTTCCATCCGGTATCGACGGCGGCGAGGACTGCGGCATCGCCAGGATACAACGTGTGGGCACCCTGCCGGGTCCGCGCCGCGAATGCCTTCATCGTCATGTTCGGCGCCGGCCCGAAACCAGTGAGCGAATGATACCACACCTGCCCGATCCTGGCCCAACTGTATCCGCCAAGCGTCGTGCAGGCGGTGTAGAAGGCGAGGTTCGGCGGCCCGCTCGCGTAATGCGGGTCCATGCCGGGCGTCACTTGCGAATATTTGGTCGGCTGCGGCGCCAGGCAGTGCTTGGCGGCGGGATCGGCCATGTCGCGCAGGCAGGCGAACCCCTTCTTCTTGGCCGCCGGCCCCATGATGTCGCGCCCGATCAGCCAGTCAGCCTTCTTGACGTCGTGCTTGGCCTCCCACTGCCGGAACATCGAGCCGAAGCAGTCGGAGATGCTCTCGTTCAGGCCGCCGGCATCGCCGCTATAGGCGAGCTGGAGGCTATGCTGGGTCACGCCATGGGTCAGTTCGTGGCCGATGACGTCGTTGCCGCGGGTGAAGTCGACGAAGATGCTGCCGTCGCCGTCGCCATAGACCATCTGCGAGCCGTTCCACATCGCGTTGTTGTACTTCTCACCGAAATGAACCGACGACATCATGGTCATGCCGTGATCGTCGATCGAATTCCGGTTGAAGACCTGCTGGTAGAACCTGGCCACCTTGGTGGTCTGGTTGAAGGTGCGCTTGACGGAGCCGTCCGAGGACGTCTTCGGCTTCGGCACGGGCGTGCCGGGCAGCGTCTGCGTGTGCTTGCAGTCGTAGACCGTGACCGTCGGCGCCGCGGCCAGCGTGACCAGACCTGCGGCGCGCGCCGCCACGACGCTGGTCAATTTCGCCGTCTGCGTCCGCAATTCGCGCAGTTCGTGACTGACCTGGACGGTGTCGACCATCTGCTTGCGAAGCACGGCGGACAGCTTCTTGTCCTGGGAAAGTCTGGTCAGAACGTCGTTCGGGATGATGCAACATGAGCAAGGCATAAGCGATCTCCATCACAACTTTTCCGGAAAAATGATAGTTGAAACAACCTCAAGATTATCGCTGCGCGCCCGCGGCACAAGTGATGTGGCTCACACGGGCGTCATTGTTTCGAGAGCGTGGATTTGCGGCCCGCCCGCGGATCCGTGCATCGCTTCAAATTTCGTGATGTGGAGTCGCGTGCGCGCGCAGCGGGCCGAGCAGCGCCTATCGCTCCGGGCTGGCGCGCTCGAACTGGCGCAGCAGCTTGTTGCCGCGCTCGACGGCGGAATCCAGAGCTCCCTGCGCGCTCTTCTGGCCGGCAAAGGCCTGCTCCAGCTCGTCCTCGATCGCGCCGCGGATCAGCACGAAGGAGCCGAGCCGGATGCCCTTCGAGTTCGACGTCGGCGGATGCAGCGTGATCTCCTCGAACGAGATCGCCGAGCCCGGATTGCGCTCGTAGAAGCCTTGCGCGCGCGTCAGCTCGTAGGCGGCGCGGGTGATCGGCAGATATCCGGTGTTCTGGTGCCAGGCCGCCTGCACGCCGGGCTGCGACAGATAGGCGAAGAACCGCGCAACGCCCTTGTATTCCGCGCGCGGCCGATCACGCAGCACCCACAGCGTGGCGCCGCCGATGATCGAGTTCTGCGGCGCGTCCTTCACCTCGGGCCAGTACGGCATCATGCCGTAGCCGATCTCGAATTTCGAGTTCGCGTTGATGTCGGCGCGCGTCGCCGAGGAGCCGATGAAGATGCCGCATTCGCCGTTCTGGAAGCGCGGCTCGGCCGACTGGCCGCGGCCGCCATAGTCGAACAGCCTGGTCTTCTGCCACTCAGCCAGCTGGGCGACGTGCTTGACGACGACCGGATTGTTGATGGTCAGCTCGGCATCGAGCCCGGCAAAACCGTTGGTGCGGGTCGCGAGCGGCAGGTTGTGGAAGGCGGAGAGATTCTCGATGTGGATCCAGGACGGCCAGGACGTGGTGAAGCCGCAAGGAGCGCCGCGGTCGCGCAGACGCTTTGCGATCGCGCCAAGCTCGGGCCATGTCTTCGGCGGCGCCTCCGGATCGAGGCCGGCGTCACGGAACATGGTCTTGTTGTAGTAGAGGATCGGCGTCGACGAATTGAACGGGAACGACAACAGATTGCCGGCCGCATCGGTGTAGTAGCCGGAGACGGCGGGAAGGTAGTCGTTGAGCGAGAACGGCTCGCCCTGGTCCCGCATCAGGCTGAACACCGGATAGATCGCGCCCTTGGCCGCGGTCATGGTGGCGGTGGCGACCTCGTTGACCTGGACGATCGCGGGCTGGCTGCGCGAGCGGAAGGCGAAGATCGCCGCCGTCACCGTCTCGGTATAGTTGCCCTTGTAAGCAGGCACGATCCGGTAATCGGACTGCGAGGCGTTGAAGTCGGCGGCGAGCTTTTCCAGTTGCCGGCCGAGCTCGCCCGACATGGCGTGCCACCACGCGATGTCGGTGGCGGCGTTGGCCTGCGCGGTGAACGTGAAGGCCGCGGCGGTGGCAACGACCTGCAAACAGCGCAATGCTGAAATCACGATGGCTCTTTCCATGTCGCGCGGCAAAAGGCGACCCCGTCCTGCTTACGGCGCGGCATTTCCAGTTTCAACCGGGAATGAGGGCCGGCCGCGCCGCACAATCACCCCGCGGGCCGCGGCGGGATGGCCTTCCCTTAACCATCTGCTAGATTGCATTGAACCTTTTGGTCTCGCCATAGACTCCACCACTGAGGGGTTGAGTGTGCCAGTGTTGAACCGTGCCGAACTCTCACGGACCGGGGTGGTTTTCGTCGCGCTTTTGTTCGCCATTTGCGCGACGAGCGCCGTTGCGCGTGAATTTCGCGCCGCCGACACCCAGACCGAGGATTACCCGACCGTCCAGGCGCTGCGCTACATGGGCGCGCTGATCGCCGAGCGCACCGGCGGCCGCCACGAGATCAAGGTTTTTCATTCCCGCCAGCTCGGCGAGGAGAAGGAGACCATCGAGCAGACCCGGGCCGGCGCGATCGACCTCAACCGGACCAATGTGGCGCTGATCGGCAATTTCGTCCCGGCGATGAACGTGCTCGCCATGCCGTTCCTGTTCCGGTCCATCGAGCACATGCAGAAGGTGCTGGACGGGCCGATCGGCAGCGAGATCCTTGGCAGCTTCGAGCCCTACGGTTTCGTCGGGCTCGCCTTCTACGATTCCGGGGCGCGCTCGATCTACAACGGCGCCCGCCCCGTCAGAAGCATCGCAGACCTCCGGGGCCTGCGGATCCGGGTGCAGCAATCGGAGTTGATGAGCGAGATGATGCGCTCGCTCGGCGCCGAGCCGGTCGAGATGCCCTATGGGCAGGTGCTCGCCGGGCTTGCCAATCATCTGATCGACGGCGCCGAGAACAACTGGCCATCTTTCGTGACGACGGACCATTACAAACATGCCGGCTACCTCGCGCTCACCGAGCACACGATGAGCCCCGAAGTGCTGGTGATCTCGCTCAAGGCCTGGAGCAGCCTGTCGGCGGACGACCAGACCATCTTCCGGGAGGCCGCGCAGCGCTCCAGCCGCTTCATGCGCGAGAAGTGGCGCGACCTCGAGGAGCAGTCGCAGCGCAAGGCGGAGGAAGCCGGCGTCACCATCGTCAGGGATATCGATCGCAAGCCGTTCGAGGACGCGATGGCGGCGATCTACGCCAAGGCCGGGCGCGATCCCGCCGCGGCCGCACTGATCGAACGCATTCGCAAGGTGGAGTGAGCCTCGTTGCCCGCAGCTGGACACAGCGAGCACGCAGACAGGCAGCCCGGGCCGCTCGGGCGGCTGCGCGCGCGCCTCGTCGGCGCGCTTCGGGCGGTGCCGATCCGCTGGCGCATCCTGTCGATCGCGGCGCTGAACTCCGCCGTGGTGGTGGTGCTGGTGGCGCTGATCTGGAACGGCTCGCAAGTGCTGGGCTCGGCCTGGGACGACGTGCGCCAGGTGCGCGAGTCCGACCGGATCCTGGCGCTGCTCGAAAGCGAGACCGGGCGGCTGCACAATCTGATCCACCGCTACATCAACCAGCCGAGCCCGGACCTGTTCGCCGAGATCCTGCTGCTGCGCGAGGCGGTGCTGGGGACCCTCGCCAACCGCGCCGCCAAGGACCCGATGCTGTCGGGCTCGGTCGAGGAGCTGGAGCGCACCACCGACCGCTTCCTCAACGGCTTCGGCGAGCTGCGCAGCGTCCAGGCCACCATCGCCAAGACCTATGAGGACCAGGTGCAGGGCCCGGCCAGGGACATGGCGGGCCTGTATTCCATCATCGAAGGCGCCACCGGCCATCGCGACGCGCTCATCTGGCCCTCGCTCGGCAAGTCGCGCGAGGCCTTCACCGCGATGCTGGTCGCGGCCAACTCCTACTATCTGTCGCAGTCATCAGGCGCGGCCGACGACGCGCGCCACAACACCGAGACGATCGAGAAGACCATCCCCGTGATGATCGACCTCGCCGACAACGACCTCCAGCGCATGGCGCTGCAACGGCTCGCGACCCGCACCGTGGCGCTGCGCGAGGGCTTTGCAAAACTCTCCGAGCAGCTGATGAGCCGCACCGAGCTGCTGCGCAACACCATCGACGCCAGCCAGGCCGAGGCGATCGGCGCCATCGACGACCTCTCCACTAAGATGCGCCAGCGCGAGCAGAAGGCGCAGGAGACGTTCGACCGCACGCTGGCGGATATTTCGCGGCGCGTGCTGTCGATCGCGGTGATCTTCCTCGGCATCATCCTTACCGCCGGCGTGCTGATCGCGCTGTCGATCCGCCTGCCGCTGCAGCAGATCATGGCGGCGATGCGCGCGATCACGCTCGGCGACCTCGACCGCGAGGTGCAGGGCACCAAGGCACGCGACGAGGTCGGCGCCATGGCCCGCGCGGTGGAGGTGTTCCGCGAGAACGCGATCGCCAAGCGTGAGACCGAGGACGAGCTGCGCGCGTCCAAGGAGAAGGCCGAGAGCGCGCTGCTCGAGCTCAACACCGCGCAGCAGAACCTGATCGACGCCGAGCGGCTCGCGGCCCTCGGCGGCCTCGTCGCCGGCGTCGCGCACGAGGTCAACAACCCGATCGGCATCAGCCTCACCGTTGCGTCGAGCTTTGCCCGGCGCAGCGATATCTTCGAGGCGCAGCTCAAGGGCGAGGGCGGCCTGCGCCGCTCGCAGCTCGAGGAGTTCGTGCAGGCCTCGCGCGATGCCTCGCAGCAGCTGGTCGCCAACCTCCAGCGCGCCGGCGAGCTGATCCAGTCGTTCAAGCAGGTCGCGGTCGACCGCTCCCATGCCGAGCGGCGGCAGTTCAGCTTGAGCGAAGCCACCGACCAGATCATCGCCAGCCTGCGCCCGGTGCTGAAGCGCTCGCCGATCACGCTCCAGGTCGACGTACCCGAGGGCCTGCTGCTCGACGGCTACCCCGGCTCCTACGGCCAGATCCTGACCAACCTCTTCCTCAACGCCGCCAACCACGCCTTCGCCGACGGGCGCGCCGGCACGATCACGATCTCGGCGCGGCCACGCGGGGCCGACGACATCGAGATCATCTTCACCGATGACGGGGCCGGCATGACCCCGGACGTGCAGCGCCAGGCCTTTGACCCATTCTTTACCACCCGGCGCAATGAAGGTGGTACGGGACTTGGCCTCCATATCGTCTATAACCTCGTCACCCAGCAGCTCGGCGGGCGGATGATGCTGGAATCCAAGCTGGGACAAGGCACTACTTTTCGCATTATCATGCCCCGGGTCGCCAAGGGCGGCGCGCAAAGCACAGAGACTGACGGGACTTCTCAATGGCCGAACAGGACGATGTCCTCCACCTGATCGACGACACTGGCACCGCGTCGGAGGATACGGACGCCCGGAAATGGAAGATCGCCGTCATCGACGACGATCCGGCCGTGCATGACGGCACCCGTTTCGCGCTGTCCGATTACAGCCTCAACGGCCAGGGCCTGGAGATCCTCTCCGCCTATTCCGCGGCCGAAGGCCGCAAGCTGATGGCCGCGCACAACGACATCGCCGCGGTGCTGCTCGACGTCATCATGGAGACCGACGTCGCCGGCCTCGAGCTGGTCGAGTTCATCCGCAACGAGATCCGCAACGAGACCGTGCGCATCATCCTGCGCACCGGCCAGCCCGGCCAAGCGCCCGAGCGGCGCGTGATCGTGCAGTACGACATCAACGACTACAAGGCCAAGACCGAGCTCACCGCCGACAAGCTGTTCACCTCGCTGACCGCGGCGCTGCGCTCCTATCAGCAGCTCGAGCGCATGGTGCAGACGCGGCGCGGCCTCGAGATCATCATCGACGCGGCCTCGACGCTGTACGACTTCAAGTCGATGCAGCGGCTCGCCGAGGGCGTGCTGACCCAGCTCGCCTCGCTGCTCAATGTCGATTGCGCCGGAATACTGGTCCTGCGCGACAATGGCGGCGTCGACCCCGAGCTCTCGGTGCTCGCCGGCAGCGGCTGCTACAGCCGCTTCATCGGCACCACGACGTCGAAGGCGCTCGACCCCGACCTGCGCGAGATGGTCGAGGCCGCCTTCCAGCGCCGCAAGAACGAATTCGCCGACCACCGCAGCGTGATTTACTTGCGCACCGGAAGCGGCCGCGAGGTGGTCGTGCTGCTGCAGGCCGAGCGCGAGCTGTCCGAGACCGACCGCTCGCTGGTCGAGATCTTCTCCAGCCGGCTCTCGATCGCCTTCGACAACGTCATCCTCTATCAGCAGCTCCAGGACGCCAACACGCAGCTGGAAGACCGCGTCGCCCAGCGCACCCGCGCCCTGATGCAGGCCAACCGCCGCCTCTCGGCGCAGTGGCTGCGGCTGCAGCGCGCCAACGGCTTCAAGAACGAGATCCTGGGTACCGTCGCGCACGATCTGAAGAATCCGCTCGGCGTCATCCTCGGCCGCACCGAGATGCTGAAGGAGCTGATCTCGACCGGCGCCTCGTCCAGCGGCGTGGTCGCCCAGGTCGATCACATCCGCGACGCCACCAAGCGCCT
Organism: Bradyrhizobium sp. B025; assembly: GCF_042257955.1. NCBI lineage: Bacteria > Pseudomonadati > Pseudomonadota > Alphaproteobacteria > Hyphomicrobiales > Nitrobacteraceae > Bradyrhizobium > Bradyrhizobium sp. B025. The sequence continues at coordinate 400,762 of NZ_CP170150.1, read as the reverse complement.
GACCACGATGGTCGATCACCTGATCTCGGACGCGATGGCCGATGCCTTCGACATCACCATCCGCCGCGAGCCGGTCGACGTCGCCGCCCTGGTCAAGGAGGTCGCCGACGCCAACCAGCCGCTCGCCGTCAACAAGCAGCAGGCGATCAGCGTCGCCGCGCCGTCCAACATCGTCACCATGTGCGACACCGACCGCATCCGGGAGGCGATCGACAACCTCATCAGCAACGCCATCAAGTACTCACCGATCGGCGGCAAGATCAGCGTGGCCGTCGCCCATGAGGGCAGCGAGACCATCGTCCGCGTCAGCGACGAGGGCGCCGGCCTGTCGCCGGAGGATCTCGGCCGCCTGTTCGGCCGGTTCCAGCGGCTGTCGGCAAAACCGACCGCCGGCGAGAGCTCGACGGGGCTTGGGCTTTCCATCGTCAAGCGTATTATCGACATGCATGGCGGCGAGGTGACCGCCGACAGCGACGGCCCCGGCAGGGGCTCGACCTTCACCATCACCCTCCCCGCGACCGAACTGCCGTGATCTCAAGACCATGACCCAAAGCCAGCACATCATGATCGTCGACGACGAGGCCCCGGCCCGGGAGATGGTCGGCGATTACCTCAAGATGCACGGCTTCACCGTGACGCTGTGCGACGGCGGCAAGTCGTTGCGCGCCGCGATCGACGGCGGCATGCCCGATCTCGTCGTGCTCGACCTCAACATGCCCGAGGAAGACGGGCTGTCGATCATCCGCGACCTCAAGAGCCGCATCAACGTGCCTGTCATCATGCTCACGGCGACCGCGAGCCCGATCGACCGCGTCGTCGGGCTCGAGCTCGGCGCCGACGACTACGTGGCAAAGCCCTGCGAGCTGCGCGAGCTGATGGCGCGCATCCGCTCGGTGCTGCGCAGAAGCGGGCCGGCCAAGGCCGCGGCGCCGGAGGCTGCGGCGGCGAAATCGGACAAGGATCAGCTGGTCCGCTTCGGCACCAAATGGCTCGATCTCGAAGCCCAGGCGCTGCGCGACGACGAGGGCAACGAGCATCCGCTGACCGCATCGGAGTTCGGGCTGCTCAAGGTGTTCGCGGCCAATCCGAAGCGCGTGCTGTCGCGCGAGCGCCTGCTCGAACTGGCCAATGCGCGCGACGCCGAGGCGTTCGACCGCGCCGTGGACCTGCGCATCATGCGCATCCGCCGCAAGATCGAGCCCGACCCGGCAAAACCCGCCGTGATCCGCACCATCCGCGGCGGCGGCTATCTGTTCTCGCCGGCTGGCGAGAAGACGTAGGGGCGCGCTGCAAATACAGCTGTCGTCCCGGACAAGCGCCAGCGCAGATCCGGGACCCATAGCCACGAAATTGGGTTTGGCGAAGACTCGGAGTTACCAGCTTCGCGCCACAACGCCTCCCTGTGATTATGGGTCCCGGATCGGCGCGCGCTTTTGGCGCGCTTGTCCGGGACGACGGCGGAGTGCGGGGCGCGACTGAACGCAAACCCCGAAAATTCGTTCCCGGCGCCTCCGCTCGCTGCCAAATCCCCACCCCCGTATTTTCCGTACATTGAAATTCCACGCTTTTTTGCCCCGAATGTTTCGTCGCGCCCTGTCCGACGAAACAATTTGGCGGCGCACGAAACCATTTTCCGCTTTTCGCGCAGACGTCCCGAAACGGTGGCTGATTAACACTTTGGTCCAAGGAAACGCCGCTCGGTTGCGGCGCTACGGGGAGCCAAGTCTATGCCGAACGTCATCGCCATCAACGCCCAGGCCAGCCAGAGCATCATCGCCGCTCAGGCGACTTCGGACGATATGCTTCTGGAAAGCATTGCCGACGGCAACCGGACGTCGATGCACATCCTGTATTGCCGGCACAATGTGCGGGTTTACCGCTTCATCCTGCGTATCGTGCGTGATGCCACCACCGCGGAAGACCTTGTCAGCCAGGTGTTCCTCGACGTGTGGCGGACCGCCGGCCAGTTCCAGGGCCGCTCGCAGGTCTCGACCTGGCTGCTGTCGATCGCCCGCTTCAAGGCGCTGACCGCGATGCGCCAGCGCCGCTTCGAGGACATCGACCAGGAAGACGTGCGCCAGATCCCTGACGACACCGACACGCCCGAGACCTCGCTCGACCGCAGCGACACCAGCGCCATCCTGCGCGCCTGCGTGCAGAAACTGTCGCCCGCGCATCGCGAGATCATCACCCTCGTCTACTACCACGAGAAGTCCGTGGAGGAGGTCGGTCGGATCATCGGCATCCCCCAGAGCACGGTGAAGACGCGGATGTTCTATGCCCGCAAGCAATTGGCGGATTTGCTTAAGGGCTGCGGCGTCGACCGCTTCGCTGCCTGAAAGCTCATGATTTCAAAGGGATAGGATCGGACCAGCGGCCCTATTCCCGGACACGGAAGTGTTACCGCGGACGAAACAATTGAAACAAACCACAACATCAGGCGGAAAAACTTCCCTCCTATAAACCTCACATACGGTTTTGCTTAAACCTCCCAAGACTTCCAACGACCCGGACGGGATGCCCCCCTCCGGGTCGTTTTGTGTTTGGGCCTGAGGTCGCCACCGCGAGCCCCGCCTCTCCCGCTTGCGGGAGAGGCCGACGTGCCCGGGCGATGCGAAGCATCGTCCCGCGCGCGGCGGGTGAGGGCTCTCTCCTCTCGGGGAGTATCCCGTTGCGGAGACACCCTCTCCCCAACCCTCCCCCGCGAGCGGGGAGGGAGCGCACCGTCACCCTGATGGGCACCCCGTCACGAAGCCGTGACGCCACGTAACGACTGCCCCTCCCATCCCGAACTGCCCTCGTGACCTCCCTCGCGAGTGGCCCATGCTCGACCTGATCTTCGCCGTCCTTGCCGGCGTCCTCACCATCGCTGCGCCGTGCACGCTGCCGATGCTGCCGATCCTGCTTGGCGCTTCGATCGGACGCGCGGGGCATCTGCGGCCGGCGATGATCGCGCTCGGATTCGTCATCTCGTTCTCGGCGACAGCGCTGCTGCTCGGCGCGATCACCCGGCTGTTCGACTTCGATCCGAACGTGCTGCGCGAAGCGGCGTCCATCCTGCTGCTCGGCTTCGGCCTGTTGATGCTGTGGCCGGCGCCGTTCGAATGGCTGTCGATCCGACTCAATGGCTGGCTCGATCTTGGTGCTGCGAGCGCCGCGCAGCGCGAGGGCGCGCTTGGCGGGCTCATCCTCGGCACCACGCTGGGCCTGGTCTGGACGCCCTGCGCAGGGCCCGTGCTCGGCTCGATCCTGACGCTGGTGGCGACGACGAAGAATGCGACCTGGGCCGGCACGCTGCTGGTCGCCTACGCCATCGGCGCGGCGATCCCGATGCTCGCGATCGCCTATGGCGGACAGGCCGCGACGACGCGCGTGCGCAGCCTCGCGCGCATTTCGCCACGCCTGCAGCAGGGCTTTGGCGTCGTCGTGATCGGCTTCGCGGTCGCCGCCTACTTCCAATACGACACGCTGATCGTGGCGTGGCTCACCGGCTTCTATCCCACCGGCCAGATCGGCCTGTAATTGCTTCGCATCTCAACGGAGGACGCTTCCATGACCTTGAAACTGCTCGCCGTATCCGCAGCCCTGATCGGCATGGCCGTGACCGGCGCCGTGATCCCCGGCATCTGCGACGAGGCCGCACGCGCTGCGCCTGTCGTCAGCGCGGCCGCAAGCCAGCAGACCGCGCCCGACTTCACCGGCATCAACACCTGGTTCAACTCGAAGCCGCTGAGCATCGCCGATCTCCGCGGCAAGGTCGTGCTGGTCGATTTCTGGACCTATGGCTGCGTCAACTGCGTCAACACGCTGCCGCACGTCACCGACCTCTATGCAAAATACAAGGACAAGGGCCTGGTCGTGGTCGGCGTGCACACGCCGGAATTCCCGTTCGAGCGCTCGGCCTCCAATGTGCAGGCCGCCCTGAAGCGTCACGGCATCACCTATCCGGTGGCGCAGGATAACGATTCGAAGACCTGGAACGCCTACAGCAACCAGTATTGGCCGGCGCAGTACGTCATCGACCAGACCGGCAAGATCGTGTTCCAGCACGCCGGCGAAGGCCGCTACGACGAGATCGACCGCACGGTGGCAAGGCTGCTGAACGCCAGCAGCTGATGCGGCCCGGACATCGCGCGGCTGGTTTCGCCTGACGGCCTTGTTGCTTGACTCCACGGACCGGTCCGTGGAGTTTCGCGAGCCTCGAAATCAGCCGCCCGCAATGGACGACGCGACCACCAGCAACGACATCCGCCTTCGTGAAGGCTCATCGATCGCGCAGCGGCTGGTCGTGGCCGGCTCTGCGGCGGCCGTTGCGCTCTGCTTCACGCCCGGCCTGTTCACGCACGACACGCTGGAAATCATCATCTCGGTGGTCGCGCTGCTGGTGGGAGCGGGATTTGTCGTCGGCATCATGATGGCGCCGGCGGTGGTGTGGATCATCACACCCGACGAGATCCTGATCGGGCATCAGCGTCCCTTCGGAAAACTCCAGACGCGGATCGTTCCGAAGGACGACATCACGGGGTTGCAAGTTCCCGGCAGCAAGCGGGTGAAGGCCCGCTTTCAGCTGGTCTTCACGCTTGTCTCGGGCGAGCGCCTGACGTCGCCGCCGATCTCGGATGTCACGCATGTGCGCGACACCGTGGCACGGATCGCCACGCAATTCGACGTTCCCCACGTCGAGGAGCCGGTCAATCCGCTCGATGCCAGCAATTCCGAGATGCATCTCGGCGAGCCGCTCGAGGCGTTTTCCGCACGGGACATAAGGATCGTCGCACTGATCGCCGTCGCCTTGTCCGCCGTGCCCTACGCCTACAAGCTCTGGCGCGGATGGCCGCCGAGCCATGTCGATATCCTGCTGCTGCCGCTCGGCGCGATCGCGGCGTTCGCCGTGTATCGCTACGCCAACCTCGTGACCGGCGCGTTCTGGATCATCCGCGAGGGCGACATCCGCGTCGAACGCCTGTGGGGCGACGGCCAGCCGCGCACCGACCATATCGAGGGGCACGAGGTGAAGACGATCACCGTCGACCGCCGCGGCCGGTCCGAGGACGAGCACTGCATCGTCACGATCCGGTTGCGCTCGGGCCGACGCTTTCGCAGCCCCCGCATCGGCTCGCGGCTCGAGGCCCGCGCCGTGGGAGCCGAAATCGTGCGGCGGCTCGGGATCGCGGCGGAGAATAACAAGATCTGACGGGTCGCCGCCTGGCGAGGTCCCTTTGCCTCTCCCGCTTGCGGGAGAGGCCGACGCGCCCCGGGCGATGCGAAGCATCGTCCCGAGCGCGGCGGGTGAGGGCTCTCGCCTCTTGGGGGTCCTTGATTGTAGAAGCACCCTCTCCCCGACCCTCCCCCGCAAGCGGGGGAGGGAGCGCACCGGCCTGGCGGCCGCCATCTAGGCTTTTCGCGCCATCCCCTGTTTGTGGCATTGCCGTGGGCCCGTCAAAAAAGCAAAGCATTCTCGTGACATACCAGCCGGGCGCGCCATCAACTTGCCATGAACATGCCCCTGAGATTTGATGGCTTTAAATGATTTGCGCTGTGGCAGCGGGGAGAGCTTGAAATGACGGATTTTCGTCGCCTGACCGGGATGTTCGTGGCCACGATCGGCCTGATCCTGTCCGCACCACAGGCCATCGCGCAGCAGCCCGACCGCGGCGACGAGCCGGGTCTGGTCGCTGACGACGCCTACCAGCTCGAGCCGGAATGGCAGAAGCAGGTGGTCTACTTTCGCACCACCGAGACGCCGGGCACCATCATCATCTCCACCGCAGAGCGCCACCTCTATCTGGTGCAGCCGGGCGGGCGCGCGATCCGCTACGGCATCGGCGTCGGCCGCGACGGCTTCCAGTGGCAGGGGCTGGTGAACATCACCAACAAGAAGGAATGGCCGGACTGGACGCCGCCGCCCGAGATGATCCAGCGCCAGCCCTATCTGCCGCGCTTCATGGCCGGCGGCCCCGGCAATCCGCTCGGCGCCCGCGCCATGTATCTCGGCACCACCGTGTACCGCATTCACGGCACCAACCGTCCCGATACGATCGGCACCAAGGTGTCCTCGGGCTGCTTCCGTCTCGTCAACAACGACGTCGCCGATCTCTACGATCGCGTCCCTGTCGGCACCAAGGTGGTCATCCGGCAGAAGCCCGAACTCTAAGTTCCCCGCCTTCGCAACACTTCCTTTTCTTCCCGATTATTTCGAGAGAGAGACATCATGCGCACTTTTCGAGGCGGCCTGCTCATCGGGCTCGCGGTCGCCGTGCTGGTCGGCGTGCTCGCCGTCATCTACGAGTTCTACGACACCCGCACCCTGAAGCGTACGGTTCGCCGCGGCGAAGTGCTGTGCGGCATCAACAAGGGCCTGCCGGGCTTCTCGATCCCCGACGACAAGGGCAACTGGACCGGCTTCGACGTCGATTTCTGCCGCGCGGTGGCGGCGGCGATCTTCAACGATCCGGCCAAGGCGAAGTTCGTCGCGCTCGACGCCAGCGAGCGCTTCAAGGAATTGCAGAGCCGGAAGGTGGACATCCTCTCGCGCAACTCGACCTGGAGCATGGCGCGTGAGCTCGACTACGACCTCTATTTCCCCGCCGTCGCCTATTACGACGGCGCAGGCTTCATGCTGCCGCGTTCGCGCAACAAGGAAACGTCGCTGGACCTGACCGGCAGCAAGGTCTGCGTGCAGACCGGGACCACGACGGCGCTCAACGTCTCCGACTACTTCCGTGCCAACAACATGAAGTACGAAGAGGTGAAGTTCGACAAGCTGGACGACGTGGTGAAGGCCTACGACACCGGCAAGTGCGATACGCTCTCCGCCGACGTCTCGCAGCTCTACGCGCTGCGGCTGAACCTGTCGAAGCCCGGCGATCACATGATCCTGCCGGACATGATCTCCAAGGAGCCGCTCGCCCCCGTGGTGCGCCAGCGCGACGACGACTGGATGATGATCGTGAAGTGGACGCTCTACGCGATGATCAACGCCGAAGAGCTCGGCGTCTCCTCCGAGAACATCGACGAGGCGCTGAAGTCGAAAAAGCCGGAAGTGATGCGCCTCGTCGGCACGGAAGGCAATTACGGCGAGCAGCTCGGCCTCACCAAGGACTGGGTCGTCCGCATCATCCGCAATGTCGGCAATTACGGCGAGATGTACGAGCGCAATATCGGCGAGAAGTCGAAGCTGAAGATCCCGCGCGGCATGAACCAGCTGTGGAACGCCGGTGGCGTGCAGTACGCGCCGCCGATGCGGTAACGGCGGTTCCTCCGCCGTCATTGCGAGGAGCGCAGCGACGAAGCAATCCAGAATCCCTCTGCGGTGACAGTCTGGATTGCTTCGCTGCGCTCGCAATGACGAGATGAGGCACGAGCTTTCCACACTCTCAACCGTCATCGCCCGCGAAGGCGGGCGATCCAGTATTCCAGAGCCAGTTGTTGTTGATCGAGACGCCGCGGCGTACTGGGTCGCCCGGTCAAGCCGGGCGACGACACTGATTGTGAGGCGGCGTCCTGCGCCTCACGTCCACCCGCCTCAATATCCCCGCGCCCTTGCCAACTGCTCGGTGTGGTAATTCGCATCCCCGAATAGCTCCTCGCACACCCGTGCGCGCTTCATGAAGAAGCCGATGTCGAACTGGTCGGTCATGCCCATGCCGCCATGCATCTGCACGCCTTCCTGGACCGCGCGCGTGGCGGTGGTGCCGGCGCGGGCTTTTGCGACCGCGACGGCTGACGTGGCTTTGGCGACGTCAGCATCCAGCGCCTGGAGCGCCTTCATCACCGCGGCGCGGGTGATCTCGATGTCGACATAGAGCTCGGCGGCGCGATGCTGCAGCGCCTGGAATTCGCCGATCAGCTTGCCGAACTGCTTGCGACTCTTCAGGTACTCGACGGTGCGATTGAACACCTCGTCGCTAAGGCCCACCATTTCGGCGGCCACCGCGCCGCGGCCGATATCGAGCACGCCGTCGAGCAGACCGGCAGCCTGATCGACCTCGCCGAGCACGCTGTCGGCATTGACCTCGACATTGGCAAGCTCGATCCGCGCCGCGTTGTGCGCATCGACCATGATGGTGCGCTCGATCGCGACGCCCTTGGCTTTGGGGTTGACCAGGAACAGCGTCAGGCCGTCGCGCTCACCGGCGGAGCCCGCGGTGCGTGCGGCGACGATGAGGAGATCGGCGACGTGACCGTCGACGACCAGGGCCTTGGCACCGGAGAGCTTGAATCCGTTGCCGGCACGCACGGCCTGGAGGCTGGTCCGGAGCGGGCGATGCTTGGCGCCCTCGTCGATCGCGAGCGTCGCCAGCAGCGAGCCGTTGGAAATCTTCGGCAAATATTCCGACTTCTGCGCGGCATTGCCGCCGCGGTTCAACGCCGAGGCTGCGACCACGCTGGTGGCGAGGAAGGGCGACGGCATCAAGGTGCGGCCGATCTCCTCCATCACGACGCCGGCCTCGACGAAGCCGAGACCGGAGCCGCCGAACTCTTCCGGCACCAGCAAGCCGGCAAAGCCCATCTCGGCGAAGGAATGCCAGAACTCCTTGGAGAAGCCGGTCGGATCCCTGGAGTCGCGCAAGTGGCGCAGGTGCGACACCGGCGCCTTGTCGCTGATCAGCCCGCGCGCAGAGTCGCGGAGCATCGATTGTTCTTCGGTGAGGACGAGGGCCATGGTTTTCAGTCTCTAGCGTCTTTGTAAATCTGTTGGTGTCATTCCGGGGCGCGTCGAAGACGCGAACCCGGAATCTCGAGGTTCCGGGTTCGGTCCTGCGGACCGCCCCGGAACGACGGTTAGGCCCCCGGCAGATCGAGGATGCGCTTGGCGACGATGCCGAGCATCACTTCGGACGTGCCGCCTTCGATCGAGTTGGCCTTGGTGCGCAGCCAGGCGCGCGGACGGGCGCCTTGCTTCGAGCGCTCGCTCTCCCATTCCAGCGCATCGACGCCGCCGGCCGACATCAGGATCTCGTAGCGGCGCTTGTTGAGCTCGGTGCCGTAATATTTCATCGCGGAGGAGAACGCCGGATGCGCCTGCCCCGCCTTGGCGAGATCGACGGCACGCTCGGCGCAGGCGGCTAGCGCGGCTTCATCGACATCGAAGCTCGCGATCTTGCCGCGCAGCATCGCATCGTCGAGGCGACCTTGCGCATCGCTGCCGACGGAATCGGCTGCGATCTGGCCGAGCGGACGACCGACGCCGCGCTCGCCCATGCCCGAGATCATCGCGCGCTCGTGCTGGAGCAGATATTTCGCGACGTCCCAGCCGCGGTTGACGGTGCCGACCACATGCGATTTCGGCACGCGGACGCCGTCGAAGAAGGTCTCGCAGAACGGCGAGTAGCCGGAGATCAGGAGGATCGGCTTGGTCGTCACGCCCTTCGAGGTCATGTCGAACAGGATGAAGCTGATGCCGTCGTGCTTCTTAGCGGCCGGATCGGTGCGGATGAGGCAGAAGATCCAGTCGGCATAGTTGGCGTAGGAGGTCCAGATCTTCGAGCCGGTGATGACGAAATCATCGCCGTCGCTCTCGGCGCGGGTCTGGAGCGAAGCGAGATCGGAGCCGGCGTTCGGCTCGGAATAGCCCTGGCACCAGCGGATCAGGCCCGCCGCTATGTTTGGCAGATGCTCCTTCTTTTGCGCCTCGTTGCCGTATTTCAGCAGCGCAGGCCCGAGCATCCAGATGCCGAAGCTCGACAGCGGCGGCCGCGCGCCCATCTTGGCCATCTCCGCGCGCAGCACCTTGTGCTCGGCAGCGCTCAATCCGCCGCCGCCATATTCCTTCGGCCAATCCGGCACGGTCCAGCCCTTGTCGCGCATGCGCTCGAACCAGATGCGCTGCGGCTCGGACGAGAATTTTGCATTGCGCCCGCCCCAGAACACGTCGGCGTCCGACGTTGCGGGCCTGCGCATTTCCGGCGGGCAGTTGGCTTCAAGCCAGGCGCGCGTCTCGTTGCGGAATGTTTCGAGATCGGCCGTTTCAGAATCGCTGGTTTTAGAGTCAGTCATTGGTCGTTTCCATCAATCAAAATCGACTTGTTGGGCGCGACTCTGGGCCATCGCACCGTGGAATTCAACCACTTCCGCAGGCGCATTCGGCTATAGTCGCGACCACGACGGTGCTTGAAAACAAAGAGGAAACGAGAATGCGCCTGACACTTCTTTCGCCTGGCGAAATGAACGAGAGCCAGCGGCAGACCTATGACGAGTCGATTGCCGGCAAGCGCGGCAAGCCGCCGGCACCGATGATGGCCTGGCTCAACAGCCCGGAGATGGCCCGTCACGCGACGCGGCTCGGCGAAGTCCTGCGCTTCGACACGATATTCCCTGCCAAGCTCTCGGAGATCGCGATCCTGGTGACGGCGCGGCACTGGACCGCGCATTACGAATGGTACGCGCACAAGCGCCTCGCGCTTGCAGGCGGCATGGATCCAAAAATCATCGACGCGATCCGCGACCGCCGCACGCCTGAGTTCGACGACCCCAAGGCCAGGATGATCTACGACGTCGCGAAGTCGCTGCACGAGGGCCGCGGCGTCGAGAAGGGCCTCTATGATGAGGCGGTGAAGTTGCTCGGCGAACGCGGCGTGGTCGAGGTGATCGGGCTGTGCGGCTACTACACAATGGTGTCGATGACGCTGAACACGTTCGAGTTCGGGCTGCCCGAGGGCGAGGAGCCGGAGCTCTCTTAGTTTCCCATCCGGAAACGCTGGGTTTCGGGATAGGCCAGTGGCACTGTCCCGGGGCGCGGCCTATGTGGGGTTGATCAACGGAGCATTGTCATGTCGCAGAACCCAGCCGTCCATGCCGGCACCCGGATCGGCCACGTTCATCTCAAGGTCGCCGATCTCGATCGCGCGCTCGACTTCTATTGCGGCGTGCTCGGCTTCGAGCTGATGCAGCGCATGGGCTCTGGCGCGGCCTTCATCTCGGCCGGCGGCTATCATCACCACATCGGGCTCAACACCTGGGAGAGCAAGGGCGGCTCGCCGCCGCCGCCGGGCACGACCGGGCTCTTTCACACCGCGATCCTCTACCCGACGCGCCCCGCGCTGGCGGATGCGCTGCACCGGCTGCTTTCGGCCGGCATTGCGCTCGACGGCGCGAGCGACCACGGCGTCAGCGAGGCGCTTTACCTGCGCGATCCCGACCAGAACGGCGTCGAGCTGTACTGGGATCGGCCGAGGGAGCAATGGCCGTTCGGGCCGGATGGCAAGCTTGCGATGATTACGAAGCGGCTGGATGTCGAGGCGTTGCTGCGCCAGCGGGAGGCGTGATGTCGTAGGGTGGGCAAAGCGAAGCGTGCCCACCAATTCTCGCGGCACTCGTTGAGAAGATGGTGGGCACGGCGCTATGCGCCTTTGCCCACCCTATGAGGCTTCCCCCGCACCATGATCAGCGCCGCCGCCGCCACCTCCAGCGCGATGCACAGATAGAACGGCAGCGCATAGCCGCCGGAGAAATCGCGCAGGAAGCCGACCACGCCGGGGCCGAACGCGTAGGTCACCTGGTTGATCGCGGTGTTCAGGCTGATCAGCACGCCGAACGAGGCGGAATCGAACTCCTGCTGCACGATCAGCGAGGGCAGCGTGATGAGGTTGCCGACCGAGAAGCCGAACACGGCACAGGCCGCGATCAGCACGTAGTCGTTGTGCAGGTTGATGACGACGAGGAGCGCCGCGGCCTGGCTGAGGAACGACAGCGCCGAGGCGAGGCGCTGGTTGAGCCGGTCGATCACCATCGAGAACAGCACGCGGCCGACCACCGCCATCGCCGTCAGCACCGCAACCGCCACGGCGGCGCGCTCGCGGCCGATCACCGGGTCGAGGAACGAGATCAGGTGCACGATGAAGCCGACTTGCGCGAAAAGCACCAGCGCGAAGGCAATCGTCACCGTGAGGAAGTCGACGTCGCGCAGCGCGTGCGCGCGGATTTGCGCCGACGATTGCGGCTTTGCCTTCGCTGCCGCATGCCAGCCATGGTGCTCGGGCGGCCGGCCGACGGCGAGCAGGATCACCGGCACGAGCAGCACCAGCATGGCGCCTGCGGTGGCGTACATCGCCGTCGCGAATCCAACATGGCTGATCATGGTCACCAGCAGCGGCACGCCGACAATGCCGCCGAAGCTGGCGCCGTTCAGCGCGAGGCTGATCGCCATGCCGCGCTTGTGGTCGAACCATAGGCTGATCGTGTTGGTGATCATGGCGAGACTGGTGCCGGCCCAGCCGAAGGCGAGCACGGCGTCGGCGAGATAAAGCTGCCAGGGCTCGCGCACCGCGCCGATCGCGACCGCCGCGGCGGCCATCGCCAGCGTGCCCGCGATCAGGCAGAGGCGCGGGCCGTATTTTCGGACGGCCTCGCCGACGAAGACGACGAGCAGCGCACCGAACAGATAGAAGAACGTCGTCCCCGCGGAGATCAGCGAGGCCGGCCAGCCCCGCGCGCGCTGGAGCTCGGCGACATAGACGCTCTGGCCATAAAAGCCGAGCCCCCAGCCGAAGGTCGCGAGCAGGAAGCAAACCGCGACGATGCGCCAGCCTTCATAGCGGAGGGAGGATTCGTCGATCGGAGCTGCGTGGCGGGGATTGTCGAGCATTTCTTTGCTCCTCGCCGTCTTTCCGGGGCGATGCAAAGCATCGAACCCGGAATCTCGAGATTCCGGGTTCACCCTTCGGGTGCCCCGGAATGACGGCAGAAAATGAAGGACGTTGCTGGCCTGACGAGCCTGTTCATGACGAGCATCATGTAACAACGCGGCTCCCAAAAATCACTTCGACCTGGATCGAAGTATCAACGTTGCTGACAGCCTCCCGCCATCAGACCGCGTCCGGGAACTCGCCCATGGCGGCGTCCAGCCGCGCCTTGCGGCGGCGCGCCCAGGAGACGAGCGAGAGCACGGCAAGCCCCAGCACGACCGGCGGGAACACCACCATGTTCACCGCGGACCAGCCGTAATTGGCGAGCAATTGCCCTGACGAGAACGAGCCGATCGCCATCATGCCGAACACCAGGAAATCGTTGAAGGCCTGCACCTTGTTGCGCTCCTGCGGCCGGTGCGTCTCCAAGACCAGGGCGGAGGCGCCGATGAAGGAGAAATTCCACCCCACGCCGAGCACGATCAGCGTGGCCCAGAAATGCATCGCCGTGAGGCCGGAGAGACCGATGGTGGCGGCGCCGGCCTCGAGCAGCAGGCCGGCGGCGACGATCTTCGGTGCGCCGAAGCGCGCGATCAGCGCGCCGGTGAAGAAGCTCGGCCCGTACATGGCGACGATGTGCCATTGAATGCCGAAATTGGAATCGGAAACGCTGAGGCCGCACAGCTTCATGGCGAGCGGCGCCGAGGTCATCACCAGATTCATCATGGGATAGGAGATGACGCCGCATAGCGCCGCCGCGATGAAGCGCGGCTGGGTCACGATCGTGAGCAGCGGCCGGCCGCCATGCAGATCGGCCGGCGCCGGCTTCGGCATGTCGACGCCGGCGACGATGCCCATGGCGACCAGCGCCACCGCAGCCTGCACCAGGAAGCTGAAGGCGAACAGATAGGGCTGCCAGACATCCATGGTCCACTGCACGAGCTGCGGACCGAGCACGCCGGCGAACACGCCGCCCGCCATCACCCAGGATACCGCCTTGGGCCGGTAGACCGCGCTGGCGCCATCGGCGGCGGCGAAGCGATAGGACTGCGCCACCGAGCCATAGAGGCCACCGAGAAAGGTCGCGATGCAGAACAGCGCGAACGAGCCGTGCAGGATGGCGAACGAGCCGAGCAGGCCGGTGAGCGCGCCCAGACCGGTACCGATGACGAAGGCGGCGCGGCGGCCGAAGCGGCGCGAGATCGCGCCGGTCGGCAGCGTGCCGGCGGCAAGGCCCACCACATACATCGAGATCGGCACGGTCGCGAACGACATGTCGGGCGCGAGCGTAGCGCCGACGATCGCGCCGGTGGCGAAGATCACAGCCGAGTTGGCGCCGGTCAGCGCCTGCGCGGCAGCAAGGCGCACCACATTGGCACGCACGCGGGCGTCGGCGGCGATCTGATTGGCTGAAGTCACGTCAAGCATCGGCATTTCCGCCCCAACGGGCTCACAAGGGCTTTGTTGATTCCCGGCACTATGGAGCGGCGCGGGAGGGCGGGCAACCGGCGCAAACGGGCGCAGGCCATGCCTCTGACGCAATCGGCCAGATGATAGCGGGCTGCGCTCTTGACGGCTTGCGCTCGATCAAATCCTATCCGCCGCGACTTTTGGGAGTTTCGTTCATGACGGTCGACGACAGGCCTACGCTCAGCGCTCCCGACGACGATCCCTGGCTCTGGCTGGAGGAGATCGAAGGCAAGCACGCGCTCGATTTCGTGGAGCGGCAGAACAGCCTGACGCTCGACGCATTCGGCGGAGCGGCCTTCGCGCGCGACCGCGATATCCTCGCGGCGATCTACGATCGTCCCGACAACATCCCCTATGTCAGCCGGCGCGGCAGCGATCTGCACAACCTCTGGAAGGACGCCACCAACCCGCGCGGCCTGTGGCGGCGAACCAATCTGGCGGAGTTTCGCAAAGCGAGCCCGGCGTGGGAGATCATGCTGGACATCGACCAGCTCGCGGCAAAGGAGGGCGAGGATTGGCTGCTGAGCTCGATCGTCACCATGCCGGCAAGCTCGCGGGCGATTCTGAGCCTGTCGCGCGGCGGCAGCGACGCCGTCACCTTGCGGGAATTCGACCTGGACACGAAGAGCTTCGTGGCGGACGGCTTTACGCTGCCGGAAGCCAAGGGCGGCGTTGACTGGCTCGATCAGGACACGCTGCTGCTGTCGAGCGCGCATGGCGAGGGCATGGCGACGAGCTCCGGATATGCGCGGACCGTTCGCCTGTGGCGGCGTGGCCAGCCTGCCGATCAGGCGCAGGTGATCATCGAGACCACCGCCGATCACATGGCGGTCTCCGGCATGGCCGACGACACCGGATCGGCGCCGCGGGTCTGGATCGTCGATCAGATCGACTTCTTCAATCACGCGATCTGGCTGCGCGATGCGACCGGTGCGACGACGAAGCTCGACCTGCCGACCGGCGTCTGGATGCAGGCGCATGGCGACTGGTTCGCGATGAAGCTGCGCAAGGACTGGTCGGCCGGAGGCCGAACCTTTGCCACCGACACCGTGCTCGGCATCTCGCTCTCGGCGTTCCTCGCCGGCAGCCGCGATTTCGCGGTCCTGTTCGAGCCCGGCCCGCGGCGCGCATTGCAGGGCCTGTTCTGGGCGGGCAGCAAGCTGGTGCTGTCGATCCTCGACGAGCTCAAGCCGCAATTCGAGATCTGCACGCCGTCCGCCGCGGGCTGGAGCCGCGCCACGCTTCCCGGCCTCCCGCAGATCGGCGTCGTCGATATCTGGCCGCTCGACCGTCATCCCTCCGAGAGCAATGGCGACCTGCTCGCCAACGTGCAGGATCCGCTCACGCCGCCCTCGCTGCTGCTGTTGGAGCGCGGCGTCGCAAGCCCGACCGTGCTGAAGCAGGCGCCGAAGACGTTCACCGCCGACGGCCTCGTGGTGACGCAACACGAGGCGATCTCGATCGACGGCGAGCGCATTCCCTATGTGCAGACCGGTCCTGCCAAGGAGACCGGCGATGCGCCGGTCTATATGAGCGCCTATGGCGGCTTCGCCGTCGCGGTGAAGCCGTATTACAATCCATCGCTCGGCAAGCTGTGGCTGGAGCGCGGCGGCACAACGGTGCAGGCGAATCTGCGCGGCGGCGGCGAATTCGGCACGCGCTGGCACGATGCCGGCCGGCTCGCCGGCAAGAAGCTGTCGCATGACGATTTCGCGGCCGTTGCCGCCGATCTCGTCCGCCGCGGCGTGACGAGCGCGAAGCGCATCGCAGCGCAGGGCGGATCGAACGGCGGCATCCTCATCACCAACATGCTGGTGCGCTACCCCGAACGCTTCGGCGCGCTGTTCTGCACCATCCCGCTGATCGACATGCGCCGCTACACCAAGCTGCTCGCAGGCGCGAGTTGGATCGCGGAATATGGCGACCCCGACAAGCCCGACGAATGGGAGTGGCTGAAGACCTACTCCGCCTATCACAACGCAAAGCCCGGCCAGGCCTATCCGCCGATCCTGATCGCCACCACGCGGCGCGACGACCGCGTCCATCCCGGCCATGCCCGCAAGATGGCGGCAAAACTCCAGGCGATGGGCTATGAGGCCTGGCTCTACGAGCCGGCAGCCGGCGGTCACGGCTACGGCAAGGACAACAAGGAGCGCGCCGGTTTTGAGGTGCTGGGCTTTCGATTCCTCAGGGACAAGATCGGTTGGCGGGACGGCGAGGCGTAGTCAATACGTCCTCTGCGCGTGTGTAGCTTCACGACGTGAGGCGGGCACCGCTCTCTCATTCCCTCCCCCCTTGCGGGGGAGGGGCAGGGAGAGGGATATCACACGGGGACTCTCTCGATTTGCGCGCGCCGTACAGTCGCAGACGGATAGACCTTTTCCCGGGCCACCCCTCTCCCCCGCCCTCCCCCACAAGGGGGGAGGGAGCGCACCGCCGCTGTGGCGTGCACCCGGACCCAAGTCAGAAGCGCCAACCTAGCGCGCAAACACCAGCGTCAGATTGTTCGCCGGCATCTCGATCGTATCGACGAGACCAAGGCCGGCGCCTCGCGCGAGCGTCTCGACATCGCCGATGTCGCGCACGCCCCAGTCGGGATTGCCTTCGCGCAATGAGGTGTCGAACACGGCGTTGCTGAGCGCGGTATGCTTGCCGTCGCGCTTGAACGGGCCGTAGAGGAACAGCTTGCCGTCGGCCCTCAAATAGCGACCGGCGCCGGCGAACAGGCCTTCGGCCACGGTCCATGGCGCGATATGGATGACGTTGGCGCAGAACACGGCGGCGAGGTTCGTCGGCCCCCGCCCGCTTCGCATTTCCGGACACCAGCCGGGATCGGAGAGATCGATCCGCAACGGCGAGCGGATGTTTGGCAGGCCCGAATGGACGCGCCAGGCCTCGATGCTCTTCACGTGCCGCTGGTTGAGGTCGCTCGGCCACCAGACCAGGTCGGGCGTATGGCGGGCGAAATGGACCACGTGCTGGCCGGTTCCGCTGCCGACCTCGACAACGTTTCCGGAACAGCCGGCAAGGTGCTTTTCCAGAGCCGCCCGGAGCGGCTCGTGATTGCGATGGAATGCCGGTGCATCGAGCCGCCCATCGGGCTCGACCCGTCCGCCGTCCCTGCCAAATTCGACGACATATTCAGCCAAGTGACGTCCCCTTGAAAAAACGAGAACACGATGAAAACAGCAGGAGCGCCCAAACGCCCTCGAAACAGCCGGCCCGCGCTCACGGACCTTACTCTCGCGGCCAAATCGGCCGAACAAATAATCTCTTTAGTTGCAATGCGGAAGATATTAACTCCATTTTGCCGCGTGCATAGTCCTGATTGTCAGGTGATGCCCTTTGTGCTTTGGAACGCTGCTATTTCCGCGATCGAGTGCATCGCCATAACGCCTCGGAATGACGCCTTGACCGCCTTTTCCCGGATGCCTGCCCTGCTCCTTTTGCTGGCCTTCGCCGCCGGCCTCGCCAGCCCGGCGCGGGCGCAATCCGCCGTGGCCGAGGGCCAGAAGCTCGCCTTCGACCGTGGCAAGGGCAATTGCCTGACCTGTCACGTCATCAAGGGCGGCGACCTGCCGGGAACGATCGGCCCGGAGCTGAAGGACCTCAAGGCGAAATACCCTGATCGCAACGAGCTGGCCGCGATCATCTTCGACGAGACCAAACGCAATCCGCAGACCATGATGCCGCCGTTCGGCCGGAACCGGATTTTGACCGACCAGGAGATCAGCGCAATCGTTGATTTCCTGCAAACCCTGTGACTTCAGGCACGCCAGGAGAGCTCAGATGACCACGACCACCGGCCCCCTTGCGACGCGGCGCCTGATCCTTCAGGGCGCAGCCTCCGTCGCGCTGCTCGGCCTCGGCAATCTGCCGTTCGGCGTGGCGCCCGCGTACGCCGCGGCCAACGACAAATATCCGGAAGAAGCGTTCAAGCTGAAGAACGAAGCGGACGCGATCAAGGCGCTCTACGGCAAGACCGCCGAGCCCTCCGACAAGGTCAAGCTGGATGCGCCGGAGATCGCCGAGAATGGCGGCGTGGTTCCGATCTCGGTGACGACGACGCTGGAGAAGGTGACCTCGATCTCGTTCTTCGTGGCCGAGAACCCGAACGCGCTCGCCGCGTCCTACAAGATTCCCGACGGCACGATCCCGGCTGTCGCCAACCGGCTGAAGATGGCGAAGACCACCAACGTGACCGCGATCGTGGAAGCCGACGGCAAGCTCTACAGCGCGACCAAGGAAGTCAAAGTCACCGTCGGCGGCTGCGGCGGCTAAGGAGATCGACATGGCATCCAGCATTCGCGTGCGCGCGACCGCAAACGGCGACATCACCGAAGTGCAGGCGCTGATCCAGCACCCCATGGACACCGGCCTGGTCAAGGACGCCAAGGGCGAGGTGATCCCCGCGCATTTCATCCAGCAACTGAAGTTCGAATGTAACGGCAAGGACGTCTTCGTCGCCGATTGGGGCACCGCCATCTCCAAGGACCCCTATGTGAAGTTCAGCTTCAAGGGCGCCAAGAAGGGCGACGACATCAAGATCTCTTGGACCGACAACAAGGGCGGGTCGGATACGACCACCGCGAAGATCGCGTGATGAAGGCCCGCTCCGCCCTCCTGCTTGGTTCGCTCAGCGCCGCGCTCGTCGCGGTCGCCCTCACCTCGCCGCGCGTGATCGCGGCCGACAAGGTCGATCCAGTTGCCGACGCAAAAGCGTTCCAGAACTTCTTCTTCCAGAAGTTTCCGACCGTGAAGCACGAGGATTTCGTCAACGGCCCTTATTCCATGAACGAGGACATGAAGCGGCAGTGGCAGGAGAAGGAGGAATTCCCGCCCTACGAGTTCGCGCTCGACGCCGGCAAGGAGATGTTCGCCACCCCGTTCAAGAACGGCAAGACCTATGCCGACTGCTTCCCGAATGGCGGCATCGGCATCCGCCAGAACTATCCCTACTTCGATGAGAAGGAGGGCAAGGTCGTCACGCTGGAGCTCGCGCTCAACCGCTGCCGCGAGGCCAACGGCGAGGCGCCCTATTCCTACGTCAAGGACGAGATGGCCTCGCTGACCGCCTATATGGCCTTCACCTCGCGCGGCAAGCTGATGGACATCAAGATTCCCGACGATCCCCGCGCGCTCGCCGCGTTCGAGAACGGCAAGCGCTATTTCTACACGCGGCGCGGCCAGATGAATTTCTCCTGCGCGAGCTGCCATGTGCAGAGCCCGGGCGAGCGCATCCGCGCCGAGATCCTGGCGCCGGCGCTCGGCATTTTGAACGCGATGCCGATCTACCGCTCCGAATGGAGCGGCATGGGCACGACCAGCCGCCGCTTCGTCACCTGCAACAGCCAGACCCGGGCGGTTCCGCTGGAGCCGCAGGCGGATGAATATCGCGACGTCGAATATTTCCTGTCCTACGTCGCCAACGGACTGCCGATATCAGGACCGGGAGCGCGGCCATGAAGCGGTCACTTCCTCTCGCCATGCTGCTCGCCCTTAGCCTCGCGCCAACGGCGCGCGCGGCGAATGAGGCGGATTACAAGGCGGCCTATGCCGCCGCCGAAGCCGCCTCCAAGGAGGCAGCCGGCATGCGCAATCAGTGGACCGTGACCGTCTCGACGCTGGCGGCGGCGAAGAAGGCAGCCGATGGCGGCGATTTCGACCGCGCCCTGGCCGCAGCCAAGGAGGCCGAGGCGCTGGCGAAGGCGTCGATCTTCCAGGCCACGTCCGAAAAAGAGGCCTGGAAGGCGATGGAAATCCGCTAGACTGGACCTCAGTTGAACTGCCGATGAGGCGCGGAGGATTCTGGATGGCGATCCGCCGCCGTGATTTCCTGAAGAGTGCAGGCGTTGCCGCAGCATCGCTCGGCCTGCCGCGGCTTGCGCGCGGCACTGAAGCGGCGAGCATTTACGACCTCGAACGTTTCGGCCATGCCCGGATCCTGCACATCACCGACACGCATGCGCAGCTCAACCCGGTCTATTTCCGCGAGCCCAGCGTCAATATCGGAATCGGGGAGATGGCGGGACGGCCGCCGCATCTGGTCGGCCGCGCCTTTCTCGAGCGGTTCGGAATCCGGCCCGACAGCGCCGATGCCTATGCCTTCACCTGCTTCGAGTTCGAGAAGTCTGCGGCGCGCTTCGGCAAGCTCGGTGGCTTTGCCCATCTGAAGACGCTGGTCGATCGCTTGCGCGGCGATGTCGGCGAAAGAGATTCGCTGCTCGTCGACGGCGGCGATCTCTGGCAGGGCACGGGGCTTGCCAACGTCATGCAGGGCCGCGACATGGTCGAGGTCGCCAATCTGCTCGGCATCGAGGCGATGACCGGGCATTGGGAATTCACCTATGGCGAGCAGGCGCTGCGCGACAATCTCGAGCGCTTCAAGGGCGAGTTCCTGGCGCAGAACGTGTTCCTGACCGAGGAAGCCGCGTTCAACGACGCCCGCGCCTTCGACAAGGCGACGGGGCGCGTCTTCAAGCCCTCCGTGATCAAGGAGCTCGGCGGTCATCGCATCGCGATCGTCGGCCAAGCCTTCCCTTACGTGCCGATCGCGCATCCAAAGCGGTTCACGCCGGACTGGACCTTCGGCATCCGCGAGGAAGAGCTCCAGAAGCATGTCGATGCCTTGCGCACCGCCGAGAAGGTCGATGCCGTCATCCTGCTGTCGCACAACGGCATGGACGTCGACCTCAAGCTCGCGAGCCGCGTCACCGGCATCGACGTCATCCTCGGCGGCCACACCCACGACGCCGTGCCGCAGCCGATTCCCGTGACGAACGCCGGCGGCACGACACTCGTCACCAATGCCGGCTCCAACGGGAAATTTCTGGGCGTGCTCGATCTCGCGCTCGACAAGGGCAAGGTCAGTGGCGTCAAATATCACCTGCTGCCGGTCTATTCCGAGCTGCTGAAGCCTGATCCGGCGATGGCCGAGCTGATCGGCCGGGTTCGCGCGCCGCACGTGGCCGACTGGTCGGAGAAGATCGCAACGCTCGACCGCCTGCTCTATCGCCGCGGCAATTTCTCCGGCCCGGTCGACGAGCTGATCTGCACCGCGTTGCGCAGCGAGCTCGACGCCGAGATCGCGCTGTCGCCGGGCTTCCGCTGGGGCGTCACCGCGCTGTCCGGCCAGGCGCTGACCATGGAGGACGTGCTCGCGGAAACCGCGATCAGCTATCCCGAGACCTATGTGCAGGAAATGACCGGCGCCCAGATCAAGGACGTGCTGGAGGACATCTGCGACAATCTCTTCAACGCCGATCCCTATTACCAGCAGGGCGGCGACATGGTGCGCGCCGGCGGCCTCAGCTACACCTGCACGCCGGCGGGTGCGATCGGCGGCCGCATCTCTGAGCTGAAGCTCAACAACGGCAAGGCGATCAGCGCCAACCACCGCTACAAGGTCGCGGGCTGGGCCTCGGTCAACGGCCAGCAGGGCGCACCGGTGTGGGACGTGGTGGCCAAATATCTGCGCTCGGGCCGGATGCTTTCGGAGCGGCTCGGCTCCGGCGTCACGCTGAAGGGCGTCGAGAACAATCCGGGCATTGCGGGACAGGGATGACGCGCTCGCAAATGTTTCGCGCGATGATGCTGGCGCTGCTCGCCTTGGCCGCGATGCCGCCGGCTTTTGCGCAGCAGGTGCCGCTTCAGGACAAGCCGTTCGCCGAGCACAAGATCGTGCTGCAGCTCTCCGACGGCGACGCCAGGAAGCAGGCGCTGGTGCTCAGCGTCGCCAACAATCTCCTGAAGGCCTACGCCCCCGACAAGGTCGCGATCGAGGTGGTGGCATTCGGACCCGGCATCGACCTGCTGCTGTCGAACAGCGAGCGCCGCAAGCAGGTCGAGCGCCTGATCGCGCAAGGCGTGCGCTTCGACATCTGCCTCAACACCGTCGACACGGTCGAGCGGGAGACAGGCAAGCGGCCGGAGTTCATCCCCGCCGCGACGCCGGTGCAGGTCGGGGTCGGGCAGATCCTGTTCCTGGCGGAGAATGGGTACACGGTGGTGCGGCCGTAGGGGGCGCCGACGCCTCACCCGGCGCTGTCATTCCCCGCGCAGGCGGGGAATCCAGTACGCCGCGGCTTCTCCGTACCTCTCGCTGTCTCTGGAATACTGGATCGCCCGCCCCAGTGCGCAATTGCGCACAAGGCGGGCGATGACAGTGAGTATGTGACGAGGAGCGCGCGGGCCCATTACCTCACAATAAAGATCTTCTAAATTTTCCCATCTTCACAGTGGATTGCTTCTCTTTTCGACCAGAACCGTAGTAGAATTTCCAATCAGTTCCACGCCGGGTCTTGCCATGATCTTCCGCCAGCTCTTCGACAGTGTTTCGGGCACCTACAGCTACGTCCTTGCCAGCCGCCACGGCGGCGAGGCGCTGATCCTCGATCCCGTGCTGGAGAAGGTCGACCGCTATTGCCAATTGCTGCGCGAGCTCGACCTCAAGCTGGTCAAGGCGGTCGATACCCACCTTCATGCCGACCACGTCACCGGCCTCGGCGAGCTGCGCGACCGCACCCATTGCATGACCGTGATGGGCGACCAGACCAAGGCCGACGTGGTGGCGATGCGTGTCGCCGACGGCGACAAGGTGACGATCGAGGGGCTGTCGCTCGACGTGATGTACACGCCCGGCCACACCGACGATTCCTATTCCTACCTGATGGGCGACCGCGTCTTCACCGGCGACACGCTGCTGATCCGCGGTACCGGCCGCACCGATTTCCAGAACGGCTCCTCGCGCGCGCAGTACGATTCGATCTTCAATCGCCTGCTCAAGCTGCCGGACGAGACGATGGTGTTCCCGGCGCATGACTACAAGGGCGACACCGTCTCCACCATCGGCGAGGAGAAGCGCTACAATCCGCGGCTCCAGGTGCGCTCGGTCGACGAATATATCGAGCTGATGGCGAACCTGAAGCTGCCCAATCCGAAGATGATGGACGTGGCGGTGCCCGCCAACATGCGCGTCGGCCTGCATCAGGAGGAGCTGGAAAAGGAGGGCCGCGCGCTGACCGCCAGCGAGGCGATCCGCGTCCTGGGCCGGCCTGACATCCTGCTGGTCGATCTGCGCGAGACCAACGAGCGAATGAAACACGGCATGCTCGAGGGCGCCCTGCACACGCCCTATCCGTCCGTCGAGGAGAGCCTGAAGCCCGGCGGCATGCTGCGCGAGGTCGCGGCCGCCACCGGCCGCCGCATCGTGTTCTTCTGCGCCTTCGGCGAACGCTCGGCGATGGCCGTCGCGGCGGCGAAGGAGGCGGGCCTCGCCAATACCGCCCATATCGCCGGCGGTATCGATGCCTGGAAGAAGGCGGGCGGACCGGTGGTGCACTGACGCCCCGACGCGCCGTTCTTGAGATAAGTCAGGAACCGCCCACATATTGGGACTAGGATCGGATGCAGCATCACCATCCGGGAACAGCCATGGCCAAGACCGTCAACAAGACCGCCAAGCCGAGCGCGCCGCCCAAAACCGCCAGCGAGAAGCTGGCGGACGACAAGGCGAAGAAGCCGCTGCCGCGCGACACCGACGACGACGATTACGAAGACGGCGACATCGCAACGCCGAAGCGCGACCGGTACGGTCCCGATGACGAGCCGTTGTGAATTGAAGCCTGCCCCACGAATGGTGCGTTCCCTCCCCCCTTGCGGGGGAGGGTTAGGGAGAGGGGTGCCACACGGCACACTCTTTCGAGAGCGCGACGATCTTTGCATCGACCACGGATAGACCTTTTGCTGGGCTACCACTCTCCCCAGCCCTCCCCCGCAAGGGGGGAGGGAGCGCAGTGTGCCCGATCGCATCGTCGGGTAATGATTGAGACAGCGGCGCCACCCGCGCTACCTGCCATGCGCCTGCGTTCATGGACAAATAACCGCTGTCCCCGATAGTTTGCGCTCCCTTCAGGGAGTGAATCGGAACTGCAATGGTCGATGTTCTCGCCGCACCGCAGCAAGGCAAGGCGGACAGCGCGCTGCGCACGCTGACGGGAATCTCGATCGCGCATTGGGTCAGCCATTTCCATCTGCTGGTTCTGCCGATGCTGTTTCCGTTCCTGAAGGACAGGCTCGGCGTCGGCTATGTCGAGCTCGGCTTCGCGCTCACGACCCTTGCCGTCGTATCGGGCCTGACGCAGGCGCCGACCGGCTATCTCGTCGACCATTTCGGCGCGCGGAAGATCCTGCTGATCGGGCTGACACTCGGCGGCTGCGCGCTGATCCTGCTCGGCCTGCACCTCAGCTACGCCTCGCTGATCGCCTGCGCCGTGCTGCTCGGGCTCGCCAACAGCGTCTATCATCCCGCCGACTACGCCATCCTGGCGGAGCACATGGACGAGGCGCGGATGGGCCGCGCCTTTTCGATCCACACCTTTGCCGGCTATCTCGGCGGCGCCGTGACGCCGGCGATCGTCGCCGCGCTGGTCACCGTATCGGGTGGCGTCGGCGCATTGATCGCCTCCGGCGCGATCGCCATTCTGGTGGCGTTGCTGCTGGTGGCCATGGGCATCCCCGAGGCCGGCGCGCACAAGAAAAAGCCCGGTCACGAGAGCGCGCCGAAGCAGGCCGTCGTCACGCCGGCGCTGATCACGCTGACCGCGCTGTTCATGCTGCTCAGCCTGTCGGTCGCCGGCATCAACAATTTCGGCGTGGTTGCGCTGATGAGCGGCTACGGCGCCTCTTATTCGATCGCCAACATCGCCCTGACCGCATTCCTCGGCGCCAGCGCCGCGGGCGTGCTCGCAGGCGGCTTCCTCGCCGATCACACCGAGCGTCACGGCTATGTCGCCGCCGCCTGCTTTGCCGCGAATGCGGCGATCGTGCTCCTGATCGCACTGGTGACATTGCCCGGCTGGGCTTTGACCGCGACGATGACGGCGGCGGGCTTCCTCTCCGGCGTGATCGCGCCCTCGCGCGACATGCTGGTGCGCAATGCCGCTCCCGCCGGCGCTGCGGGGCGCGCCTTCGGCATCGTCTCCACCGGCTTCAATCTCGGCGGCATCGTCAGCCCGCTTTTGTTCGGCTGGATCATGGACCAGAGCGCGCCGCACTGGGTGTTCGGCGCCTCCGTGATCTTCATGCTGGCGACCGTGGTGCTGTCGCCGTTCACCGAGCGGAAGCGGCAGGCTGCGGCGTAGCGACAAGTTCAACTGTCGTCCTGGCGAAAGCCAGGACCCATTACGCCAGGGAGTTGTTGTCGCGCGAAGCTGGTCACTCCGAGTCTTCGCCAAACTACTCCCTGTGGATATGGGTCCCGGATCTGCGCTGACGCTTGTCCGGGAAGACGAGTAGAGAGAACTGCGTGTAACAAAAACAAAGCGGGAAGAAACACCATGACCAATCCTGATCTCGTGATCCGCGGCGGCACGGTCGCGGATGGAAACGGCGGCGAGCTGTTCGAGGCCGACGTCGCCATCACCGGCGGCAGAATCAGCGAGGTCGGGAAGATCTCCGGCAAGGGCAAAGAAGAAATCGACGCGCGCGGAAAACTGGTGACGCCGGGCTTCGTCGACGTCCACACCCACTATGACGGGCAGGTCACCTGGAGCCAGGACATCACGCCGTCCTCGCAGAACGGCGTCACCACCGCGATCATGGGCAATTGCGGCGTCGGCTTTGCGCCGTGCAAGCCCGCCGACCACACCCGCCTGATCCAGCTGATGGAAGGCGTCGAGGACATTCCCGAGCCGGTGCTGAGCGCCGGCATTCCCTGGGCCTGGGAGAGCTTTCCGGACTACATGGGCTGGCTGTCGAAGCGCGATTTCGACATCGACGTCGGCGCGCAACTGCCGCATGCGGCGTTGCGGGTCTATGTCATGGGCGAGCGCGGCGCGCGCCGCGATCCGTCCACGGCGGAAGACAATGCGGCGATGGCAAAGCTCGCGGGCGAAGCGGTCCGCTCCGGCGCGCTCGGCTTCTCGACCTCGCGCACGCTCAACCACCGCACCTCGACCGGCGACTTCACGCCGACCTTGAAGGCCGGCGAGGACGAGCTCACCGCGATCGCGGGTGCGATGCATCGCGAGGGCCGCAGCGTGCTGCAATTCGTGCTCGATCTCTCCACCATCGACGAAGACCTGCCGATGATGCTGCGGGTCGCCGACACGACGAAATGCCCGATCTCGTTCTCGATCACGCAGAACGACAAGGCGCCGCAGCGCTGGCGCCAGACGCTGGACGAGATCAATGCCGCCGCACAGCGCGGCCTCTCCATCACCGCGCAGATCGCGGCGCGCCCGGTCGGCCTGCTGCTCGGGCTCGAGCTGTCGCGCAACCCGTTCCAGACCCATCCGAGCTACAGGGCGATCGCGCATCTGCCGCTGAAGGAGCGGCTGGCGCGGCTGCATCAACCGGAGGTCCGCCAGGCGATCCTCAGCGAGACGGCGACCGCGACCGACGATCCGCTGTTCTTCCGGCCCAACTACGACAAGATGTTCCTGCTCGGCGATCCTCCCGATTACGAGCAGCCGCCGGAGAACGCGCTGGGGCCGCAGGCGCGCAAGCAGGGCCGGAAGCCCGAGGAGCTCGCCTATGACGCGATGCTGTCGGACGAAGGCCGCGGCATGCTCTACGTGCCGTTCCTCAACTATGCCGACGGCAATCTCGATGCGACGCGCGAGATGCTGATCGATCCGCAATCGGTGCCGGGCCTGTCCGATGGCGGCGCGCATTGCGGCATCATCTGCGATGCGAGCTTCCCGACCTATCTGCTGACGCACTGGACACGCGACCGCACGCGCGGCGAGAAGCTGTCGATCCCGTTCGTGGTCGCGGCACAGTCACGCAAGACCGCGCTCTCGGTCGGCCTCACCGATCGCGGGCTGATTGCGCCCGGCTACAAGGCCGACATCAACGTGATCGACTATGACCGCCTGCATCTGCATCCGCCGAAGGTGCATTACGATCTGCCGGTCGGCGGGCGGCGGCTGTTGCAGGACGTCGACGGCTATGAAGCGACCATCGTGTCGGGCGTGGTGACGCGGCGGCATGGCGCGGCCACGGGGCGCCGGCCGGGGAAGTTGATTCGTGGCGCGCAGGGGGTGGTGAACTAGCGCGGTAGGATGCATGTGAGACGCGAAGGCCGCGCCTCACATTCGGTGTCGTCCCGGCGAAGGCCGGGACCCATACGCCCCGGCAATTGTTTTGCGAAGACTTGGAGTTATCAGCTTCGCCTCAATCCACTCCCTGTGGTTATGGGTCCCGGCCTTCGCCGGGACGACAGCGGTGTTTGTGGCGGGCCTTGAACGCCTGCCACCCCTTACGTCGGCGACACCGCGCCTTTCAGCGCCGCTGCCTGCGGGGCGGCAGCGCGCGTCAGCCGAGCCTTTTCGCTGTTCGGCCAGAGCAGGGCCAGGCCGAGCAGGCCGGAGCCGACCATGATCACGGCGTTGATGGTGAAGCCGGTCATGTAGCCGTCGAGCATGCTGCCGGCGCGCTGGATCACGGTGCCCATCACGGCGGGCGCGATGATGCCCGAGAGCGTGTAGAGCGCGCCGTAGATCGCCAGGATCGCGCCGCGCTGCGACGACGGCGTGAATTCGCCGAGCATGGGCGGACAGACGACGTAGATCGCGCCGCACAGGCCCGTTCCGACCACGAGCAAGGCGAGCTGAAGGCCGGCGCCCTGAACATACGGCATCGCAGCCAGGATCAGGCCGCCGACCATCAACGGGACCGAGCCGAGCACGCCGCGGGCGACGCGCGTGGTCGAGCCGCGGGCCATCATCAGTTGCGAGATCCAACCCGTCAGGATCACGATGGTCGCGCCGAACACCCAGGGCAGGGTCGAAATCCAGCCGGCCTGGCTCTGCGAGAAACCGAGGCCCTTGATGATGAACGGCGTGAACCAGGTCAGGCCCAGCGACAGCGCCCAATAAGCCCCGAAGGTTGCCGCGACGCAGCCGACGAAGGTGCGCGAGGTGAGAAGCTGGAGATAGGGAATTTTCGTCTCGGTGGCGGCAAGGGTGTGCGTGTCCTCCAGCGGGCCTTCCTTGCCGAGCGCGAGCCAGGCACAGACCCAGATCAGGCCGACGACGCCGAGCGCGCCGAAGGCGTAGTGCCAGGAGTGATTGACGATGACCCAGTTCAGCGCCGGCACGGCCAGGATGACGCCGAAAGCCGAGCCTTGCGACAGGATCGCAGTCGGCAGCGTGCGCTTCTCGTCGGGGAACCATTTGTAGATGGCGTGCGCGGCGACCGAGAAGGCCGGGCCTTCGCCGGCGCCCAGCACGATGCGGCAGATCAGCAGCGTGGTGAAGGAGACGGTGCCGACCATCGGAAACTGCGCCAGCGCCCAGACCACCGCCAGCGTCAGGAGCACCCAGCGCGTCGGCACCTTGTTGACGATGAAGCCGACCACGATGGCCGAGATCGAGAACAGGAAGAAGAACGAAGACCCGAGCAGGCCGAACTGCTCCGGGGAGAGCTTCAGGTCCGCCATGATCGGCACGCCGGCGAGGCCGACGACGATCTTGTCGGCGAAGTTAACCAGCATAAATAGAAACAGCAGAAAGGTGACCGTCCAGGCGCCCTTCGGTGTTTCCCTGGATGTCGTCGTCTTGCCCGCCACCATGGGCGTTCCCTGAGCGCTCATCGTTCTCCCCGTCTGTCTTTTTGGCAGTTTTTTGATTTGGCCGTTGTTGGAGCTAACAACGGCTTCGACGGCAACGCAACCCCGGCATTTCCGCGGCAGGTGTGCTACGCAGCATTTCCGTTAATTCCGTCCGGCGCCATTCATCGTGCTGAGCATCCGAAATCTCTCCAAGACGTTCTCCTCGGCCGCCGAACCGGTCCACGTGCTGCGCGGCGTCGACCTTGACCTCAAGGCCGGTGAACGCGTCGCGCTCACCGGCGAATCCGGCAGCGGCAAGAGCACGCTGCTGCACCTGATCGCGGGGCTCGATGCCGCCGATGGCGGCTCGATCCGGTTGGAAGACACCGAGGTCACCAAGCTGTCCGACGCGGGGCGCGCCAGCCTGCGGCGCGACCGGATCGGCCTCGTGTTCCAGCAGTACAACCTGATCCCGAGCCTGTCGGTTGCCGACAATCTGGCCTTCCAGGCGCGGATCGCCGGCCGGCACGACGCGGCCTGGTCCAGTGAACTGGTCGAACGGCTCGGGCTCGGCGCCCTCCTGAAGCGCTATCCCGAGCAATTGTCCGGCGGCCAGCAGCAGCGGGTCGCGATCGGCCGGGCGCTGGCGACAAGACCCTCGCTGCTGCTCGCGGACGAGCCGACCGGAAATCTGGATGAAGCGACCGCCGAGGACGTGCTGGCGCTGACGCGCGACCTCGTCACGCGCACCGGCTGCGGATTCCTGATGGTGACGCACAGCCTGCATCTGGCCGGCACGCTCGACCGCCACCTCACTTTGCATGCGGGGCGAATCGCATGAGGCGCGCGCTGTGGGTCCTCGCGGTGCTCCTGAGCCATTGGCGGCGGCACAGGATGCAGTTCGCGACACTTCTGATCGGGCTGATCGCCGCGACTGCGCTGTGGAGCGGCGTGCAGGCGATCAACCAGCAGGCCCGCAATGCCTATGACCGCGCCGCGGCGACGTTCGGCGGCGTGCGGACGCCGATGCTGGTCACACCCAATGCGGCGACCTTTCCGCAAGACCTGTTCGTCAGGCTCCGCCGCGCAGGCTGGCCGGTCTCGCCGGTGCTGGAGGGCCGCGTCCAGATCAACGGGCGCTCGGTGCGGCTGCTCGGCATCGAGCCGGTGACGCTGCCGGTGGATGTCGGCAACGCGCCACGCCTTGGTGCCGCGGACCTGACGAGCTTCGTCGCGCCGCCCGGCCGGACGCTGGTGGCGAAAGAGACGCTGAACGACTTGCAGGAGCAGGAGGGCGCGGCGCCGCCGATCAGCAGCGGCGCAACACTGCCGCCGCTGCACGTGCAGCCGCAGCTCGTGCCCGACGTGCTGGTGGTCGATATCGGCGTGGCGCAGAAGCTCCTGAACAAGCCGGACCAAGTCTCGCGATTGCTGATCGGCAAGCCGAAGGGCAGGCCGGCGCCGCTGGCGAGCGTCGTCGGCGACCGGCTGCAACGGGTCGAGCCGAATGCGGAGACGGAGCTGGAGCGTCTCACCGACAGTTTCCATCTCAACCTCACCGCCTTCGGCCTGTTGTCGTTCTTCGTCGGCCTGTTCATCGTCAATTCGGCCGTGGGTCTTGCCTTCGAGCAGCGCCTGCCGATGCTGCGCACGTTGCGGGCCTGCGGCGCCTCGGCACGCCTCGTCAACACGGTGCTGGTGGTCGAGCTGGTGGCGCTGGCGCTGGTCGCCGGACTGATCGGGCTCGTCTGCGGCTATTTCATCGCGGCAGCGCTGTTGCCCGACGTCGCGGCGTCGCTGCGCGGGCTCTATGGCGCGCAGATCCCGGGGCAACTCAGCTTGCAGCCCGAATGGTGGCTCACCGGCATCGGCATCAGCGTTGCCGGCGCGCTCGTTGCGGCGGCGACCAGCCTGATCAAGGCGATCAGGATGCCGGTGCTGGCGACCGCGCAGCCGTACGCCTGGCAGCAGAGGCAGCGCCGCTGGCTGATCCTGCAAAGCATTGCGGCGTGCATGGTGTTCGCGGTCGCGCTGCTGCTGCTTCACTATGGCGAATCGCTGATCGCAGGCTTCGGCGTGCTGGCGGCGCTGATGCTGGGCGCGGCACTGATCCTGCCGGCCTTCCTCGACATCATTCTGCTCATAGGCCAGCGCGCAGCGCGAGGACCGCTCGCGCTGTGGTTCTGGGCGGACAGCCGGCAGCAGCTCTCCGGGCTGTCGCTGGCACTGATGGCGCTGCTGCTCGCGCTCGCCGTCAATGTCGGCGTCTCCACCATGGTGGAAACCTTCAGCCGCACTTTCGTCGGCTGGCTCAACGGGCGGCTCGCGGCCGACGTCTACATCAGCGCTTCCGACAATGCGCAAGGCGTCGCGATCCGGAACTGGCTGAAGGAGCGCAGCGAAGTCCAGGCGATCCTGTCGGGCGGCCGCGTCGAGACGCAAGTCCAGGGCCAGCCGGTGGAGCTGTTCGGCCTGCCCGATCACGCACTCTATCGCGAGCGCTGGCCGCTGCTGGAGACTGCGCCACGCGCCTGGACCCAGCTGGTGCCGGGCAATGCCGCCTTCATCAGCGAGCAATTGAGCCGCCGCCTGAACGTCCGCGTCGGCGACGTCGTCGAGGTGCCGGCGCCGGGCGGGACCTGGGAGCTCGACATCGTCGGCATCTATGCCGATTACGGCAATCCCAAGGGACAGCTGGCCGTGAATGTCGCGGCGCTGATCCGTCACTTTCCGCAGACGCCACAGACGCGGATCGGCCTCATCGTCGCGCGGGACAAGATTCCGGACTTGATCGCGGCCTTGCAGAAGCGGTTTGCACTCGACGACCGCAGCGTCGCCGACCAGGCGACGGTGAAGGCGGAATCGATCCGCATCTTCAACCGCACCTTTGCGGTGACATCGGCGCTGAACGCTTTCACGCTCGGTGTCGCCGGCATCGCGCTGCTGACCAGCCTTTTGACGCTGGCCAACTCCCGCCTGCCGCAGCTCGCACCGCTGTGGGCGATCGGCATCACGCGGCCGCGCCTCGCCGCGATCGAATTGACCAAGACGCTGTCGGTGGCGCTGTTCACCTCGCTGCTGGCCGTGCCGCTCGGGCTGCTGGTGGCGTGGTGCCTGATTGCGATCGTCAACGTGAAAGCGTTCGGCTGGCGGCTGCCGTTCCATGTGTTTCCGCTGCAACTCGTCGAGCTGGTCGCGGTCGCGCTGGTCGCCTCGCTGCTCGCCGCGCTGCTGCCGGTCGCACGGCTGGCGCGGATGCAGCCGGCGAACCTCGTCAAGGTGTTTGCCAATGAGCGCTGACAAAATCTCGCGGCGCGCGTTTGCCGGCGGCATTGCCACGCTCGCCCTTGCGCGCCACGCCGGCGCGCAAGGCTATGCCGGACTCGGCGAGACGGCCGACGGTTTTGCGAAGGTGACGCCGGGAAAGGCGTTCGCCTTCCCCGCCGATCACGGGCCGCATCCGGAATTTCGCATCGAGTGGTGGTATCTCACCGCGAACCTCGTCGACAGCAGCGGCGCGGCTTGCGGCCTGCAATGGACGCTGTTCCGTCAGGCGGCGCAGCCGGGACCGCAAGGCGAAGGCTGGGCCAATCAGCAAATCTGGATGGCGCATGCCGCGGTGACGCGTGCCGACACCCATCGCTTCAGCGAGCTGTTTTCGCGCGGCGGGATCGGGCAGGCCGACGTCGAAGCGAAGCCCTTCACGGCGTGGATCGACGATTGGGAGATGAAGAGTCTTGAGCGCACCGACGATCGCGCTTTGGCGCCCCTGACGCTGAAGGCCTCCGGCACGGACTTCAGCTATGCGCTCACGTTGGAGGCCGATCGTGCGGTGGTGTTGCAGGGTGACGGCGGCTTCAGCCGCAAGTCGGAGCGCGGCCAGGCCTCCTACTATTACAGCCAGCCGTTCTACCGCGCGCGCGGCACGCTCACCATCGATGACAAGCCGGTCGATGTGTCGGGGCAGGCCTGGATGGACCGCGAGTGGAGCAGCCAGCCGCTCGACGCCGACCAGACCGGCTGGGACTGGCTGTCGCTGCATCTTGCATCCGGCGACAAGCTGATGCTGTACCGGCTGCGGCAGAAGGACGGCAAGGACTATCCGTTCGGCAACTGGATCACCGCCACCGGCAGCACGCAGATGATCTCGGGCAGCGACATCCAGATGACGCCGAAGGCGACCGCCGAGGTCGCGGGGCGCAAGCTGCCGGTGGAGTGGCAAATCGCCATCCCCTCGCGCTCGTTCTCAATCCAATGCAAGCCGCTCAATCCAAAGGCCTGGATGGGGACCGGCTTCTCCTATTGGGAAGGGCCGATCAGCTTTGCCGGCACGCATGACGGTGTTGGCTATCTCGAGCTGACCGGGTATTGAAGCGCGACCTCTTCAAGGAAGCGAGCGATGTATCACCTCACCGCCCTCGTCACGCTGCTGGCGATTGCGTTTTATTTCTTCGCCACCATCAACGTCTCGCGCGCGCGAGCGAGGACGGGCATCAAGGTGCCGGCGACCTCAGGACACCCGGACTTCGAGCGCGCCTTCCGCATCCAGGTCAACACGCTGGAATGGATGCCTATCTTCCTGCCGTCGCTCTGGCTGTTCGCGATCTACATCAGCGACGCCGTCGCAGCCGGGATCGGCGCGCTCTGGATCGTCGGCCGCATCGTCTATTTCATCGGTTATTCGCAGGCCGCCGCAAAGCGCGGCCCGGGCTTTGCGATCCAGGCCATCGCAGCCATTGCGCTATGGGTAGGGGCGATCGGGGCGGTGGTGTCGCGGCTGGTATGAGGGATGAATTGCAAGCCGTCATTCCGGGGCGGCGCGCCAGCATCGAACCCGGAATCTCGAGATTCCGGGTTCGATGCTTCGCATCGCCCCGGAATGACGCTACGCCTCACTTCGTCAGCGGGCAGCCGCTGTCCTTGGCGGTGAAGAATGCCTTGTCGCCGGGGACGGTGGCGAGCAGCTTGTAGTAGTCCCAGGGCTTCTTCGACTCCGAGGGCTTCTTGACCTCGAACAGATACATGTCGTGGACCATGCGGCCGTTCTCGAGAACCTTGCCGCCTTGCGCGAAGTCGTCGTCGACCGGCAGCTCCTTCAGCTTCTTGGCGACGGCTTCCGGATCCTTGGTGCCGGCGGCCTTGACCGCCTTGAGATAGCTCAGCGTCGCCGAATAGGTGCCGGCATGGATCATGCTCGGCATCCGCCCGGTGCGCTTGAGGAAACGTTCGCCGAGATTGCGGGTGCGGTCGTTGAGATCCCAGTAATAGCCTTCTGTCAGCACCAGGCCTTGCGCGGCCTGCAAGCCGAGGCCGTTCACTTCGGCCAGCGTCATCAGGAGGCCCGCGAGCTTCTGACCACTGGCGACGATGCCGAACTCGGACGCCTGCTTGATCGAATTGGTGGTGTCGAGGCCGGCATTGGCAAGCCCGACGATCTTCGCCTTCGAGCTTTGCGCCTGGAGCAGGAAGGAGGAGAAGTCCGACGAATTGAGCGGCACGCGCACCGAGCCGACCACCTTGCCGCCGTTGGCGGTGACGATCTCGCTGGTGTCCTTCTCCAGCGCGTAGCCGAAGGCGTAGTCCGCGGTGAGGAAGAACCAGGTGTCGCCGCCGGCCTTGGTCAGCGCACCACCGGTGCCGACGCCGAGCGCGCGGGTGTCATAGGCCCAATGGAAGCCGTACGGCTGGCAGGCATCCCCGGTGAGGCGCGAGGTTGCGGCGCCCACGACGATGTCGATCTTCTTCTTTTCCTTGGAGAGCTCATGGATCGCGAGCGCGACCGAAGAGGTCGTCAGCTCCGTGATCATGTCGACGTTCTCGACGTCGTACCAGCGCCGCGCGATCGAGCTCGCCAGATCCGGCTTGTTCTGATGGTCGGCGGTGACGAGCTCGATCTTCTGGCCGAGCACCTCGCCGCCAAAATCTTCGATCGCCATCCTGGCCGCTTCGACCGACCATTTGCCGCCGTAGTCTGCATAGACGCCGGACTGGTCGTTGAGGATGCCGATCTTGACGCCTTGCGCGGAGGCCGGTGCTGCCAGCAGCAGGGCCGAGGTTGCGACGGCGGCCAAAAGGGCTGATTTCATGTGTTGGCTCCCAGCAGTGTTCTGTTTTGAAATCGCGCGGATACTAGTGAAGAACCCCGGGAATGCCCATCCATTGCGTGTTGGTCGTTAGTATGAAGGGCGGCACCACAAAAAACCGTCGTCCTGGACAAGCGCAGCGAAGCGGAGCGTAGATCCAGGACCCAATACCCCAGGGAGCAATTTGGCGAAGACCGGTGGTCGCAACCTGCTCGCGCCGCAACTTCTCCCTGGGGTAATGGGTCCTGGCTTTCGCCGGGACGACGCTGGAGAAACATCACATCGCGACCTTCGGCTTCCCGTCGTTCTTCCCCTCAGCCAGGTTGCGCACCACCACATAGAAGATCGGCGTGAACAGAAGCCCGAACAGGGTGACGCCGAGCATGCCGAAGAAGACGGCGACACCGACGGCCTGGCGCATTTCCGAACCGGAGCCCGTCGAGACCACCAGCGGCAGCACGCCGAGAATGAAGGCGAAGGAGGTCATCAGGATCGGCCGCAGACGCAGGCGGCAGGCGTCGATCACGGCCTCCAACCGCGGCTTGCCTTCGTTCTCGATGTCGCGCGCGAACTCGACGATCAGGATCGCGTTCTTCGCCGCCAGTCCCACCAGCACGACGAAGCCGATCTGGGTGAGGATGTTGACGTCCTGCCCCATGATGCGGACGCCGATGGTGGCCGCTAGCAGGCACATCGGCACGATCAGGATCACCGCGAACGGCAGGGTCCAGCTGCCATATTGCGCGGCGAGCACGAGATAGACGAACAGCACGCAGATCGGGAATACCAGCAGGCCCGCGTTGCCGCCGGTGACCTGCTGGTAAGAGAGATCCGTCCACTCGAAGGTGAAGCCGCTCGGCAGGGTGTCGTCGGCGAGCTTCTTGATGGCGTTGAGCGCGGTGGTCGAGCTCGTCCCAGGCGCCGGCTCGCCCTGGAGCTCGGACGCCGCGTAAAGATTGTAGCGCGCGACGCGGTCGGGCCCCGAGACATCCTTGAAGTCGACCACGCTGCCGAGCA
This sequence comes from Bradyrhizobium sp. B025, assembly GCF_042257955.1. Taxonomy (NCBI): domain Bacteria; kingdom Pseudomonadati; phylum Pseudomonadota; class Alphaproteobacteria; order Hyphomicrobiales; family Nitrobacteraceae; genus Bradyrhizobium; species Bradyrhizobium sp. B025. The sequence goes on along the minus strand of NZ_CP170150.1, from coordinate 365,012 downwards.
TCACCATGTCGCCGGAGGCGTTGCGCGTGCGCAGCCGCGCGAGATCGCTCGGCTCTTTGCGGAACGGGAAATCGGCCTGCGCGGTGACGTGGTAGGTGCGGCCGAACAGGTTGAAGTCGTTGACATAGGTCGATCCGAAATAGGTCTGGATCGTGTCGTTGATGTTGGCGATGGGTACACCGAGCTTCTGCGCCTTGGTGCGGTCGATGTCGACGAAGAGCTGCGGCGTGTTGGCTGAGAACGGCGAGAACACCGTCGGAGCGAGCAGCGAGGGCGATTTGCGGGCGGCGGCGACGAGCTCGTCGGTCGCGGATGCCAGCAGCTCGGGCCCTCGGCCCTGGCGGTCCTGGATGCGGATGGTGAAGCCGCCGCCCGTGCCGATGCCGGGCACGGCGGGTGGCGGAATCACGATGATGAAGGCGCCCGGGATCGCGGCGAGGCGCTTGCGCAGCTCGGCCGTGATGGCATTCGCGGTCAGGCCCTTCTTCAGCCGCACCTCGGGCTCATCGAACACAGGGAAGAGCGCCGCCGCATTGCCGGCCTGCGTTCGTGTCGCGCCCGAGAAGCCGGCGAAGGCGGCCACGCGGATAATGCCTGGCGTGTCCAGCGAGATCCGCTCGATCTCTCGGACAATCTCGGTGGTCCGCGCCAGCGATGCCGCACCCGGCAACTGCACTGAGATAATGACGTAGCCGCGGTCCTGCGCCGGGATGAAGCCCTGCGACGTCGTCCCGATCAGCCAGCCTGCGCTGCCGATTAGCACGACATAGATTAGCAGCATCACCACCGAGTGCCGGATCACGAAATTGGCAAGGCCGGCATAGCCATGCGCGAGACGGTCGAACGTGCGGTTGAAGACGCCGGTGAAGGCATTCCAGCCGCGCGCGACGACGTTCCAGCTCGCCGGCGGTCGCTTCTCCTCGTGCGGCGTCAGGATCTGCGAGGCCAGCGCCGGCGACAGCGTCAGCGAACAGAAGCAGGAGATCGCGGTCGCAACCGCAATGGTGACGGCGAACTGCTGGAAGAACTGCCCGGAGATGCCGCCAAGGAACGCAGTCGGCACGAACACGGCGCACAGTACCAGTGCGATCGAGACCAGCGCACCGCCGACCTCCTCCATGGTCTTGAGCGCGGCATCGCGCCGGCTCAGCCCGTGCTCGAGATGGCGTTCGACATTCTCGACCACCACGATGGCATCGTCGACGACGATGCCGACCGCGAGCACGAGGCCAAACAGAGTGAGATTGTTGATGGAAAAGCCGAGCGCCGCCATCACTGCGAAGGTACCGACCAGCGACACCGGGATCGCGATGATCGGAATGATCGCGGGCCGCCATCCCTGGAGGAACACCAGCACCACGATGACCACGAGCAGCATCGCCTCGTAAATGGTCTTGATCAGCTCGTGGACCGACTGCGCGATGAACTCGGTCGGGTTGTAGCCGATATTGTAGTCGAGGCCTTTCGGAAAACTCTCCTTGAGCTTCGTCATGGTGTCGGAGATGTGTTTGGCCGTCGCGAGCGCGTTCGATCCCGGTCGCTGCGTCACCAGCATCGCGACCGCCGACTTGCGCAACAGGAAGCTGTTGGTGGAATACGCCAGCGCCCCGAGCTCGATCCGGGCGACGTCGCGCAGCCGCACCGTGCGGCCGTCGGAGCCGGCCTTGATCAGGATGTCCTCGAACTGCTTCTGGTCCTTCAGGCGTCCGGTGAAGGTGAGGTTCGGCTGGAAGGCGCGATCGGCGATCGGCGGCTCGGCGATCTGTCCGCCCGCGATCTGCACGTTCTGGGCACGGATCGCCGCCAGCACCTCGGTCGAGGTCAGGCCGAGATTGGCGATCCGGTCGGGATCGAGCCACAGCCGCATCGAATAATCGCGCGCGCCGAAGATCTGGATGTCGCCGACGCCGTCGATGCGAAGCAGCTGGTCGCGGACCTGCAGCAGCGCGTAGTTGGAGATGTAGAGCTGGTCGAAGCTGTCGTCGGGCGACAGCATGAACACGACCATCAGGATGTCGGGCGAGTTCTTGCGGGTGACGACGCCGTTGCGCTGCACCTCGTCCGGCAGTTGCGGCTGCGCGATCGCGACGCGGTTCTGCACCAGCACCTGTGCCTTGTCGAGGTCGGTGCCGAGCTTGAAGGTGACGGTGATCGTCAATTGCCCGTTCGAGGTCGCCTGGCTGTAGAGATACAGCATGTCCTCGACGCCGTTGATCTGCTGCTCGATCGGAGCGGCGACCGTGTCGGACACGGTCTGCGCGGAGGCGCCGGGATATTGCGTGGTGACGACGACGGTCGGCGGCACCACCTGCGGATATTCGGAGACCGGCAGCGTCGTATAGGCGAGCGCGCCGACGATCAGCAGCACGATCGACAGCACCATCGCCAGGATGGGCTGGTTGATGGAGAGGCGGCCAAGGTTCATGACTTGTCACCGGGCTTGCCGCCGGCCGGCGCGGGCGCGGGAGACGGAGCGACCTTGGCGCCGACGCGGGCGCGCTGGATCCCGTTGACGATGACGCGGTCGTCAGCCTTCAACCCTTCGCGGATCACGCGCAGGCCTTCGTCGATCGGCCCAAGCACCACGGGACGCGCTTCGACGGTGTCATCAGGCTTGACCACGAACACGATCTTGCGGGACTGGTCGGTCGCAACGGCGACATCCGGGATCAGCAGCGCCTCGTAGGGCGCGCTGCCGATCAGGCGGACGCGGCCGAACTGGCCGGGCAGGATCGACAGATTGGTGTTCTTGATCACGGCGCGGCTGCGCAGGGTCCCGGTGGAGACATCGAGGCGGTTGTCGAGGAAGTTGATGGTGCCCTCATGCGAGGGCTTGGTCTCGCCGGCCAGCGTCACCTGCACCGGGTTCGCCGTATCGCGCGAGCTCGGGCGCTTACCTTCGAACCAGAGCTTGCTGTATTTGATGAACGTCGTCTCATCCATGTCGAAATAGACGTAGATCGGATCCAGCGCGACGATCGAGGTGAGCAGCGTCGAAGTGCCGGTATCGCTGCCCTGCACGAGATTGCCGGGGCTGACGAGATGGCGGCTGACGCGGCCCGTGAGGGGCGCGGTCACATGGGTGAATTCGATGTTGAGCTTGGCGGCCTTGAGCGCGCCTTCGGCCTGCACTTCCGCCGCGTGCGCGGCCTGCAAGGCCTGGCGGCGCTGATCGACGACCTGCTCGGAGACGGCGCTGGTCTGCACCAGGTTGAGGCCGCGATCGAGCTCGCGCTTGGCAAGCTCCACCTTGGCGCGCGCATCGGAGAGCTGACCGTCCGCCTGCTCCGCCACCGCCTCGAACGGGCGCGGGTCGATGACGTAGAGCAGATCGCCCTGGTGCACGATGGCGCCGTCCTGGAACTCGACGGAATTGACGAAGCCGCCGACACGGGGGCGCACCTGCACCTCCTCCACGGCCTCAAAGCGGCCGGTGAATTCGTCCCAATCGGTGACGGTGCGCTTGACCGGCTGGGCGACCGTCACCGGCGGAGGTGGCGGGGCCGCGGCCTGCGAGGTCGGCTGTCCGCAACCGGTGAGCGCAAACGCTGCGGCGAGAAGGCCGGCGATGGCGTAAGGCCGCGGCCGAACGAAATCGTGCGTTTTGACAAGTTGCTCGCTTCCATCCGGTCCGCTCATCCAAGGTCCTCGCATAAAAGCCGCAGAAAACGCAGGGTACTCGCCTACCCGCGGGGGACACAAGATGGGCTGCCATAATGAAATCTTCAAGACGATGGCTCGCGCAACGCTCGGCGAGAGGACCTAGCCTGATGATGGGTTGACAGGGAGGGAGATGGCGCTCCTTCGCCTCTCCCAGCTTGCGGGGAGAGGCCGAATCGCATCGCAAGTTGCGATCCGGGTGAGGGGGAGTCTCCGCGAGTCCAACTGTCACCTCCCTTGCGGAGAGCCCCCCTCACCCCAACCCTCTCCCCGCAGGCGGGGAGAGGGAGAAGAGTAGCCAGCGTCTTCGCGCATGACGGGCGGGGCAGGCTCGGCTAGATTACCTCTACAAGAACAAGACGAATTGTCCGGGAGGACAGACGTGCACCAGGGACGTGTCGTTTACGGCGCGATCGAGGAGGTCGTCTTCGGCCATCCTGCGGCAGGCGCCATCGTCGCGCAGATGGACCGGCTGGGGACGCGCCGTGCCTTCCTGATGGTCTCCGGCACGCTGAACCGGCAGACCGACGAAATCGAGAAGATCAGACAGGCGCTCGGCGCACGCTGTGCGGGCGTGTTCGACGCCATGCCGGCGCACACGCCGCGCGAGGCGGTGATCGCCGCCGCCAATGCGGCCCGCGAGGTGGGCGCCGACCTGATCGTCACGGTCGGCGGCGGCTCGATCACCGACGGCGCCAAGGCGGTGCAGCTCTGCCTTGCCAACGGCATCGACGATGTCGACGGCATCGAGCGCATCCGCGTGCACAAGGGCGTCGCGCCGGAGATGAACGCACCGACCGTACGACAGATCAGCGTGCCGACGACCATTGCCGGCGGCGAGTTCAGCGCGATCGCGGGCGTGACCGACCGCAGCACGCATGTGAAACAGATGCTGCGGCATCCGCTCACGGTGCCGCGCGCGACCATCCTCGATCCCGCCATCACCGTGCACACGCCGGAATGGCTGTTCCTGTCCACCGGCATCCGCGCCGTGGACCATTGCGTCGAGGCGATCTGCTCGCGCGAGACGCACCCTTATGCCGACGCGCAATCGGTCAAGGGCCTCGCCATGCTCGCCGACGCGCTGCCGCGGGTGAAGGCCGATCCTGCCGACCTCGACGCGCGGATGGATGCGCAGATCGGCACCTGGCTGTCGATGGGCGCGCTTGCGGCCGGCGTGCCGATGGGCGCGAGCCATGGCATCGGCTACGTGCTGGGTGCGGCCTTCGACGTGCCGCATGGCTACACCTCCTGCATCATGCTGCCGGCGGTAATGCGCTGGAATGCGCGCGACAATGCCGAGCGCCAGATGATCGTGGCCGCCGCCATGGGCTTTCCCGGCCACAACGCCGCCGACGTGCTGGACGCCTTCATCCGCTCGCTCGGCATGCCGCGCAGCCTCGCGGAGGTGCACGTGTCGCCCGAGCATTTCGACGCCATCGCCGAGCAGGCGATGCGCACGCCCTGGGTACCGCGCAACCCGCGCAGGATCGACGGCCCCGCGCAGTTGCGCGAAATCCTGCTTCTCGCCGCATAATCTCAAGCCGGAGGATCGATGTACACTGGTCTCCATGCCCGCCTGCGCCCGCTCCAGCCCGCCTTCATCATGGCGGCGACCGGCGAGACCGTCACCTATCGTGAGCTCGAGGCGCGCAGCAACCGCCTGGCGCACCTGTTCCGCAAGCACGGTTTGAAGCGGCTCGATCACTATTCGATCTTCATGGAGAACAATTCGCGCTATCTCGAGGCCTGCGGCGCCGGTGAGCGGTCCGGGCTGTACTACACCTGCATCAACTCCTTCCTCACGCCCGGCGAGCTCGCCTATCTCCTGGTCAACAGCCAGTCCAAAATCCTGATCACCTCCGTGGCGAAGCTCGACATCGCGCGCGAGGCGATCCAGGCCTGCCCCGACATCAGGCTCTGTGTCGTCGCCGACGGTCCCGGCGAGAGTGACCGCATCGTCGGACTTGCCGAAGTGACCGCCGGTCTGCCGAAGACCCCGATTGCGGATGAGTGGCTCGGCACCGCGATGCTCTATTCATCCGGCACGACAGGGCGGCCGAAGGGCATCCTGCGGCCGCTGCCGGAGGAGCCGCCGAAACACAATCTGCCGCTGTTCGATTTCCTGACGAAGCTCTGGCACTACCGCGAGGGCATGGTCTATCTGTCGCCGGCGCCGCTCTATCACTCCGCGCCGCAAGCCGCCGTGAACCTCACGATCCGCATGGGCGGCACCGTTATCATCATGGAGAGCTTCGATCCGGAACGCTATCTCCAGCTCGTCGAGCGATGGGGCATCACACACACCCAGCTGGTGCCGACGATGTTCTCGCGCATGCTGAAGCTGCCGGAAGAGGTGCGAAAGCGCTACGACCTGTCTTCGCTCGAGATCGCGATCCATGCTGCGGCGCCCTGCCCGGCCCTCGTCAAGGACGACATCATCAAATGGTGGGGGCCGATCATCCACGAATATTACGGCGCGACCGAAGGCCTCGGCTTCACCGCCTGCAACAGCGAGGAGTGGCTTAGCCATCGCGGCACCGTCGGCAAGGTGCTGCTGGGCGACCTCCACATTCTCGATGAGAACATGCGGGAATGCCCGACCGGCACGCCGGGCCAGGTGTGGTTCAAGACCGCATCGCCGTTCGAATATTTCAACGATCCGGAGAAGACGAAAGAGGCGCGCTCGGCCGACGGCAGCATGAGCACGGTCGGCGACGTCGGCTATGTCGATGCCGACCGCTTCCTCTACCTCACCGACCGCGCGACCTTCATGATCATCTCGGGCGGCGTGAACATCTATCCGCAGGAATGCGAAAATCTGCTGATCACGCACCCGAAGGTTGCGGACGCCGCCGTGTTCGGCGTGCCCAATCCCGATCTCGGCGAAGAGGTGAAGGCGGTGGTGCAGCCGATGCCGGGCGTGGTGCCGGGCGAGGCGCTTGCCGAGGAGCTGATCGCCTTCTGCGGCCAATCGCTGTCGCGGCAGAAGGTGCCGCGCTCGGTCGATTTCGAGAAGGAATTGCCGCGGCTGCCGACGGGGAAGCTGTACAAGCGGCTGCTGCGCGACCGTTACTGGGGGAACAAGTCGTCGCGGATTGTGTGAGCGGTTTTGGGCAATCCTGCGCCACACATTCAGTGTCGTCCTGGCGAAGGCCAGGACCCATACCGCGTGATCTCGCGATTGTTGTAGGTCGCAATACCGGACGACGATCTTCGCCAAACACCTCCCTGGGGTAATGGGTCCTGGCTTTCGCCAGGACGACGCCGGGGGAACTCTTTCATTGTGAAAGAGTGAGACCTGCGGCCTTCCGTCATCCGAATTGTCGAGAGCGCCGCCACCCTTGCCGGTTGCCTCGCTGCGCGCGCGTCGCTATCGTCGCTTCAACAGGCCGCAAAAGGCTGTTGTCCAGGGAGGACGAGGATGCGGAGCGTGCGGGCGCTTGCCGCGACGGCGGCGCTATCTTTGCTGGCGTTTTCGACCATCGCATTGGCCGGCGGGCCCAAGCAGGGCGGAATCCTGCGGATGTATCACCGCGACAGCCCCGGCAATGCCTCGATCCATGAAGGCGCGACCTACTCGCTCAACGTTCCCTTCATGCCTGTGTTCAACAACCTCGTCATCTACAAGCAGGACGTGGCGCAGAACAGCATGGACACCATCGTCCCCGAGCTCGCGGAGAGCTGGGCCTGGGTGAACGACAACAAGACACTGACCTTCAAGCTGCGCCCGGGCGTCAAATGGCACGACGGCAAGCCGTTCACCTCTGCGGACGTCAAATGCACCTTCGACATGCTGATGGGCAAATCGCAGCAGAAGTTCCGGCAGAACCCGCGCAAGACCTGGTACGACCAGGTCAACGACATCTCGACCAACGGCGATCTCGAGGTCTCCTTCAACCTGAAGCGGCCGCAGCCTTCGCTGCTGGCGCTGCTCGCCTCGGGCTATACGCCGGTCTATCCCTGCCATGTCTCGCCCGGCGACATGCGTACGCACCCGATCGGCACCGGGCCGTTCAAGTTCGTCGAGTTCAAGGCCAATGAATCGATCAAGCTGACCCGCAATCCCGACTATTGGCGCGAGGGCCGGCCCTATCTCGACGGCATCGAGCTCACCATCATTCCGAACCGCTCGACCGCCATCCTCGCCTTCGTCGCCGGCAAGTTCGACATGACCTTCCCGACGGAGGTGAGCATTCCGCTGCTCAAGGACGTGAAATCCCAGGCGCCGAACGCGGTCTGCGTGGTCGAGCCCAACAATGTCGCGACAAACATCATCGTCAACTCCTCCTCGCCGCCGTTCGACAACATCGACATCCGCCGCGCCATGGCGCTGGCGCTCGACCGCAAGGCCTTCATCTCGATCATGTTCGAGGGCCAGGGCGATGTCGGCGGCACCATGCTGCCGCAGCCGAACGGGCTGTGGGGCATGCCGAAGGAGATGCTCGAGACCATTCCGGGCTATGGCCCCGATGTGAACGCCAACCGCGAGGAAGCCAAGAAGCTGATGCAGAAGGCCGGCTACGGCCCGGACAAGCACCTCGCCGTCAAGATCTCCACCCGCAACATTCCGGTCTACCGCGATCCCGCGGTGATCCTGATCGACCAGCTCAAGAGCATCTATATCGACGGCGAGCTCGACGTGGTCGAGACCGCGAACTGGTTTCCGAAGATCGCGCGCAAGGACTACATGCTCGGGCTCAACCTGACCGGCAACGCAGTCGACGATCCCGACCAGTCGTTCTACGAGAACTATTCCTGCGGTTCCGAACGCAACTACACCAACTACTGCAACAAGGAGATCGAAAAGCTGTTCGACGTGCAGTCGCAGGAGACCGATATCGCCAAACGCAAGAAGCTCGTGTGGGACATCGACAAGAAGTTGCAGGAGGACGTCGCGCGCCCGATCATCTTCCACGCGCGCACCGGCAGCTGCTGGCAGCCCTATGTCAAGGGCGTGACCGTCATGTCGAACAGCTCCTATAATGGATACCGGTACGAAGACGTTTGGATGGACAAGTAGCGCGCTAACGGTTCGACGGGAGGGCGCGGGATGTTTGCCTATCTGGTGCGGCGCCTGTTCCTGATGCTCGTGACCCTGTTCGGGATCTCGGTCGTCATCTTCTTCCTGCTGCGCATCGTGCCCGGCAACATCGTCGACATCCTGTTCGCCGCGGCCGGCTATGTCGATCCCGCCGACAAGGCCAATCTGGAGAAGGAGCTCGGCATCGACCAGCCGCTGGTGGTGCAATATTGGCACTGGATCAGCGGCTTCCTGCGCGGCGATTTCGGCTACTCCTATGTCTCGGAGAAGCCGGCGCTTCAGGAGATCCTGCCGCGGATCCCGATCACGGCGCGGCTTGCCGGCCTGGCACTGCTGTTTTCGGCGTCGATCGGGATTCCCTTGGGCGTCATCAGCGCGGTGAAGCAGGGAACGCGGCTCGACTACGCGCTGCGCGTCGTCAGTCTTTCCGGCCTGTCGCTGCCGTCATTCTGGCTGGGGCTGCTGGTCCTCACGGCGTCGGTGGCGATGTTCGGCCAGATGCCGCTGTTCAATCCCAACCCCCAGAGTTTTGGGGAGGCGGTTGCAACCTATTGCATCCCGGCGATGGTGGTCGGATTCCGCAGTTCGGCACTGACCATGCGCATCACCCGCTCCTCGATGCTGGAGGTGCTGCGGCAGGATTACATCCGCACCGCGCGCGCCAAGGGCGCGTCCGACGCCGCGGTGAACTACCAGCATGCGCTGAAGAACGCGATCCTGCCCGTCATCACCGTGATCGGGATCGAGGCCGCGTTCCTGATCGGCGGCCTGATCGTCACCGAGACCGTGTTCAACATCCCCGGTGTCGCACGCTTCCTGGTCGAGGCGATCCGCTGGCGCGATTATCCGATCGTGCAGAACCTCGTGATGCTGATCGCCGTGGTGGTGGTCAGCGCGAATTTCATCGTCGACATGCTGTATGCGGTGTTCGACCCGCGTATCCGGTACACGGATTGATCTGATGACTATTGCTCACGCCGCGAGCGCGCTCCCCTTCACCTCTCCCCGCTTGCGGGGAGAGGTCGAATTTGCGCAAAGCGCAAATTCGGGTGAGGGGGAGTCTCCGCGGGTCCAATTCTCACCTCCCCCTTGGAGAGCCCCCCTCACCCCGACCCTCCCCCCGCAAGCGGGGAGAGGGGGAAGATAGAGCTCACATGGCTACGATCGACTATGATCTCGAACTCAGGCGCGCCGGCATGCATGCGACCGGGGGCTGGCGGCGTGTGCTGTTTCTGGCGCAGCGGCATGTGCTCGGCGCTGCGGGGCTCGTCATCATGACGGCGTTCGTGCTGACCGCAATCTTTGCCGATTTCATTGCACGCTATGACCCCCTGACGATCGACGCCGCCCGTGCGCTGGCCCGCCCAAGCCTGGCGCACTGGATGGGGACGGATTCCTTCGGCCGCGACGTCTTCAGCCGCATCATTCATGGCTCGCGCATCTCGCTTGCCGTCGGCATCGGCTCGACCGCGCTCGGCGGCACGATCGGCGTGATCGTCGGGCTGACGTCCGGTTATCTCTCCGGCTGGGTCGATCTGGTGTTCCAGCGTGTCTCCGACGTCCTCCAGGCGCTTCCATTGCTGGTCCTGGCGTTGATCATGACCGCCGCACTCGGTCCGTCCTTGCCGAACGTCATCATCGCCATTGCCATTCCGCTGATCCCGACCGTGTCGCGTGTTGTCCGCGCCAACACGCTGGCGCTGCGTGAGCTACCCTTTATCGAAGCTGCCAAGTCGATCGGCATGAGCGAGGTGCGCATCGCGCTCCGCCACGTGCTGCCGAACACGCTGGCGCCGCTGATCGTGCTGGCGACCGCCCAGCTCGGCTCGACGATCCTGACCGAAGCCTCGCTCTCCTTCCTCGGCCTCGGCATTCCCGAGCCTTATCCGTCCTGGGGCCGCATGCTGTCGGAATCCGCTGCCGAATATGCCCGCACCGCGCCGTGGCTGGTGATCTTCCCGGGGATCGCGATCAGCCTCGCCGTGTTCGGCGCCAACCTGTTCGGCGACGCCCTGCGTGACATCCTCGATCCCCGGCAGCGCGGCTGATGGCTGATAAATCCGATCTCGTGCTCGAAGTGAAGAACCTGAAGACGGTGTTCTTCACGAACTCCGGTCTCTTCAAGGCCGTCGATGATGTTTCCTTCACCGTCAGGCGCGGCGAGACGCTGGCGATCGTCGGCGAGTCCGGCTGCGGCAAGAGCGTCACCGCGCTGTCGCTGATGCGGCTGGTGCCCGATCCGCCCGGCCGCATCGTCGGCGGGTCGGTCTCGCTCGAAGGCACCGATTTGTTGACGCTGGACGAAGCGGAGATGCGCGCCGTCAGGGGCAACCGCATCTCCATGATCTTCCAGGAGCCGATGACGTCGCTCAATCCCGTCATGCGGATCGGCGACCAGATCGTCGAGGCCGTGCGGCTGCACCGGGTGATGTCGGCCAAAGAAGCCCGGAACATCGCAGTCGAGATGCTGCGGCTGGTACGGATTCCAGAGCCGGCACGGCGCGCGCGCGAATATCCGCACCAGTTGTCGGGCGGCATGCGTCAGCGCGCGATGATCGCGATGGCGCTGGCCTGCCGGCCGGCGCTGCTGATCGCGGACGAGCCGACCACCGCGCTGGATGTCACCATCCAGGCGCAGATCCTGGCGCTGATCCTCGACCTCCAGAAGGAGCTCGGCACCGGGCTCGTGCTCATCACGCATGATCTCGGCGTCGTCGCGCAGACCGCGCAGCGCGTGATCGTGATGTATGCGGGCAGGAAGGTCGAGGAAGCCAGCGTCGAGGCGTTGTTCGCCGATCCCAGACACCCCTATACGCGCGGGCTGATGGCCTCGATTCCGTCGGTGCCGGCGTCCGGCGCCGCGACGCAGGCGCGGCTCAACGAAATTCCCGGCACCGTGCCGTCGCTGGTGCGGCTGCCACAGGGCTGCGCCTTCGCGCCGCGCTGCAAGCTCGCGATCAAGCGCTGCGAGGAGTACCCGCCATTGCAGGATTGGGGCGGCGGCCATCTCGCCGCCTGCTGGCGCGCGGCTGACGTCGCGGAGGTCGCATGACCGAAGCGCTGCTCGAGGTCACCGACCTTAGGAAGCACTACCCGGTGCGCGCCGGCGTGTTGCGCCGGCAGGTCGGCACCGTGCACGCGGTGGACGGCGTCTCGTTCACGGTTGGTGTCGGCGAAACATTGGGGCTGGTCGGCGAGTCCGGCTGCGGCAAGTCGACGGTGGCGCGCAGCGTGCTGCGGCTGGTCGAACCGACCTCGGGCCAGATCCGTCTCGAGGGCGAGGACATCACGCATCTTTCCAAGGCGGCGCTGCGCCCGCACCGTCGCTCGATGCAGATCGTGTTCCAGGACCCCTTTGCCTCGCTCAATCCGCGCATGACCGCGGGCGACATTGTCGGAGAGCCGCTGGCCGTGCACGGGCTCGCGAGCGGCAAGGAGCTGGAAGCGCGGACTGCAAAGCTGTTCGAGCAGGTCGGCCTGCGGCCCGACCAGATGCGCAACTTTCCGCATCAATTCTCCGGCGGCCAGCGCCAGCGCATCTGCATCGCACGGGCGCTCGCGCTGGGGCCGCGCCTGATCGTCTGCGACGAGCCGGTCTCCGCGCTCGACGTCTCGATCCAGGCGCAGGTGATCAATCTGCTGATCGACCTGCAACGCCAGCACGGCTTCTCCTATCTCTTCATCGCGCACGACCTCGCCGTGGTCGCCCATATCAGCCACCGCGTCGCGGTGATGTATCTCGGCCGCATCGTCGAGATCGCCGCCAAGGACGAGCTGTTCAGGAACCCGCGCCATCCCTACACGCAGGCCCTGCTCGCCTCGGTGCCGATCGCCAACCCGCTCGCGAAGAAGCTCGCGCCGCTGGTCGACGGCGACGTGCCGAGCCCGGTCAATCCGCCATCCGGCTGCGCGTTTCACACGCGCTGCCGGTTCGCGATGGACCGGTGCAGGACGGAGCGGCCGGCGCTGTTAGATGCGGGCGACGGGCACCAGGTGGCGTGTTTGCTCAATGACGGGACTGGGCGGGGCCAATAGCAGCAGGCGCCAACGCCCGGATCACCGGCCAAGCCGCCAGCGCAGCAGCCAGGTGCTTGAGTGTGTGGCCCGAGACGATATGCCCTGTCGCTTCGAAAACGGCCTCGTCGCCGAGCTCGAAAAGCTTGGCCAGCACATAAAAGAAAATCACGCCGCCGAGCGGCACGCCAAGCGCACCAGGCCGGGGCCGTGTCAGGGCCAGTCCCACGGCCAACGCCATGCCGCCGAACTGCACGACCACCCATGGCGTGAGGTTCTCGCGTGCCACCCAGGCCGCGAGCAGGCCCGCAACCATCATCAGCACCAGCACCGCCTCGCCCGCGCGCACGCTGATGCGCTCGCTGGCCGCGATGCCCAGGAATCCTGCGAACGCCACCGCCATGCCGAGACGATCAGCCACGAGCCGTTGCGGCATGTCGGGGTCCAGATGATAGAAGCCCGAGCCTAAGCAAGTGAGGATCAGTCCCACAAAAAACCAGCTTGCTCCCACGGGTGCATCATGACGGGCGCGCAGCCGCTCCGAGCCCCAGACGCCCATCGCGAGGAAGGCGAGATTGCTCAGTACGTCGCCGGCATTGGGCACGCCGAGCCAGGAGCGGGCGTCGACGAAATGCGGGATGTGCCACGCGGCGGCGGGCAGTGTCGGCGCCAGCAGCGCCGCCAGTGCCAGAACGAAGAGCGCGCCGATCAGGCATTTTTCGCAAACTGTAGGTTCGGCGAACCGACGGGGCGTTGAGGGGAACGTGACATTGGGCTTTTGAGCGTGGTCATGTGCGCACAACATGGGAGCTCCGTATTTGAACAATGTTCAGTATTGGTAATCCACTAGTGAACATTGTTCAATATGAATCGCGCTATCGATGCAAATTTCTAACATCTATTTGAAATTATTTACGATTCCATACGAGACGGAGGCCCGCAACCCGCAGCGAGTTGAGTTCGGGGCAGCATCTCCGTCGTCATTGCGAGCGCAGCGAAGCAATCCAGACTGCCGCCGCGGAAAGATTCTGGATTGCTTCGCTGCGCTCGCAATCGAATTTGCCGCGCTACCCCGCTCCGATCTCCGCGACGATCCTGCCCGTGGTCACCTGCTCACCCTCGGTGACGTCGATCGCGGCGACCACGCCGTCGATGCCGGCCTTGTGGACGTGCTCCATTTTCATCGCTTCCAGCGTCAGCACCGGCTGGCCGGCGGCGACGCGGTCGCCCGGCTTGACCAGGACGGCGACGACGCGGCCGTTCATGGCGGCGCGGACTTTTCCGTCGCCGCCGTTGGTTGCCGCCGCCTTTGGCGCAGCGAGAGTGAAGTCGGTCACCGCGAGCGGAAAGCCGCGATGCTGGAGATAGAGCCGATCGCCATCGCGCAGGAATTTGGCGCTGTCCATCATACCGTCGTGACGGAAGCGGATCCCGTCAGGATCGAGCTGATCAATTTCGAACTTGTCCTGCCGGCCGTCGGTGGCGACGGTGTACCCACCATCCCGCTCTCGCGTAACTTCGAGTTCGCGCGCCTGGCCGGCGATCTCGATATTCGCAGGAAGCGGAAACGTTGCCGACAGGCTCCGGCCGCCCCGCCATGACGGCGCGCGCGGATTTGTGACGTAGAGCAGCAGGCCTGCCAGCGCCGTGCCGAACGCCGCGTCCGCCGGGGGAGCCAGCAGCTCGTCGCGATGCGCGCCGATGAACGCCGTCGTCGCCTCGCCCCTGGCAAAGCCGGGATGACGCAGGCAGGACATCAGGAAGGCCTGGTTGGTGGTCACGCCGAAGGCGGTGAGCTGCTCCAGGCCGACGATCAGCCGCCCCCTCGCCTCCTCGCGTGTCGCGCCGTGGCTAATCACCTTGGCGATCATGGAATCGTAGAACGGCGGGATCTCCGAGCCTGATTGCAGCGCGTGCTCGACGCGGATGCCATCCGGCACCTGCCAGCGCGCCATGCTGCCGGACTGCGGCATGAAATCCTGCGCGGCATCTTCCGAGCAGAGCCGCACCTCGATGGCGTGACCTGCGAAGCGGATGTCCTGCTGCCTCACCGGCAATTGCTCGCCGCGCGCGACGCGCAGCTGCAGCTCGACGAGATCTAGCCCCGTGATCGCCTCGGTCACGGGATGCTCGACCTGGAGACGGGTGTTCATCTCCATGAAGTAGAACTCCCCGCTCGCATCGAGCAGGAATTCCAGCGTGCCGGCGCCCTCGTAACGCAGCGCCTTCACCGCGGCGACGGCGACCTCGCCCATTCTCGCACGCAGCTCCGGCGTGACGGCCGGCGACGGCGCTTCCTCGATCAGCTTCTGGTGCCGCCGCTGCACGGAGCAGTCACGCTCGCCGAGATGAATGGCGTTGCCGTGGTTGTCGCCGAACACCTGGATTTCGATATGGCGTGGATTCTGGATCGCGCGTTCGAGGATGACCGTGGCATCACCGAACGCAGCCTTCGCCTCCGACCGCGCGCTGCGCAGCGCGTCGGGGAAGGATGCAGCATCGGTCACGAGCCGCATGCCGCGGCCACCACCGCCGGCCACCGCCTTGATCATCACGGGAAAGCCGATCTTCTTGGCCTCCGCGAGCATGACCTCGTCGCCTTGCTCAAGGCCCTGATAGCCGGGCACGCAGGGCACACCGGCCTTCCGCATGATCTCCTTGGCACCGGCCTTGTTGCCCATCGCCTCGATCGCCTGGGGCGACGGGCCGATGAAGACGAGACCGGCGTCCTTGCAGGCCTGCGCAAAGTCCTCGTTCTCGGCGAGGAAACCGTAGCCGGGATGGACGGCATCCGCGCCGCTGGCTTTCGCCGCGGCAATGATCGCGGGGATGTTGAGATAGGATTGCGCCGGCAGCGCCTCGCCGATGCGCACGGCCTGATCGGCCTGCCGCACATGGAGCGCATCGCGATCCGCGTCGGAATAGACCGCGACGACGCCGAGGCCAAGCTTGCGCGCGCTGCGCATCACCCGCAACGCGATCTCGCCGCGGTTGGCGATCAGGACCTTGAAGAACGGCCGGTGCTGCACTGATCCGTTCCTCATGGCCGGGCCACCGAAAACTGCATGCGCTGGGGCCTGCGTGCGTCGCCTTCGCGGCAGATCGCGAGCACTTCGGAGAGGACCGCCCGGGTGTCGCGCGGATCGATCACGCCGTCGTCGAGCACGCGCGCGCTGGTCGAGAACACGTCCATCTGACCATCGAACACGCCGACGATCTGCGCCTTCATCGCATCGAGCTTGTCCTTCTCGATCGGCTTGCCGCGCCGCGCGGCGGCGGCTTCCGTCACGATGGCCATGGTCTCGGCGGCCTGCTCGCCGCCCATCACCGCCGTCTTGGCGTTCGGCCAGGAGAAGCAGAAGCGCGGATGGAAGCCGCGCCCGCACATGCCGTAATTGCCGGCGCCGAACGAGGCGCCGCAATAGATGGTGATCTGCGGCACCGTCGCCGACGTCACCGCCTGGATCATCTTGGAGCCGTGCTTGATCATGCCGGCTTCCTCATAGGCCTTGCCGACCATGTAGCCGGTGGTGTTGTTGAGATAGAGCAGCGGCGTGCGGGTCTGACAGCAAGCCTGGATGAAATGCGTTGCCTTGTTGGCGCCGGCAGGATCGAGCGGGCCGTTGTTGGTGATGATGCCGATGGCCTGGCCCTCGATGCGGGCATGGCCGCAGACGGTGGCCGGGCCGTAATTCGGCGCCATCTCGGTGAAGTCGGAATCATCGATGATGCGGGCAATCACTTGCTTCATGTCCACGGGGCGCTTGTGGTCCATCGGCATGATACCGAGCAGCTCGTCCTGGTCGTAGCGCGGCGGCTTGAATTGCGGAGCAGCTCCGTCTGGCCGCTCCCATTCCAGCGCCGCCATGATCTCGCGCGCGATGCGCAGCGCGTCGCGATCGTCCTCAGCGAGATAGTCGCCGAGGCCGGAGACCTGGGTGTGCATCTCGGCGCCGCCAAGCTCTTCCTCGGTCGCGATCTCGCCGGTTGCGGCTTTCAGCAGTGGCGGACCTGCGAGGAAGGCGCGGGTGCGGCCGCGCACCATGACGATGTAGTCGGACAGGCCCGTTTGATAAGCGCCGCCCGCGGTCGATGAGCCGTGCGTTACGGTCACGACCGGCAGGCCCGCCGCCGAGAGCCGCGCCAGGTTGCGAAAGATGTTGCCGCCGCGAACAAAATCCTCGACGCGGTAGCGCAAGAGATTGGCGCCGGCGCTTTCGACCAGCTGCACGTAGGGCAGCTTGTTCTCCAGCGCGAGCTCCTGCACCCGCAGCGTCTTGTCGAGGCCGAACGGCTGCAGCGCGCCGGCGTCGATGCCGGAATCGCTGGCGCTGACCATGCAGCGGATGCCCGAGACGAAGCCGATGCCGGCGATGACGCCGCCGCCCGGCACGCTCTTGTTCGGATCGGGCACGTCGAACATGTAGCCGGCGAGCGTCGACAGCTCGATGAAGGGCGCGCCGGGATCGAGCACCAGCGCGACGCGCTCGCGCGGCAGCAGCTGACCGCGCTTGTGAAAGCGGTCCTTTGCTGCGGCCGATGCGGCACGCGTGCGCTCTTCCAGCGCGCGCATGCGGTCGATCAGACCCAGCATGCCGTCGCGGTTGGCGTGGTAGGCCGCGCTGCCGGGGGAAATGGTATTTTCGAGAATGGACATTAATGCTCCTTCCCGTCATTCCGGGGCGCGCGTAGCGCGAGCCCGGAATCCATATTCCCGATCGTGGTTATGGATTCCAGGCCTGGCCCTTCGGGCCATCCCGGAATGACGGAGTGTGGCTTACCGATTCGTCCCAAAGATCTTCCGCGCCTCGGCGGGGCTTGCGATCTCGCGGCCGGCGCGGCGGGCACAGGCGGCGACGGCTTCGATGAGCTGGCCGTTCGACGTCACCTTCGTGCCGTCGGCGAGATAGAAGGTGTCTTCGAGGCCGGTGCGCAGGTGACCGCCGAGCTCGGCGCAGCGCTGGTGCAGCGGCCAGATCTCCTCGCGGCCGATCGCCGTGACCTGCCAATGCGCCTCCGGACGCTTCAGCTTGATCAGGATCGGCAACAGGTCGGGATCCGACGGCATGCCGGAGGCGACGCCCATCACGAAGTTATATTCGAGCGGGCCCTTGTACATGCCAACCTGGGTGTACATGCCGACGCAGCGGACGATGCCGACATCGAAGCATTCGAACTCGGGGATGGTGCCGACCGCGTTCATGACGTCGAGATAGTCCTTCACCTTCTCGACGGCGTTGTCGAACATCATCGGCGGCCAGGCCCAGGTGTTGTCGGCCTTCACTTTCAAATAGTTCAGCGAGCCGGCGTTGCAGGCGGCGATCTCCGGCCTGGTCTCGCGGATGCAGTCGAGCGCGCCTGAGTAGTTCGGCCCCGACACGCCCGAGGTGTGGTTGATGATCACGCCCGGGCAGGCTTCGCGGATCGCCTGCTGGATCTCCTTGCTGACACTGACCTCCCAGGACGGCAGGTGCCCCTTGTTCGGCGCCTGCTGACGCAGATGGATGTGCATGATGCTGGCGCCGGCATCGAACGCAGCCTTGGCCTCGCGCGCCATCTGCTCCGGCGTCACCGGCACGTTGTGCTGCTTGGGGTCGGTGAGCACGCCGTTCAGCGCGCAGGTGATGACGGCCTTGTCGCTCATGCCTTGACGCTCATGACTTGGATGTCTCGCACGTTGAGAATTCAACGCTTGCGATCATGTGACGCGCGGCATGCGGCTTCTTGCGCGGAGAAGCTGGAAAATAGCGAGTTGTAGGTGCGTAGGGTGGGCAGAGGCGCTCTTGCGCCGTGCCCACCACGTCTTGGTATTCGGTGAAAATGGTGGGCACGCTTTCGCTTTGCCCACCCTACGAGAGCGAGCCTAGCTCGCTTCCGCGAGCCTCACCGTCTCGGTGCTGCGATAGATCGCAAGATCGCGCGAGCCGACGAAGATCGCGCGCGGCTTCAAGCCGTAGAAGCGGCGGATCGAGTGGCTGAAATGCGTGCTATCGGGATAGCCGATGTCCTGCGCGAGATGGGCGAGGTTGAGGTCCTGGTTGGCGAAATGCAGCAAGTGCCGCGCGCGCTTCCAGGCGCGGAAGGAGCGGAACGAGATGCCGGTCTCCTCCTTGAACAGATGCAGGAAGCGCGAGGCGGAAAGACCTGCTTCGGCCGCGCAAGTATCCGCCGTCACCGGCTCGCCGGAGAAGCGCCCGATGCGCGCGACCGCGCGCATCACCCGCGGATCGAGCACGCGGCGCGGCAGCGCCTCACCAAAGCACATCTCGTCGAATTCGGCGGTGGTGATGTCGCCGTAGCGGCGCTGGCGCAGCAGCGCGTAGGCGGCGAGGATCTTGCGGGCATAGACAGCCCGGTCCGGTCCGGTCAGCCGCTCGGCCAAAGCCTCGATCACGCCATCCGGCATGCTTTCGGGCTCGAGCGTCACGCTGATTGCAGTGCGGTAGTCGCCGGCAATGGAATGCCGCTGGTTCGGCAGGGTGACGAACAGCTCGCCGGTGGCGAGGACATCGTCGATCGTCAGGTGCAGGTTGCCCTTGACCGCCACATAGACATGGCAGCAGCCGGGGGTCCGCTTGCGTGGGCGGCCGAGCAGGCCGGCATAAAACACCCGTTCCGGCGTGATCAGCATCAGATGGTCGGATTCGCGACCGTTATCTTCCATTGGGGTCCTCCTCGCGCGGCTCTCTGGCCGCTGCGGACGAAGATCACCTTAGCGCAAATTTGAGCGCTGTCACGAAGGGATAGCGCTGTCAGGGCGCGCAAAAGGGCAGCGGTTCCGGTAGGCCGTTGGGCGAACCCGGAACTCTCTCCAGCATCGTCGTCCTGGACAAGCGCAGCGAAGCGGAGCGCGGATCCAGGACCCATTCCCACAGTAAGGAATTTGGCGAAGGTCGACGGTTACACCTCCCACTCCAAACGATTACCGGGGTAATGGGTCCTGGCTTTCGCCAGGACGACAACTACGCCCTTACCCGCGGCGCGACATTCTGCTCGACTCCAGCCTTCTGCTCCGCAGCAACGGCGCGCTTGAAGCCCTCGCGCTGCTGCAATCGCGCCCAATAGGCTGCGACGTTTGGCCCGAAATCCTTGGCGAGCCCGATGTTGTCGGCGAGGCGAAGCGCGTAGCCGATCACAATGTCGGCGGCGGTGAAGCGGCCGGCGCACAAGGTTTCGGCATTCGCGGTCGCTGCCTCAACGGCGCGCAGCCGGCCCAGGAACCATTTGGCATAGTCGCCGGCGACCTGCGGATTGCGGCGCTCCTCCGGCTCGAGCTGGGTGTAGCGGAGCACCAGCGTCTGCGGGAAGGTTAACGTGGCATCGCTGAAATACATCCAGTTCAGGAACGCGCCATAGGCGGGATCCTCGACGTCCACCATCAGCGGCGTCGGGGCGTATCTGGTGCCGAGGTAGTGGCAGATGCCCGAGGACTCCGTCATCTTCGTCTCACCGTCGATCATGAAGGGAATCGTGCCGAGCGGGTTGAGCGCGAGATACTCCTTGGCGAACACCCGCGGCGGGAACGGCAGCATCTTCAACTCGTACGGCAGCCCCATCTCCTCCAGCATCCAGAGCGGACGGAACGAGCGTGCGGCGTCGCAGTGATAGAGCGTGATCATGATGCATTCCCTTTGCTGCCGGGCAGCGTGCCCATCATCTTGCACAGGACCATCAGCATGACCTCGTCGGCGCCGCCGCCGATCGAGGTCAGACGGCTGTCGCGATAGGCACGGCTGACCGGCGTCTCGTTGGTAAAGCCCATTCCGCCCCAATATTGCAAGCAGGCGTCGGTGAGCTCCCGGCCGAGCCGGCCGGCCTTCAACTTGGCCATGGTCGCGAGCCTGGTCACGTCCTCACCCGCCACCAGCGCCTCACCGGCGCGATAGATCAGTGCGCGCAGCAGCTCGACCTCGGTCTGCATCTCCGCGAGCTTGAAGTGCACGACCTGGTTGTCGAGGATGCTCTGGCCAAAAGCCTTGCGGTTGCGGGTGTATTCGATGGTCTCGTTGATGATGTATTCGTGCGCCTTGAGGCAGGCGGCCGCGCCCCACAGCCGCTCCTCCTGGAACTGGATCATCTGGTAGGTAAAACCCTCGCCCTCCTCGCCGATCCGGTTGCGCTTGGGCACGCGGACATTGTCGAAGAATATCTGCGCGGTGTCGGACGAGCGCATGCCCATCTTGTCGAGCTTGCGGGCGACCGTGACGCCCTTGGCCTTCATGGGCACGCAGATCAGCGACTTGTTGCGGTGAACGGGCCCGTCGCCGGTGTTGGCGAGCAGGCAGATCCAGTCGGCCTGGGTGCCGTTGGTGATCCACATCTTGCCGCCATTGATGACATAGTCGTCGCCGTCGGAGCGCGCAGCGGTCTTGATCGAGGCGACGTCGGAGCCGGCGCCGGGCTCGGAGACGCCGATGCAGGCGACGAAATCACCCGCAATCGAGGGCGCCAGGAATTCGCGCCGCACCTCGTCGGAGCCGAACCGCGCCAGCGCCGGCGTCGCCATGTCGGTCTGCACCCCGATCGCCATGGGCACGCCGCCGCAGGTGATGGCCCCGAGCTCCTCCGCCATCATCAGCGCATAGGAATAGTCGAGCCCCGAGCCGCCGAATTCGACCGGCTTGTTCAATCCGAGGAAGCCGAGGTTGCCCATCTTCTTGAACAGCGCGTGCGCGGGGAAGATATCGGCCTTCTCCCATTCGTCGACGTGCGGATTGATCTCGTTCGCGATGAATTTTTGCAGGGAGCGGCGGATGTCGTCGTGGTCGGCGGTGAATAGCATTTCTTTCCCTTCGT
Organism: Bradyrhizobium sp. B025; assembly: GCF_042257955.1. Lineage (NCBI taxonomy): Bacteria > Pseudomonadati > Pseudomonadota > Alphaproteobacteria > Hyphomicrobiales > Nitrobacteraceae > Bradyrhizobium > Bradyrhizobium sp. B025. The sequence goes on along the minus strand of NZ_CP170150.1, from coordinate 343,498 downwards.
CATTCCGGGGCGCGCGAAGCGCGAACCCGGAATCCAGAGATGAGTCCTACAATATCGAGATTTCGGGTTCGACGCTTCGCGCCGCCCCGGAATGACGGCGAAGGTCACAGCCCCATCTGCCGCGACGCCAGATCCTTCATGATCTCCTCGGTACCGCCGCCGATGGCGTTGACCTTGACCTCGCGGTAGATGCGCTCGGCCTTGATGCCGCGCATGAAGCCGGCGCCGCCGAATATCTGCACCGCTTCCGAGGCGCAGAACGCCATGGTCTGCGTTGCCTAGTTCTTCATCATGCAGATTTCGGCGACCGGACTTTCGCCCTGCTCCAGACGCCAGGCCAGCATCTCCAGCATCGCCTGCGAGGCCGCGACCTTCTGCGCCATGTCGACAATCTTGTGCCTGATGACCTGATGCTGGGCGAGCGGCTTGCCGAAGGTCTTGCGTTCCTTGGCGTAGGCAATCGCCTCGTCGAGGCAGACGCGTGCGAAGGCGGTGCAGCCCGCCGCCATGCCCATGCGCTCGCTGTTGAAATTCTGCATGATGATCTTGAAGCCCTGGCCCTCCTCGCCGATCAGATTTTCGGCCGGCACGCGGCAGTCGTCGAAATGCAACGTCGCGGTGTCGGAGGCCCACCAGCCCATCTTCTTCAGTTTTGTCCTGGACAGGCCGGGCGTGTCGCCCGCGATCAGGAGCAGGCTGACGCCGCCGGCGCCCTCGCCGCCCGTACGCACGGCGACGGTCAGATAATCGGCGCGCATGCCCGAGGTGATGAAGGTCTTCTCGCCGCTCACGACGTAGTGATCGCCGTCCCGCCGCGCCCGCGTGCGAAGGTTTGCAACGTCCGAGCCGCCGCCCGGCTCGGTGATCGCGAGCGCGGAGATCTTCTCGCCTGCCAGCACCTGCGGCAGCACGCGCGCCTTCACCTCCGGCCGCGCCGCACGCGCGATCGGCGGCGAGCCGATGGTGTGGCTCATCAGGCTGGCGCTGACGCCGCCGGCGCCGGCCTGCGCCAGCTCCTGGCTCGCCACGATCTTCATGAACTGGTCGGCGGCAATCCCGCCATATTCCTCGGGGAATCCGAGCCCCAGCAGGCCGATCTCCGCCGCCTTGCGATAGAGCGCGCGGGGAAATTCGCCGGCCTCGTCCCATTCATGGGCGAAGGGCGAGATCTCCTTCTCGACAAAGCGGCGCATCACGTCGCGGAAGGCATCGTGCTCGGCGGTATAGAACGGGTTCTTCATCGCACTCTCGCCTCGCGGACGGATTCGTCTCATCCACCATGGCTGGAACCTGGGCAGCTCACTTGCGCGGAGTGGCTGACCCGGGAAGGCCATTCAGCAGGCCATCACCTAGCAACTCAACGCAAGACGATTTTCGCCCCTCGCGCGCCAACTCCAAATCAAAAAAGACGTGTTGCACAAACTCCGGCTGGCCCCAGGGCCACGCCGGGCATTGCACGGCAATAGGGATACAGGCGGCACAAGACCGCCGAGGGAGGGTTTTTTGGCCGTTCGTTACTACGACTGGATCGCCCATCATGGCCGCCGCACGCCTGGCAAGGTCGCGGTCATCGACCTCGCGAGCGAGCGCCGCTTCACCTATTCGCAGCTGGATGCGAGGGTCTCGCGTCTCGCCTCGTTCCTGTGTCACACGCTGAAGGTCTCGCGCGGCGACCGCGTCGCGGTGCTGGCGCTGAACACGACCGATACGCTGGAGGTGCAGTTCGCCTGCGGGCGGTTAGGTGCGATCTTCGTGCCGCTGAACACCCGCCTCACCGTTCCCGAACTCCAGTTCATCACCGCTGATTGCGCGCCGAAGGTGATGATCCATGATGCCGACCTCGCCGAGACGGCGCTGAGCGTCGCCAAGCTCTGCGGTGTAGCGACCAGCCTGCTGCTCGGCCCCGGCGGGGCCTACGAGGCCGGCATCGCCGCCGCAAAGCCGCTCGACCGGATCGAGGAGGTCACACTCGATGACGTCTCGACCATCATGTACACGTCCGGCACCACGGGTCATCCGAAGGGCGCGACCATCACCCACGGCATGACGTTCTGGAATTGCGTCAATCTCGGCGGTCCCGCCTGCATCGGACCGTCCTCGGTGCTGCTCACCGTGCTGCCGCTGTTCCATACCGGCGGGCTGAATTGCTACACCAATCCGGTGCTGCATGCCGGCGGCACCGTGATGATTATGCGGGCCTTCGATCCCGGCACGGCGCTCGGCCTGATCAACGACCCCGCGCAGGGCATCAACGTGTTCTTCGGCGTCCCCGCGATCTACCAGTTCATGGCGCAGCATCCCGCTTTCGCAACGACCGACCTTACCCGGCTGATCGTCGGCGGTGTCGGCGGCGCGCCAATGCCCGTGCCGCTGCTGAAGGTCTGGGAGGCGCGCGGCGTCGCACTCCAGCAGGGCTATGGCATGACCGAGACCTCGCCGGCCGTGCTGGTGCTCGACCGCGAGGATGCGGCGCGCAAGGCCGGCTCCGCCGGCAAGCCGGTGCTGCACACGGAAGTCCGCATCGTGCGACCCGACGGCAGCGACGCCGATGTCGGCGAGCTTGGCGAGCTCTGGGTGAAGGGACCAAACATCACGCCCGGCTACTGGAACAGGCCGGAGGCGAACAAATCCTCCTTCACCGACGGCTGGCTCCACACCGGCGATGCGACACGCGTCGATGAGGAAGGCTTCTACTACATCGTCGACCGCTGGAAGGACATGTACATCTCGGGCGGCGAGAACGTCTATCCGGCCGAGGTCGAGAACGTCCTGCACCAGCTTGGCGCCATCGCCGAGGCCGCCGTCATCGGCATTCCCGATCCGCAATGGGGCGAGGTGGGCCTTGCCATCGTCGCGGTCAAGCCGGGACAAAGGCTGACGGAAACCGACGTCTTCGCACATTGCGCGGCCAATCTCGCGCGCTTCAAATGCCCACGCCAAATTCGCTTCGTCGATGCGCTGCCGCGCAACGCCACCGGCAAGATCCACAAGCCGACCTTGCGCAAGGAATTCTCGGCGGCCACCGAAGTCGACAAGAAAGTCGCCAACGCCTGACCAAAGCGCCCCTCTCGCGGGCGCTTTTTCTTTTTGTAGTGCCTGCTCCGACCCACAAGAAACCCAAGGAATTTCCATGAAAAACAAGAAACGCGTCCTGCTCGCGGCGGCGACGGCCCTGACATTGCTCTCGGTTCAAGGGGCTTACGCACAGAAGAGGTACGATACCGGCGCCTCCGACACCGAGATCAAGATCGGCAATGTCGAGGCCTATTCCGGCCCCGCCTCCGCTTACGGCGTCATCGGCAAGACCGAGGAAGCCTATTTCAAGATGATCAACGACCAGGGCGGCATCAACGGCCGCAAGATCAACTGGATCTCCTATGATGACGGCTACTCGCCGCCCAAGACCGTGGAGCAGGTCCGCAAGCTGATCGAGAGCGACGAAGTGTTCCTGGTGTTCAACGCGCTGGGCACGCCGACCCAGACCGCCGTGCAGAAATATCACAACGCCAAGAAGATCCCGCAGCTCTTCCTCGCCACCGGTGCCAGCAAGTGGAACGACCCGCAAAATTTCCCGTGGACGATGGGCTTCCAGCCGAGCTACCGGGTCGAGGCGCGGATCTTCGCAAAATATATCCTGAAGGAGAAGCCGGACGCGAAGGTCGCGATCTTCTATGCCAACGACGATTTCGGCAAAGACTACGTCGCCGGCATCAAGGACGTGTTCGGCGACAAGGCATCGAAGCTGATCGTGGCCGAGGAGAGCTACGAGACCTCGGAGCCATCGATCGACTCGCACATCGTCAAGCTCAAGGGCACCGGCGCGGACGTCTTCGTGAACATCTCGACCCCGAAATTCGCGGCGCAAGCCATCAAGAAGATCGCGGAGCTGGAATGGAAGCCGATGCACCTGATGACTGATGTCTCGGTGTCCATCGGCGCGGTAATGAAGCCCGCCGGCCTCGAAGCCTCCGAGGGCGTGCTATCGGCCGGTTATCTGAAGGACGCGTCGGATCCGCAATGGAAGGACGACGAGGGCATGAAGAAGTTCATGGCCTTCATCGACAAATACATGCCCGGCGCAAACATCTCGGACGCTAATCTGGTCTACGGCTATGCCGCGGCCCAGACGATGGTGCAGGTGCTGAAGCAGGCGGGCGACAATCTCACCCGCGAGAACGTGATGAAGCAGGCCGCCAGCCTGAAGGACTTCGCCCCCGATACGCTGATCCCGGGGATCAAGATCAACACCTCGCCCACCGACTTCGCGCCGATCGAACAGCTCAAGATGTGGCGGTTCAAGAACGGCCAGTGGGAACTGTTCGGCCCCATCATCAGCGCGGAGCCGAGCGGCTAGTTCTCGGCGAACTGTCCGTGCGGGGGGATGGCGGCCACGGGGCCGCCATCTCTTTATCCGCGGATCTCCAGGGTGAACCTATGCCGGCAGGAACAGCGCGAACGGCTCTTCCACCGTGCGGCGCAGGTGTTTTCGGTACAGCTCATAGTTGGCGTCGCCGGACGCGACCCGTCCCAAGGACGGCGTCGGAACGTTCCTGAGCGGCACGTAGGCGATCGGTGCTGCAATCGGCGTCAGCTGCGAGCCGGGACCGGCGCGGAGCGTCGAGATGATGCCGTACATCTCGCCGGCGACCGTCGGCCGCGACACCGTGATCACGCGATGCTGGCCGTGCTTGATGATGACGAGATAGATGAAGCCGGACTGATGCGGCACGGCGACCTCGCCGGTATGCTCATAGGCGGCATCGGTCCGATCGCCCTCGCGGAAGACCAGCGACGAGACCGTCGGCTCCCACAAGATTTCGGTGCGGTAGGCGAAGATCGCGTCCTTGTCGCCAAACGACGGCCGCAGCGTGATGTAGACATCCTCGAGCCAGGTCACCGCGCGATGCGCATAGGAGCCGAGGCTGTCGGGCGCGACATCGTTCGCGGCCGCAGGCGTCACGACGACGACGCTCTTGCGCAAGGACACGCCTAGCGCCTGCTCCAGCCGGACCGTCGTCGCCAGCGTGAACGGCCGGCGGCCGCCGAGCACCTTCTCCAGCGTCGACAGGCTGAGCTTGGCCTGCTCGGCCAGCGCCTGCCGGGAGATCCGGCGCCTGGCGAGCTCCTCGCGAATGGTCTCCGCGATCTCGCGGCTCTGCTCGTCCGAAAGCTGCTTGTCGCCCTGCGTCTGCATCGTCACCCCTGCCTTGGGAGCACCATTCTAGCAGGGCGGACAAACCAGCACAAAACCGCACATGGCCACCCGTCCGCCGCCCGCCCGGGCCGGCCGCGGCGGAACATTGCCGATCATTCTGCTCGCGAAATCAGGCCCTCCCGGCGGATGCTGAGCCTGCAAACATCCTTCGGGAGCAGGCCAGATGAATACCTACGACACAGCCGACAGCGACGAACATCCCATGCTGAGCCGGCTGATCAAGCTCGGATTGTTTCTTCTCGCGCAGGGCATCGCGGTGATGCTGGTCGCCTTCGTGGCCTTGCTGGTGAGCTTCGGGACGAGCTGGTCGGCAACGACCGAACAGGCCAGCCTGCTCCAGCCCGGCGATGCCAGGTCCGGCACCCTCCTACTGAAGGAAGATGGCGCCACCACCGAAGCGATCCGCCTCGGCATCGATATCGACATCTCGGTATCGGGCCCGACGCTGCGCACCCGCGTCACCCAGGTGTTCCGCAATCCGACCAAGGACTGGGTCGAGGCCACCTATGTCTATCCGCTCGCGACCAATGGCGCCGTCGACACGCTGAAGATGGTGGTCGGCGACCGCGTCATCGTCGGCGACATCAAGGAGCGGCAGCAGGCGCGCGTGATCTACGAACAGGCGCGCAGCGCCGGCCAGAAGGCCGCGCTCACCGAGCAGGAGCGGCCCAACATCTTCACCAACTCGGTGGCGAATATCGGTCCCGGCGAAACCGTGCTGGTGCAGATCGAATATCAGGAGCCGGTGCATCAATCCGGCAATGAATATTCGCTCCGCGTGCCGCTGGTGGTCGCGCCGCGCTACAATCCGGCGCCGATCGTGCAGAGCGTCGACTTCCGCAACGACGGCTCCGGCTGGGGCGCCGCCACGTCCGATCCCGTGCCCGACCGCGAGCGCATTTCCCCGACGGTGCTGGATCCCGTCAGGAATGCGCCCGCTAACCCGACCAGCATCACAGTGCGTCTGAAGGCCGGCTTTGCGCTCGGCGAGGTCAAGAGCCACCATCGTAACGTCAAGATCGAGAGCCCGGACAACGCGACGCGCATCGTCACGCTCGCCGACGGCGCGGTGCCCGCCGACCGCGATTTCGAACTGACGTGGAAGCCGGCGGCTCAGAAAGCACCGTCGGTCGGCCTGTTCCGCGAGCATGTCGGCGATGCCGATTACCTGCTCGCCTTCGTCACGCCGCCGAGCGCCGAGCAGGCGACGCAGAAGCCGCTGCCGCGCGAGGTCGTGTTCGTGATCGACAATTCGGGCTCGATGGGTGGCACCTCGATCGTCCAGGCCAAGGCGAGCCTGCTCTACGCCCTCGGCCGCCTCCAGCCGGCCGACCGCTTCAACGTCATCCGCTTCGACGATACCATGGACGTGCTGTTTCCGGCCTCCGTGCCGGCGGATGCCGCCCATGTCGGCGAAGCTACCTCGTTCGTCAGCGCCTTGCAGGCGCGCGGCGGCACCGAGATGGTGCCGGCGATGCGCGCCGCGCTGACCGACAAGATCGGTGACACCGGCATGGTTCGCCAGGTCGTGTTCCTGACCGACGGCGCGATCGGCAACGAGCAGCAATTGTTCGAGACGATCACGGCGATGCGCGGCCGCTCGCGCGTGTTCATGGTCGGCATCGGGTCCGCGCCCAACACCTATCTGATGACGCGCGCTTCCGAGCTCGGCCGCGGCGCCTTCACCCATATCGGCTCTGTCGAGCAGGTCGAGGAGCGCATGCGCGGCCTGTTCGCGAAGCTGGAAAATCCGGCGGTGACCGGCCTCAGCGCAAAGTTCTCCGAAGCCACGGCCGACGTCACCCCGGCGATCATTCCGGACGTCTATCGCGACGAGCCCCTGGTGCTGGCGGCCAGGCTCGACAAGCTCGCAGGCTCGCTCGAGATCAAGGGGCGCGTCGGCGACCGTCCGTGGTCGGTGACGCTGCCGTTGCAAAATGCCGCCGAAGGCAAGGGCCTGTCAAAACTCTGGGCCAGGCGCAAGATCGGCGACGCCGAAGTGGCGCGCACGATGCGCGAGATGACGTCGGAAGAGGCCGACAAGGCGATCCTGGCGCTGGCGCTCGACCATCAGATCGTCACGCGGCTCACCAGCCTCGTCGCGATCGACAAGACGCCGAGCCGCCCCGAAGGCGAACCGCTCAAGCTCAGCGAATTGCCGATCAATCTGCCGGCCGGCTGGGATTTCGAGAAGATCTTCGGCGAACGGCCGCAGCTGGTGCCGACGCAGCTGCGCGAACGCCATGCCGATGCGCGCAACCAGCCGGCGGCAAGGCGGCCGACCCCCGCCGCGCCCGACGCGATCCGCCTGCCCAAGACCGCCACCTCAGCCGAGCTGAAGATGATCGGAGGTCTGGTCCTGATCGTGCTCGCCCTGATCCTGTTCGTGTTCAACCGGCGTCAGCCCTTGCTCACTGACGCCGCTTGAGAGAGGAGCCTCCCCGAACTCCTCTGTTAGCGCGCGCGGCTGCCCGTCCCCTACCCAACGGCCGCGCGCGCCTTTTTTGGGAATGTCATTCCGGGGCGGCTCGTAGAGCCGAACCCGGAATCTCGAGGTTCCGGATTCTCGCTACGCGAGCCCCGGAACGACGAACAAGAGATACTCAATGCCCCGCCTCATCTCTCCCCTGGTTCTCGCGCTGATCGGCGCCGTCCTGTTCGGCGACGGCGCCTATATCCATGCCAAGGCGTGGCTCGCGCAGGTGCTGCTGGAACGCGCGTTCGACAGAAACGTCGCGACGGGAGAGGTGGTCAAGCCATGGTCATGGGCCGACACCTGGCCGGTCGCCCGGATCGAGGTGAAGCGGATCGGCGCCAGTGCGATCGTTCTGGACGGCACGAGCGGCCAGACGCTTGCTTTCGGACCCGGCCATATCGAGCGGACAGTCGATGCCGGCGAACGCGGCGTTGCCGTCTATGCCGCCCATCGCGATACGCATTTCCGCTTCTTGCGGAATGTTGCGATCGGAGACGTGATCGAGATCACCCGCCGCGACGGCAGGCATTTCCGCTATCGCGTGGATTCTTCGGCCGTTGTCCGTTTCGACGCATCGGGCATCGATCCCGCGACACAGGATGCCGAGCTCGTGCTCGCCACCTGCTGGCCGTTCGACGCCGTCACGTCCGGTCCCGAACGTTATGTCCTGCATGGCGTCCTGATGGGAGCGAATGAATAGCAGCGATGCATCGCTCATTCCATCACACGGCATACCATGTGGTTGCTACTGCGAAGAACTCGCCATAGAACAGAGTGACGCGCCACCAAGAAGAACAACAGGTGAGATCACGCCATGGAAGCTCGCGTATCTGCTGCATTCTCCTCTCCGCGCCCATGGTCTCCATCGCCCGACGCCAGCGACATCGTAAAAGGCATCCATGCCATGCTGCACCCGCACAACATCGTGCTGGTGGGCGCGACCGACAAGCCCGGCAATTATGCCGAGCGCATCTGGAACAATCTGGTCAAATACGGCTTCGAGGGCGGGCTCTATCCGGTCAACGCCAAGCGCGAGACGATCTGGGGTGTGCCCTGCTACAAGGATTTTGCAGCCCTCCCGGAAAAGCCCGATCATGTCCTGGTGCTGGTGCCGGCCCGTTTCGCCGTGCAGGTTATCCGCGATGCCGCCGCGGCCGGCGCGCGCTCGGCCACCATCGTCACCTCCGGCTTCAGCGAGTTGCAGGATGACGAGAGCCAGAAGCTCGCCGCCGAACTGCAAGCGGCCATCCGCGAAACCGGCCTCGCCGTCACCGGCCCGAATTGCCTCGGCAACTTAAGCGCCGGCGAAAAACTCTTCACCAATATCGACGACCGTGTCGTCACCATGGAGCAGGGCGCGGTGGCGATCGCCGGGCAATCCGGCGCCATCGTCATGGCGATCCGCCAGGCGCTGGAGGATCGCGGCGTCGGCGTCGGCTACATGGTCACGACCGGCAACGAGGCCGGGCTCGAGACGCCGGACCTGATGCGCTATTTCGCGGAGGATCCGAGCGTCAAGGTGATCGTCGTCTACCTCGAGGGCGTGCGCAACACAAAGGCCTTTCGCGACGCCTGCAAGGCGGCGCGCGCGGCGAGCAAGCCCGTGATCGCGCTCAAGCTCGGCGCATCCGAGGGCGGCCGCGCCGCGGCGATGGCGCACACCGGAGCGCTGGCGGGCTCGATCGAGACGTTCGACGCAATCGCAACGCGTGAAGGTGTCATCCGGGTCGGCGGGCTCGACGAATTGATCGAGACCACCGAATGCTTCGTCCACGCCGCCGTACCCAACGGGGACCGGCTCGCCGCGGTCACGCTGTCCGGCGGCAAGCGCGGCATGCTGATCGACGCCTTCTATGCGGAAGGCTTGAACTTCGCGCCGCTGAGCCCGCATGTCAGCTCGGAGCTGGCGAGGATGCTCGGGCCCGGATCGATCGTAGGCAATCCGCTTGACGCCGGCTTTGCCGCGGTCGTCGATCCCTCCGTCTACATGAAGTCGATCAAGCTGATGATCGACGACCCCGAAATCGACATCGTCATCATCGATGCCGAGCTGCCGAAGATGCCGCACGAGCTGCGCGAGCGTAACCTGCGCATCGTCGACGAGATGGCGAGCCGGGCCTCAAAGCCCGTGATCTACATCAGCGCGATGTCGATCGGCTTCACCGAGTTCACCAAGTCCTTGCGCAAATCGCTGCCGCATCTCGCGGTCATGCAGGGCATGGACCGCGCGGTCACCGCGATCAAGTCGCTGCTCGCCTATGCGAAGCTGCGCAAGGAAGTCCCCGACATCGTCTCGAGCTCGAAACCCGCCGCGCGTGCCGTGCTGGAAAAGGCGCTGACATCGGCGAACGGCGCCGCGCTCGACGAAGTCGCCTCGAAAAAGCTCCTGAAGGCCTATGGCATCCCGACCTCGAAGGAAGCGACCGCACAGACGGCGGCGGAAGCCGTGAAGATCGCGAAACAGATCGGCTTCCCGGTCGTGGCAAAGGTCGTCAGCGCCGAGATCCTGCACAAGTCCGACATCGGCGGCGTGGTGCTGAACCTGAGCAATGCGGCCGAGGTGAGGAAGGCGTTCGCCGATATCACCGCGCGGGTGAAGCGGCTGAAGGGCAAGCCGAGGCTCGACGGCATCCTGATCGCGCAGCAGGTCAAGGCCGACCTCGAACTCGTGGTCGGCGCCTCGCTCGACGCCGAGATGGGCCCGGTCGTGCTGTTCGGCACCGGCGGCATCGACATCGAGCTGATGAAGGACGTCGCGCTCGCCGGCGCGCCGCTCGACGAGGCCGAGGCGCGGCTCCTGATCGGCCGCACCAAGGCCGGCATCAAGATGCGCGGCTATCGCGGCAAGCCGGCCTTGCACGAGGCCTCCGCGGTGAAGGCGCTGGTCGGCCTGTCCAACCTGATTGCGGATGCCGGCGACCGGATCGCCTCGATCGACATCAATCCGTTCCTGATCAACACCAGGACGGGCGTGGCGGTCGATGCCCTGATCGTGCTGAACAATGCCGCGGCAAAGCGCGCGGCCGGGCATTGATGTCGCGTTGGGCGGACTAGCGCGCCATTTTGCGCGGCAAAGAGCAGTGGCGGGTTACACTTCCGCCTTCGCTCTTCGAGCTACGGCGGACAAGTCGTTAACCCGCCCGCGTTAGCATTGCGGTCGTTCGGACTCCTTCCAACTTCCCCGCTTTGGTCGTAAAATCGCATCCGCATGGCACGCGCGAGCAATCTGGTGATCGGGACGGCGACGCTGGCGGTGATCGCCGTGGCGTTCGGCGGCCTGCTCGGCGTACAGAAATGGCGCACCATCCAGAGTCGCAGCCAGTTGCGCGTGGTGTTCGAAGGCGGTTCCGCCAGCGGCTTGCGCCGGGGCGGCCCGGTCAATTTCGACGGTGTGCTCGCGGGCCAGATCCTGTCGATCAAGCTGGACAATCCCCGCAAGGTCGTGGCGCTGGTGTTGCTCGACAACTCCGCGCCGATCCGCAAGGACACCGTGGCGGGAATCGAGTTCCAGGGTCTCACCGGCGTCGCCGCGGTCTCCCTGATCGGCGGCGCGCCTTCCGCACCGCCGGTGCCGCTTGATTCGGACGGCATTCCCGTGCTCACCGCCGATCTCAGCGACGTCGAATCCATCGTCGACACCTTGCACAGTGTCGACCGCACGATCGTGAGCAACGCCCCTGCGATCAAGGAGGGGCTCCGCACATTCGAGAACTCCAGCGCCGACCTCAGGAGCAAGGGCGGCGAAATCGATTCCGTCATGGCCAAGGTCGACAGCGCCTTCGCAGGCTTCGACAAGGCGGTCACGAAGATCGAGGGCGTGGTGCCAGGCTTCGTCGATGGCAGGGCCGACGAGCTGTTCGAGACGGTGCAGGGGCTGCGCGAGCTGACCGACACCATGAGGAAGAAGTCGGCGAGCTACATCGAGGACATTCGTCGCTCGCTGCTCGACGTCAGCGAGACCGCCAACAAGATGGCCGGCACGCCCGTGCCGCCGCGGCCACCGCGCAAGCCCGAGCAGAAGAAGCGGTAGGCGTGGCGAGCCGATCCGCCCCTCCGCCAAAAAATCTCGAAAACAACCCCATGCACAGTAGAACTGCCCCGCCAGTCGGGGCTTGGCGCTGCGCCGCGAACACACTTGGCGCCCCTGTCCGGGGGTTCGCGATGAGGGGCGGGCACGCGAACGCTTTGCCCACCCTGCGACATCCGCGACAGCTCAGTAGTTGCTGGCCGCTGCCTCATTGGGGATGCCCTCGATCGGGCACTCGTCGGTCCCCGGCGTCGAGCGGGTCATCGCCTCGACCATGTCGCGCGTGCCTTCGGGATCCTTGATCCAGTTCTTGTAGAAATCGTACGGGCACGCCGCGACGCCGCGCGGGCTTTCGCCGGAATTGATCATGCCGGTGTAACCGCGGTGGACCAGCTTGTAGAGGTGGTTCTGCGACTGGCCATTGCGGCGCGCGTCGCGGATCAGATGCTTCGACAGCTGGGCGTACTGGATGCCGTAATCCTCTTCGCCGCACTCGCCGAGTGTGCGGCCGTCGAAACCTATGATCGCGGAGTGACCGAAGTAGGAATAGACGCCGTCGAAGCCGGCGGCATTAGCGACCGCGACATAGACATTGTTGGCCCATGCCATGGCCTTGGAAATCAGGACCTGCTGCTCCTTGGCCGGATACATGTAGCCCTGGCAACGCACGATCAGCTCGGCGCCCTTCATGGCGCAGTCCCGCCAGATCTCCGGATAGTTGCCGTCGTCGCAGATGATCAGGCTGACCTTGAGGCCCTTCGGGCCGTCGGAGACATAAGTGCAATTGCCGGGATACCAGCCCTCGATCGGCACCCAGGGCATGATCTTGCGGTACTTCTGGACGATCTCGCCCTTGTCGTTCATCAGGATCAAGGTGTTGTAGGGCGCCTTGTGCGGGTGCTCCTCGTGGCGCTCGCCGGTCAGCGAGAACACGCCCCACACTTTCGCCTTGCGGCAGGCCTCGGCGAAGATCGCGGTCTCTTCACCGGGCACCGCCGAGGCGGTCTCATACATCTCCTTGGAGTCGTACATGATCCCCTGAGTGGAGTATTCGGGGAAGATCACGAGGTCCATGCCGGGCAGGCCGACCTTCATGCCCACCACCATGTCGGCGATCTTGCGGGCGTTGTCGAGCACCTCGGCCTTGGTGTGAAGGCGGGGCATCTTGTAGTTCACCACTGCGACGCCGACGGTGTCGTTGCTGCTGGAAATGTCGCCGTGAAGCATTTTGACCGCTCCTGTTCTTGACTTGTTGTTCTGGGTTGGCCGCCGATCGAGCGGTCGCGTGGCGTCAGTGGCTGATCATCCAGGGGCGCGCCGTTGGAAAACCCTTGGCCCCGCTCCCGGTCTTGGTCATCAGCCGCGCCGGCTTCTTCTTGTCCGCCGAGCCCTTGTCCTTGACCGTCTTGCCCGTGGAGCAGCAGCCGCAACCGGGACCGTGCGAGGCCTTGTATTGCGCGAGCGTCTGCGGCGCGTGCGTGCTGCGCTCGTTGACGGCGTGCGCCTTGCGCTTCTCCGCCGGCATGCAGAAGAAATTCGGCGCGGTCAGGATCACCCGCGGCGCCATGGTCTCGCAATGCGGACAGCTTTGCGGATCGTCGCATTCCGCCATCGGGCGCAGGTCCTTGAAGGGACCGCAGTCGTCACAGAGATATTCATAGACCGGCATCGCATCATCCCCACGCTCTTGCCTGTTCAACACACCTGGCGGCGGATGCGGGGCGGCAGATACGCGCCGTCCCGCATCCCGTCGCGCAGGGATTACTTGTCCGGCGAGATCGGCATCTGGATATCGCCCGTGATGTGCTTGATGGGACCTGCCGCCGACGGCATCACGTCGAAGTCGAAGATCTCCGTCGGCAACCATAGCGTGGCGCAGGCGTTGGGCACGTCGACCACGCCGGAAATGTGCCCCTGGCACGGCGCGGTGCCGAGGATCGAGTAGGCCTGCGCGCCGGAGTAGCCGAACTTCTTCAGATACTCGATGGCGTTGAGGCAGGCCTGGCGGTAGGCGATGTGGACGTCGAGATAGTGCTGCTTGCCGGCCTCGTCGACCGAGATGCCCTCGAAGATCAGATAGTCCTTGTAGTTCGGCGTGATCGGCGACGGCTTGAAGATCGGGTTCTTGATGCCGTACTTCGCCATGCCATCCTTGATCACCTCGACCTTCAGATGCAGCCAGCCGGCCATCTCGATCGCGCCGCAGAAGGTGATCTCGCCGTCGCCCTGGCTGAAGTGCAGGTCGCCCATCGAGAGACCGGCGCCGGGCACATAGACCGGGAAGTAGATCTTCGATCCGCGCGACAGGTCCTTGATGTCGCAATTGCCGCCATGCTCGCGCGGCGGCACCGTGCGCGCGCCTTCGGCGCCGATCTTCGCCTTGACGTCGCCCTTGGCACGGCCGCCATGGGCGGTCGGCGCGAATGGCGGATTGGCAAGGCCGGGCACGCGGGTCGGGTTGGTCGAGATCAGCTCGGCCTCGCGCTTGTTCCACATATCCAGCATCTTCGGATCGGGCAGACAGCCGATCAGGCCGGGATGGATCAGGCCGGCGAAGTTGACGCCGGGAACGTGACGCGACGAGGTGTAGAGGCCCTTGATGTCCCAGATCGATTTCTGCGCCAGCGGGAAGTGGTCGGTGAGGAAGCCACCGCCGTTCTGCTTGGAGAAGAAGCCGTTGAAGCCCCACAGGCTCTCCTTGAGCGGGCCGACGTCGAGCAGGTCGACGACCAGAAGATCGCCGGGCTCGGCGCCCTTGACGCCGATCGGGCCGGAGAGGAAGTGCACGATCGACAGATCGATGTCGCGCACGTCGTCGGCGGAATCGTTGTTCTTGATGAAGCCGCCGGTCCAGTCATAAGTCTCGATGATGAAATCGTCGCCGGGATTGACCCAGGCCACGATCGGAATGTCGGGGTGCCAGCGATTATGCACCATGTCATTTTCGTAGGCCGACTTGGTGAGATCGACCTTGATCAGTGTCTCTGGCATCGAGATGCTCCCCTTTTACACGGTTGGTTAGACGGACAGATATTTGGAGACCTGCGCGGCATCGACGGCATCGCGCGGGTCGTCGCGGACGATCTCGCCGTTCTCGATGACCAGCACGCGGTCGGCGATATCGAGCGCGAAGCTCAGGACCTGCTCGGACACCACGATCGAGAGCCCCTTTTCGTCACGGATGCGCTTCAGGGTGCGCGCCATGTCCTTGATGATCGACGGCTGGATGCCTTCGGTCGGCTCATCCAGCAGCAGCGCCTTCGGCTTGGTCGCGAGCGCGCGGGCGATCGCGAGCTGCTGCTGCTGGCCGCCGGAGAGATTGCCGCCGCGGCGGCTCTTCATCTCCAGCAGCACCGGGAACAATTCGTAGATGTCTTCAGGCACCTCGGTGCCGCCGGAGACGACGAGGCCGGTCTCGATGTTCTCCTTCACCGTCATGGTCGAGAAGATCATGCGGCCCTGCGGCACATAGGCGAGGCCCTTGGCCACTCGCTCGTAGCTCGGCAGACCACCGAGCTCGGCGCCGTCCATGGTCACCGAGCCGCTCTTGGCGGGCAGGATGCCCATCAGCGATTTCATCAGCGTGGTCTTGCCCATGCCGTTGCGGCCCATGATCGCGACGATCTCGTTCGGCGCGACCTTGACGTTGAGCCCGTGCAGCACCTCGCTCTGGCCGTAGGCGACGTGAAGGTCTGAAATTGCCAGCATCATCGCGCTCCTAATGACCAAGATAGACTTCAACGACCTTGGGGTCGTTCTTCACCTTCTCCATGGTCCCCTCGGAGAGGATCTGGCCCTGGTGAAGCACGGTGACCTTGTGCGCGATGTCCTCGACGAACTTCATGTCGTGCTCGATCACCAGCACCGAGCGGTTCTTGATGATGCGGTTGAGCAACTCGGCCGTCTTGGCGCGCTCGGACACGCTCATGCCGGCGACGGGCTCGTCCAGCATCAAGAGGTCCGGGTCCTGGATCAGAAGCATGCCGATCTCGAGCCATTGCTTCTGGCCGTGGCTGAGCAGATCGGCGTTCACGTTGAGCCGATCCTTCAGGAAGATCATCTCGGCGACCTCGTGCACCCGGTCGCGCACGGCGGCGTCGCGGGTGAAGGTCAGCGCGCCGAACACGGAGCGGCCGCGGGGATATGAGATCTCCAGATTCTCGAACACCGTGAGATCGTCGTAGATCGAGGGGTTCTGGAACTTGCGGCCGACCCCGGTCTTGACGATCTCGTTCTCCTTCATCCGCGTCAGCTCCTTGCCGCGGAACTGGATCGAGCCCGACGTGGCCTTGGTTTTGCCGCAGATCAGATCGAGCACCGTGGTCTTGCCGGCGCCGTTGGGACCGATGATGACGCGGATCTCGTTCTCGTCGACGTAGAAGGAGAGATCATTGACCGCCTTGAACCCGTCGAACGACACGGTCAGTGCCTCGACCGCGAGCAGGAATTCCTTGGGCTGATGACCGACGAGCATGATCTATCTCCTCACTGCCAGCGTGGCATCGGCATCGTGATGACCGACGAGCATGACCTATCTCCTCACTGCCAGCATGGCATCGGCATCGTGGTGACCTACGAGCATGATGATCTCCTCACTCTGCCGGAGCGCCGTCGGCGACCGAGCTTTCGGTCCAGCCCTCGGGTTTCGGTTTGCGTGACGAGATCAGGCGATCGATGCGCGGCTGCACATAGTCGCCCCAGATCCCGGCAAGGCCGTTCGGGAAGGCCAGGACCACGGCGATGAACAATCCGCCGAGGCCAAACAGCCACAATTCGGGAAAGGTTTCCGACAGGCTGGTCTTGGCGAAGTTGACCAGCAGCGTGCCGTAGATCGCGCCCAGGATCGACAGCCGGCCGCCGACCGCGGTGTAGATCACCATTTCGATCGAGGGCACGATGCCGACGAAAGAGGGCGACATGAAACCGACGTTCAGCGCGAACATGGCGCCGCCGATCGCGGCGAAGACCGCGGCGATGCAGAAGGCGAAGATCTTGAAGTTCGCGACGCTGTAGCCGGAGAAGCGAACCCGGTCCTCCTTCTCGCGCATCGCGACCAGGATGCGCCCCAGCTTGGAGTGCCGGACGAACTGCGCGATCATGATGCAGGCGAACAGCAGTCCGACCTCGAAGAAGTACAGCACGATCTTGGCGTGGTCGGGCCGGATGTCCCAGCCCTTCAGCGTGCGCAGATCGGTCATGCCGTTGATGCCGCCGGTGTAACCCTGCTGTCCGACGATCAGGATGGTGAGGATGGCGGCGACGGCCTGGGTGATGATGGCGAAGTAGGTGCCGCCGACCCGGCGCTTGAACATCGCGGTGCCGATGATGAGAGCGAAGATGCCGGGCACGAGAATGATGGCGGCGATGGTAAAGGTGAGGCTGTTGAAGGGCTTCCAGAAGAACGGCAGCGCGGTGATCTGATTCCAGTCCATGAAATCGGGGATGCCGGGGGTCGACTGGATCTTGGTGTTCTCCACGCTCGATGCCTCGAGCTTGAGGAACATCGCCATGCAGTAGCCGCCGAGCCCAAAGAACACGCCCTGACCGAGGCTTAAGATGCCGCCATAGCCCCAGCAGATCACCAGCCCCAGCGCGACGAATGCATAGGTCAGGTATTTCGCGACCAGATTGAGCCTGAAGACATCGAGCGAGAGCGGCAGCACCACCACCAGGAACACCGCGAGCACCAGAATTCCGATGAGCTCCGATCGATTGAAGAACCGATTGTCGGTCATTGCATCAGCCCCATTTTCTTACTTCCGGACCTTGAGGGCGAACAGCCCCTGCGGCCGCAGCATCAGGATTCCGACAACGGCGAGCAGCGTCAGCACCTTGGCCATCGAGCCCGACATGAAGAACTCGAGGGTGGATTGCGTCTGCGAGATCGAGAAGGCGGAGGCGATGGTGCCGAGCAGGCTCGCGGCGCCGCCGAACACGACCACCAGGAACGTGTCGACGATGTAGAGCTGACCGGAGGTCGGCCCGGTCGAGCCGATCATGGTGAAGGCGCTGCCCGCGATGCCGGCGATGCCGCAGCCGAGGCCGTAGGTGTAGCGATCGACCTTTTCGGTGTTGATGCCGACGGCGCCGGCCATGATGCGGTTCTGCACGACGGCGCGCACCTGCCGGCCCCAGCGCGATTTGTACATCACATAGGCGACGCCCAGCGTGATCAGCACGGTGAGGCACATCACGAAGACGCCGTTGATCGGCACTTCGATGCTGTCGGTCACGTGCAGCGAGCCGAGCATCCACTGCGGCAGCTCGACGCCGACCTCGCGCGCGCCGAACACGGAACGATAGGCCTGCTGCAACATCAGGCTGAGGCCCCAGGTGGCGAGCAGCGTATCGAGCGGGCGCTTGTAGAGGTGCCGTATCAGCACCCATTCCACCAGCATTCCCAGCGCGCCGGACGCGACGAAGGCCAGGATCATCGCGAGGAAGAAGTAGCCGCTGAACAGGCTCGGCAAATAGGACTGGAAGAAATTCGAGGTCATCCAGGTGACGTAGGCCCCGAGGATCATGAACTCGCCATGGGCCATGTTGATGACGCCCATCTGGCCGAAGATGATCGCAAGACCGAGCGCCATCAGCACGTAGACCGAGAACAGGATCAGTCCCGCAAAACCCTGCATGACGAAGATGGAGCCAAGGTCGCCAATCGAGTAGTCGCCGAACATCGATGTCCTCCGTCAGGGAAAGGGTCCCGCGTCGCGAGCAGGTTCGCGACGCGGGGGTCTTGGGCATGGACTTGCGATCCACGCCAGGGAGCGGTTTTGCCTCGAGGGAGACGCGGCAGAGGCCGCGCTCTGACTGGTAGCGCTTCTTACTGGTAGCCCTTGGGGAACGGATCCGGCTCGACGAGATCGGCGGTCTCGTAGATCAGCTCGAACTGGCCATCGAGCTTGGCGCGGCCCACCCGGGTCTTCGACCAGAGGTGATGGTTCTCGTGGATGCGCACATAGCCTTCCGGAGCACCCTTGAACTCGACGCCCGGCGAAGCCGCCGCGATCTTGTCGACGTCGAACGAGCCGGCCTTCTCGACCGTCAACTTCCACAGCCACGGGCCGAGATAGGCAGCCTGGGTGACGTCTCCGATCACGGTCTTCTCGCCCCACATCTTCTTGAACGCGGGCACGAAAGTCTTGTTGTTCGGATTGTCGAGCGACTGGAAGTACTTCATGCAGGCATAGGCGCCTGCGATATTCTCGCCACCGATGCCGTCGATTTCGTCTTCGGTCACCGAGATCGTCAGCAGCGGCTGCTTGGCGAGGTCGATGCCGGCAGCCTTGAGCTGCTTGTAGAACGCGACGTTGGAACCGCCGACGACGTCAGTGAAGATCACGTCGGGCTTGGTCAGCTTGATCTTGTTGATGACCGAATTGAACTGGGTGTTGCCGAGCGGATAATACTCCTCGCCGACGACCTTGCCCTTCAGCACGTTCTCGACGTGCTTGCGCGCGATCTTGTTCGAGGTGCGCGGCCAGATGTAGTCGGAGCCGATGAAGAAGAACGACTTCGCGCCCTTCTCCTTGGCGATCCAGTTCAGGCCCGCGAGAATCTGCTGGGTCGCCTCCTGGCCGGTGTAGATCACGTTCTTGGACTGCTCGAGGCCTTCGTAGAAGGTCGGGTAGTAGAGCATGCCGTTGTACTGCTCGACGACCGGCAGCACCGCCTTGCGCGAGGCCGAGGTCCAGCAGCCCATGATCGCCGCGACCTTGTCGTTGACCAGCAGCTTCTTGGCCTTCTCGGCGAAGGTCGGCCAATCGCTGGCCCCGTCCTCCTGGATGAACTTGATCTTGCGGCCGAGCACGCCGCCCATGGCGTTGATCTGCTCGATGGCGAGCTTTTCGGCTTCGATCGAGCCGGTCTCGGAGATCGCCATGGTGCCGGTCGCCGAATGCAGGATGCCGACTGTCACCTCGGTGTCGGTGACCGCGAGACCCGTGGTATTGACCGCCGAGGTCGCCGGAGCCTGTGCAAAAGACGCCCGCGGCAGCATCGTGATGGCCGGCACGGCTGCCATTCCCATCAATAATTTGCGCCGGAGCGGCGACAACAGGCCCTTGTTTGCTTCGTCTGACATGAGCACCCCACTTTTGTTCGAGGACACGCGATTGGTGCCGTGAGGATGGCTCGAATTTGTGCAGCGCAAGCATACGCAAGATCGCGTATACTGCACCGCAAAATGCCGACGTAGGCTTTTGGTACGGGATTTGCGAGGGATCCGGGTCGTATCGGGAGTGGGATTAAGTGGCAGGGCGGCAGCGAATAGACCGCGTCAGGCGCCAGTACAACCAATGGGTCGCCAACCAGACGCTGGAAGACTACGCGCTGCGCTTCACGGCCAAGAGTGCGCGTCGCTGGTCCACCGCCCGCGTTGCCAACACCGCGCTGGGCGCGATCTCGTTCCTGGCGATGGAGGCGATCGGCGGCACCATCACCCTGAACTACGGCGTCACCAACGCCACCGCCGCGATCCTCGTGGTCTCGACCATCATCTTCTGCTGCGGCGTGCCGATTGCCTATTATGCCGCCAAATGCGGCATCGACATTGACCTGCTGACGCGCGGCGCTGGTTTCGGCTACATCGGCTCGACCGTCACCTCACTGATCTACGCGTCCTTCACCTTCATCTTCTTCGCGATCGAAGCGGTGATCCTGGCGTCCGCGCTCGAGATGTGCTTCGGGATTCCGAGGCCGGTCGGCTATCTCATCAGCGCGGTCGTCATCATCCCGCTGGTGGCCTACGGCATCACGCTGATCAGCCGCTTCCAGCTCTGGACCCAGCCACTCTGGATCATTCTGCACATCCTGCCCTTTGCGGCGATCGCCTGGGCCAACCCCTACTCGTTCACGGAGTGGCGCAAGTTCTCGGGCGAGCACGGCGACCTCAACGGACATTTCGATCTGCTGCTGTTCGGTGTTGCGGCCTCGGTCGTGTTTTCGCTGGTGGCGCAGATCGGCGAGCAGGTCGACTTCCTGCGATTCCTGCCGCGCGACCGTCGGGCCTCCAGGACCTCCTGGTGGATCGCACTGATGAGCGCGGGCCCCGGCTGGATCGTGCTCGGCGCGCTGAAATTGCTGGCCGGCTCGTTCCTCGCCTTCTTCGCGCTCAGCCACGGCGTGCCGCCCGAAGAGGCCGCCGAGCCGGCGCATATGTATCTCGAAGCATTTCGATACGTGCTGTCACAGCCCGACCTCGCGCTGGCGCTGACCGGCACCTTCGTGATCCTGTCGCAGGTCAAGATCAACGTCACCAACGCCTATGCCGGCTCGATCGCCTGGTCGAACTTCTTCTCGCGCCTGACCCACAGCCATCCCGGCCGCGTGGTCTGGCTGGTCTTCAACGTCATCGTGGCGCTGCTGTTGATGGAGATCGGCGTCTACAAGGCGCTGGAGCAGACGCTCGCGCTCTATTCCAACGTCGCGATCGCCTGGGTCGGCGCGCTGGTCGCCGACCTCGTCATCAACAAGCCACTTGGATTGCGGCCACAGCAGATCGAGTTCAAGCGCGCGCATCTCTACGACATCAATCCGGTCGGCGTCGGCGCGATGACGATCGCGACCATTATCTCCATCAGCGCCTTCTACGGCCTGTTCGGGCCGACCGCGAAGGCGCTGTCGGCCTTCATCGCGCTGGCGGTTGCCTTCCTCGCCGCCCCCCTGATCGCATGGACGACCGGCGGCAAATACTACATCGCGCGCAAGCCGAAGCGGAGCTGGCAGAACATCGAGGCGATCCAGTGCTGCATCTGCGAGCACTCGTTCGAACCGGAGGACATGGCCTCCTGCCCCGCTTACGCCGGGCCGATCTGCTCCCTGTGCTGCTCGCTCGACGCCCGCTGCCACGACCTCTGCAAGCCGCATGCGCGCGTACAGACGCAATTCTCCGAGACGCTCGGCAAGATCCTGCCGCAGCCGATCTACCGGCGGATCAATTCGCAGCTCGGCCATTACATCGGCGTGTTCGTGATCTCGGCCGGCCTCGTCGCGCTCGTGCTGGGGCTGATCTATCTCCAGACCTCCGCGAGCGCGCATGGCGAGAACATGCTCGTCTCCGACGTGCTGTGGAAGGTGTTCTTCTCGCTCAGCATCATCATCGGCGTGGTGGCCTGGCTGTTCGTGCTGGCGCAGCAGAGCCGGCGGGCCGCGGAGGCCGAGACGCGGCGGCAGACCACGCTGCTGATCCAGGAGATCGACGCGCACAAGCGCACCGACGCCGAGCTCCAGCGCGCCAAGGAGGTCGCCGAATCCGCCAACCTCGCCAAGAGCCGCTATGTCGTCGGCCTCAGCCACGAGCTGCGCTCGCCGCTGAATGCGATCAGCGGCTATGCGCAGCTCCTCGAGCAGGATACGACGCTCAACACCAAGCCGCGCGACCAGGTCCGCGTGGTTCGCCGCAGCGCCGATCATCTCTCCGGCCTGATCGACGGCATCCTGGACATCTCCAAGATCGAGGCGGGGCGACTGTATCTCTCGCGCGACGAGGTTCGCCTCAGCGAATTCCTCGACCAGCTCGTCGGCATGTTCCGTCTTCAGGCCGCCGCCAAGGGCATCGACTTCGTGTTCAGGCGTCCCGCCCACTTGCCGGTCGTGGTCTATGCCGACGAGAAGCGGCTGCGCCAGGTGCTGATCAATTTGCTCTCCAACGCGATCAAATTCACCCAGACCGGCAGCGTGCAGTTCGTGGTGCACTATCGCAGCCCCGTTGCCGAATTCGAAGTGATCGACACCGGTCCCGGCATCCAGGGCGACGATCTCGAACGCATCTTCGCGCCGTTCGAACGCGGCGCCCTCGGTGTCTCGCAGCCGCAGACCGGAACGGGCCTCGGGCTGACCATCAGCCGGCTGCTCGCCGGCGTCATGGGCGGCGACATCAAGGTCATGAGCACGGTCGGCACCGGCAGCACGTTCAAGGTCAAGATCCTGCTGTCGGAGGTCGCCAATCCCCAGCGCATCGCGCCGGTGGAGGCGCCGGTCTCCGGCTATCACGGCGCGCGCAAGACGATCCTGATCACCGACGACGACCCCGTTCATCGCGACCTCCTGCGCGAAGTGCTGACGCCGCTCGGCTTCATCCTGCTCAGCGCCACCGACGGCCCGGGCTGCCTCGCGCTGGCGCAGCATTGCCGGCCCGATCTGTTCCTGCTCGATATCTCCATGCCCGGCATGGACGGCTGGACGGTCGCGGAGACGCTGCGCGCGAGCGGCCATCACCAGGCCCGAATCCTGATGGTCTCGGCGAGCGCGCTGGAGGCTCACGGCACGCCGCTGGCGCAACCGTTCCACGACGGCTATCTGATGAAGCCGATCGACATTCCGCGGCTGCTGGAGACGATCCGCCAACTGCTCAAGATCGAATGGCAATACGGCTCGGACGAGATCGCGGTGCCGTTCTGGCAGCCCGAGAGCGGCTCACGGCCGCCGGTGCGACACATCGAGGAGCTGATCGGGCTCGGCCAGATCGGCTACGTCAAGGGCATCCAGCTGAAGCTCGACGAGATCGGCAGCGAGCATCCGGAGCATGCCGACTTCGTCGCCCAGATGCGATCGCTGGTCGACCGCTTCGATCTCGACCAGTACATGACCACATTGAAGACGTTGCATGCGCATGAGCATTGAGTCAAAGAAGCGCGACGTCGCGCTCGTTGTCGATGACTCTCCCGAGACGCTGCGGCTGCTCACCGACGCGCTCGACGGCGCCGGGATGACGGTGATGGTGGCGCTCGACGGCGCGGCGGCGATGCGCATCGTCGAGCAGATCACGCCCGACATCGTGCTGCTCGATGCGGTGATGCCCGGCATCGACGGCTTCGAGACCTGCCGCCGCCTCAAGCGCGATGCGGGCCTTGCCAACGTCCCCGTGATCTTCATGACGGGCCTCGCCGAAACCGAGCATATCGTGCGCGGGCTGGACGCCGGCGGCGTCGACTACGTGACCAAGCCGATCGTGATCGAGGAGATGCTGGCGCGCATCCGTGTCCATCTCGGCAACGCCCGCCTGACCCAGAGCGCGCGCGCCGCGCTCGACGTCTCCGGCCGCTTCCTGTTCGCGGTCAACCGGCAGGGCAGCATCCTCTGGGCGACCCCGCAGGCGCAGAAGCTGCTGTCCGATCACCACGGGGCCCAGGCCGACGACTTTGCCCTTCCGCCATCGCTGCTGCACTGGCTGGAGCAGGCCAAGGGCAAGGGCAGCTCGAAGTCGCAAGGCGCTTCCTTGCCCGACAATCCGCAACTCCGGTTCTATTACATGGGCGAAACCGCGCCGAACGAGTTCCTGCTACGGCTGTCCAAGGAATCCGGCACCGCGTTGCCGCCGGAATTCACCAGCGAGCTCGGCCTCACCACCCGCGAAGGGGAAGTGCTGGCCTGGCTCAGCAAGGGCAAGACCAATCGCGACATCGCGCAGATCCTGGGATTGAGCCCGCGCACGGTCGACAAGCATCTCGAGCAGATCTATGCGAAGCTGGGCGTGGAGAACCGGACTGCGGCGGCGGCGATTGCGACGAGCGCAACGCGGAGAAATTCGTAGCCGCGGCGCGAATGAGTTGGGACACACCACTAACCCAACAAACGGTGTCGTCCCGGACAAGCGCAGCGCCCGACAACGCGTAGCGTTGTCTAGAGCGGAGCGCTGATCCGGGATCCATAGCCACAGGGAGACGTTTGGCGAAGACTCGGAGTTGCCTGCTCGCCCTACGACCACTGCCTGGGAGTATGGGTCCCGGGCTCGCTTCGCGCCCCGGGACGACAGTGGCGTGCGTGACAACGGCCATCGCCCCTACAGGAACAACCCCTTCACCCGTATACGAACGCCTTGTCATCCAGATCCGTCTTCGGGATCTCGTCCTTTTCGGTCCAGTAATCCTGGCTGTGCTGCCATTCCGGCTTGTCGCCGCGCTTGGGCAGCAGGTTCATGTTGCGCATCATGTAGCCGGGGTTGAAGTTCTCCGGATCGATCCAGGGCAGGATCGGCATGTTGTGGTCTTCGGGGCGCAAGCTCACCTCGACCTTCTTTTTGCCCTTCGCCTTCATATGTCCGAGCAGACGGCAGACGAAATCGGCGACGAGGTCGACGCGCAGCGTCCAGCTGGCGCGGAAATAGCCGAACACCCAGACCATGTTCGGCACGCCCGTGAACATCATGCCGCGATAGGTGACGGTCTCGCCGAAGGCGAGCGGCTTGCCGTCGATCTCGAAGGCGATGTCGCCGAGCGCCGCGAGATTGAAGCCGGTCGCGGTGACGATGATATCGGCCTCCAGCAGCTTGCCCGACTTGAGCTGGATGCCGTTCTCGACGAAGCATTCGATCTCGTCGGTGACGACGGAGGCCTTGCCGCTGGCAATCCCCTTGAACAGATCGGCATCGGGCACGAAGGCGATGCGCTGCCGCCACGGCCGGTAGCTCGGCGTGAAGTGCGTCTCGACATCGTAATCCGGCCCAAGCACCGCGCTGATCTGGCCGATCAGTTCCTTCTTCACCTGCTCGGGCCTGGACACGCAGAGCTTCGTGAACGCATCCTGCTCGAACAGGATCTTGCGGCGGACGATCTCGTGGATCCATGCTTCATCCACCTGGAGCCGACGCAGCTCCTCGGCGATCTCGATGGCGTTGCGGCCGAGGCGGAAATAGGTCGGCGAGCGCTGCAGCATGGTGACATGCGCGCAATCGTCCGCGATGTTCGGCACCAGCGTCGCTGCGGTCGCGCCCGAGCCAATCACGACGACCTTCTTGCCGGTGAGGTCGATGTCATCAGGCCAGGTCTGCGGATGGACGATGCGGCCCTTGAAGCGATCCATGCCCTTCCACTCGGGCGTGTAACCCTCGGAATGGCGATAATAGCCCTGGCACATCCAGAGGAAGTTTGCGGTGAAGGTCTTTGCTTCACCGGTATCGGTCGTGACCGCTTCGATGGTCCAGAGGTTTTGGTCGCTCGACCAGCTCGCGGAATTGATCTTGTGCTTGTAGCGGATGTGGCGGGCGATATCGTTGTCCTCGATCACCTCGTTCATATAAGCGAGGATCTCCTCGGCGGTCGCAATGGGCGGCCCGACCCAGGGCTTGAAGCTATAACCGAAAGTGTGGAGGTCGCTGTCCGAGCGGATGCCGGGATAGCGATGCGTGCTCCAGGTGCCGCCGAACGTCGCTTGCGTTTCCAGGATGACGTAGCTCGTGCCCGGCAGGTGCTTTGTGACGTGATAGGCGCTGCCGATGCCGGAGATGCCGGCGCCGACGATCAGCACGTCGAAATGCTCTGAAACCTGTTTGGCCGTGGCGTGACTGCGAACAGCGACATTCATTGTTGCTTCTATGCCTTGCTTGTTTTTGTGGCCGCCCTTGATTGAGCGACGCGTTTCCTCCGCGACAGGCATGGTCGCCCATCGCGCTTCCGCTACAAAATGACATAGATCAAGTTGCGGTCAAATCACAGCGCCGCACCCCAGCTCCGCGCGGTCTGCAAGATCCAGTCGCGGTAGAGCGTGAGCGGCGTGACGCCGGTCAACCCGCCGCAGCCAGCCGCGCCATTCGGCCCCGTGGACCAGCTGATGAGGCCGACGAGCATGGCGCCGTTCGGCTTGTCCTCGAACACGGGACCGCCGGAATCACCGGTGCAGGCGCCGATTCCGTCGCGAACACCGTTGGTTACGGGATCGACCAGCCGGATCTGAAGCGTGCCGGGCTGGCCGGTGGCGACGAGGCCCGCGACCCGCGTCGCGCCGCCGCTCTTGCCATCACCGCGCACGGTGACGCCAATACCGGCGATGACGAAGCGGCTGCCGACCTGGATTGGAATACTCGGCATGCCGACCGGCACCGTCGATTTTCCCTTGAGTGGAATTTCCAGTTGCAGCAGCGCCACGTCGGCGGTGGCGCGATGCGCCTGCATCGCCTGCATGTTGAAGTTCGGATGGATCGCGACGGTGCGGACGTTCAGCAATTGCGGCTGGCCGTCGGTGCCGCGATCCACGATCTTGTAGTCCGCGCCGGGCTGCACGCAGTGGGCGACGGTAAGCACGAGTTTTGGTGCGATCAGGCTGCCAGTGCAGAAATTGCCGCGCGAGCCGACGATGGTGACGACGGCGCGCGCAACGCCGTCGGCTTGCGGCGTGCCGCCGCCGACGATGGCATGGGCGGGCGTGGCGAGCAGCAGCGCCGCGATGATGGGAGTTGCAAGCTTCTTCATGGGAACACGTTTTGGCGGCGGCCTCGGTGAGGGCGGATTGCTTCGGACTGGCCCTTGCCGATAGCGCATGCTAGCCCTCTTGGAAAGGAATTGACGAGGGCAGGACATTGGCGATCGAGGCGGTGATCTTTGATTTTGGCGGCGTGCTGACGAGCTCGCCGTTCGAGGCGTTCGCGCGGTTCGAGACCGAGCGTGGGCTGCCCATCGACATCATCCGGCGCACCAACGCGGCCAATCATCTGGAGAACGCCTGGGCCAGGTTCGAGCGCGCCGAGGTCGACATCGACACCTTCGACACGTTGTTCGCGGAGGAGTCGCGCGCGCTCGGCGCGGAGGTGCGCGGCCGCGACGTGCTGCCGCTGCTTCAGGGCGATCTGCGCCCCGAGATGGTCGAAGCGTTGAAGCGAATCAAGGCCGGGCTCAAGACCGGCTGCATCACCAACAACCTGCCTGCCAACGCTATCGGCAGCATGACCGGGCGCTCGCTCTACATTGCCGAGGTGATGGTGCTGTTCGACCACGTCATCGAGTCCGCCAAGATCGGCCTGCGCAAACCCGACCCACGCATTTACAAGATGATGGTCGAGACGCTGAAGGTCGATCCGGGAAATTGCGTCTATCTCGACGATCTCGGCGTCAATCTGAAGCCCGCGCGTGAGATGGGTATGACCACCATCAAAGTCGCCAGCGGCGCCCAGGCGATTGCCGAGCTCGAGGCGGCGACAGGGTTGAAGCTGACATAGTTCGCGAAGGCTGTAGGGTGGGCAAAGAGAAGCGTGCCCACCAATTCCATTGGGACAAGCAGATGGTGGGCACGGCGCTTTCGCGCCTTTGCCCACCCTACGAGAGCCTACTCCGCCGCGGCGGAGATTCGCTCCGGAAACGCTGCGGCGAGCGAGGCGCGGTCGGGCTTCAGCACACCGCGCTCGGTGATGAGACCGGTGACGAGGCGAGCAGGCGTCACGTCGAAGGCGTAGTTCGCGACCGGCGAGTTCTCGGGCACGATGCGCACCGTCTCCAGCCTCCCGTCGGCGGTGCGGCCGGTCATATCGGTGACCTCCACGCCGCTGCGCTGCTCGATCGGGATGTCGCGGATGCCGTCATGGACGGCGAAATCGATCGTCGGCGACGGCAGCGCGACGTAGAACGGCACGCCGTTGTCATGCGCGGCGAGCGCCTTGAGGTAAGTGCCGATCTTGTTGCAGACGTCGCCATTGGCGGCGACGCGGTCGGTGCCGACGATGGCGAGATCGACCATGCCGTGCTGCATCAGATGGCCGCCGGTATTGTCGGGGATCACCGTGTGCGGCACGCCGTGATGGCCGAGCTCCCAGGCGGTGAGCGAGGCACCCTGGTTGCGCGGGCGCGTCTCGTCGACCCAGACATGGACCTTGATGCCGCGCTCATGCGCGAGGTAGATCGGCGCCGTCGCGGTGCCCCAGTCGACGGTGGCGAGCCAGCCGGCGTTGCAATGGGTCAGCACGTTGACGACCTCGCCCGGCTTCTTTGCCGCGATCGCCTCGATCAGCGCCAGGCCGTTGGCGGCGATGCCGCGGTTGATCTCGACGTCCTGCTCGACGATCTCATCGGCGCGCGCATAGGCCGCCTCCGCTCGTTCCAGCGGATCGATCGGCGCGAGCGCCGCGCGCATCTCGTCCAGAGCCCATTTCAGATTGATTGCGGTCGGGCGGGCCACGACGAGCGTCTCGTAGGCACGCTTCAGGCCGACATCGGAACTGTCCTCGCGCATGGCAAGCGCCATGCCATAGGCTGCCGTCGCGCCGATCAGCGGCGCGCCGCGCACCAGCATGTCGCGGATGGCTACTGCCGCGTCGTCACAGGAGGTCAGGCGCGCGACGACGAACTCATGCGGCAGCCGGCGCTGGTCGATCGCGCCGACCGACCAGCCGTCGCGCTCGCGCCAGATGCTGCGGAAATGCTTGCCGTCAACCTTCATGGCTTTCTGCCTTTCGTCTCAGCCGCGTAGCACGCGCCCTGCTACGGCATCGAGCTTCTTCAGAAGCTCGGGATCACGCGCCTCGGGCGCAGTGATCAGCGCGGTGTCGAGCGCGCGGTCCGAACCGATCGGGCACGGCTCATGCTCGCGCGGGAAATCCTTTGCCAACCGCGCCACCAGCGCCTTCGCCTTGTCGGCGTTCGAGGTCAGCACGCGGATGATGTCCTGCACGGTAACGGCGTCATGGTCGGGATGCCAACAGTCGAAATCCGTCACCATCGCGACCGTGGCGTAGCAGATCTCCGCTTCGCGCGCGAGCTTCGCCTCGGGCATGTTGGTCATGCCGATCACGGAATAGCCAAGCGTCTTGTAGGTCATGCTCTCCGCATAGGTCGAGAACTGCGGCCCCTCCATGCAGACATAGGTGCCGCCGCGCGCGATTGCGATACCCTCGGCCTCGGCCGCCGCGGCAAGATGGATGCGCAGCCGCGGCGAGACCGGATGGGCCATCGACACATGCGCGACGCAGCCGCGGCCGAAGAACGAGCTCTCGCGCTTGTGGGTGCGGTCGACGAATTGATCGACGAGCACGAAGGTGCCGGGCGGCATCTCTTCCTTGAACGAGCCGCAGGCCGACAGCGAGATCAGGTCGGTGACGCCGGCGCGCTTCAGCACGTCGATATTGGCACGGTAGTTGATGTCGGTGGGCGACAGCCTGTGGCCCTTGTCGTGCCGCGGCAGGAACACGATCGGCAGGCCTGCGATGGTCCCGCGCCGCAGGGGCGCCGAAGGCTCGCCCCACGGGCTCTTGATCACCTCTTCGTGCGCGCCCTCGAGGCCCGGCAGGTCATAGATGCCGGAGCCACCGATGATGCCCAATACCGCCTGCGTCATGCCTGCTCCACCCTGTCCGCTACGTGCGACATGGTTAAGCTATGCCAGTTTTGCGGCGGTTTTGGAACGGGGGTGGGGGAACGATGCGCGTGAGGGGCGTGAGGCGCTCGTAACACGTTCGGTGTCGTCCTGGCGAAAGCCAGGACCCATACCGCGAGGTCCATCGATGGGGCGCGATATCAATCCCGAACGACCAAACTTCGCCAAACTCCTGCCTGGGGTAATGGGTCCTGGCTTTCGCCAGGACGACCCCGGGGAGACAGCTGTGCGCTTAGCTAAGCCGCGGTCGCCGGCTGCAGCTGGGTCATCACCATCCGCTCCAGCGTCTCGACGGACTGGAAATTCTCCGGCGTGATCTCCGACTGCGGAATGGTGAAATCGAATTCGGCTTCGACGCCGAGCATCAGATTGACCATGTCCATTGAGGTCAGGCCGACATCGACGAGCTTGGCCTGCGGCGTGACGTCCGCGGCGAGCGCGTTCTGTTCAAGGATGCCCTTCACCAGCTTGATGATGCGATTGCGCACGTCGGTATTGAAGGCCTGCATCGGCAAATTCCCGTTTGTCTAGTCGGTCCGGACTGCCGCCTACGATGGTCAGGGACGGCCGATCCCGCAATGGCCGGCACCATTACTTCGCGTTTCTTAGTAAACGATGACTCAGATTGTCGGGAATCCGGACATCTTCCAGATCCCTAACGCGATCGCGGAAATTCCGGCCATGCCAACAACCCGACCTTAACTGTTCGTTCGGAATTTGGCTTTGTTTACCCTGTATTTCATCGACGAATTTGAATTAAATCCGTAGCCTCGTCTCACAAGCAAAGATGGCCGGAGGATCGCTTACGCGGCATCGCGAATGATGCCGGCGATCTCGAACGGCAAACCGGAGGCGGACGAGCATGAACGTGCGTGAAGCAGTTCTCACTGTCGACGAAACGCAGACGAACCTCCTCGAGCAGGGTCCCTCCCTGATCGAGCGCGTCGCCCGAACCGCGGTAGCGGCAGCGGCCGACGCAGACGGGGTCGATCGCGACGCCCGCTTCCCGCACAAGGCTTTCGACGTCGCGCGTGAGCAGAAATTGCTCGGCGTCATGATCCCGGTCGAGTTCGGCGGCTTCGGCGCCTCGATCTACGACGTCACCGACATCTGCTACACGCTCGGGCGCGCCTGCGCCTCGACCGCGATGATCTACGCGATGCACCAGACCAAGGTCGCCTGCGTCGTCAGGCACGGCCACGGCATTCCCTGGATGGAAACCATGATGCGCCGGGTCGCCCGCGACCAGTGGCTGCTCGCCTCCTCCACCACCGAAGGCCAGAACGGCGGCAACATCCGCGCCAGCGCTGCCGCCGTCGACGTCGCCGGCGACACCGTCTCGCTGGTGCGCGACGCCACCGTGATCTCCTACGGCGCCGAGGCCGACGGCCTCGTCACCATCGCCCGCCGCGCCACCGACGCCGCCGCCTCGGACCAGGTGCTGCTGGCGCTCGCCAAGGACGATTATTCGCTGAAACGTACGCTGGGCTGGGAAACGCTCGGCATGCGCGGCACCTGCTCCACCGGATTCGAGCTGAAGGTCGACTGCCCGACCGACCGCGTCTTCCCGGAAGCCTACGACAAGATCCATGCCCAGACGATGACGCCGTTCGCGCATCTGTGCTGGTCCTCGGCCTGGGCCGGCATTGCCGCCGCGGCCGTGACGCGCGCGCAGGCCTTCATCCGCAAGGCGGCCCGCAGCTCCGGGGGCCAGATGCCGCCGGCAGCAGCGCACTTCACCGCGGCAAAAATGTCGCTGGCAAAGCTCCGCGCGCTGATCGCCGCCAATATCGAGGCCTTCGCCCGCGCCGAGCATGACGAGCGCGCACTCGGCTCGCTCGACTTCCAGTCGTCGATCACGCTGCTGAAGGTGCAAGCTTCCGAGCTCGCGGTCGAGACCGTGATGCATGCGATGCGCACCGCGGGCCTCTCCGGCTACCGCAACGACGGCGAGTTCACCATGGGCCGCCACCTGCGCGACGTGCTGTCGTCGCCGATCATGATCAACAACGACCGTATCCTGGCCAACGCTGCGACCTCGACGCTGATGAGCGGCATTCCGGCGAGCCTGCGGGACTGACAAGTTTTCGAGACTGACGTGCCTTCGTCCAACAAGAATAATTTCAGATAGCAGGAAGTCGAACATGAACATTGCTGTTCTCCCCAACTCGCCTGACACCGCACCGCAAATCGCCGATCCGCTCGATCATCTCGCCGACAAGCTGTTCCACAGCATGGGCTCGGACGGTGTCTACGCCCGCACCGCGCTCTATGAGAGCATCGTCGAGCGGCTCGCCGCGCTGATCACCAGCCATCGCGAAGCCGGCACCGAAGCGCTGCGCTTCCCACCTGTGATGAGCCGCGCCCAGCTCGAGAAGTCCGGCTATCTCAAGAGCTTTCCGAACCTGCTCGGATGCGTCTGCGGCCTGCACGGCACCGAGCGTGAGATCAACGCCGCGGTGAGCCGTTTCGATGCCGGCGGCGACTGGACCACGTCACTGTCGCCGGCCGACCTCGTGCTGTCGCCGGCCGCCTGCTACCCTGTCTATCCGATCGCGGCGAGCCGCGGCCCCTTGCCGAAGGGCGGTCTCCGCTTCGACGTCGCCGCCGATTGCTTCCGCCGCGAGCCGTCGAAGCATCTCGACCGGCTGCAATCGTTCCGGATGCGCGAATATGTCTGCATCGGCACGCCCGACGACGTTTCCGATTTCCGCGAGCGCTGGATGGTGCGCGCGCAGGCGATCGCCCGCGATCTCGGCCTGACCTTCCGCGTCGACTACGCCAGCGATCCCTTCTTCGGCCGCGTCGGCCAGATGAAGGCGGTGAGCCAGAAGCAGCAGCAGCTCAAGTTCGAGCTCCTGATCCCGCTGCGCTCGGAAGAGCAGCCGACCGCCTGCATGAGCTTCAACTATCACCGCGAGCATTTCGGCACCACCTGGGGCATCCAGGACGCCAATGGCGAGCCGGCCCACACCGGCTGCGTCGCCTTCGGCATGGACCGGCTCGCGGTCGCCATGTTCCACACCCACGGCACCGATCTTTCCGCCTGGCCCGCCAAGGTACGGGACATCCTGGGCCTGCAGCCGCATGTTGCGGCCGGCGCCCATGGCGAAGGCTGGCGCTAGAGCATGATCCGGAAAAGTGCGAAGCGGTTTTCCGAAAAAATCATGCTGAAACGATAGACCAAACGAGGCCGACCATTTCCACGGGTAAGACGAGCGTGATCCACACCAAGGTTCGATGCCGCGAGATTACCGAGTCCGATGTCGATGCCATCGCGGACTTGCTGACGCGCGGCTTCGTGGGCCGCTCGCGCAACTATTGGATCCAGGGCCTGCGCCGGCAGGCCTTCCGGCCGGTGCCGGAGGGCTATCCGCGCTTCGGCTACATGATCGACAATGACGGCACGCCGGTCGGCGTGCTGCTGCTGATCTACACGGCACGGAAGAACGGTGAAGAGACCGCGATCCAGTGCAACCTGTCGAGCTGGTATGTCGATCCGGCGTATCGCAACTACGCCCCGCTGCTGACCAAGATCGCGCAGCGGCACAAGGACGTGACCTATCTCAACATCAGCCCGGCGCCGTGGACCTGGCCGATCATCGAGACGCAGGGCTTCCGTGCCTATTGCCGCGGCATATTCTTTTCGGTGCCAGCGCTGGCGCGGCCCCCGCGCTGGAGCAAGATCGAAGTCATCTCGCAGCACGCCAAGACGATCGAGGGACTTTCCGAGGCCGAGACTGAACTGCTGACGCGGCATGCGCGCTACAATTGCCTCAGCCTCGTCTGCCGCACGCCGCAGGGAACCTTCCCGTTCATCCTGCAACCGGTGCGCATCCGCCGCGGCTTCATCGCGCCGCCCGCGATGAAGCTGATCTACTGCCGCAGCGCCGCCGAATACGCCGCCTGCGCAGGCCGCATCGGCCGGCTGCTGCTGCGGCTCGGCAAGATCTCGGTGGCGGTCGATGCCAACGGCCCGGTTCCCGGCCTCGTCGGTATTTATACCGAGCGGCGTGGCCGCAAATATTTCAAGGGTCCGCACCAGCCGCAGCTCGCCGATCTCACCGACACGGAACTCGTGCTCTACGGGCCGTGAGGGCAGATGCCGCCACACTCAGTGTCGTCCCGGCGAAGGCCGGGACCCATACCGCGTGATCTGTCTGTAAGCGCGGGGTGCTAGTACCGCGGGAAAACCTGTTCACTACTAGTCTTCGCCAAACCTCTCCCTATGGTTGTGGGTCCCGGCCTTCGCCGGGACGACACCAGAAAATATGTTGCGCCCTCTCGGCCAACTCTTGCAGGCACCTTTGCAATCCGGAGACGCTCTCCACCGCCGGTCACCCTCCGTAAACTACTGCGCTTAAGGGAATTTTCCCGGGTCTCCGTTACCCTCGGCGCTCGAATTACGCTGCGTTAAGTCTATTGCCCGCCGAGATCACGCCGACCCCATGACGTCGACCCGCGACAACGAGCTTGGTGCACGCCGCGAGCAGGGCCCGGAGGCCCTGGTCGCGCTGAGCCAGCTTGCGCTCGACCACATGGAGCAGGGTGTCTGCGTCTACGATGCCGACAACAGGATCGTGCTGGTCAACCAGCGCTACCTGTCGCTGTTCGACATGTCGGCCGATGTCGTGCGGGTGGGTGCGAGCTATCGCGAGGTGCTCGCGCACAGCGCGACGCGTGGGAATTTTCCGGAAAGCGAGCTCGACTCGCTGTATTCGACGCGGATCGCGCAGATCGCGGCGGGCAAGCCGTTCCGTACCGAGCAACGGCTGGCGACTGGCCTCGTCATGGCACTCGAGCTGAAGCCGCTTCCCGGCGGCGGCTGGATGACGATCTGTGACGACGTCAGCCGCCTCGCCCGGCTCGAGGCGGAATTGCGCGTGCAGACAGAACGCAGCCAGCATGCGCTCGCCAACATGTCTCACGGCCTCATCATGTATGACGCCGACAGCCGCGTCGTCGTCTGCAACGAACGCTTCCTGAAACTCTACAACCTCGACCCAGAAGTCGTGAAGCCGGGCGTCACGCACAGCGCGGCCATCGAACACTGGCTCTCGCGCGGCAACACGCCGGGCATGTCGGCCGACGAATTCCACGACACCAGGCTCGAGGACGTGCGCAGCCGGAAGGCGAAGACGCTGCTGGTGATGCGCTACGACGGGCGGATGGTGCAGGCGGTCTCCCGCTTCCTGCCCGACGGCGGCTGGGTGACGGTACACGAAGACGTCACCGAGCGGCTGAAATACGAGGAGACGCTGAGGCAGCAGAACTTCATCCTCGACGCGGCGATGGAGAACATGGCGCACGGGCTCGCCTTCTACGACAGCGACATGCGCCTGCGCGTCTGCAACACCACCTACCGCAAGATCTACTGGCTGTCGCCGGAGGAAACCAGGCCCGGCACGCATCTCGGCGAGCTGATCGAAAGATCGATGGCGAACGGCGCGTTCGTTTCGGAATACAGTCCGCGACAGCTCCTGGAAGCCGCCAGCGCGAAGATCGCGAACCGCGATTCCTCGCCGATGCGCCGGCGCATGACGAACGACACCGTGATCTCGGTGCGCTACTGCGCCCTGGCCGAGGGCGGCTTCGTCGCCACCTATGAAGACATCACCGAGCGCGAGCGCGCGATCGAGGAACTGAGCGAACAGTATCGCCGCTTCGACGCGGCGCTGAACAACATGAGCCAGGGCCTGTGCATGCTCGATTCGAGCCTGCGCGTGATCGTCTGCAATCGCCGCTATATCGAGATGTACGGGCTGTCGCCCGACGTGGTGAAGCCGGGCATTTCGATGCGCGAGATCATGGATCACAGCTGCGAGCTCGGCATCCATCCGGACACGACCGGCGCCAAGCTCTATGCCGATTATGTCGAAAGGCTGCGCGAGGGCGAACACACGCTGCACCGCCATTTGAGCGACGGCCGTATCATCAAGCTCAACCACAAGCGGATGGAGCTTGGCGGCTGGGTCGTCACCTATGAGGACGTCACCGAGCGCCACAAAGCCCAGGCCCGCGTCGCGCACATGGCCCGGCACGATTCACTCACCGACCTGCCCAACCGCACGCTGTTCCGCGAGAAGATGGGCGAGGGACTGAACCAGGTCGCGATCGCCGGCGGCGCCATGGCCGTGCTGTGCTTCGACCTCGACAATTTCAAGACCGTCAACGACAGGCTCGGCCATGCCGCCGGCGACCGCTTGCTGCGCTGGGTCGCCGCGCGCCTGAAGGAGAATGTCGGCGAGCACGACACCGTCGCCCGCCTCGGCGGTGACGAGTTCGCCGTTCTCCAGCGCGGCCCGCAGCCACAGTCGGCCGAAAAGCTCGCCCGCCGCCTGGTCGAGATCATCGGCCACCCGCCGCCGCTGGAAAGCCAGTCGATCCATGTCGGCGTCTCCGTCGGCATCGCGATCGCGCCCGACCACGGGCTCGATGCCGACGAGCTGATGAAATGCGCCGATCTCGCGCTGTACCAGGCCAAGGCAAGGGGGCGCGGCGCCTATCAGCTGTTCGAACCCGAGATGGAGGAAGAGGCCCGCAGCCGGCACGCGCTCGAGCACGACCTGCGCGGCGCACTGGAGGCGCGTGAATTCCACCTGGTGTTCCAGCCACAGGTGCGGCTCGAGTCCTCGGAGCTCACCGGCTTCGAGGCGCTGCTGCGCTGGAAGCATCCCTCGCGCGGCTTCGTCTCGCCGGCCGAATTCATTCCGATCGCCGAAGAGAACGGACTGATCGTTCCGATCGGCGAATGGGTGCTGCGCACGGCCTGTGCGACCGCGGCGTCATGGCCCGATGTCACGGTCGCGGTGAACCTGTCGCCGGTGCAGTTCCGCGCGCGCGGGCTGGCGGCGATGGTCACAAGCGCGCTCGCGGAAGCCGGCCTGCCGCCGCAGCGGCTCGAGCTCGAGGTCACCGAGACCGCGCTGCTCGACGACAGCGAGGCGACGATCGAGATCTTGCACCAGCTTCGCGCGCTCGGCGTGCGCGTCAGCCTCGATGATTTCGGCGTCGGCTATTCCTCGCTGAGCTATTTGCGCAAGTTTCCGTTCGACCGCATCAAGATCGACCGCTCCTTCGTCGGCACGCTCGGCGAAAGCCCGGAGAGCGTCGCCATCGTTCGCACCATCGCAAGCCTTGGCTCCGTGCTCGGCGTCGAGACCACGGCTGAGGGTGTGGAGACCGAGGAGCAGCTCGACTTCGTGCGCGAATGCGGCTGCACCGCGGTGCAGGGCTATTACTTCGGCAGACCGTGCCCGGCGGCCGAGGTTGCACGTACCATCGAGACGCTGAACGCGGTTCGCCGCGTGGCGTAAGGACGCCCACGTCAAATTCCGTGCCTCGGCACGCCTCCAAACGACCAATTGTCGCACATAACGTTTCCGGCTGGATAGCCGCGTCGACCGCTGCGCACGGTCCGCGCAATGCGCTTTTCTTCTCTGATGATTTCAGGGACAATCCCGTCATGACAAAGAGAGACGGCGGCCCGAACGAGGCCGCCGCGAGGGAGGTAACCCGATGTCGCGGTATGGGCTGAGGACGGCTGTATTCGCCGCCATACATATTGCCGTGGGAGCGCTGCTCGCGACCGCGGCCGGCGCGCAGGACTATCCGAGCAAGCCGGTCACGCTGATCGTGCCATGGCCGGCCGGCGGCTCGACCGACATCTCGATGCGCGCGATCGCGGACAGCGCCTCGAAAGTGCTGGGACAGCCGATCGTGATCGACAACAAGGCCGGCGGCGGCGGCACGGTGGGCCCCGCGACCATGGCAGCGGCCGCCAAGCCCGACGGCTACACCATCTCGCAGATCCCGATCACCGTCTTCCGCCTGCCCTTGATGCAGGACGTGTCATGGGACCCGGCGAAGGACTTTACCTATATCATTCACCTCACCGGCTACACGTTCGGCGTGACCACCAGCGCGGAGTCGCAGTTCAAGTCCTGGAAGGACGTGATCGAGTTCGCGAAGGCGAATCCGGGCAAGGTGACCTATGCGACACCGGGCACCGGAACCTCGCTCCATATCGGCATGGAGCAGATCGCGGCGATGTCCGGCATCAAGCTCACGCAGGTGCCGTTCAAGGGCGGCGCCGAGACCAACGCCGCAGTGCTGGGCCAGCACACGATGCTCCAGGCCGATTCCACGGGATGGCGGCCCTTGGTCGATGCCGGCAAGCTGAAGCTTCTGATGGTGTGGACCGGCGCGCGATCGCCGAATTATCCCGACGTGCCGACGCTGAAGGAGCTCGGCTACCCCATGGTCTACGATTCCCCGTTCGGCATCGCCGGCCCGAAGGGCATGGACCCCAAGATCGTCGCCAAGCTGCACGACGCCTTCAAGAAGGCCGTCGAAGATCCCGCGGTGATCGCCACGCTCGCCAAGTACGACATGGTGCCGAACTACAAGAACACCGAGGACTACAGGAAGTTCGTCGTCGAGGTCACGGAGTCCGAACGCAAGGTCATCGACACGCTCGGGCTCGCGAAGAAGTAGAATCGCGAGAACAAATTGGGCTACTGCAAATTCTGACGTCATGCTGAGGTGCGAGCCGCCCTTGCGGCTCGCCTCGAAGGATGGACACGGGCACCGTCGCCCTTCGTGGGCCGCCGAAGAAGCGGCCGCCTCAGCGACAACGGCTTAGCCGTTGCGCGGGGGTGACGGTGGTCTAGGAGTGTTTCACATGGGCGACCAAACCGACGTCAAACTCCGCCTCTCCAACTCCGAACTCTGGGGCGGGCTGATCGGGCTCGGGCTCGGCGGCTTTGTGATCTGGCAGGGCTTGAGGCTGAAGCTCGGCACGATCAACGATCCCGGCTCCGGCTACGTGCTGTTCTACACCGGCATCCTGATGTGCGTGTTCGCGGCCTCCATCATCGTCTCGGCCGTCGCCGAGGGCGGGCCGACGCTGGCCTCGCGCTGGGAAAATGTGCGCTGGGGCAAGCCGCTGCTCGTCATCGCCTGCCTCGTCGCGTTCTCCTTCGCGCTGGAGCCGCTGGGATTTCTGCTGTCGTCGATCCCCTTGCTGCTGCTGATGTTGCGGCTGATCGATCCGGTGCGCTGGACGCTGGCGATCCCGATCGCCGTGCTGGTGCCATCAGGCATGTGGTGGGTGCTCAAGCGCCTGCTCCTGATCCAGCTGCCCTCCGGCCTGTTCGGGATCGGCTGATCGCATGGATACGCTCGTCAACGTCGCGCATGGGTTCGGCGTCGCGCTGCTGCCGATCAACCTGCTCTATTGCTTCATCGGCGTCTTCATCGGCACGCTGGTCGGCGTGCTGCCGGGCATCGGGCCGATCTCGGCGATGTCGCTGCTGCTGCCCGTGACGCTGTCGGGCACGCCGGAATCCGGCATCATCATGATGGCCGGCATCTATTACGGCTCGATGTATGGCGGCTCGACCACCTCGATCCTGGTCAACATCCCCGGCGAGGCGGCCTCCGTCGTGACCTGCATCGACGGCCACCAGATGGCCAAGCAGGGCCGCGCCGGCCCCGCGCTCGGCATCTCCGCCTTCGGCTCCTTCATCGCCGGCACGTTCGCGCTGGTGGCGCTGATGCTGGTGGCGCCAAGACTTGCCAGCATTGCGATCGCATTTGGCCCGGCCGAGTATTTCAGCCTGATGGTGCTCGGTCTCGTCGTGCTCACCTTCCTCACCCAGGGCTCGATGCCGAAGGCGCTATTGATGGCATGCATCGGCGTCGTGCTCGGGCTGATCGGGCTCGACAGCATCACGGCGCAGCCGCGCCTGACCTTCGGCCGCATGGAGCTGATCGACGGCATCGGCCTCGCGCCCGTGGTGATGGGCCTGTTCGGCGTCGCCGAGGTGCTGCTCAACACCGAGCAGGCGATCAAGCGCGACATCATCAACGCCAAGATCACGCAGCTCTTGCCGAACAAGGCCGATTGGCAGGCCAGCGCCGGCCCCGTCGCGCGCGGCACGCTGCTCGGCTTCCTGCTCGGCATCCTGCCCGGCGGCGGCGCGGTGGTGGCCTCGTTTGCGTCCTATGCGCTGGAGAAGCGGCTGTCGAAAACGCCGGAACGGTTTGGCCATGGCGCGATCGAGGGCGTCGCGGGCCCCGAATCCGCCAACAACGCGGCGGCCGGCGGCGCGTTCATTCCGCTGATGACGCTGGGCATCCCGCCGAACGTGGTGATGGCGCTGCTGCTCGGCGCCTTCGTCATCCACGGCCTGCAACCGGGGCCGCTGCTGATCACGCAAAACCCCGGCCTGTTCTGGGGCATCGTCGCCAGCATGTATATCGGCAACGTCATGCTGCTGATCCTCAATCTGCCGATGATCGGCATGTGGGTGCAGCTCCTGAAGCTGCCCTACAACATCCTCTTTCCCCTGATCATCCTGTTCACGATCCTGGGCGTGTACTGCTCCAGCAACAACGTGTTCGACGTCTATGTGATGATCGCGTTCGGGATCATCGGCTATTTCATGCGCAAGCTCGGCTACGAGCCGGCACCGCTGGTGCTCGCCTTCGTGCTCGGACCGATGCTGGAGAACAATCTGCGCAAGTCGCTGATCCTGTCGCAGGGCGATCTCTGGACCTTCGTGCAGCGGCCGATCTCGGCGGCGTGCCTTGCGCTGGCGCTGGCGCTGCTGGTCGCCCCGCTGCTGCCGTCGCTGCGCAGGAAGCGCGAGCTGGTGGCGCTGGATGAGGGAGCGTGAGGGAGGGGAAGCGAGATCGCAGCGCGATTAAACGATGAACTCCTACCCCGCCGCAGGCAGCGCGCTGTCCGGCGGCGCACTCCACGGGCGTTCGGCTGACGCCAGCCCGATCAGACGGCCCTGGATGTAGTCGCAACCCCAGTCGCGCAGCATGTTTGCGGCCTCGTCGTCCTGCACCCATTCGGCCACCGTCTTGATGTCGAGGCGGCGGGCGAGGTCGATCAGGGTCTGCACGAAGGCGCGATCGTCGGCGGAACGGGTGATGTTCTGCACGAAGGCGCCGTCGATCTTGACGATGTCCACGCCGAGCTTGCGCAAATTGCGGAACGAGGTGTAGCCGGCGCCGAAATCGTCGATGGCGATGCGGCTGCCGAAATTCTTCAGCCGCGTGACGAAGCCGCGGACATCGTCGATGTCCTGGATCGCGACCGTTTCGGTGATCTCGACGATCAGCCGCTCGGCGACCCCGGGATGCGCCAGCATCAGCGACTCGATTCCCGCCCACCAGTCCGGATCCATGGTGGTGTCCGGCGAGATGTTGAGGCTGAGACTGACAGCGGGCGCGGCCGCAAGCTCGGCGACCACGAGCTCGAGCACGCGGTGATCGACCAGGCGGATCAGGCCGAGGCGCTCGGCAACCGGCACGATGTCGGGCGCGAGCAGCACCTGGCCGTCACCCTGGTCCATCCGCACCAGGCATTCATGGAATGCGCGCTCGCGCGAGACGGCCGAGACCACCGGCTCATAGGCGAGCTTGATGCGGCGCTCGTTTAGTGCGGTGACGATCTCGTCGGTGACGCGGATGTTGACGCGGCGCTGCGCGTCGCGCGTGGCATCCGGACGCCACGCTGCAAACGAGCCGGCGCGGCGGCGCTTTGCGGCGTCCAGCGTCTCATGGGCGCGGTTGACCGCCTCGTCGGTGTTGCGGGCATAGCGCGGCACGCTGACCGCGCCGATCGACGCGGTGACCGAGACCGGGCCGGATTTGGTCGGCACCACCTCGTCCCGGATGCCGGCGAGGAAACGCTCGGCGGCGACGTTCATGTCGTCGATGGTGCAGTTCTTCAGGATCAGGCCGAACTTGTTGCCGGAGAAGCGCCCGAGCACGTCGCCGCCGCGCAGCCGCGCGCGAATGCGTTTGCCGACATCGAGAATCACGGCATCAGCAACGTCGAAGCCGAAGGCGTCGTTGACGCGGGCGAGATGATCGATGCCGACCAGCATGAAGGCCGCGGTCGAGCGGAAGCGGGTCGTCTCCTCGATCGCCTCGGCCAGCGCCGCGATCAGATGCGAGCGGTTGAGCTCGCCGGTCAGCGGATCGAGCCGGGCCAGCCTGGTCAATTCCTCGTCGCGGGCGTGGCGCTCATTGTTGATGCGGACGGAGCCGATCGCGCGGACCGGACGGCCGTCGGGGCCGGCGAACCAGCGGCCGGTCTCCTCGACCCAGACCACGGGATCGGAGGCGCTCATGCGCACGCCGTATTCGACCCGGTAGGGCGTGCCGTCGGCGCCGTGCACGGCGGAGGTCTGCGCCAGCGCGGCGGTCCGCAGCGACGGCGCGGGCTCGATCAGCTTGGCGAATTCGGCGCCGGTCGCGAGCCGCTCGGCGGGGATGCCGGGGAAGACGGCGCCGGCGTGCTCCCCCCAGACGATGACGTCGCTGGCGATGTCCCAGGCGAACACGGCCTGGCCGAGCGCGGCCAGGATGTCGGAGGCTTGTGGCAATGCGGGGGTCAAAATCGCCTCATTTCGGGACAGCGGGGAGTCCTGAGCCGGCACAGGATAGAGCCAGATTCGCCCCCAACCCTAGGCAAAGTTGATAAACAATTTGGAAACCATGTTTCGGGGCAGCGCGGAACCAAACCGGCCCGGCCGGCATAGGCCTTGCGAGTACGTGACTCGCACCGGCGCCCGCGTCCCGAAACGCGACGATCTTCGCCGGATCAACGGTGATTGCGATGTTGAGTACTGATCGATCGGACTTGGCGGACTACGGCACAGGCTCGGCCCTCGTGCCGCTGCTGCCGACGTTGCAGTGGGTTATCAAGGCGCCGCTGCCTCGCCCCGATCCGAGCTTCGTCACCCAACTCATCGCCAATGCCGAGCATTTGCCCCAGGCCAGCCGGCTCCGCCGCGCCTCCCCTGAAGATGCGCGGATGGCCTATGGCAGCAAGCGCCCGCTCGGAAGCGTCAGCGCGCGCACGCGGCAGGTGGCTTGAAATCGATCAGCGCGGCGTATCCGGCGACGACGGCGTGCCATTGCCCGGCTGCAGATGCGGCGAGGGAATTTCCGGCGAGGGCGGGCTCACCGGCTTCGGCGCCGGATGGTCCATCAGCACGGATTCGGCGACCGATTGAGCGGTGGGCGCGGGCGGCACCGGGGCTGCTTGCGGTGCCGACACCGGCTCGAATTTGGGCTCGGACGCGACGTCATCCGCCGGCGCCTCGGCCTGGCGCTTGGCCTTGCGCGGCGCGGGCACCGTCGTCTCGGCGACATAGGTGACGCGGCGGCGCGTGCGCTGGGCGATGCCGCCGAGGAAATCGGCCATCGCGAGCAGCACCAGCAGGAAATAGGTGGAGTTGCCGAATTTGGGCCACATCACGAATTCGGCGGCGGCCGCGCCGAACACGATCAGCGACAGCAGATGATCCATCAGGAATTTCGAGCCGGGCCGCGCGCCTTTGACCACCTCGAGCAGCAGCAGCACGATACCGAGCGCAAGCATCAGATCGGCGAGCGTGACCGGCCAGGTCTCGCCCGTGATCATCGGCACCTTGAACAGCACGTCCGAGAAGGACACGCTGGGCATCAGGAAGGCGATGATGTTGTAGACCGCGAGCGGAATCAGGAGCAGCGGGAAACCGACCATCGGCGAAATGCCTTCTCGATCAAGATATCCGGACAGAACAATGCAGCGGCGAAGCATTCGCTCCGCCGCCGTCACCGTCATATCTCATGGGTTGGCCGAAATCAGGCAGGTCACGTCATCCTGATTGAGGATAACCCTGCCCGAAGAAGAGTCCGACCTCAGGACTCTTTCTTCTTCAGGACCTGACGGCCCTTGTACATGCCGGTCTTGAGGTCGAGATGGTGCGGACGACGGAGCTCGCCGGAGTCCTTGTCTTCCACATAGGTCGGCTTCTTGATGGCGTCTGCCGAGCGGCGCATGCCACGGCGCGACGGCGAGGTTTTTCTTCTCGGAACGGCCATTTCAATATCCTCTAGGGATTGGTGTCATCAGGGCATCGTCCGCGAGGGACGGCTCAGCACCCGCAATACGAGGCGAGCTGAATGCCGATCAAGGCCGCGCTTATAGAGGAAGGCTGGCCGCAAAGCTAGGCTCTTGGGCCGGAAAATGCGCCCGAAAAGGGCCCGAAATCAGCGATTTTCCCGCCAGCAGGTCGCAAGCGTCGAGGCCTGCGCCCTTGCCACATAGGTCCCGGCGAGCCGCCGGACGCCCGGTCCGGGGGTCCTGGCGCTGCGTTTGACCGGATTCGGCAGGATCGAGGCCAGAAGTGCCGCCTCCCGGGGGGAGAGGCTGGCGGCCGATTTACCGAACGCATAGGCACTGGCCGCCTCCACCCCAAACTGGCTCTGCGGACCGAGCTCGGCGATGTTGAGGTAAATTTCCAGGATCCGCGGCTTAGGCAGGACGAAATCGATCCACAACGCCAGCGGGAATTCCAGCGCCTTGCGGATGAAGTCCCGCCCCTGCCAGAGGAACAGGTTTTTCGCCACCTGCTGGGTGATGGTGGAGGCGCCCCGGAAGGCGGTGCCGTCCTCCTTCGCGTCGTCGATCGCCTCGCGCAACGCGCCCCAGTCGATGCCGTGATGCTTGCAGAAATGAGCGTCCTCGGCCGCCACCACCGACCGCGGCAGGTAGGGCGACATCGCCGCGAGATCGATCCATTCCCGCTGCATCGGCGCGCCCCGCAAGCTGCGCCAGGCCATCAGCGTCGAAACGGGATGACCGGAGCGGTAGAACGGCGCGATCACATAGGGCGCGAGAACCACGACCGCGAGCGCTACCAGCAGGATTTTAACGATGCGCAAATCGACCTTTCCGGCGCAAAATGAAACGCAGCCACGGGCCCAGCCATTAAGTCTGTGATAATTCGGGTCTTTTCCAGCACTTTTTAGGCCTTCCAAACGATTGACTGAGGCGGGCTCATAAAGGATTGTCCCGCCGAATTTTAGTTCTGGAGCCCTTCTTGATGACCGGCACGTCCCCGTCCGATTTCGCCAAACGTCTGGACAAGACCGCTGATGATACCGAGGCCCTGCTCGGGCGCCTCCTCGCGGACGACATCCTGCCCGATGAAATCGCCCGTCCCAAGCGACTGATGGACGCAATGCGCTATTCGAGCCTGAACGGCGGCAAGCGCCTGCGGCCGTTCCTGGTGGTTGAAAG
Source organism: Bradyrhizobium sp. B025 (assembly GCF_042257955.1). Classification (NCBI taxonomy): domain Bacteria; kingdom Pseudomonadati; phylum Pseudomonadota; class Alphaproteobacteria; order Hyphomicrobiales; family Nitrobacteraceae; genus Bradyrhizobium; species Bradyrhizobium sp. B025. Next base: position 298,608 of record NZ_CP170150.1, on the reverse strand, counting down.
CGCAGCCGTGTTCGGCGTGCCGCGCGAGGCGGCGCTGCTCGCCGGTGCGGCGCTCGAATGCATCCACTGCTACTCGCTGATCCATGACGACCTGCCGGCGATGGACAATTCGGACCTGCGCCGGGGCCGGCCCACCCTGCACAAGAAGACCGACGACGCGACCGCGATCCTCGCCGGCGACGGCCTGCTGACGCTCGCCTTCGATATCGTCACCCGCGACGAGATCCATTGCGACGCCAATGTACGGCTGCTGCTGACGCGCGCGCTGGCGCGCTGCGCCGGCATCGGCGGCATGGTCGGTGGCCAGATTCTCGACCTCGCAGGCGAAGGCCGCTTCGGCGGCAACGAGCCGATCGATGTCGCCCGCATTCAGCAGATGAAGACCGGCGCGCTGCTGCGCTACGGCTGCATCGCCGGCGCGATTCTCGGCCAGGCCACGGCCAAGGAATATCAGGCGCTCGACGATTACGGCCGCGCGCTCGGCGAAGCCTTCCAGATCGCCGACGATCTGCTCGACGTCGAAGGCGATGCCGCGGCGCTCGGCAAACCCTCGGGCCAGGATGCTGCGCTCGGCAAGACCACCTTCGTCACCCAGCTCGGCATCGAAGGCGCCAAGCAGCGCGTGCGCGACCTGCTCGCGCGCGCCGACAGCGCGGTCTCGATCTTCGGCGATCGCGCGGCCGTGCTGCAAGCCGCCGCGCGGTTTGTCGCCGAGCGCAAGAACTGACCGTGCGATGACGGGCATCGACAAGGAAGATCCCGTCCTCGCGCGCTTCCAGAAAATGTCGCGGCCGATGCGCGTGATCTACGCGCGGCCGCGGACATTCATTTCACTCGGGTTCGGCATCCTGGTCTGCCTGCTGCTGCCCGGCTCCCTGCGGCTGGCGACGCGGCTCGTGCTCGGCTGGGATGCGCTGATCGCGGCCTATCTGGTGCTGGTCTACGTGATGATGCTGAACAACGACCACCAGCACATCCGCCGCAACGCTGCGATGCAGGACGACGGCCGCTTCGTGATCCTGCTGGTGACGGCGATCGGCGCATTCGCGAGCATCGCGGCGATCGTCGCCGAGCTCGGCGCCCATCGCGGCGCCACGGAGCTGACGATCGCGATCACCACCATCGCGCTGTCATGGGCCGCCGTGCACACCACCTTCGCGCTGCACTACGCCCATGACTACTATCGGCACCCGCCGGGCGGGTTGCAATTCCCGAGCGGCGACAAGGAAGACCACGCCGACTATTGGGACTTCGTCTATTTCTCGTTCGTGATCGGCATGACCGCGCAGGTCTCCGACGTCGGCATCACCGACAAGACCATCCGCCGCACCGCGACCGCGCACGGCATTATCTCGTTCATCTACAACACGGCCTTGCTGGCACTGACGGTGAACATCGCGGCGAGCGCGATTGCGACTTAGATGTCGTCCTGGCTTTCGCCACGACGACCATGTGGAATCATCTCGGCTTCAATTACACACCTCGGCGTTGGCATCGTTGCCGGGGCCGCCGCCACCGCGATACTCGAGATGGCAACCGCGGTTGACCGGACGGCAGCCGCCATTAGTGCAGAAGACCTGCCCGCCGCCTGAGGTGCGCCGCGCACCGGTCGCGATGCCGGCAGCGTCGCCGCCCAAGCCACCGAGGCCGCCCGCGGCGCCGATCTGCGGACGCTGCCGTGCCGGGCGATCCTCGCTGTCGTCACGCCGCGAGGTCGCAGGTTTGGAAGCCGTCGGCTTGGCGGCGCGCTTCTTCTCGCATTCGTTGTCGTCGTTCAGCGCATAGCCGTCGCCGCAGACGATCCTGGTGCACTTGTCGCCGTCGGCCTTGAAGCCGTGCTCGCAGACCAGCGGGCAGACGCGCGACGGCTTCGACTTGACCGTATCGAGCGCATCGGTGCTCGCCACTTTCACGTCGAGCTTGGTGCCGGCATAGCGGTTGAACTGCGACAGCGACCGCTGCGAGGACGTGTTCCAGTTGCCGTCGGCCTGGCCCGAGAAACAGCCGACGCGGCCGAGCTCGGTCTGGACCGAGCGGCTGAGATCGGCCGGCGTGGTCGCCGGCGTCAGGGACGCAACGTTGGTCCCGGCGGGGCTCGCCGTGCTGGCCGGCGCAGCGCTCGGGGCCGCGGCGGCGAGGTTGACGCGCTGCTGCTCGGCGGCGGCCGCCTGCTGCTGCGCCTGCTCCTTTGCCTTCTGGGCGGCAAGCTGCGCCTGCTCGGCGGCCTTCGCATCGGCCGCAGCCTTGATCTGCGCATCCTTCTGCGCACCGACGGCGGCAAGACGATCGCGCTCGGCCTCGGCCTGCTTCGCCTTCTCGATCGCCGCCGCATGGGCCTGCTCGGCACCGATCTTCTCGAGCTGAAGCTTGGCGAGGCTGGAATAGAAACCGTCCGGATGCTGGGCGAGGAAGGCGTCCCATGCCGCCCTGTTGCCGACCTGGAGCGCGAGCTCGTAGTCGCGGCGGATGTCGGCCTGCGGGTTCGCCACGGGCGACGCTGCAGCCGCCACCTTGACCGGCACCAGCGGGACGTCGTCGCCGCCGAGCGAGCCATAGACGAACGGCTCCTGCTTGTTGCCGGTCGACTTGAGCACGTCGTCGCGCACGAAGCCGAAGGCGCGGCGGACATCGAGGCCCGGCGTCGTCAGGTGCTTCGACAACGCAACCGTAAACGGGCTGTTGGCGCCGTCGCCGTCCTGCGCCGTGAAGCCGGCCTTGGCCGAATAGGCAATCAGCGTGTTGGGGCTGGTCGGCTCGACCTGGGCGAGGCCCCGGCCAATGCCGCGCGAGGCCACCGAGCGCTTCATGGTCTTGCCGAACGGATTGTCGCGGCAGGCATCCAGGATCACCAGGCGGAGCTGCTTGGCGGGTTCGACGGCGACCAGGACGCGGTCGAGCGAGAGTGCTTCGTCATAGACGTCGGTATCGCGCTCGAGCCTGGCGTCAACAGGGATCAGATAATTGGAGCCTTCGACCTCGATGCCGTGACCGGCATAGTAGACCACGGCGATGTCGGCATCGCGGGTCGCGTCCGCGAAGTCGCGCAGCACGCGCCGCGTCTCGAGGGCCGACAGATCGTGCCGGGAATCGACAATGTCGAAACCGGCATCCTTCAGCGTCTTCGCGATCACCGAACCGTCATTGACAGGGTTGGTGAGTGACGGCGCGTGCTGATAGGCCGAATTGGCCAGCACCAGCGCCACGCGCTTTCCGGCAAAAGCAGGTTCTGCGCCGAACAGCAGCGCGAGGGCGAGGAGAAGCGGGCAAAGTCTGAGCAAATTGCGCATGACACGAATTCCGAAGTTCAGGGCCGTTCGAGCCCCCTTTGGGATCGTTCTAGCAGGCTCCAGCGCCGGTGCTTGTCAGATCGAATGCCCCCTTTGGTTTGTCGCGCCAGCGCCATCGCGGTTCGCTGGGGTCCAGGCTGGGTTCCCTCATCCGTCCCCGACGTGCCCCCGATATTGCGGCAGATTGTCCGTAATCTCATGCCAGGGCGCCTTCGAGCCGACGAAAATGTGGGCGCTCGGCCGGATCGAGGGGGCATCGACCAGGGTTCCCATGGCGACATGAACCCATTTTCCGTCGCGCACCCGGGAATAAAGCAGCGAGCCGCAACGGGCGCAGTGGGCGTCATGGGTGGTGTCGTCCCCGAAAATGATCCGCTGGTCGTCACCCCGGACGATGCGGAGCTTCTCTTGCGCGATGCCGGCGAACGGCTTGAAGGCGGAGCCGGTGGTGCGACGGCAATTCGAACAGTGGCAGTTCATTGCGTAAGAGAATTGGTCCGCGACCTCGTAGCGCACGGCGCGGCAGTAGCATTCGCCGGTGAGGATACGAGCATTCGAATTTTCTGATCCGGTCATGGCAACGCCTGCGTGCAAATGGTTGACACACCCATAGCGCATTTTTATGCGTACGACTAAATTCCCGCCGAGCCATCATTCAAAGGGATGACCCATGAGCCAGAATCGTTCGAGCGTCGAGGCCGTCGTGCAAAGCTATTTTGACGGGCTCTACGAGGGCGACGCCGACAAGCTCGGCGACGTCTTCCATCCGTCCGCCGATCTGCGTTGGGTGGAAAAGGGCGAGCTGAAGATCCTGACCGTGCCGGACTGGCTCGCCTGGGTGCGCAAGCGCCCCTCGGCCAAGGCGGAAGGCAAGCCGCGCGAGGATTTCATCGTCACCATCGACCGTTCGGACGACAAGACCGCCTTCATCAAGGTCCGGTGCCAACTGCCGCCACGTTTTTTCACCGATTATCTGGTGGCGATGAAGCTCGCCGACGGCTGGCAGATCGTGTCGAAATCGTACCGGTATGACCTGAGGGAGTGAGGGAGCCTCAATCTCCCGCTGCCCAATATCTGCCGCGCTCGATGCCCATCCTCCGTCATTGCGAGCGTAGCGAAGCAATCCAGAATCTCTCCGCGGAAACACACTGGATTGCTTCGCTACGCTCGCAATGATGGGGTGGGACAATCGTGCGCGACCTTCCCTCCCCCTGTTCCATCTGTCCCAAAGGTCCCCCATGCTGCTCGACCGCCGCTCCCTCCTCGCCTCGCTGTGCTGGATGGCCGCCACTCCCGTGCTCGCCGCCGACGCGCCGCCTGAGCTCGAAGCCTATGAGCGCGAAAGCGGTGGACGGATCGGGCTGTATGCGGAAAACTTGGCGACCGGCGCGAAGATCGCCTGGCGCGCCGACGAGCGGTTCGTCATGTGCTCGACATTCAAGGCCTCGCTCGCGGCCTGCGTGCTGGCGCGGGTCGATCGCGGCCAGGAGCAGCTCGCGGCCGTGATCCCTTACGGCCAGGCCGACCTTCTGAGCTATGCGCCTGTTGCCAAGCAAAATCTCGCGGCCGGCAAGATGTCGGTCGCCGAGATGTGCAAGGCGATCGTCGAGCTCAGCGACAACACCTGCGCCAATCTGCTGCTGGCACGGATCGGAGGGCCGGCCGCCCTCACGGCGTTCTGGCGATCGCTTGGCGACACCACCTCACGGATCGACCACAACGAGCCTGAGGTCAATAAGTCAGCGCCCGGCGATCCCCATGACACCACGACGCCGGCCGCGATGGCCGGCAATCTGCGGCGGCTGGTGACGGGCGAGGCATTGTCGCCGGCGTCGCGCTCCCAGCTCACCGAATGGTTGGTGGGCTGCAAGACCGGTGCGAACCGGCTGCGCGGCGGCCTGCCCGCGAGCTGGACCATCGGCGACAAGACCGGCAACAACGGCAAGGACGCATCGGGCGATATCGCGGTCGCCTGGCCCAAGCCCGATACTAAGCCCGATGCGCCGATCCTGATCGTGGCCTACACCCAGGGCGGCTCGCCAACTGCCCCGCAGATCGAGGCCATGTTCGCGCGCATCGGACGCATGGTGGCAGGGCGCCTGGCGTAAGGCCCCCGCATTGACCTCTTGGCCGCTTCCGGGCGAAGACAGGCCATGATCGCAGCGAAATTCCAGACCTTCCTCATCCTGCTCGCGGTGCTGGCGGGCACCGCGCTCGTCGCCCGCCGTTTCAACATCGCGCCTGCGATCTTGCTGATGCTGTCCGGCGTCGGCCTCGCCTTCGTGCCGGGCATGCCGCCGGTGGAACTGCCGCCGGAGCTGGTGCTGCTGATGGTGCTGCCGCCGCTGATCTACTCGGCGAGCGTCGCCATGAGCTGGCGGGAGTTCCGGAACAATCTGCGCCCGATCGTGCTGCTCGCGGTCGGCGCGGTGATCTTCACCGCGGCGATGGTGGCGGCCGCCACGCACTATTTGATCGGCCTGCCATGGGCCATCGGTTTCCTGCTCGGGGCCATCGTCGCGCCGCCCGACGTGGTGGCGCCGCTCGCGATCGCGCGACGGCTCAACATACCGCGCCGCCTCCTGGTCATACTCGAAGGCGAAGGGCTCGCGAATGACGCCACCGCGCTGATCCTCTACCGCTTCGCGCTCGCCGCCATCATGGTCGGCCATCTATCGCTTCCGATGGCGGCCGGCGAGTTTGTCCTCATTATCGCCGGAGAGATCGCCTTCGGCATCGGCGTCGGCTGGCTTTCCCTGCGCTTCCGCAGATGGGCGAAAGATCAGCAGGTCGAGCTGACGCTGTCGCTGATCACGCCTTACGTCTCCTACTGGCTGCCCGAGCATGTCGGCGGCTCCGGCGTGATCGCCACCGTCGCCTGCGGCCTCTATGTGAGCTGGAACGGCCCGCTGCTGATCTCCTCGGCGACACGCCTGCAAGGCATCTTCTTCTGGGACCTCATCATTTACCTGATCGAGGGCCTGCTGTTCCTGCTCACCGGCTTCCAAATGCGCGCGCTCTACGAGAAATCGAAGGCGTTCCCGCTCGACGACATTCTCATCGCGACCGCCGTCGTGCTGACGATCATTGTGACCGCGCGTTTCGCCTGGCTCTATCCCGCGACCTATCTGCCGCGGATCCTCTCCAAATCGCTGCGCAAGCGCGACCCGTCGCCGCCATGGCAATGGCCGTTCGTGCTCGCCTTCACCGGCGTGCGCGGCGCGGTGTCGCTGGCGGCGGCGCTGGCGCTGCCGTTCACGCTGCCTGATGGCAATGCCTTTCCGTATCGCGACCTGATCCTGTTCGTCGCCTTCGGCGTCATCTTCGTCACGCTGATCGGCGTCGGACTGACGCTGCCGCCGGTGGTGCGCTGGCTCGGCGTCGCCGAAGCCGGCCGCAACGAGCATGTCGCCGAGCATGAGGCCGAGATCGCGGCACGCCGCCAGGCGCTCGACGCTGCGCTGAAGTCGCTCGATGCGCTGACCGAGGCGAAGGAGGTGTCGGACGAGGTGATGCGGCTGCTGCGCGCCCGCCACGAGATCCGCGTCAACCAGCTCCCTGATTCACTCGATCCCACCCATCACGACGTCTCCGCCGCCGGCACCGCGCTGACCCGCGAGCTGATCGCCGCCGAACGAAAATTCATCCACAACCTCCTGCGCGACGGCCAGATCACCGACGAGACGCGGCGCCGGATCGAGCGGGATCTGGATCTGGAGGAGGCGAGTCTGGCGAACCGGGAGTATCGGGGCGTGCCGCTGTAGCTTCTCGTCATTGCTGAACCGGCTGCGCAAGCTACCGCCTCTCGCAAAACTCCCCCATCGCCGCCGCGACGGCTCCCGCGATCATCTCCTGCCGCTCCGGCGAGTTCATCGCCATCTCCTCGTCGCGGTTGATGATCGAGCCGGCTTCGAGCAGCACCGCGGCACTGTTCGTTCGCGACAGCACGACGAGCCCGTCGTAGCGGTAGACACCGAAATCCCTGTCCAGCAATTGGCGCCGGTAGCGCCCCATCACCGGCAATGTGTATTGGCTGGCATAATGCAGGCCCTGCTCTTTCAACTGCCGGCCGATCATCCGGGCCAGCAACAGGCTGGTGGCGAAGTGCGAATTGCGTTCGGATACGAACAGCGAATGGCCTGAAAACCGATCGCTGAAATAACTCATCGCGCCGTCGAATTCCCAGGTCTCGAGCAGCTTGTCCGGTACCGAGTCGTGATGGATCGACAGCAGGAGATCGGCCCGGCCGTCATTCGCGGCACTGACGCGCTTGAACAGGCTCGGCCGCGCCTTGCCGTCCGTCACGAGCAGGCGGGTTGCGGCAAAGCCTTGGTCCCTGAGTTTCGCCGTGATCAGCTTTCCGAGCCGGAAGTTGAAGCCGAATTCCGTATCATTGCGCGCGCTCAGCGCGCCATAGGAGTCCGGGGTGTGCCCGACATCCACGACGATCCGGAATTTCGGCATCTGGCATTTGGCCGGTGACGCCGGCGGCTTCGTCATTGTTCGCGCGGCAGCGGCATGTCCGCGCTCGACAGGGGCAAGCGACGACAGCAGGGTCGACGCGACCAATCCGGCGATGATGCTGCGCAATTGGCCCAAGCGCTACTCCGCTGCTGCGACCTTGGGACGGCCGACGAAGCCCGCGACATCGCCAAAACGTTCCAGCATCACCGCGGGCAGGTCCTTGGCCTTGCTGGTGACGCAGGCGCCGGAGCGCACCGCGTAGCGATCCTGGTGTGCGGCCTGCGGCGGCGGCACGCCCTGCTGAAGCGCGCGCGCCAGATCCATCACGAGCTTGCGGAAATGCATGATGCCGAGATCGGTCGGGCCGAGATGCTCGCGGGTGCGGTCGGCGATCGGGCCCTGGCTGTCCTGCACGGCGGCGTCCTGCTCGGAGACGCCCTTGATGCCGGTGTAGCTCCTCGTCCTCTGGAGCTTGCGGTCGATCATGTAATCGTTGCCCTTGTGGCGCAGTGGCACGTAATGATCGTCAACCTCCGCGATCACGCCATTGCCGCGGTCATAGGCGTCGCGTTCGGCCTGCGTCAGCGGCCGCTCCGGATTCCAGGCATAGGTGTAGATCCAGCAATTGGTGTCGGTTACAGGCACGAAGGTCTGGCCAAAGATGTTCTCACCCGGCATCGCGCTCGGTGCGTAGGCGTGGAACGGCATCAGGAACTGCGCGATCCGCCAATAGATGTTGTCGCTGCCGGTGAGCCGGCCACCGGCAATGCAGAGGCCGGCGTCGTGCGGGGCGATCTTGATCACCGGCCGCGGGTCCTCGGCGATCCAGCGCATGTGGTCGCTCGACATCCGCGCGATCGGATTCACAAAATGCTTCTTGATGTCGAGGATCTCGTTCTCCTCCTTGTCGAAGGAGAGATGCGCAAAGGTGAAATGCGCGGTGTCGATCGAGCCTTCCAGCGCCTGCACCCAGTTGCAGTCCTGCCATTTCTTGCTGACGTAACGATGCGAGGCCGGCAGCATCGCCATTTCGAGATCGGGCAGCTCGGGCATGACGTCCGCCGGGCCCATATAGGCCCAGATCATCTCGCCCCATTCGCGCACCGGATAGGACTTGATGCGGATCAGATCCTTGGCGTTGAGATCGGGATAGGAGGTCGGCATGTCCACGCAGCGACCGTCCGTGTCGAACTTCCAGCCGTGATAGACGCAGCGGATGCCGCATTCCTCATTGCGCCCGAGCCAGAGATTGGCGCCGCGATGCGGGCAGTATTGATCGATGACACCGACGACGCTGCGCGAATCGCGGAAGGCGAGCAGCTCCTCGCCGAGCACGACGATCTTCTTCGGCTCGCCATCGGCTTCAGGAAGCTCCTTCGACAGGAGCACAGGAATCCAGAAGCGGCGCAGCAGCTCACCCATGCCCGTCCCGGGGCCGGACTCGGTCAGGAATTTATTGTCCTCTGCGCGGAGTATGGAAAATCCTCCCGATTTGTTTTTGGGAAGATTGGCGCGGACGTGAGACGACGTCAACGCAAGAACGGTTTCGTAGGGTGGGCAAAGGCGCGCTCTTCGCGCGTCGTGCCCACCGTCCTGTTGCAGGCACAGCGAGATGGCGGGCACGGCGCTGACGCGCCATTTTCACCCTACGGCAGCCATGCCTAAACCGGCCGCTCCCCCTTCACCGTCACCCGTGTCCCCGAGCGCGTGTGCGGCCAGTAGTCCCACATCGCACGGTGCTGGGTGCAGCGGTTGTCCCAGAAGGCGATGGCGTTCTCGGTCCAGCGGAAGCGGCACTGGAACAGCGGGTTCTCGGCGTGCTGGTAGAGATAGGCGAGCATCGCGTCGCTCTCGTCGCGCGGGATGCCGTTGATGTGGCGAGTGAAGCCGCGGTTGACGTAGAGCGCCTTCCTGCCGGTGACCGGGTGCGTGCGCAGCACCGGATGCTCCGCGTTCGGATAGGATGGACGATCGGCGACGCCATAGTTGGCATAGAGGCCGCGATAGATCGGCTCGCCGTCATGCAGTGCGGTCAGGCCGTCGAGATAGGCCTTCATGCGATCCGACAGCGCCTCATAGGCCGCATACATGTTGGCGAACAGCGTGTCGCCGCCGCGGGGCGGGCACTGCTTGATGTAGAGGATCGAGCCCATCGGCGGCTCGAGGTCGCAGGACACGTCGGAGTGCCAGCCCTCGCCGTTGGCGCGCGGCGAGTTCTTGTCGGCATAGATCTTCATCAGTGCCGGGTCTTCGTCCTCGTGCGGCGCTGCGGGATGGAAATGCAGCTCGCCGAACTTGCGGCCGAAGGCGAGATGCTGTTGTGGCGAGATGTGCTGGTCGCGGAAGAAGATGACGAGATTTTCCGCGAGCGCGCGATGGATCTCGTCCATCTGTTGATTGGAACGAACGTCATCGGAGACGAGCCTGCCGATGTCGACGCCGGAGATTTCCGCGCCGATGATCGGTGTGAGCTTTTCGACCGCGATGGTTTCGTAAGGCGCGCCGTCCTCGGCCATGTGGCGATAGCGCGGACCCTGCTTGCCGGCGAGTGAGCTCATGGCGTGTCTCCCGATCATTTTGATTGGAGACATCGTAGCGCGGATGGAGCGAAGCGCAATCTGGGCTACGACCCGCGCAAAAAATAAGGCGGGTTACGCTTCGCGAACCCGCCTCACGATTCCAATGTTTGGGAACGACTACTCCGCCGCGGTCACCGGTACCTTGGCGCCCTGGCCGTAGCGCTGGTCGATGTAGTCGATCACCAGCGCCTTGAAGTCGGCGGAGATGGTCGGGCCGCGCAGCGTGCGGAACTTCTTGCCGTCGACGAAGACGGGCGCGGCCGGCGCTTCGCCGGTGCCGGGCAAGGAGATGCCGATATTGGCGTGCTTGGATTCGCCGGGGCCGTTGACGATGCAGCCCATCACCGCGACGTTGAGCTCTTCCACACCCGGATATTTCGTCTTCCAGGCCGGCATCTCGTCGCGGATGAAATCCTGGATCGAGCGCGCCAGCTCCTGGAATGTGGTCGAGGTGGTGCGGCCGCAGCCGGGGCAGGCCGCGACCAGCGGCACGAAGGTGCGGAAGCCCATGGTCTGCAGGAGCTCCTGGCCGACCTGCACCTCACGGGTGCGGTCGCCGCCGGGCTCCGGCGTCAGCGAGATGCGGATGGTGTCGCCGATGCCCTGCTGCAGCAGGATGCCGAGCGCGGCCGAGGAGGCGACGATGCCCTTCGAGCCCATGCCGGCCTCGGTGAGACCGAGATGGATGGCGTAGTCGGAGCGCGATGCGAGATCCTGGTAGACCGCGATCAGATCCTGCACCGCCGAGACCTTTGCGGAGAGGATGATGCGGTCCTTGGGCATGCCGAGCTCTTCGGCGCGCGCGGCCGAGAGCAGTGCCGACTGCACCATGGCCTCGCGCGTCACCGCGCGCACGTCGCGCGGATTGGCGGACGCGGCGTTCTCGTCCATCAGCTTGGTCAGCAGCTCCTGGTCGAGCGAACCCCAATTGGCGCCGATGCGGACCGGCTTGCTGTTCTTGTTCGCGATCTCGATGATATCGGCGAACTGGGTGTCGCGCTTGTCCTTGAAGCCGACATTGCCGGGATTGATGCGGTACTTGGCGAGCGCCTCGGCGCAGGCGGGATAGGCTGCGAGCAGCTTGTGGCCGATATAATGGAAGTCGCCGATCAGGGGCGTGGTGATGCCGCGCTTGGCGAGGCCGTCACGGATGTGCGGGACGGCGGCCGCGGCCTCCTCGCGATCCACGGTGATGCGGACCATTTCGGAGCCGGCGCGCGCGAGCGCTGCAACCTGGGCGATGGTGCCGTCGATATCGGCGGTGTCGGTGTTGGTCATCGACTGCACGACGATCGGCGCACCGCCGCCAACGGCGACGTCTCCGACCTTGACCTGGGTGGTCCGGTGCCGGGGCGCGGGGCCCGCGATGTCTGAATCGATGGTGTTTTCGAGCTTGTTCATGGGGTCCAAATATCAGGTTTTGGTGACGTTCAGCAATGCATCGCGCGGCGCCGCAGCCGTTTGGCTGGGACGGTTAACCAGAAAAAGCCCAGCAATTACAAGGACCGCGGCGGCCCCGAATGTCAGGCTCAAGGTGTCGTGCATGATGAAATAGCTACCCACCACGCCAAACAAAGGGGTGATGAAGGTAAAAGCGGACAATTTGCTGGCCGAATAGGCCTTCACCAGCGCGAACCAAAGCGTGAACGTGGTTCCCACCACCCAGATCGCCTGGAAGGCCATCAGGGCGAGGGACAGCGGCGCCGGGGTGTGGGTGATGGATTCGCCGAACAACCAAGCCGCCAGGCCCAGGATCGGGATCGAGGTCGCAACCTGGTAGCCCAGCGCCTTCTCCGGCGCGGCGAAGCGCAGCCGCGTGCCCTTGGCAACCAGCGTGGTGGCCGCCCACAGCGCGGCACCGCCGACGATCATGAGGTCGCCGAGCAGCACCTTGGCATCGACATCCGGCTGCGGCACGCCGATCGCGAGCGCGACGCCGGCAAAGCTCACCGCGAGCCCCAGCCATTGCGTGCCGCCGAGCCGTTCGCCGAGCACCTGGTAGGAGCCGAGCGCGACGAAGAACGGTGCGGTGTAAAGAAACACCACGGCCCGGGACGCCGGCGTGAGGCGCAGGCCCTGGAAGATCAGCACGAACTCGATGCCGAACATCAGCCCGGCGATCAGGCCGGGCTTCCACGTGCCGTCCTTCTCGAAGAATTTGACGCCGCGCAGCGTGCCGATGATGAAGAGTACCGGCAGCGCGCCCATCGAGCGGATCATCGCCTGGAGCATCGGCGGGATGTCCGGCAGCACCAGCTTCACCGCGATCTGGTTGAACCCCCAGGTCAGGCACAGCATCAGCATCAGGGCGATGGCGCCGGCACTGAGGGGGCGACCGGCGGACGGTATGGCTTGAGGTGAGGACATTTCTTCCCGATATCGGCTTTGCGCCGTTGTTGCTTTATGCAGTTTTCTGACAATGGGTGCAGATGCCCGTGATCTCCACCACAGACAATTTGGGGGCAAAACCTGAGCTGCGCGCAGCGGCGTTGATATCCTTGGCGAAGGACGCCGACGGGATCTCGCCGACCAGACCGCAGCGCTCGCAGATCAGGAACGCCACCGCGGAGGTCGCATCGTGGTCGTGGGCGGCGCAGGCGAGATAGGCGTTGCGACTTTCGATGCGGTGCACGAGGCCGTTGGCCATCAAGAAATCGAGAGCACGGTAGATCGTGATCGGGGCCGGCCGCGGCATCGACTTGGCGAGTTCGTCGATCACCTCGTAGGCCCCGAGCGGGCGGTGGCTGGAGAGCAGCGCCCCGAGCACCTGGCGGCGAATCGGCGTGAATTTCTGCGCGCGCTGCTCGCAAACCTCCTCGGCATGCGCCAGCGCGTCCGCAGTGCAGCGGCCGTGATCGTGGTCGGGCGCGGGGAATGCCGGCTTTGCGAGGGTCATTTGGCCTGCCTTCTAGCATTTCGGCGAGGGAACCCAAAGCACGACCGGCGAACGGCGGTCAGCCATGCTCTTGCAGCGGGACAGCGTCCCGTTACCCCGCCATGAAAAAATCATAAGCTTGCTTATAGTATCTCAAGCTTATAGGAGACCAAGCTCATGAGCCGCGGGCCCGTGGACCAGAACTTCCTGTTTACGCTCGCCGAGCTCTATCGCCTGCTGCGCGTCTATGCCGACAAGGAGGCGTCGCGCTTCGGCATCACCCGCGCGCAATGGGCGGTGCTGGCAAAGGTCGAGCGCAGCGAGGGCATGAAGCAGTCGGAGCTCGCCGAGCTCCTCGAGGTGCAGCCGATCACGCTGACGCGCCTGATCGACAAGCTCTGCGACAATGACTGGATCGAGCGCCGCAGCGACGCCTCGGACCGGCGCGTCAAGCGCCTCTACCTGAGGAAGGCCGGCCGGCAATTGCTCGGCAAGATGAGCGGGCTCAGGTCCGAAATCACGGCCAACGCGCTCGACGGTATCAATCCGGCGGATGCCCATCGCCTCCTCACCCAACTCGAAGCAATCAAGGAAAACGTGCGTACCGCGATCCAGACATCCGGAGCGGAACAAGCACGTAAGGAGCAGCGCTATGGCTGATCAAGTCATCAAGTTCCAGCCCGAGCAGAAGATCGACAGCGGCAAGCCCACCAAGAAAGCCGGCACCGATCCCCGCCGCCGCATCATCGCAGGCCTGCGGCGCTATCGCCGCTTCCTGCTGATGGTCGTGCTGCCGATCGTCGTCGCCATTGGCGGCTTGACCTTCTATCTGAATGGCGGCCGCTATGTCGGTACCGATGACGCCTATGTCGGCGCGCAGAAAGTGCTGGTGACGCCCGACATCTCCGGCAAGATCGAGAAGGTCGTCGTGAGGGAAGGTCAGCTCGTCAAGCAGGGCGATGAGCTGTTCGAGATCGATCCCGTGCCGTTCCGCCTCGCGGTGGACGAGGCCAGGGCGCAGCTCGCGCAGGCGCAGTCGACCTACGACAATCTCCGCGCCAACATCAAGATCTACGGCGACATGCTGAGCCTCGCCCAGCAGGGCGTCGACCTCAAGCAGCGCGACGTCGAGCGCAAGCAGGCGCTGGTCAAGAACAGCTACGGCTCGCAGCTCGACCTCGACAACGCGGCGAACGCGCTGGTCACGTCAGGCTCGATCGCGCAATACGTCAAGCAGCAGATCTCGGCGGCCAAGACGCAATTGCTCGGCGATACCGACCTGCCGCTGGAGAAATTCCCACCCTACGCGCAGGCCAAGTCCAAGCTCGACAACGCCGAGCGCAATCTCGATCACGCCGTGGTGCGCGCGCCGATGGGCGGCGTCGCGACGCAGGTCGAGCAGATTCAGCTCGGCCGCTACGTCACGGCCGGCACGCCGGTGTTCTCCATCATCGACGTCGCCCATCCCTGGGTCGACGCCAATCCGAAGGAAAGCGACCTCACCTACGTCACCGAAGGCCAGCCTGTTACCCTCGAGGTCGACGCGTTCCCGAACCACGTGTTCAAGGGCAAGATCGGCTCGCTCTCGCCCGGTACCGGCGCGCAGTTCGCGATCCTGCCGCCGCAGAACGCCACCGGCAATTTCGTCAAGGTGGTGCAGCGCGTGCCGATCCGCATCTATTTCGACGAGACCGACAAATACGTGCGGAAGCTGAAGGCCGGCATGAGCGTCTACGCCACCATCGACACCGGCCATCGGCGCTCGCTCGCCGGCCTGTTCGGCCTGTCGGCGACCGCGGGCCAGGACAAGGACTGATCCGATGTCCGGCCCCAATGCCAGCCTGATGGTCCCCGGTCTGCGCCGGAACATGGTGACGATCTGCGCCATGACCGCGACCATCATGCAGGCGCTGGACACCACCATCGCCAATGTCGCCCTGCCCTACATGCAGGGCACGCTGTCGGCCTCGCAGGACCAGATCAACTGGGTCTTGACCTCCTACATCGTCGCCGCCGCGATCATGACGGCGCCGGTGGGCTGGATCGCCAACCGCTTCGGCCGCAAGCGCATCTTCATCATCTGCTCCGCCGGCTTCACCATGGCGTCGGTGCTGTGCGGCCTCGCGCAGGACATCAACCAGATGGTGCTGTTCCGCCTGCTGCAAGGCGTGTTCGGCGCGGCGCTGGTGCCGCTGTCGCAGTCGGTGATGCTCGACTATTACACGCTCCAGGAACGCGCCAAGGCGATGTCGATCTGGGGCATGGGCGTGATGATGGGCCCGATCATGGGTCCCTCGCTAGGGGCATGGCTCACCGAGACCTATTCCTGGCACTGGGTGTTCTTCGTCAATCTGCCGTTCGGCGCCATCACCGTGCTCGGGCTGATCATCTTCATGGACGAGACCAGGAAGGACATCAGCCTCAAATTCGACTGGTTCGGCTTCGCTGCGCTGGCGGTCGCGATCGGCTCGCTTCAGCTCGCGCTCGACCGCGGCGAGCAATTGGGCTGGCTCGAATCCAATGAGATCGTCGCGGAGTTCATCGTCTCCGCCGTCGCGTTCTACTTCTTCGTCGCGCACTCCTTCACGACCTCGACGCCGTTCATCCGCTTCGCGCTGTTCCAGGATCGCAATTTCGTCACCGGCTGCATGTTCATGGTCGTGATGGGGCTCGTGCTGTTCTCGACCATGGCGCTGGCCTCGCCCTACATGCAGAACGTGATCGGCTACCCCATCATCACCGCCGGCCTGCTGCTGGCGAGCCGCGGCTTCGGCACCTTCTTCGCCATGATGCTGGTCGGCCGCATGATGCGTTATTTCGAGGCACGCACGCTGATCATCTCCGGCCTGACGCTGACCGCGGGCTCGCTGTATCAAATGACCGGCTGGACCGACCTGACCCAGGTG
This sequence comes from Bradyrhizobium sp. B025, assembly GCF_042257955.1. Lineage (NCBI taxonomy): Bacteria > Pseudomonadati > Pseudomonadota > Alphaproteobacteria > Hyphomicrobiales > Nitrobacteraceae > Bradyrhizobium > Bradyrhizobium sp. B025. The sequence goes on along the minus strand of NZ_CP170150.1, from coordinate 282,497 downwards.
CCGGAGATCGTGACCGTCAGCGTCATCCAGGGCTTTGGCTTCGGCCTGGTCTTCGTGCCGCTCTCGACCGTTGCGTTCCTGACGCTGTCGAACGAGCTGCGCACCGACGGCACCGCGATGCTGACCCTGATGCGCAACGTCGCGAGCTCGGTCGGCATTTCCGTCGTCATCGCCCAGCTGACGCAGGGCACGCGGCGGACCTATGCGATCCTGTCCGAGCACGTCAACCCGTTCAACCACGCGCTCCAGATGCCCGGCGTCAGCGGCATGATCAACCTATCCACCGACGCGGGCCGCGCCATGGCCGACAGGATGGTCAGCGTGCAGGCGCAGATCATCGCCTTCGCGCACGACTATATGCTGGTGATGGTCTTCATCCTCTGCACCATCCCGCTCGCCCTGTTGATCGGCTCGACCAAGGCCACGCTGCGCAGGCAGGCCGCGGGGCCGGAACATGCGGTGATGGAGTAAGGGGAGGGGCGTCACAAGCTCCGCCGTCGTCCTGGACAAGCGAAGCGCAGATCCAGGACCCATTACCCCAGGGAGGAGTTTGGCGAAGACTCGTGATTACCAGCTTCGCGCCACAACCTCGCCCTGGGGTAATGGGTCCTGGCTTTCGCCAGGACGACAGCAAGTATGTAGCGTCGCCTACCCCAACAACTCCTCACACCCCAGATCCTCGACCGCCATCATCACCCGCTCCAGATTGTTCCACCAGATCAGCGGCGGGATGTTGATGCTCCACTGCCAGACCGGCCCCGTGATGTGCCAGAGCACCGACAGACGATAGTCCTGATCGAGCGCGCCGCGCGTGTAGCCGCTGACGCCGTTGGCGACCAGCGTCTCGTGATAACGATTGAGCAGCGGCCGTTCGAGCGCCTGCCTGCGGTCCGGGTACCATTGCATCGCCATCATGTAGGCAAGGTCACTCGTCGGCACGTTGATGCGCCACTGGTCGAAATCGAAGATGCGCACGGTATCCGCGACGCCGGGGCGCGGCAGCATGAAATTCCAGATATGGGCATCGCCATGGGCAATGCTGATGTGACGCCGCGAATGATAGCGCTGGGATAGCCGAGCCGAGTGCTCGATCAGGCGGCGATAGAGGGTGCGGCGCTCTTCGCCGAGGCGATCACCGAGCAGATCGGCGAAGCGGTCGTAATGGCCGGCGAAGGTTTCCATGTGCTGCGCGCGGTCCTCGGCGCTCGCCCAGGTGCCGACGGTGTCGCCAAGACCGGGATGGTCCCACCATGCCGCATGCCAGCGCGCCAGTGTCGTGACGATCGCCATCGCCTGCTCACGCGACGGCGGCAGCGGCCACTTCGTTGCGATCTCATGGCTGTCGGTAAGGTCCTCGAGCAGCAGGTGCCAGGTGGGGCCGTCCTCGTCGAAATGCCCGTCAAAGCAGCGCGGCACCAGTCCCGGCGGCATCTTCGGCGCAAGCTGCGTGTAGAAGTCCACCTCGCGCCGGCCGCCATTGGCGAGGCTCTCGGCGAAAGCGGAATTGGGAGTCTTGAGGATCAGCGACTGCGGGGCGCCAGCGGACTCGCCGACATAGCGCAGCCCGAGCCTGACGATCTGTGACACGAGGGTGTCACGCTGATGCAGCACCTTCACCTCGCGCACCGCGCCCGCGTCAAGCACGCCGCCCCTGCGCAGCGCCGCCGTCAGTTGGGCGGACTCAACGACCGCCGGCAATTGTGGAGATGTCATAGCCACGATGCCCCTGTCCCGCGCCATACTGCACGATCACGCCCCCGGGCACCAGCGGCCGACGCGATGCCGGGCTCAAGCCGCGGCGGTCGAGTCGCGCACAGTCCGGACCACGACCGACCGCAGCTGTTCGAGATTGGACGCCATGCCGGCGATCGCCTGCCTGACCTCCGCGGCGCGCTCGTTCACGGAGGCGGCGTCGCGGCTGACATTGCCGATCTTGGCCGAGACCTCCTTCGCGGCGGACGCCGATTCGGAAATCGACCGCGCGATCTCCCGCGTCGCGGCGTCCTGCTGTTCCATCGCGGCAGCAACCGAGGACGCCACGCCGTCGATCTCGACGATGTGGCCCCCCATGGTCTCGACGGCATCGACCGCGGCCTGCGTCGAGGCCTGGATCTCGGCAATCAGCCGCCCGATCTCCTCCGTGGACTTGGCGGTCTGGTCGGACAGGGATTTCACTTCGGCGGCCACCACCGCAAAGCCGCGGCCGGCCTCGCCGGCGCGCGCCGCCTCGATCGTGGCGTTGAGCGCCAGCAGGTTGGTCTGGCCGGCGATGCCGCCGATGAGATCGGAGACCTCGGCAATCTTCTTCACCGATCCCGCCAGCGCCTGAATGGTCGAACGCGCCTGCTCACGGCCGGCAACGGCCGATCTGGTGACCGTGCTGGTCCGCGCGACCTGGCCCGCGATCTCGCGGATCGAAACACTCAGTTCTTCGGCCGCGGCCGAAACGGTCTGGGAACTGCCGAGGGCCTGGGTGGAGGCCGCGGCCACCGCCTGCGACTCCGAGGACAGCGATCGCGCGATCTCGGACAGGCTGGAGACGGCCCGCTCGACGCCCTGGCTCGCCGCGCTCGCGGTGTCGACCGAGCGCCCGGTCTCGCGCTCGACGGTCTCGGCCATCTGGTGCAGGGCGCCGCGCTTGGCGAGCGCGGCCTCCTGCTCCTTCTGCAACTGCTCCTCGCGCAGCCGCGAATTCTCGGCCGCCGCCTGCTTGAACACCACAAGCGCGCCCGCCATCGAGCCGACCTCGTCCTGGCGGTGTGCAAATGGAATGTCGGCGGCGAGATCGCCGGTCGCGAGCCTTTGCATCGTATCCGTCATGCGCACGATCGGGCGCACCACGCCGAGGGCAACGCCAAGCAGGCCTGCGGCAACGAAGGCCAGGACGGCGGCGGAGACGCCGAGGAGGATATAGAGCATGGTGCTGTCGCGCTCCGCGGCCAGCTTCTCCATGTCGGCGTTCTGCTTGTTGGCGCTCTCGACGATGCTGTCGATGACGGCGCGGTGGGCCGTGTAGGCGTCCTTGAGCTGCGCGTAGGCGCCTTCGGCAGCGGCGCTGTTCTTGGCCTTGAGGGCCGGCAGGAGCTGATCGGACAGGACTTTCCAGAACTTCTGCACCTCGGCATCGGACTTCGACACCAGCGCGTTCTTCAGATCGGCCGAGAGGCTGGAGGCGATCCAGAATGCCTTGCGCTCGTCGTAATCCTTGCGGAGCTGGACCAGGCGCTCGCCATGGGCCGCCAGCTGATCCGGCTCGCGCATGGCGAGGGTCGCTTCGAGATAGGCCTCGATGACATATTCCGGCGGCGGCAGGATGTCCGCGATGAGGTCGTTGCCCAGCTTGATGTCGGAATAGAGCGGACCGCCGACCTTGAGCTCGCGCAGGGCGTAGAGGCTGGTGGAAACGACCGCCGTGAAGCCGATGGCGAGAACGATCCCGAATGCAATGACCGCAGAAGAAAGCGAGAGACGAAATTTCATGGAACAATCCAATGCCGCTGGTCGAAATCCGAACGGACCCTAAACGATTGCGGTAAACACGGGATTGCTTCGCGCGGAAATTGTATTCCGCGGAGACCGGAAAATTACAGGAATTGGATGTCGAACGGTCGGTTTTCAGGCAGCGAGACCGACTCACGGCGCGAAGAGAAACGACTCAGGCCCGATGCGGAGCAGCAGCCGACTCGGTTGCGCTGGATGAGAAACGCGTGCCGGCCGTCGATATCGCCGCCACGCGTGCCGCCTCACACGTCGAAGAACACCGTCTCGTTGTCGCCCTGCAAACGCAGGTCGAGGCGATAGACCGCCTTCCCCGCCTCGCGCGTCGCAATCAGCGTGGCGCGGCGCTCAGTGGGCACCAGCGCCAGCACGGGATCGGCGGCATTGCCGGCCTCGTCGCTGAAATAGATCCGGGTGTAGAGATGCCGCAGCATGCCGCGGCCGAACACCGCAAGGAGGATATGCGGCGCCTGCAGCTTGCCGTCGAGATCGGGCACCGCGCCCGGCTTGACGGTGTCGAAGGCGTAATTGCCGTCCTTGTCGGTGCCGCAGCGGGCGAAACCGCGGAAGCTGGCATTCGGCAGCGCGCGCTTGTCCTGCGGGTCGGCGAAGCGCCCTTGAGCATCCGCCTGCCAGATCTCCAGCATGGCATCAGGCACGGCGACGCCGTCACCGTCGAGCACGCGGCCCTCGATGTGGACACGATCGCCCGTGACGTCGGGCGTCAGCGTCGAGTTGGTGAACGCGTCGTTCCAGGCGTAGTCGCCGGTCGGCGTCAGGCCGTATTTGAAGAACGGACCGACGGTCTGCGATGGGGTGATCCCCTCGGGCTTCACAGAATCCTGCACTTTAGTGGCTCTCCATGGGCGTGGCGTTCTTGCCGCGCAGCACGATGTCAAAGCGGTAGCACAGCGCCCATTCGGGCTGGGTGTTCTCGAGATCGAACGACGAGACCATCCGCGCGCGCGCCTTCTCGTCCGGCACCGAATTGAAGATCGGATCGAACGGGAACAGCGGATCGGCCGGGAAGTACATCTGCGTCACCAGGCGCGTGACGAAGGAATGGCCGAACACCGAGAGATGGATGTGCGCGGGACGCCAGGCGTTGTGGTGATTGCCCCACGGATAGGCGCCGGGCTTGATGGTGACGAAGCGGTAGTAGCCGGAGGCATCGCTCTGGGTGCGGCCTGCGCCGGTGAAGTTCGGATCCAGCGGCGCCGGATGCTGGTCGCGGACATGGACGTAGCGGCCGCAGGAATTGGCCTGCCAGATCTCGACCAGCGAGTTCGGCACGCCGCGGCCGTCCTCGTCGAGCACATGGCCGTGCACGATGATGCGCTCACCGATCGGCTCGCCGGTATGCTGTGTGGTGAGATCGTTGTCGCCCTCGCGCACGGTCTCGTGGCCGTAGACCGGGCCGGTCAATTCCGACAGCGTGTGGCGCATCGGGATCAAGGGCTTGTTCGGTGCGCGCTTGATCGAGCTCTTGTACTCGGGCGACAGCGGCAGCGGATGCGCCTTGTTGCTATCGACGGGATAGATGAATGTCATTGGCGAACTCCTCCCCCGGCCATTTTCGGTCCGGCCGGTCAACACTTCCGCCAATCATTATAGGATATAACTAATTGGGGGAAGCGGGTTTGGCGGCCTCTTTGCGCCGGCACATGGCACAGGCGCGCCCTATTTGATCGGCGGACGTGGCAGCACGGCCTCGCCGGTCTCGAGCCGGTAGGTGTGGTCGAGCGAGTACCAGGGCGTCGCGACGTCGCGCGCGGTCGGATGCGGCGTATCGTGGCGCAGGAACTTGCCGATCAGCGCCTGCGTCACCCCGAACTGCACGTCGCTGTCGATATGCGGATCGGCGGGGTCGTAGACCTGCGAGATCAGCACCTTGAATCCGGGCTTGAAGATCAGCGCGTGCAGATGCGCGGGACGATAGGGATGCCGGCTCTGCGCCTTCAGCAGGCGGCCGACCACACCACTGGTCGGAATGGGATAGCCAACCATCATCACCGAACGGAAGGCGAAGCGCCCGTCCTGGTCGGTCGTGAACTTGCCGCGCAGGTTCATGTCCGCTTGCTCGGGGTCCTGGTTCTCGTAGAGACCGACCGGCGAGGCATGCCAGACATCGACCTCCGCCCCAGTGACGGGACGGCCATCCTTGTCCACGACGCGGCCGCTGACGAACAGCGGCGCACCCGGGGTCTCGGAGCGAACGATCGATCCGCCGTTCTCGACCCGCGGCGAGTTCAACCGCCAGAACGGTCCGAGCAGCGATTGGTCGGTTTCCGTATTGCCCTGATCGCCATTGTTGAGCAGGCACACCAGCGGCGAGACGCCGAGCGAGCCGGCCATCAGCACGACTTCGTTATGCGTATCGGTGGTCAGCTTGCCGAGCTCGGCCACGATCGCCGTGGCGTCGCGGAATTCCGCCTCGGTCAGGCGAACATCGCGGACGAAGGCGTGCAGGTGCTTGACCAGTGAGACCATGATCTGGCGAAGCCGCGGATCGGACGTCCGCTCCATCACCGCCAGTGCCGCGGCCGTGACGTCCTGCTCACGTTCGATGATCATGCTTGCCTCCCGGTCGCCCGTCATTCCGGGGCAGCCCGACAGGGCTGAACCCGGAATCTCGAGATCCCGGATTCCGCTCTAACGAGCGGCTCCGGGATGACGGGACGCGCAGCGTCCCGTCAGTTCAGCTTCTCGATCGCCACGGCAACGCCCTGGCCGACGCCGACGCACATGGTGGCGAGCGCGAGCTTGCCGCCGCGCTTCTCCATGCCGTGCACGGCGGTGAGCGCCAGGCGCGCGCCGCTCATGCCGAGGGGATGTCCGAGCGCGATGGCGCCGCCATGCGGATTGACGAAGTCGGCATCGTCGGCAACACCGAGTTGGCGCATGCAGGCGATGCCCTGCGAGGCGAAGGCCTCGTTGAGCTCGATCAGGTCGAAATCGCTGATCTTCTTGCCGAGCCGCTCCATCAGCTTGCGGGTCGCAGGCACGGGTCCAATGCCCATGATGCGCGGCGGCACGCCGGCCGAGGCGAGGCCGAGGATGCGGGCGCGCGGCGTCAGGCCATGCTTCTTCACGGCAGCTTCGGACACCAGGATCATCGCAGCCGCGCCGTCGTTGACGCCGGATGCGTTGCCGGCGGTGACCGTGCCGGGATTGCGCACAATCGGCTTCAGCTTGGCGAGACCTTCCAGCGTGGTCTCGGGACGCGGATGCTCGTCCTTGTCCACCGTGATCGGACCGGTCTTGCCGCCGGGAATGCTGATCGGCGTGATTTCTTCGGCGAAATAGCCGGCCGCGATCGCGGCGCCTGCGCGCTGCTGCGAGCGGATGGCGAAGGCGTCCTGGTCGGCGCGCGAGACCTGGAATTCCTCGGCGACGTTCTCGCCGGTCTCCGGCATCGCATCGACGCCGTACTGCGCCTTCAGCAGCGGATTGATGAAGCGCCAGCCGATGGTGGTGTCGAAAATCTCGGCCGAGCGGGAGAAGGCCTCCTGCGCCTTGCCCATCACGAAGGGCGCGCGGGTCATGGATTCGACGCCGCCGGCAATGGCGAGCTCGATCTCGCCGGAGCGGATGGCGCGGCCGGCGGCACCGACTGCATCGAGGCCGGAGGCGCACAGGCGGTTCAGGGTCTGGCCGGGAACCGAGTCGGGGAGGCCTGCGAGCAGCAACGCCATGCGTGCGACGTTGCGGTTGTCCTCGCCGGCCTGGTTGGCGCAGCCGAAGAACACCTCGTCCACCTGCGCCCAATCGAGATTGGGGTGCTTGGCCATCAGCGCCTTGATCGGCGCGGCGGCGAGGTCGTCGGCACGCACCTTGGCGAGCGAGCCGCCGAAACGGCCGATCGGGGTCCGCACGGCATCGCAGATAAAGACGTCACGCATCGTTGTTCTCCCTGAATGCCGCGGTCCGGCCAAATTCTTCAATTCCGGCGGAGTTTTAGGAGGGCGCCCGCGGCAGGTCAATTGACTGATACGCGCGTGTTCCGAGGGGCGTGCACGCCTGCCACGCATGCCGCAGTGCGGACAGCGTGGAAAACCTCCCTTCCCCGGCCAAACCGATAGGAGCGCGGGACGAAATTTTGTAGGTTGCGCCGCCCATGACGATGCAACAGCCGATACCCGTACCGCCGCCCGACGAAACGCCCGCGCCGCAGGCGGAAGCCGCCGCGCGCGTCACGCCGATGATGGAACAGTACCTGGAGATCAAGGCGGCGCATCAGGGCCTGCTGCTGTTCTACCGGATGGGCGACTTCTACGAATTGTTCTTCGAGGACGCCGAGATCGCCTCCAAGACGCTCGGCATCGTGCTGACCAAGCGCGGCAAGCACCAGGGCGCGGACATCCCGATGTGCGGCGTTCCGGTCGAGCGCGCCGAGGATTATCTGCACCGCCTGATCTCGGCCGGCCACCGGGTCGCGGTCTGCGAGCAGACCGAGGATCCCGCCGCCGCGAAAGCGCGCGGCAACAAGAGCGTGGTGCGCCGCGGCGTGGTGCGGCTGGTCACGCCCGGCACGCTGACCGAGGACACGCTGCTCGATGCGCGCGCCAACAATTACCTGCTGGCGATCGCGCGCGCCCGCTCGTCCACCGGCGGCGACCGCTTCGGGCTCGCATGGATCGACATCTCGACCGCCGAATTCATGGTGACGGAATGCTCGGGCGGCGAGCTCGCCGCAACGCTGGCGCGGATCAATCCGAACGAGGCGATCGTCACCGACGCGCTCTACAATGACAACGAGCTCGGACAGACCTTGCGCGAATTGCCGGCGGTGACGCCGCTGACCCGCGACGTCTTCGACGGCGCCACCGCCGAGAAGCGGCTGTGCGACTACTTTGCCGTCGCGACCATGGACGGGCTGGCACAGCTGACCAGGCTCGAAGCGACGGCCGCGGCCGCCGCCGTCACCTATGTCGACCGCACCCAGGTCGGCAGGCACCCGCCACTGTCACCGCCCGCGCGCGAAGCCTCGGGCGCGACCATGGCGATCGATCCGGCCACGCGCGCCAATCTCGAGCTGACGCGGACGCTCGCCGGCGAGCGCCGCGGCTCCCTGCTCGATGCGATCGACTGCACCGTGACCTCGGCGGGCTCGCGCCTGCTGGCGCAGCGGCTGGCGGCGCCGCTGACGGATGCGCCGGCGATCGCGCGGCGGCTCGACGCGGTCGGCGCCTTCGTTGCCGATTCCGCCGCGCGCGAAGACATCCGCAGCATCCTGCGCGGCGCGCCCGACATGTCGCGGGCGCTGGCCCGTCTCTCGGTCGGCCGCGGCGGACCGCGCGACCTCGCGGGCTTGCGCGACGGCATCATCGCCGCCGACCAGGTGCTGGCGCGGCTCGGCGAACTCGACCAGCCGCCGCAGGAGATCGCGGCGGTGATGGCGGCCTTGACGCGACCATCGCGCGAGCTCGCGGCCGAGTTTGCGACAGCGCTCGACGAGCAACTGCCGCTGATCAAGCGCGACGGCGGCTTCGTGCGCCAGGGCTATGAGCCCGCGCTCGACGAAGCCCGGAACCTGCGCGACGCCTCGCGCCTCGTGGTGGCCTCGATGCAGGCCCGCTACGCCGACGACACCGGCGTCAAAGGCCTCAAGATCCGGCACAACAACGTGCTCGGCTATTTCGTCGAGGTCACCGCGCAGCATGGCGACAAGCTGATGTCGGCACCGCTCAACGCGACCTTCATCCATCGCCAGACGCTTGCGGGCCAGATCCGCTTCACGACCTCCGAGCTCGGCGAGATCGAAGCCAAGATCGCCAATGCCGGCGACCGCGCGCTCGGCCTCGAGCTCGAGATCTTTGAGCGGCTCTGCGCCAAGGCGCTCGAGATCAGCGACGACCTGCGCGCCGCCGCGCAAGGCTTTGCGCTGCTCGATGTTGCGACTTCGCTGGCCAAGCTTGCAGTCGACGAGAACTATGTGCGGCCGGAAGTGGACTCCTCGCTCGGCTTTGCGATCGAAGCCGGCCGTCATCCCGTCGTCGAGCAGGCCCTGAAGCGCAACGGCGAGCCGTTCATTGCCAATGCCTGCGATCTCTCGCCGGCGCCCGCGCAAAAGTCCGGCCAGCTCTGGCTGCTGACCGGTCCCAACATGGCTGGTAAATCGACCTTCCTGCGCCAGAACGCGCTGATCGCACTGCTGGCGCAGATCGGCAGCTTCGTGCCGGCGACGCGCGCCCGCATCGGCATCATCGATCGCCTGTTCTCGCGCGTCGGCGCCGCCGATGATCTCGCGCGCGGCCGCTCCACCTTCATGGTGGAGATGGTCGAGACCGCGGCGATCCTGAACCAGGCCGGCGAGCGCGCGCTCGTGATCCTCGACGAGATCGGCCGCGGCACGGCAACCTTCGACGGCCTCTCGATCGCCTGGGCCGCGATCGAGCATCTGCACGAGAGCAACCGCTGCCGCACGCTGTTCGCGACGCATTATCACGAGCTGACCGCGCTCTCGGCCAAGCTGCCGCGGATGTTCAACGCCACCGTGCGCGTCAAGGAGTGGCAGGGCAATGTCGTGTTCCTGCACGAGGTGCTGCCGGGCTCGGCCGACCGCTCCTACGGCATCCAGGTGGCAAAACTCGCAGGCCTGCCGCCGGCCGTGATCACGCGCGCCAAATCCGTGCTGGCGAAACTCGAGGCGCAGGATCGCGGCCAGACCGCGCGGGCCCTCGCCGATGATCTGCCGTTGTTCGCCGTGCCCTCACGCGCCGCCGCGGAAGCCGCGCCGCCGAGCGAGGCGGAGCTGCTGATGGACGCGGTGAAGGCGCTGCACCCCGACGAGATGTCTCCGCGCGAGGCGCTCGACGCGCTGTATGCGTTGAAGGCCAAGCTGCCGAAGCAGTAACGGCGCCGTAGGGTGGGCAAAGCGTAGCGTGCCCACCATGCAACGACGAATTCGCGGATGGATGGTGGGCACGGCGCGCGAAGTGCGCGCGCCTTGGCCCACCCTACGATACTGCCCTACGCCCGCGCCGCGATCGCCGCCGCTTCCGCCGCCGCGCGCTGCATGCTGGTCGACATCTCGTTCGTCACCGTGCTCTGCTCCTCGACTGCGGCGGCGGTCGATGTCACGTATTCGCTGACATTGTTGATCGCCTGCTTGATGGAGCCGAGCGCGCTGACGACGTCGCCGGAGATGCCGTTGAGGCTGCCGATCTCCTGGCCGATCTTGTCGGTCGCCTGCTTGGCCTGGTTGGCGAGGCTCTTCACCTCGGAGGCGACCACGGCAAAGCCGCGGCCGGCTTCGCCGGCGCGCGCGGATTCGATCGTGGCGTTGAGCGCGAGCAGGTTGATCTGCCCGGTGATGCTGTTGATCATCTCGACGATGCCGCTCATCGCCTGCGCGGCCTCGGTGAGGCGCTGCGCCTGGGCGTCGGCGGCGGCGACCTGATCCACCGCGCTCATCGCGGTTTCGCGCGACTTGGTCATCGCCTCGGAAATCTCCCGCACCGAGGCGTTGAGCTCCTCCGAACCCGCGGCGACAGATTCCATCATGCCGCGGACGCGCTCGTTGCCCATGCGGACGAGCACCTGCTTCGTGGTGTCGGTGGCATATTTCACGACCTTGAACGGCTTGCCGTTGAGATCGAGGATCGGGTTGTAGGAGGCCTGAATATAGACCTCCTTGCCGCCCTTGCCGATGCGCTTGTATTCCGCCGCCTGGTACTGGCCGCGGTTGAGCGCGGCCCAGAACTCGCGATAGGCCGCGCCGTCGCGCTCGGCAGGCTCGACGAACATGCTGTGATGATGGCCCTTGATCTCGGCGAGTGAATAGCCGAGCGTTCCGAGGAAGTTGGCATTGGCGGTGATGATGGTGCCGTCCATGTTGAACTCGATCACCGCCTGCGCCTTGTCGATCGCCGCAATCTGACCGGCGAGATCGACGTTCTTCAGCTTCTCCGCGGTGATGTCGGTCGCGAACTTGGCGACGCCGAACGGCTTGCCGTTCTCGTCGAGCAGGGGATTGTAGGAGGCGAGGATCCAGACCTCGCGACCGCCCTTGCCGATGCGCTTGAACTCGCCGGCCTGGTATTCGCCGCGGTTGAGCGCGGCCCAGAATTCGCGATAAGCGCCGCCGTCACGCTCGGACTGAGCCACGAACAGGCTGTGGTGCTTGCCCTCGATCTCGGCCAGCGAATAGCCGAGCGCCTTGCAGAAATTCTCGTTGGCCGTGACGACGGTACCGTCGAGCTTGAACTCGATCACGGCCTGGGCGCGGCTGATGGCGGACACCTTGGAGGCTTCCGTCATGGCGCGGACCTTCTTGGCGGTGATGTCGGTCGCGATCTTCACGACCTTGACCGGCTTGCCGGCATTGTCGAGCACCGGATTGTACGACGCCTCGATCCAGACCTCGCGGCCGCCCTTGGCAATTCGCTTGAATTCGGCGGCCTGCGGCTCGCCGCGGTTGAGCTGCGCCCAGAACGCCTTGTATTCGGCGCTGTCGCGCTGATCGGCCGGCACGAACATGGCGTGCTTCTTCCCCTTGATCTCGTCGATGGAGTAGCCGAGCGCCTTCAGGAAGTTCTGGTTGGCCGTAAGAATCGTGCCATCCATCGCAAACTCGATCACGGCCTGCGACCGGCCGATCGCGGCGAGCTGTGCGTCTGCATCACTGCGGGAGTTGCGACCAAACATCAAAGAATCTCCATCTCGAAATAACACCGATCGGGACGTGCCCGTCGGAACCAGGGGGATGTGACCGCGCGGCAGCGATGCCGTATTCCAATCAGCGGTTCCCGCAGGTCCGATCGCTTGAATAGAGATCCGCCAAAATATACGCGGGCGGTGTCGGACGCGGGTATGCAAGTTGATTCGTACGGGAAAAGCTCGAACAAAGTTCTAATAGAAATGTCGGAAAGCAGCAGCCGGGGAAAATCGCCGGTGCACACGGCGCCCCGCGGCGGTCTCGGCCCGAATTTGAAATGACATTTGTCATTCAACGGCTTGCGGGACGCCGCGCTGATTGCTCGAATGAACTAGCCGCAGATATGTCTTCGACGTCATCTCGCGTTCATCCGTAGTCTCACGGCTTCTGCCGAGCCTTGCGCATCGCGCGCCGGCCGATCCCCCACAGCGTCAGGTTCCAGGTGACGCAGGTACCGAGCGCAAGACTCAAGCCGACGGCCAGGCCGAACTGCACCACCGCGACGTGCATGACGGCGACCGCCATTCCGAATCCGAGCAGGCCCCAGGCGGAGTTTGCGAGTACGGCGGCGGTCGGCGGGCCGCCGATGCGCGGATGCAGGATCACCATCATGCTTGAGAACACCACGGGATACAGCGCGATGATGCCGCTGATACGGGGGCCGACCCAGCTGGAAGTCGAGACCACGATGGCGACGAGGGTCGCGACCAGCGCGGCCCGCATCGGGACGTCGTACCAGCGCCGCGTCACCAGCGGCATCTTCACGTGGCGATAGCCTGCGAGCAGCGGAATGCAGATGCCGAATGCGATCAGATTGGCGGCAAGCCCGGCGGTGAGCGACCAGTCGAACTGGCGGATGATCGAGGCCAGCCCGATCCACACCGCGACGGCGCTGCCGCAACTCACCGCGAGATTGTGCCGCTGCGACAGCACGACATAGGTGAGGCACATGAAGATGGTCGCCGCGTTCACCGGCAGGCTCGCCAGCGCGCCCTGCGCGATGAAGGCGGCGTCATGGTCGATCGCGAGGAAGACGTAGGACGGACCGGCCGAGACCGGCAGGGTCGCGATCAGCGCACCGATCACCGGACCCGAGCGTTCGGTGATGATCGAGGCCGTCACGACGAACGCCGCCGCGATCGCCATGCGCAGGAGCAGGAAGAGGATGAAGTGGAGCTCGGGGGACATTTTTTTGTTTGTCGTGCCGGACAAGCGAAGCGCAGATCCGGAAGGAAGGCATTCTGTCCGTCATTCCGGGGCGCGCGAAGCGCGAACCCGGAATCCATAGCCACAGGGCGTTGTGATTCGAGAGCTGGAGCTACGACCGTCCGAAATCACGACGGCCTGGGGTTATGGGTTCCCGCCTACGCGGGAACGACACCAATTGTAGAGCAGCGACTCTCGCGCCTCACATCCGCTGCATCGACACCGAAACCTTCGGGCCGTTCTTGATGGTCTGGTAGACCACGCAATAGCGCTCGGTGAGCTTGAGCAGCAGATCGAGTTTGTCCTGCGGCGCCGGCGTGTCGACCTCGAAGCGGAGGCGGATCTCGGCGAAGCCGACCGGCGTCTCCTTGTCGACGCCGAGCGTGCCGCGGAAATCGAGATCGCCCTCGGCATAGACGTTGCCGGTCTTGAGCGGCACCTCGATCGCGGTCGCAACCGATTTCAGCGTGACGCCGGCGCAAGCAACCAGCGCCTCGAGCAGCATGTCGCCGGAGCAGAGTTCGAGGCCGGAGCCGCCGGTGGCCGGATGCAGGCCGGCAAGCGCGATAGCCCGGCCGGTCTCGACCTTGCAGGCGATGCCGTCGCTGTCGGTCGAGCCCTTGGCCTTCAACGTGATCAGCGCGGTCTTGGGATCGGTCTTGTAGCGTTCCTTGATCGGGGCCTGCATCTGGCGCAGTTGGGCAGCGTCCATTTTCGTTCTCTCCCGGAAAAATCGCCCCTCGATGTACCGGCTTGAGGAGAAATTGTCACCACCACATGGCCTGACCGGGACCCTGGGTTGCGTCACGGTCGGGCACGCTGCGGTCGAGCGAACGGTCGAGTGACGTCAGCACACTTCGCTTGAAGTTCTCGAACAGCGGCGAATTGCGGTCGCGCGGCCGCCCCAGATTGATCTCGATCTGGTCGAACAGGCGGCCCGGCCGCGGCCGCATCACCAGCACGCGATCTGCCAGCACCACGGCCTCGTCGACGTCATGTGTGACGAGGATCAAGGTCGGGCGCGTGTCGGCCCAGAGATCGAGCAGATGATCCTGGAGATCCCTGCGGGTGAATGCGTCGAGCGCGGAGAACGGCTCGTCGAGCAAGAGCACCTCGGGCTGCGGCACCAGCGCGCGGGCGATCGCGACGCGCTGCGCCTGCCCGCCGGAGAGTTCGCGCGGCCAGGCCTGCGCCTTGTCGGCGAGCCCGACGCGCGCGAGCGCGCGCGCCACCTTCTCGCGCCGCTCGGCCGCGGGCAAATCGGCAAGGCCAAAGCCGATATTGTCGGCGACGCTGAGCCAGGGCAAAAGCCGCGGCTCCTGGAAGATGATGCCGATCTTGGCATGCGGCGAGGCGATCGCCTCGTCGTCGAGCGTCACCGTGCCCGAGCCGGCGCGATCGAGGCCGGCGATGGCGCGCAGCAATGTTGATTTGCCGCAGCCGGAGCCGCCGATGATGGCGATGATCTCGCCCTGCCTGATCTCGGCCGAGAAACGCGCCAGCGCCTCGACGCCGTTGGGATAGGTCTTGCTGACCCGGTCGAGCGCGAGCATCGCGTTACGCTCCCCTGTCGCGCCCGAAGCCGTCCTGCCAGCGCAGGAATGGCGCGGACCCGACCTCGATCAGCCAGTCCGTGAGCTTGCCGAGCATGGCGAAGATCACGATCGCGGCGAGGATCTGCGCGGGCTTGCCGAGCTGCTGGCCGTCGAGCAGAAGATAGCCGAGACCTTCGGAGGCGCCGATCAATTCGGCTGCGACCACGAACATCCAGCCGAGACCGAGGCCGACGCGCAAGGACACCACATAGGCCGGCAGCACCGCGGGCAAGAGGATGCGGCGGATCATCGCCGGGCCGGAGAGGCGGAAGGTGCGCCCGACCTCGACGATCTTGCGATCGACCGAGAGGATGGCACCCATCACGCCGAGATAGACCGGGAAGAACACGCCGACCGCGATCAGCGCGATCTTCGATGTCTCGAAGATACCGAGCCAGAGGATGAACAGCGGCACCCAGGCCAGCGAGGGTATCGCGCGCAGCGCCTGCACGGTCGGATCGAGCAGCCGGCGCGCCAGCGACCAATAGCCGGAAATCGCGCCGAGCAGCGTGCCGGCGACCACTCCGAACGCGAAGCCAAGGCCGACACGCCACAGCGTCGCGGCGATGTGACGGACCAGCTCGCCGGAGCGGGCGAGGTCAGTGATGGTGACAAAGACGCGCGAGGGCGGCGGCACCAGCCGGCCGTTGGACCAGCCGGACCACACCACGAGCTCCCAGCCGAGCGCGAGCGCGAGCGGCAACAGCACACCCAGCACCGGCCGCGCGTAACGCGCGATGCGCGAGGGCGCGGCGGCGCCCTCGGCCGGTTCAGAGGATCGTTGCAAGGCAGGCGCGTCGGAGATCATGGCCATAGCAAGCGCGTCTTGTGAGGGAATGCAACAGTGTCGCCACACCCACGACCGTCGTCCCGGACAAGCGCGCCTCAAGCGCGCGCCGATCCGGGATCCATAACCACGGGGAGGAGTGGTTACGGGGATTCGGAGTGACCGCCTTCGCGCAACAACCACTCCCTGTGGTGATGGGTCCCGGCCCCCCGTGCGCAATTGCGCAACTAGGCCGGGACGACGGCGGAGTTTGATGCACGCGCGGCTGCCTCTTCCTGCCGACTAATTCGTCGGCAGCGGAATCTGGTCGTCGATCAGCGCATCCAGCGTCGCCTTCACGTCAACCTTGGCGTCGACGACGCCCGCCTGCTGCAACGCCAGGCCGGCGGCGAGGATCGACTCGCGCTGGGGCGAGCCGATGCGGCTGTGGGTCAGCTCGGTGCGCTCCTTGAGCTGCTTGTCGACGACGGCCTCGAGAAGCTTCGTCACGGCGATGAAGGTCTTCTTCAGTTCGTCATAGTTCGCCAGCGAATATTTGCGCGCCTCTTCGTAAGTGGCGAGCACGCGGCGGGCCACGTCCGGATAGTCCTTCAGGAACTGCTCGCGCACATTGAGGATGCCCCAGGTGTTAGCGTCCGCCTTGCGATAGAACAGCTTGGCGCCCTCCTCCACTTCGGCCTGCGCCATCATCGGATCGAGCCCGGCCCAGGCATCGACATCGCCGCGGATCAGCGCGGTCTTGCCGTCGGCGTGCTGGAGCAGCACCGGCGTGATGTCCTTCTCGGTGAGGCCGGCGCCAAGCAGCGCGCGCACCAGGAAGATGTGCGGATCGGTGCCGCGCGTCACCGCGACGCGCTTGCCCTTGAGATCCGCAACGCTTGCGATCCTGGACTCCTTGCCCGTCACCAGCGCGGTCCATTCGGGACGCGAATAGACATAGATCGACTTGATCGGGTTGCCGTTGATCTTCGCCACCAGCGCCGCCGAGCCCGCGGTCGAGCCGAAATCGATCGAGCCGGCATTGAGGAATTCGAGTGCCTTGTTGGAGCCGGCCGATTGCACCCAGGTGATGGTGATGCCGTCCTTGGCGAACTCCTTCTCCAGCAGCCCCTTCTGCTTCAGCACCAGCGACACCGGATTGTAGGTCGCCCAGTCGATGCGGATTTCCTTGAGCGGATCGGCCGCCCGCGCCGCGGGGGTCATGGCGAGCGCCATCGCGCCCACCAGCAGAATGCGTCGTGTCACCTTGGTCATGCCCGCCCTCCTCAAAAACTTCATTGTTTTTCAATGAGTTACATCTAGAGGTCAACGAGAAAATCCCACCCTTGAAAGCGGGTCGCCCGAGAACAACTTTGCCCGATGCCGGGCTTTTCAAGCATGGAACGACTATTGCCAGCGAATGGCGGGTGACAGCGCCTGTCACCTCTTATATCCGGTGTGACATGGACAGCGTCACGACAGAGCACAAGCAAGAGGTGGACGATCGCTTCGACACCGCGCGGATCACCGCAGCGGTCGATGCGCTTGCCGAAAAGCACCAGGGACGCGAGGACGCGTTCCGCACGGCCATGGCGCAATTGCTCAAGGCCGAGCTGATCGCGGCGCGCGCCGCCGCACAGGCGATCCTGCTGAAGGACCGCCATGGCCGTCGCTGCGCCGAGCGGCTGTGCCATGTGCAGGACGAGATCATCCGCATCCTCTATTCGGCGGCAACCCGCCATCTCTACCGCTCGCCGATCCCGAGCGGCGCCGAGCGCATGGCGGTGGTCGCGACCGGCGGCTATGGCCGCGGCCTGATGGCGCCGGAATCGGACATCGATCTGCTCTTCATCCTGCCCTACAAGCAGACCGCCTGGGGCGAGCAGGTCGCCGAGGCGATCCTCTATTGCCTCTGGGACATGGGGCTGAAGGTCGGACACGCCACGCGCTCGGTCGACGAGTCGATCCGGCAGGCGCGCGGCGACATGACGATCCGCACCGCAATCCTGGAGACGCGCTTCCTGACCGGCGACCAGCCGCTCTATGACGAGCTGGTCGAACGCTTCGACAAGGAAGTGGTGCAGGGCACCGCGTCCGAATTCGTCACCGCAAAACTCGCCGAGCGCGAGGAGCGGCACCGGCGCGGCGGCCAGTCGCGCTACCTGGTCGAACCCAACGTCAAGGACGGCAAGGGCGCCTTGCGCGACCTGCACACGCTGTTCTGGATCGCCAAATACGTCTACCGCGTCCGCGACACCGACGAGCTGGTCGAGCGCGGCGTGTTCGACGCGCAGGAATACCGCACGTTCCGCCGCTGCGCCGATTTCCTGTGGTCGGTGCGCTGCAACCTGCACTTCTACTCCGGCCGCGCCGAAGAGCGCCTGTCCTTCGATCTCCAGCGCGAGATCGCGGTCCGGCTCGGCTACACCTCGCATCCCGGCATGCAGGACGTCGAGCGGTTCATGAAGCACTACTTCCTGGTCGCCAAGGAAGTCGGCAACCTCACCGCCATCCTCTGCGCCAAGCTCGAGGACCAGCAGGCCAAGCCCGCGCCGGTCCTGAGCCGGATGATGGCGCGGCTGCGCCCGACCCCCGCGAAGCGGCGCGTGCCTGACAGCGACGACTTCATCGTCGACAACAACCGCATCAACGTCGCCGCGCCCGACGTCTTCAAGCACGACCCGGTCAACCTGATCCGCATCTTCCGCCTGGCGCAGAAGAACAACCTCGCCTTTCATCCGGACGCGATGCGCGACGTGACGCGCTCGCTCGGCCTGATCAACGCCCAGCTTCGCGAGAACCCCGAAGCCAACCGGCTGTTCATGGAGATCCTTACCTCCGACAACGCGGAGATCGTGCTGCGTCGGATGAACGAGACCGGCGTGCTCGGCCACTTCATCCGGGCCTTCGGCAAGATCGTCTCGATGATGCAGTTCAACATGTATCATCACTACACCGTCGACGAGCATCTGATCCGCTGCGTCGGCTTCCTCCAGGACATCGAGCGCGGCGGCATCGAGGAATTCGCCGTAGCCAGCGACCTGATGCGCAAGATCCGGCCCGAGCATCGCTCGGTGATCTACATTGCGACGCTCCTGCACGACGTCGCCAAGGGCCGGCCGGAGGATCACTCCATCGCCGGCGCCAAGGTGGCGCGGCGGCTCTGCCCGCGGCTCGGCTTCAGCCCGGCCGACACCGAGCTCGTGGCCTGGCTGATCGAGGAGCATCTGACCATGTCCACGGTCGCGCAGTCGCGCGACCTGTCGGACCGCAAGACGATCGAGAATTTCGCTGCCGTGGTGCAGTCGGTCGAGCAGATGAAGCTGCTGACGATCCTCACTACCGCCGACATCCGCGGCGTCGGTCCCGGCGTGTGGAACGGCTGGAAGGCGCAGCTGCTGCGTTCACTGTACTACGAGACAGAACCGGTGCTGACCGGCGGCTTCTCGGAAGTCGACCGCGGCAAGCGCCTCACGGCCGCATACGCCGAATTCCGCAACGCCTTCGCCGAATGGCCGGCGGACGAGCTCGACGCCTATATCGCCCGGCACTACCCGGCCTACTGGCTCAAGGTCGAGCTGCCGCGCAAGATCCGCCACGCCCGCTTCGTCCGCTCCAGCGAGCAGGCCGGCCACAAGCTCGCGATCAATGTCGGCTTCGACGAGGTGCGCGGCGTCACCGAGCTGACCATCTTCGCGGCCGACCATCCCTGGCTGCTGTCGATCATCGCGGGCGCCTGTGCCTCCGCCGGCGCCAACATCGTCGACGCCCAGATCTACACCACGACCGACGGCCGCGCGCTCGACACGATCTCGATCTCCCGGGAATACGACCGCGACGAGGACGAGGGAAGGCGCGCCACCCGTATCGGCGAGATGATCGAGGACGTGCTGGAAGGCAAGCTGCGCCTGCCCGAGGTGGTGGCGCGGCGCACGGTGCGCAGCAAGGCACGGCCCTTCGTGATCGAGCCTGAAGTGACCATCAACAACCAGTGGTCCGACCGCTACACCGTGATCGAGGTATCCGGCCTCGACCGGCCCGGCCTGCTCTACGAGCTCACCACCGCGATCTCGAAGCTCAATCTGAACATCGCCTCCGCCCACGTCGCGACCTTTGGCGAGCGCGCGCGCGACGTGTTCTACGTCACCGACCTGCTCGGCGCGCAGATCAACGCGCCGACCCGCCAGTCCGCGATCAAGAGCGCGCTGACCCACGTGATGGCCGGCGACAAGGCGGTTCAGCCCGCGGCGTGACGGCGGTCGCGCGCACCTCTCTCCCCTCGTCATTCCGGGGCGCCGCGCAGCGGCGAGCCCGGAATCCATCGAGCCACTGGTGACGCGGATAAATGGATTCCGGGTTCGCGCTACGCGCGCCCCGGAATGACCACGGGAGTGAGAACCTAGACCTCCACTCCCTCGTGCCGCAGCAGCCAGCGCTTACGCTCGAGCCCGCCGCCGTATTTCACCAGCGAGCCGTCGGCGCCGATCAGGCGGTGACAGGGCAGCACCACGCTGATCGGGTTGGAGCCGTTGGCATGGCCGACGGCGCGAATGGCCCTGGGCATGTCGATCCTTGCGGCGAGCGCGCCGTAGCTCATCGTGGTGCCGGCGGGGATTTGCGCAAGCGCGGTCCAGACCTTTTGCTGGAACGGTGTGCCGGCGATGCGCCATGCGATCGCTGATAGCCTTCCGAGGTTACCTGCGAAGTAATCCGACAGCGCGGCCTTGATCGCTGCCGGCGCGGAGCGCTGGCTCAGATCCACCGCGCCGTAGTGCAGGCGCAGCAGCTCGCGCATGCGGTGCTCGTAGTCGTCCCAGTCGAGCGCACGCAAGGCGCCCTCGGCATCGGTGACGAGCAGGGCGGTTCCGATCGGCGTCGCCAGACGATCGAGGCCGAAGCGTTCCGGCAGGCTGGTTGATCGAGCGGCCATTGCGACTCCATCACTTCAAATCATGGGATCGCACTTGCCATGCCGGGCGTGCTACCGTCCACCCGAAAGCTGACGCTTTGGGGGAGCTCAACTTGAGTCTGATCGCGAATATCCTGGTGGCGCTGGTCGCCGCACTGCACGCCTACTTCCTGATCCTGGAGATGTTTCTCTGGGACAAGCCGCAGGGCTTGAAGGTCTTTCGCAATACGCCGGAAAAGGCCGCGATCACGAAGGTGATGGCTGCCAATCAGGGCCTCTATAACGGCTTCCTTGCCGCCGGCCTGATCTGGGGCCTGCTTCACGGCAACCCGGCCTTTGCATTCCAGATCAAGGCGTTCTTCCTGCTTTGCGTGATCGTGGCCGGCGCCTATGGCGCGGCAACCGTCAGCACGCGCATCCTGCTCGTGCAGGCGCTGCCGGCGGCGATCGCGCTGGCGGCATTGTTCCTGGCCTAGGACCGCTGGCCTAAGATCCTTGGGCCTAAGATCCTTGGCCTGAGACGCTACGGCGCAGTGCCGCGATCCTTGCGCGGCGGCGAACGTTCCTCCACACTCTTCGGCAGCGATGGCGACCGTTGCAACCAACGGAAAAAGACCATCGGCCGAAAATTCCGTCAGGAGGAACAACCCAACATGAGCAATCGCAGAGTCTTCATGGCTGCCACGGCGGCGCTCGCCTTCGCGGTCTCCGCCAGCCAAGCCCTCGCACAGAAGAAATATGACACCGGTGCGAGCGACACCGAGATCAAGATCGGCCAGACCGTGCCGTTCTCCGGCGCCTACTCGGTCTATGCCAATATCGGCAAGACCCAGGCCGCCTACTTCAAGATGATCAACGATCAGGGCGGCATCAACGGCCGCAAGATCAACCTGATCCAGTATGACGACGCCTATTCGCCGCCGAAGACCGTCGAGCAGGTCCGCAAGCTGGTCGAAGGCGACGAGGTGCTCTTCACCTTCCAGCTCATCGGCACCGCGGCCAACGCCGCCGTGCAGAAATATCTCAACGGCAAGAAGGTGCCGCAGCTGCTGGCCTCGACCGGCGCGGCGCGTTTCAACGATCCGCAGAACTATCCCTGGACCATCGCCTACAATCCGAACTACGTGTCCGAGGGGCGCATCTACGCCAAGTACATTCTGGCCAATCACCCCAACGCCAAGATCGGCGTGCTCTACCAGAACGACGACATGGGACGCGACTACCTCGCGGGGCTCAAGAGCGGCCTCGGCGACAAGGCCGCCGGCATGATCGTCGGCGAGGTGTCCTACGAGGTCACCGATCCGACCGTGGATTCGCAGGTGGTCAAGCTGAAGTCGATGGGCGTCGACCTGTTCTATGATGCCTCGACGCCGAAATTCGCCGCGCAGGCCATCAAGAAGCTCGCCGACCTCGGCTGGACGCCGGTGCACATCCTCGACATCAATGCGAGCCCGATCTCGGCGACGCTGAAGCCGGCCGGCCTCGAGATCTCCAAGGGCATCATCTCGACCCAGTATGGCAAGGAACCCAGCGATCCGCAGTGGAAGGACGATCCGGGCGTGAAGGCCTTCTTCGCCTTCATGGACAAGTACTTCCCGGAAGGCGACAAGCTCAACACCGTCAACACCTATGCCTATTCGGTGGCCGAGCTGCTGGTGCAGGTCTTGAAGCAATGCGGCGACGACCTCACGCGTGAGAACGTCATGAAGCAGGTCGCCAACATCAAGGACTTCACCCCGAGCTTCGCGCTGCCCGGCATCAAGATCAACACCGGGCCGAACGACTACCGCGTCAACAAGCAGATGCAGATGATGAAGTTCAACGGCGAGCGCTGGGAGCTGTTCGGACCGATCATCGAGGACAACGGTCCGTCGGGCTAGCGACTCGGAGACGTCACAGGGTGGGTTGGCGAACCGCAGCCCACCCTACGAACTGCGGGCACATCCCCGCCTTGCGTTGCAGCAACGCCTCCTCCACACTCCCCGGCAGCGATGGCGCCGGGCGCGCAACAGTGCGTCCGGCAGATCATCGGCAATAACAAGCTGAGGAAATTGCGAATGAGGAATGGAATGCTGCATCTGGCCACGGCAACGGCGCTGACCCTGGCGCTGTCGGTCTCTGCGGCCAATGCCCAGAAAAAATATGATCCGGGCGCCAGCGACACCGAGATCAAGGTCGGCCAGACCGTGCCGTTCTCGGGGCCAGCGTCGGCCTATGCGTCGATCGGCAAGACCCAGGCCGCTTACTTCAAGATGATCAACGACCAGGGCGGCATCAACGGCCGCAAGATCAATCTGATTCAATACGACGATGCCTATTCGCCGCCGAAAGCGGTGGAGCAGGTCCGCAAGCTCGTCGAGAGCGACGAGGTGCTGCTCACCTTCCAGATCATCGGCACGCCGTCGAACGCGGCCGTGCAGAAATATCTCAACTCCAAGAAAGTGCCGCAGCTGTTCGCGGCCACCGGCGCCTCGAAGTTCACGGACCCCAAGAACTTCCCGTGGACCATGGGCTACAATCCGAACTATTTCGTCGAAGGCCGCATCTATGGCCAATACATCCTGAAGGAGCATCCGAACGCCAAGATCGGCGTGCTCTATCAGAACGACGACCTCGGCAAGGACTATCTGAACGGCATCAAGGCCGGCCTCGGCGACAAGGCCGCCAAGATGATCGTGACGGAGGCGTCCTACGAGGTGTCCGACCCGACCGTCGATTCGCAGATCCTCAAGATCAAGGATGCCGGCGCCGATTTGTTCTTCAGCGCGACCACGCCGAAGCAGGCGGCGCAGGCGATCAAGAAGATCGCCGAGCTCGGCTGGCATCCGGTGCAGATCGTCGACATCAACGCGACCTCGGTCGGCGCGGTGATGAAGCCCGCGGGGCTCGATGCCGCCAAGGGCGTCATCAGCGTCAACTACGGCAAGGACCCGCTCGATCCGACCTGGAAGGACGATGCCGGCATGAAGCGGTATCTCGACTTCATGGCGAAATACTACCCGGACGGCGACAAGGACTCGAACTTCAACACCTACGGCTACGGCACCGCGCAGCTTCTGGCCCATGTGCTCCAGCAGTGCGGCGACAACCTGACGCGCGAGAACGTCATGAAGCAGGCGGCGTCGCTGAAGGACGTGACCGGCGACATCGCACTGCCCGGCATCAAGGCCAACACCTCGCCGACCGACTACCGCGTCAACAAGCAGCTTCAGATGATGAAGTTCAACGGCGAGCGCTGGGAACTGTTCGGCCCGATCCTGGAGGATGCAGGGCCGGCGGGTTAGTTTCCTCCGCTGTCATTCCGGGGCGATGCGACAGCATCGAACCCGGAATCTCGAGATTCCGGGTTCGGCTCTTCGAGCCGCCCCGGAATGACTGAACAAGAAGGCGTGGATGGCTGGGTCAAGCCCGGCCGTGACGGCAGAGAGAGTGTCGCTCCGCGGCTCTCAAGTCGGCACCTCGCCAAAGTTCTTGCCCACCGGCAGCACCGCGTGCCGGATCAGCCGCGAATCCTCCACGGCGGCCTGGCGGTGCTTCACCGCCTCGCGATAGACGGGATCGCGGATCATCTCGACGAAGGCGGCGACGCTTGGGTATTCGGCGATGAAGCAATGGTCCCAGCGTTCCTCCTGCGGGCCGATCAGCATCAGCTCGAACCTGCCCTGCCAGACGATGCGCCCGCCGAGGCGTTCGAACACCGGGC
Source organism: Bradyrhizobium sp. B025 (assembly GCF_042257955.1). NCBI lineage: Bacteria > Pseudomonadati > Pseudomonadota > Alphaproteobacteria > Hyphomicrobiales > Nitrobacteraceae > Bradyrhizobium > Bradyrhizobium sp. B025. The sequence goes on along the minus strand of NZ_CP170150.1, from coordinate 258,161 downwards.
CGCTCTCGCGGCCATAGGCCGCATAGGCCTCCGCGCCGCTCGCCTTGCGGCCGTCCGGGTAGGCGGCGTCTTTGCGCAGCCGCACCAAGTTGAGCATGTGGATCGGGCCCGGGCGATCGTTGTCCCGGAACTGCGCGAAAATCTCCTTGGTCGGATCGATGTGGCCCATAGGTACTCCCTCTTGTGTTCCCTCTTGTTTTGTGGCGGCGATCCTAGCTTCGCCGTCCGATCAGCGGAACTGCGGCGGACGAATGCCGCACCTCCTAATCGCGCGTTAACGCCTGGGTAACCGGGCCTTAAACAGCGACCGCTAGCGTGCGGCGGGGCGGGCTGACCGGGCGTTTTGCGTATGGCGTGGGGAAAGAAAAAGGGTGGGCGGAAGGAGCCGCTGTTCGGCTTGCCCGCGGCGCTCGCCGACCTGCGCCTGACCGCGGCCGACCGCGTCCCGGGCGGCGAGGACAAACCGAAGAAGTCAGCGAAATCATCCGCCAAGCGCAAAGCTGAGGACTCCGGCGACGAGCCGCCGCGCGAACGGAAGCCACCGGCCGGCCGCAGCGGCGCCAAGCGCCGGTCGAAGTCGCGTATCGGCGCCAGCCTTGGCCGACTGGTCTATTGGGGCGCGGTGGTGGGCCTGTGGGGCGCCATCGCCGTGGTCGGCGTCGTGATCTATGTCGGCGCCCATCTGCCGCCGATCCAGTCGCTGGAGATTCCCAAGCGTCCGCCGACGATCCAGATCGTCGGCATGGACGGCAGCATGCTGGCGCAACGCGGCGAGATGGCCGGCGCCAATGTCGCGCTGAAGGATCTGCCGCCATACCTGCCCAAGGCCTTCATTGCCATCGAGGACCGCCGCTTCTATTCGCATTTCGGCATCGATCCCGTCGGCATCCTGCGCGCCCTCGTCACCAACGTGCTTCATCGCGGCGTGTCGCAGGGCGGATCGACGCTGACGCAGCAGCTCGCGAAGAACCTGTTCCTGACCCAGGAGCGCACCATGCAGCGCAAGCTGCAGGAGGCGGAGCTCGCGATCTGGCTGGAGCGCAAGCATTCCAAGGACGAGATCCTGGAGCTCTATCTCAACCGCGTCTATTTCGGCTCCGGCGCCTATGGCGTCGAGGCCGCCGCGCAGCGCTATTTCGGCAAGTCGGCGAAGAACGTGACCATCGCGGAAGCCGCGATGCTGGCCGGCCTCGTCAAATCGCCCTCGCGGCTTGCGCCGAACCGCAACCCGGAAGGCGCGGAAGCGCGCGCGCAAATCGTGCTCACGGCGATGGCGGATGCAAGGTTCATCACCGAAGCGCAGGCGCAGGCCTCGATCGGCCATCCCTCCTACAACGTGAAGCCGGTCGGCGCCGGCACGGTCAATTACGTCGCCGACTGGATCGGCGAGGTGCTGGACGACCTCGTCGGCCAGATCGACGAGAGCATCAAGGTCGAGACCACGATCGATCCGAAGCTGCAGGGCGTGGCGGAAGCCGCCATCATCGACGAGCTCGCGGCCAAGAGCGTGAAGTTCAATGTCAGCCAGGGCGCGTTGGTGGCAATGACGCCCGACGGCGCCGTGCGCGCCATGGTGGGCGGGCGGAACTACTCCGAGAGCCAGTACAACCGCGCGGTGACCGCCAAGCGCCAGCCGGGCTCCTCGTTCAAGCCGTTCGTGTACCTCACCGCGCTCGAGCAGGGCCTGACGCCCGACACCGTGCGCCAGGACGCGCCGATCGAGGTCAAGGGCTGGAGACCTGAGAACTACACCCATGAATATTTCGGCGCGGTGACGCTGACCCAGGCGCTGGCGATGTCGCTCAACACGGTCGCGATCCGCCTCGGCCTCGAGGTCGGGCCGAAGAACGTGGTGCGCACCGCGCACCGGCTCGGCATCTCCTCGAAGCTCGAGCCCAATGCCTCGATCGCGCTCGGCACCTCCGAAGTCTCGGTCGTCGAGCTGGTCGGCGCCTATGCGCCCTTCGCCAATGGCGGCTTCGCGGTGACGCCGCATGTCGTCACGCGGATCAGGACGCTCAGTGGCAAGCTGCTCTACATGCGCCAGCCCGACGAGCGCAACCAGGTGATCGACCCGCGCTATGTCGGCATGATGAATTCAATGATGCGGGAAACGCTGATATCAGGCACCGCCAAGAAGGCGGAGATCCCCGGCTGGCCCGCGGCCGGCAAGACCGGCACCAGCCAGGATTACCGTGACGCCTGGTTCATCGGCTACACCGCCAACCTCGTCACCGGCGTCTGGCTTGGCAATGACGACAACGCGCCGACCAAGAAGGCGACCGGCGGCGGCCTGCCGGTCGAAGTCTGGTCGCGCTTCATGCGCACCGCGCACGAGGGCGTGCCGGTCGCGAACTTGCCGAACTCGCAAGCGAGCTGGGGCCTGTCGAACCTCGCGCAGGCGGCTTCGCAGGTGTCGCCGCCGACGGCGGCCGCGCCCGGGCCGGCGCCGGCGAGCAATGGCGGCTATCGCCCGCCACCGACGCGCGCCAATGCGCGGCCGGAAGCGGCGGCGGGGCTGGATGGCTGGTTGATGGACCGGCTGTTTGGCGGGAATCGATAGGTTCGGCTTGAGGCCTTTGGGGCCTCAAAACAAAAACTGCGAAAACAACCCCATGCACATTAGCCGGTGATCGCTGGCGCGATGCGCGGTGGATTGTGCGAGGTCATTGATACGTCGGGCAAATCAAAAGCCGTGGCGCAAGGCGCTGACGTCGCCCCACTCTCCGCCGTCATTGCCCGCGAAAGCGGGCAATCCAGTACGCTGCGGCCTCTCGATTCAATAACAACCGCCTCGGAATACTAGATCGCCCGCTTTCGCGGGCGATGACAGCTCCAATTTGGTTAGCAGCGGACGCTAATCCTCGACCCCGTACCGGTGCAGGTCGTTCCCGCACGTGTCGAGCCACTTCTTGGCGCGCTCCATCGAGGGGCAGACCTTGCCGCACACGCGCCAGAACCGCGCCGAGTGGTTCATCTCGACGAGATGGGCGACCTCGTGGGCGGCGAGATAGTCGAGCACGAAGGGCGGCGCGAGGATCAGGCGCCAGGAGAACGACAGCGAGCCGGCCGAGGTGCAGGAGCCCCAGCGGCTGGACTGGTCGCGGATCGACAGCCGCTTGACCCTGACACCGAGCTCGGCGGCATAGGCTTCGGCCGAACGCTGAAGATCGTGGCGCGCCTCGCGCTTGAGGAAGTCATGGACGCGGCGGTCAGCATGCTCGACGCCGCCGGCGACGCAGAGAATGCGTTCACCGCTGTCGCGCACTTCCGTCCACACCGTGCCGCGCGCACCGGCGCGATGAACGATGCGATGGGGAACACCGCGAAGCGGTATCACTGTGCCAGGCTGGAACGGCGCGGCCTTCGGCAAACGCCCGAGACGTGCCGCAATCCATGCACCGTGACGCTGCGCGAAGTCTTTTGCTTCGGCGAGCGTGCCGCGCGGCGGCATGGTGAGGATGGCTTCGCGATCGCTCGGATGAATTCTGAGCGTGTAGCGGCGCGCACGCCTGTGCCGGCGCAGCCGAATCGCAAAAAACTGCGATCCATGGGTGATGACGAGGGTCTTTGGCTCGTGGGGCCGCCGATAGAGGAGTGCGCGAGTGGCCATGTCTGTCAGTCCGGGGAGCAGGAGTTCGCCCGGATTCTGCCATAACCGCCGCCAGGGAAAGCGCTCGGCGCAAAAACAAATCATTTGCCCAATATACAGGGGTCTGGCGTCCGGGAGACCCTACAGACTGGGGTTGGAACCCGCTTTTTTCGCCCCCTCCGGACGCATGCGACACCCCCAAGGGGTGAGGGCTGACTCACTCCTATAAAGCTACCTAAATACCGCGAATCTGGAGGGAACCAAGCCCTGCCGGAACCTCCGGCAGCACCCGAATTTTCGACGGGAAAGCCGAAAAACGCGTCGAGAGCGATGCCCGCTCCGATGTGATCGAACGGAGATGGCTCTCGATTCCACTTCTGACGCGTTTTCTTTGCGCGAACCGGTCCCGCTTCGCTCGAAAACGCTCTATTCGGCCGCGAGAGCCTGCAACGAGCTCGGATTCGCAGCGGAGACCATGAAGTCGTGAATCCTCGGCACGATTTCCGACTTGAAACGCGAGCCGTTGAACACGCCGTAATGTCCGACGCCCTTCTGGACGTAATGAACGCGGCGATGATCGGGGATCGAGCGGCACAATGTGTGCGTTGCTTCGGTCTGACCGAGACCGGAGATGTCGTCGTTCTCGCCTTCAACCGTCATCAACGCCACACGCTTGACCTTGGAGGGATCGACGCGGGTTCCACGATGGGTCATCTCGCCCTTCGGCAGCGCGTGCTTCACGAACACGGTGTCGACGGTCTGCAGGTAATACTCGGCGGAGAGGTCCATCACCGCGAGATATTCGTCATAGAACTCACGATGCTTGTCGACGAGATCGCCGTCGCCCTTCACCAGATGGGCGAAAAGCTGCTTGTGGGCATCCATGTGCCGGTCGAGATTCATGCTGATGAAGCCGTTGAGCTGCAAAAATCCCGGATAGACGTCGCGCATCATGCCCGGATGCGGGAACGGCACCTTGGTGATGACGTGGTTGCGGAACCAGTCGATGCCGCGCTCCTGGGCGAGGTTGTTCACCGCGGTCGGATTGCGGCGGGTGTCGATCGGGCCGCCCATCAGGGTCATCGAGGTCGGCACGAACGGATCGCGCTGCGCTTCCATGATCGAAACGGCGGCGACGACGGGCACCGAGGGCTGGCACACCGCCATGACATGGGTGTTGCCGCCGAGGACGTGCAACATCTCGATGATGTAGTCGATGTAGTCGTCGAGATCGAAGCGGCCGTCGCTGAGGGGCACCATGCGGGCATCGGCCCAGTCGGTGATGTAGACATCATGCGCGGGCAGCAACGCCTCGACCGTGCCGCGCAGCAGCGTCGCATAGTGGCCGGACATCGGGGCCACGATCAGCACGCGCGGCTGCGGGCTGCGCAGCGGACGCGTGAACTTGCGATCGAAGTAGAGCAGCCGGCAGAACGGCTTTTCCCAGACCGAACGGATCTCGACGGGGACGCGGATGCCGTTGACCTCGGTGTCGTTGAGGCCCCATTCCGGCTTGCCGTAGCGGCGCGTGGTGCGCTCGAACAATTCGCAGGCCGCGGCGACCGACTTGCCGACCTCGGTGCGCGCCCAGGGATTGAGGGGATTCTGAAACAGGAACTTGGTCGCGTCGGTGACCGCACGTGCCGGATTGAGAGAGGCGTGGGCCATCTCGTACATCCAGTACATCGGCGTCGTCAGGACCGGACTGCCTTCTGCAGCCAGGGGCGGCGCGCCGCCAAACTCACCAATAGGCATCGCTATATCCCTCTTCGCATCGCAGCATACTGCCGAATGCGTAATATTGCGTCAATGCACCGTCCCCGTACATCTACGTGGCGGAGACGGTTAAATCAGCCTGAATCCACGGGAAAGTGAAACTATTCGCCGCTGGACAGCAGCGAGCCGTTCTTCCTGGCGCTGCGCAAAAGGGCAAGGAATGCCCAAAAAGATGCAATCAGCAGCCCTAAATTGATGGCCAGCGCCTCCAGCATCAGGTCGATGCGGAAGGTGTTCTCGATCAAGAGCGCCCGCATCCCCTCGAAAACGTAGGTCGGCGGCAGCGTCCAGGCGACGACTTGCAGCCAGCCCGGCAGCACGCTGACCGGATAGTAGATGCAGGCGAGCGGCATGATCGCGAACATCAGGGTCCAGACGATGCTCTCGGCGCCGAGACCGTTTCGCAGCACGAGTCCCGAGACGAAGATGCCGACCGACCAGCTGGTGAAGATCAGATTGCAGAAGAACGCGATCAGCGGCAGGCCGAGGGCGTAGACGTTGAAGTGAAACAAAAACAGCGCGAGCAGCGTCATCGGGATCACGCCGATCGCGAGCCGGATCAGGCTCATGATCATCAGCGACAGCAGAAATTCGATCGGCTTCAGGGGGCTCATCATGAGGTTGCCGAGGTTGCGCGCCCACATCTCCTCCAGGAAGGAGATGGAGAAGCCGAGCTGGCCGCGGAACAGGATGTCCCAGAGGATGACGGCGCCGATCAGCGTGCCGCCGGCGCGCGCGAAGAAATTGGCGTTTTGCGCGATGTAGAGCTGCAGGAAGCCCCAGGTGATGACCTGGAGCGCCGGCCAGTAGAGCAGCTCGAGCAGCCGCGGCCAGGACGACATCAACAGGTACCAGTAGCGCAGGATCATCGCGCCGATGCGCTGCATGGAGATGCCGCGATGGAGGGAGAGCTCGGTCATGGCTGCACCGCGTAGCCCGGATGAAGCTTCGTCATTCCGGGGCGCGCGGAGCGCGAGCTATGATGCGCAATTGCGCATCTGAGAATCCATAACCACAGGCGGCGATTGTGGGACGAGGCCGGCAACCCCGAGTCTTCGCCAAATTCAATCCTGTGGTTATGGATCCCGGGCTCGCGACTATGTCGCGCCCCGGGATGACGGGATCCATCCGGGCTAGGACCGAAAAATCGGGACTCCCTCATCGCGCCGCCTCCTTCTCGCCGTTCACCCGGCCGCGCGCGACGTCCAGGAACACCTCCTCCAGCGTGGTGCGGTTGTAGCGGGCCATGATGGCCTCCGGCGTGTCGTCATCCTCGATGCGGCCGCGCTTCATGATGATGACGCGGTCGCACAGACGCTCGACCTCGAGCATGTTGTGCGAGGCCAAGAGGATGGTGGCGTTGTTCTCCTTGCGATAGCGCTCCAGATGGCCTCGCACCCAATCGGCGGTGTCAGGGTCGAGCGAGGCGGTCGGCTCGTCCAGGAGCAGCAGCTCGGGCTGGTTGATCAGCGCTTTCGCCAGCGCGACGCGGGTCTTCTGGCCGGCGGAGAGCTTGCCGTTGGCACGGTCGATGAATTCGGTGAGGTCGAGATCGTCGGCGAGCCTGGCGATGCGGCCCGCGAGATTCTTCACCGCATAGAGCTTGCCGAAGATGGTGAGGTTCTGCCGCACCGTGAGCCGCATCGGCATGTCGACATAGGGGCTTTCGAAATTCATCCGCCCCAGCACGGAAGCGCTCTCCTCGGGCATCTTATGCCCGAGCACCTGCACGCGGCCGGAGGTCGGCAGCACCAGGCCCATGATCATCGCGATGGTCGTGGTCTTGCCGGCGCCGTTGCCGCCCAGGAGCCCGGTGATGCTGCCGCGCGGCAGCGAAAAGGAGATATCGTCGACGGCGCGGGTCTGCTTGTAGACCTTGACGAGGTGATCGACCGCAATTGCCGCAGAGGAGCTGCGCTCCGCGACAGTCGGCGGACTTGAAGCTTTGTCGTTCCCGGTCATGCTGAGCCGTTCTTCTGCTATTGCAGCTGACAGCGCAAGGCTTGTAATCCGGGTGGTTCCACCAGCCGCGCGTTCGTGACCAGAAGGCACCGCCACATTGGCCGACATGACCGAAATTGCCGCTTCCGACTTTCGCCCCGCGCAGCGGCATATCCGCCTGGACACCATCCTGCGGCTGCGCTGGCTCGCGGTGCTCGGCCAGCTCGCCGCGATCTTTATCGTGGCGCAGGGGCTGGAGTTCAACGTCGAGATCGTCCCCTGCGTCAGCATCATCGCCCTGTCGGCCTCGCTCAATCTGGCGCTCCAGACCGTGTCCAATCCGCTGCAGCGGCTGGAGCCGATGCAGGCGGCCGGACTGCTTGCGCTGAACATCGTGGAGCTGGCCGGCCTGTTGTTCTTCACCGGCGGGCTCCAGAACCCGTTCTCGTTCCTGTTCCTCGCACCGGTGCTGATCTCGGCAACCGCGCTGCCGGCCCGCTTCACCTTCGGGCTTGGCGTGCTGGCGGTCGCCTGCGCCTCGGTCCTGTTCTTCTTCCACCTGCCGCTGCCCTGGGATTCCGACGATCCGCTGGTGCTGCCGCCGATCTATCTCGTCGGCGTCTGGCTCTCGATCGTGCTCGCGATCGGCGTCACCAGCCTTTACTCGTTCCAGGTCACCGAGGAGGCGCGCAAGCTTGCGGATGCGCTCGCCGCGACCGAGCTGGTGCTGACGCGCGAGCAGCATCTGACCCAGCTCGACGGCCTCGCCGCCGCGGCCGCGCACGAGCTCGGCACGCCGCTCGCGACGATCTTCCTGATCTCGCGCGAGCTGGAAAAGACGGTGAAGGACCCGATCTTTGCCGCCGATTTGAAAACCCTGCGCGAGCAGACGCAGCGTTGCCGCGACATCCTCAGCAAGATCACCCAGCTCTCCTCCACCGGCGCGCCGTTCGACCGCATGAAGCTGTCGGAGCTGATCGAGGAGGTGGTGGCCCCGCACCGCGATTTCGGCGTCGACATCAAGGTGCGGATCGCGGTGGCCGCCTTCGCCGAGCCGGTCGGCTCGCGCAACCCGGCGATCCTCTACGGCGTCGGCAACATCGTCGAGAACGCAGTCGATTTCGCCCACACCACCGTCGAGGTGAACGCCTGGTGGAACAAGGACACGATCGAGCTCCTGATCTCCGACGACGGCCCCGGCATTCCGCCCGATATCCTTAACCGGATCGGCGAGCCCTATCTGTCGCGGCGGCGCACCCCGGATGACGCCGGCGGCGAACGGCGCGGCCTCGGGCTTGGCGTGTTCATCGCGCGCACCCTGCTCGAACGCACCGGCGCCAAGGTCTCGTTTACCAACCGGATCTTTCCGGAACACGGCGCGGTGGTCCAGATAACGTGGCCGCGACAGCGTTTTGAGGCTATCGAGACGCTTGAAGAAACAATAGGATAGGCCGCGACCTTGCGTCGCACAGGCCGACTGATCGACTATTGGCGGCCTTGGCGCCGCCCGTTTGCGACGCCATATGTGGATGTGCAGAGAGAGGACAAAACCTTGAACGCCATCGCCGAACTGAACGAACAGACCGACCGCTCGCTTCTCATCGTGGAGGACGACAAGCCGTTTCTGGAGCGCTTGTCGCGCGCGATGGAGACGCGCGGCTTTGCGGTGACATCGTGCGACACCGTCTCGGACGGTCTCGCGCAGATCGGCAAGGCGGCGCCGGCATTCGCCGTGGTTGATTTGCGCCTCGGGGACGGCAACGGCCTCGACGTGGTCTCGGCGCTGAAGAAGAAGCGCCCGGATGCACGCGCGATCGTGCTGACCGGCTATGGCAACATCGCCACCGCGGTGACCGCGGTGAAGATGGGCGCGATCGATTATCTCTCCAAGCCGGCCGATGCCGACGACGTCGTCGCCGCGCTGCTGTCGACCAGCGCAGAGAAATCCGAGCTGCCGACCAACCCGATGTCCGCCGATCGCGTCCGCTGGGAACACATCCAGCGCATCTACGAGATGTGCAACCGCAACGTCTCGGAAACGGCGCGGCGGCTCAACATGCACCGCCGGACGTTGCAGCGCATTTTGGCCAAGCGCGCGCCGCGGTAACGGTTTCGTAGGGTGGGTAGAGCGAAGCGAAACCCACCTTCCTTGCTTACCTGACCGCCTTGCTTACCTGACCGAAAGTGATGGGTTTCGCTTCGCTCTACCCATCCTACGGACTCATTCCCAGAAATCCGCGTGCCCCTGCGGATCGACCAGCCGGTTGATCCGCAAAGCCGCCGCCATCGCAAAACGCACCGTCATCTGCTTGCGCGTGGCGGCCGCGATCTTGTGCTCGGGCGCCTCGCAATGCAGATGCGCGCCATAGGCGTCGGCGATGATGAGGCCGGTGTCTTGCGGAAAGATCTCGCACGGCAGGTCCTGCGTGAAGGCGAAGAACAGCCGGTCGCAATGGGCGCGGTATTCGTGCCATTTCTGATCTGCGCGCAGATCCTCGACCGACGACTTGATCTCGACGATCCAGATCTCGCCGCGCTCGTTCAGCGCCACCAGATCGGCGCGCCGGCCCGACGGTAGCGGCAGTTCGCTGATGCAGGAAAATCCGAGCGAGCGCAGCAGCCGCGCCGTGCCGCGCGCGATCGCCAGCGCCGTCTCGGATTGGCGGCGGTCCGGCGGCGGCACGAGGGCGATGTTGCGGGCGCTGCTGTCCATGGGGTGAGGATAGCCGATTCCATTCCACCCGTCATTCCGGGGCGCGCCACCTGGCGCGAGCCCGGGACGACGGTGGCGCAGGAACCTCCCCCTGCCCTCGCACTTATCACGCAGCCGCCGCACCCCGGCGGGACCTGTGAGGCCGCTCGCGCATGATCGACGATCTCTGGTACAAGAACGGCGTGATCTACTGCCTGTCCGTCGGCACCTATATGGATGCCGACGGCGACGGCGTCGGCGACTTCAAGGGCCTGTTGCGGCGGCTCGACTATCTGCACGGCCTCGGCATAACCACAATCTGGCTGATGCCGTTCCAGACCTCGCCCGGCCGCGACGACGGCTACGACATCGCCGACTATTACAGCGTCGATTCCCGCTACGGCACGCTCGGCGACTTCGTCGAGTTCGCCCATGGCTGCAAGCAGCGCGGCATCCGCATCATCATCGACCTCGTCGTCAACCACACCTCGGACCAGCATCGCTGGTTCAAGGAAGCGCGGCGCGACAAGAACTCGCCCTATCGCGACTGGTACGTCTGGTCCGACACGAAGCCCGCCAATGCCAACAAGGGCATGGTGTTTCCCGGCGTGCAGAAATCGACCTGGACGCGCGACAAGGACGCCGGCGCCTGGTATTTTCATCGCTTCTACGATTTTCAACCCGACCTCAACACCTCGAACCCGCACGTGCAGGCCGAGATTTTGAAGATCATGGGCTTCTGGATCCAGCTCGGCGTCTCCGGATTCCGCATGGACGCCGTGCCCTTCGTGATTGCGACCAAGGGCGCCAAGGTGAAGAAGCCGGTCGAGCAATACGACATGCTGCGCGCGTTCCGCGAATTCCTGCAATGGCGCCAGGGTGACGCCATAATCCTCGCCGAAGCCAATGTGCTGCCGGAAACCGACATGGAATATTTCGGCCGCGATGCCGACCGCATGCACATGATGTTCAACTTCCACGTCAACCAGCATCTGTTCTATGCGCTGGCGTCGGCCGACTCGCGACCGCTGGCAAAGGCGCTGAAGGCGACCAAGCCGCGGCCGGCCTCGGCGCAATGGGGCCTGTTCCTGCGCAATCACGACGAGCTCGATCTCGGGCGCTTGACCCCGGCACAGCGCGACACCGTGTTCAAGAGCTTCGGCCCCGACAAGGACATGCAGCTCTACGACCGCGGCATCCGCCGCCGCCTCGCGCCAATGCTCGGCGGCGACCGCAGGCGGCTCGAGCTTGCCTACAGCCTGATGTGCACGCTGCCGGGAACGCCCGTGATCCGATATGGCGACGAGATCGGGATGGGCGACGATCTCTCATTGCCGGAGCGCAATTGCGCGCGCACGCCGATGCAATGGTCGACCGAGCCGCATGGCGGCTTCACCAAGAACGACAAGCCGGCCTGTCCCGTCATCGACAAGGGCCCTTATGGCTTTCCGCACGTCAACGTCGCCAAGCAGCGGCGCGATGCCAATTCCATGCTGAACTGGACCGAACGCATCGTCCGCATGCGCAAGGAGGTGCCGGAGATCGGCTGGGGCAATTTCGCGATCATTGCGACGCGTGATCCGGCTGTCTTCATCATGCGCTATGACTGGCGCAACAATTCGGTGCTGTTCGTGCACAATCTCGATGAGAAGCCACGCGAGATCGCGTTCTCGACGGGGCTGCCTGATGATGCCGGCGCGCACCTGATCAATCTGCTCGCGGAAGACCACAGCCACGCCGACAAGCGCGGCCAGCACCGCGTCGTCCTGGAGCCGTATGGCTATCGCTGGTATCGGGTCGGCGGGTTGGATTATTTACTGAAGCGGAGCGATATCGATGAGGATACTGCGGGTAACAAGCATCCGGGGTAGGTGCATCCACACACTCCGCCGTCGTCCTGGCGAAAGCCAGGACCCATTACCCCAAGAGGTCGTTGGCGCGTGAGCTGATAACCACCAGCCTCCGCCACACTGCGTCCTGTGGTAATGGGTCCTGGATCTGCGCTTCGCTTGTCCAGGACGACGTTGGAGAATGACGCTATCGCCTCGCCCTACTTTTTAGGGCGGCGCGACGATCACGCCCTCATTGCCGCGCAGATCCAGCACCCCTTCCAGCCGCTCACCCTCACGATCCAGGAACGTCGACAGCAGGATCTCGCTGCCGAAGCGGATCGCGCTGGTGGTGACGGCGATCGGGTCGGGGCCGAGATTGAGGGCCACGATCACCGCCCTGCCCTCGGCCTCGCGGCGGTAGATCAGGAGATCGCCCTGCGCCGCGATCGGATGATAGTTGCCGGCCACCAGGGGCGGGCTGCTCTTTCGCAGCACGATGAGCCGCCTGTACAGGCTGAGGATCGAGCGCGTGTCGGCTTCGAGATTGACGACATTTTCGTGGATATGATCCTCAGGCAGCGGCAGCCACGGCCTGACGTTCGAGAAGCCGGCGAAGTTCGAGGAATCCCACTGCATCGGCGTGCGGCAACCGTCGCGGCCGACGCCGATGCCGGGCACGTTCTTCTCGAAGGGATCGCGCACATCCTCGGGCGCGATCGCGAGCTGATGCATGCCGATCTCGTCGCCGTAATAGAGCGTCGGCGTGCCGCGCAGCGTCAGCAGCAGCATGGCGGCGACGCGGGCCTGCTCGGGCCCGACGCGGCTGGCGACGCGCGGGCGGTCGTGATTGCCAAGCACCCAGTTCGGCCAGGCGCCTTTCGGCAGCGCCTTCTCGTAGTCGTCGATGATCGTCTCGATCGAGCGCGCGCTCCAGAACGTCGAGAGCAGCGCGAAGTTGAACGGCATCTGCGCGCCGGTGAGGTCGTTGCCGTAATAGGCCATCAGCCGGTGCAGCGGCAGATAGATCTCGCCGATCAGCACGCGGGCGCGATAGGCATCGGTGACGCGGCGCATCTCGGCGATGACGTCGTGCACCTCCGGCTGGTCGGTGGAATATTGCGTCAGGATCTTCTCGTTCGGCGGACGGCCCTCGACGTAGTGAGGATTGGGCGGATTGTCGCGGAATTCGGCGTCCTTGATCAGGTGCCAGATCACGTCGACGCGAAAGCCGTCGACGCCCTTGTCCAGCCAGAACCGCATCGCGTCGTAGATCGCCGCGCGGACGTCTGGGTTGCGCCAGTTGAGGTCCGGCTGCTGGGCGAGGAAGGCGTGATAGTAATATTGACCCGTCGTCTCGTCGAACTGCCACGCGCTGCCGCCGAACTCGGACAGCCAGTTGTTCGGCACGCCGCCATCGGGCGCCGGATCGCGCCAGACGTACCAGTCGCGCTTGGGATTGTCGCGCGAGGACCGGCTCTCGACAAACCAGGGATGCTGGTCCGAGGTGTGGTTGGGCACGAGGTCGAGGATCAGCTTGAGACCATGCTCATGCGCGGCCGTGAGCAGCGCGTCGAAATCCGCCATCGTGCCGAACAGCGGATCGATGCCGGTATGGTCGGAAATGTCGTAGCCGAAATCGGCCATCGGCGAAGGGAAGATCGGCGACAGCCAGATCGCGTCGACGCCGAGCGACTTCACATAAGGCAGCCGCCGCAAGATGCCGGCGAGATCGCCAACGCCGTCACCGTCGCTGTCCTGAAACGAGCGCGGATAGACCTGGTAGAAGATGCCGTCGCGCCACCAATTCACCTCGCCCTGTGCCATGTCGGAGAACCCACCCGAAAATCCGCCTCGCGCGAGAGAACGCGGAAGCAACGCCCCGGTTCAAACCAGCAGGCCAATTGGGACGGCCGTGTGACGGCCGAGGCGGCTGTTCCGGGGCCGGGCCAAGAATCTCAAGAATCTTTTGCTTGGCGGCATGGCAAAAATCGGCATTGTGGCGCCATGACCGAGCAAAATGATACCCAAGGATCCTCGCAAGAGTCCTCGCAAGCCAAGGCCGGCGCGATCATCGTCCCCGTGACGCTGTTCGAGCAGAACTGCACCATCATCTGGGACGAACCCGGCAAGAAGGCCGTGGTGATCGACCCCGGCGGGGACGTGCCGAAGATTTTGGACGCGATCAAGCAGACCGGCGTCACCGTGGAGAAGATCTGGCTGACCCACGGCCATATCGACCATGTCGGCGGCGCCGCGGAATTGCGCGATGCGCTGAAGGTGCCGATCGAGGGACCGCATCAGGCCGACAAGTTCCTGCTCGACAATGTGGTGGAGAGCGGCGCGCGCTTCGGCATGACCGGGGTGCGCAACTTCGCGCCGGACCGCTGGTTAGAGGAGGGCGACACCGTGTTGATCGGCGGCTTGCAGTTCGACATTCTGCACTGCCCCGGCCATTCGCCCGGCAGCGTGGCGTTCTTCAACAAGGAATTACGTTTCGCTCATGTCGGCGACGTCCTGTTCGCAGGCTCCGTCGGCCGCACCGACCTGCCCGGCGGCAGTCACGCCACGCTGATCAGCTCGATCAAGACCAAGCTGTTGCCGCTCGGCGACGATGTCGGCTTCATTTGCGGCCATGGCGCCGGCTCGAGCATCGGCCAGGAGCGGATGACCAATCCGTTCATCACCGGCGAGATGTAAGCTCTATTCAGCGATGCACCGGCGTCGCCACAAACTCAGCTGTCGTCCCGGACAAGCGTAAGCGCAGATCCGGGACGACGCGCGAGGGCTGAGCTACTTCATCAACCCCGCGGCGGTGAGCGCGCGCGTGATGATCTGGCCGAGGTCGAAGCCGCGGGCGTCCTCGCGCTTCGGCTCGGCCGGCGGTTCGGCGACCGCGTCGCGGATCGAGCGGGCCAGATGCGGCGCTGGCGTCAGCGCCGGCTTCGGCGCTCCAGGCTTTGCCTCCGCCTTCTTCTTCGCCGCGTCCGGAATCCAGCCGGTCAGGCCGAAGAACTTTGCGATGTGGTAGGACGAGGAGATGCCGGCCTCGATCAGGAACGCGCCTTCGACGCCATAGCGCTGGTCGTTGTCGGCTAGCCCGAGCGGCGTGCCGTGCGCCATGTCGGTGATGGCGTAGGACTCGACCAGCGTCTCGCCGTCCTTGTTCCACCAGGCCTGGCGCGGATAGCCGTCGACATTGGTCTCGGCCATCGGCACGTCAGGCAGGTCGTGCAGGTCGAGCCACTGCTTGACGATCTCGTTGGCATTGCCGGGATTGACGGTGCGGTCGGCACTGCCGTGCCACACCGACATCTTCGGCCAGGGGCCGCGATAATCGGAAGCGTTGCGCACGAGATCGCCGAGCTCGCGCGCGGGACGCGCCGGCGAATGGAACATGCCGTCCAGCGCCTCGCGCAAATTCGAGGCGATGCCATAGGGCAGGCCTGCGATCACCGCGCCGGCCGCGAAGACTTCCGGATAGGTCGCGAGCATCACGGACGTCATGCCGCCGCCGGCGGAGAGGCCGGTGATGAAGACGCGCCTGGGATCGATGCGGTGCGTCTTGACCATATGCGCGATCATCTCGCGGATCGAGCGCGCCTCGCCGCTGTCGCGCGCAGTGTCTTCCGGATTGAACCAGTTGAAGCAGGTGTTGCCGTTGTTGGCGCGCTGCTGCTCGGGCATCAGCAGCGCGAAGCCGTAGTGCCGTGCGAGCGTCGACCAGCCCGCGCCGAGATCGTAAGCCGCTGCGGTCTGTCCGCAGCCATGCAGCACGACGACGAGCGCGCGCGGCATCTGCAACTGCGCCGGCGCGAACGCGAACATGCGAAGATTGCCGGGATTGTCACCGAAGTCCGCAACCTCTTGCAATGGACCGGGCGCATCCGCGCTGCGGCCGAAGTCGGCAAAGCGCAGACCATCCACCTTCGGCAGGCGTCTCAAGAGATCGATATTTCTGGCAAGCGACACGGCAACTCCTGGCAGGCGACGTTCAACGTCCACCCAAACCAGATAGTTGCTGCACTGCAAAATGAAAAGTGTGTGTGCTGTCAATTACCAGAAATTCACGGAGAAACCGCACGCATTAACCGCAATGCCTCAACTTCGTGCAGATGCGCGGCGCATCCACGCCAGAAATGCGGCGCAGATCATTATTAATGTCACAAACAGCGCGAGCGAGACGAGAAATCCTGCGCGCGGTGATTGCAGAGCTTCGAGCGCGAAGAACAATGCGCCGATTGCGGCCACTCCGGCCGCATTTCCGATCTGCGCAATGGTGCCGTACATGCCGGACGCCGAGCCTGCGGCGACGGGCTTCACGGTGGAAAGCACCGCGCCGGACAGCGGCGCCATCACCAGGCCCTGACCGTAGCCGAAGATGATCATGGTGAGCGCAAGCCCGATCGGCGTCGGCGCATCGAGATCGACTACAACAAGCGCGAGCGCGGTGAGGCCCGCAATCTGAAGCGCGCAGCCCTCGATCAACACCTTGGTGCCGCGATGGCGCGCCCGCACACCGCTGTGACGCGAGGCCACGACGAAGGCGAACGCGAGCGGAATGAAGGCCATGCCGGCTTCGAGCGGCGGGATCTTCAGGCCGCGCTGCATGAACAGCGTCATGACGAGATAGAACGAGAGATTGGCGACGAAGAAAAAGAAGGCCGCGCCGAGGCCGCGCAGGAACGCCGCATCCGCCAGCAGCGTGAGATCGATCAGCGGCATGCCGCCGGCGCGCCCGACTGCGTGCTCGAGCTTCAGGAATAGCGCGAGGATCACCCCGCCGATCGCCATCGCCGCCCACAGCCACGGCGCCCAGCCGACATCGTGCCCGAACAGCAGCGGACCGATCAGGCACAACAACCCTGCGAACAGCACAACACTGCCCTTGATGTCGAGCTTCGTACCGGCCCGGCGAGGCACCGACGGCATGATGCGCCAGGCGGCACCGGCGATGACGAGGCCGCTGGGAACGTTGACGAAGAACACCGAGCGCCAGCCGGTGCCGGCGAGATCGAGCGTGACGAGAAGCCCGCCGAGCAGGAAGCCCGCGGCGCCCGCAAGCCCGAGCACAATGCCGTAGACGGCAAAGGCGCGGTTGCGCTGGCCGTCGGTGAACAACAGATGCAGCGTCGCCAGCACCTGCGGCACCATCAGCGCGGCGGTGGCGCCCTGCGCCAGCCGCGCGATGATCAGCTCCGCGCCTGATTGCGCCAGCCCGCACCACAGCGAGGTCAGGGTGAAGCCGAGCACGCCGGCCAGGAATACGTTCTTGGTCCCGTGGATGTCGCCGAGCCTGCCGCCGGTGACGACCAGCGTGGCATAGGCGATCAGATAGATCGCGATGACGGATTCGATCTGCGCCGGCGTCGCGTGCAGATCGACGGCGATGGTCGGAATGGCGACGTTCACGATGAAGGCGTCGACGCCGAACATGAACTGGGCGGCGACGACGATGCCGAGCACCCACCAGCGGCGCGACGAATCGATCTGCTTTGTGACGGTTTGATGCATCGGCGCGCGGCCCTTCCGGAATTTATTTGCGCGCGATGCTCGCAGATCGGCGTCATCGGTGCGATTACCTCCGAGGTAGGACTTGCCGCCTTCTTGCCGCTTTGGCCCGATTGCTGCATGTCGGTTCCCGCTGGTCTCGCGGGGTTCGGAAGTCTTCCGATGTACGACTACGACATGGTGGTGATCGGCTCGGGCCCGTCGGGGCGCCGGGCCGCAGTGCAATGCGCCAAGCTCGGCAAGGCGGTGCTGGTGGTGGAGAAGGGCCGGCGGGTCGGCGGCGTCTCCGTCCACACCGGCACCATTCCCTCCAAAACCCTGCGCGAGACCGTGCTCAATCTGTCCGGCTGGCGCGAGCGTGGCTTCTACGGCCGCTCCTACCGGGTGAAGCAGGATATCGCGGCAAGCGACCTGACGACCCGGCTGCAGAAAACCCTCGATCACGAGGTCGAGGTTCTCGAGCATCAACCTCGAGGCCGCCGGCATCGCCGTCGATCATCGCGGGCGCATCACGGTCGATCCCGTGACATTGCAGACCAGCGTGCCCCACATCTACGCGGCCGGTGACGTGATCGGCTTTCCGAGCCTCGCCTCGACCTCGATGGAGCAGGGCCGCGTCGCCGCCTGTCACGCGCTCGGCATGGAGCCCCTGGCGCCGCCGGAGTTCTTTCCCTACGGCATCTATTCGGTGCCGGAGATCTCGACCGCCGGCCTCACCGAAGAAGAGGTGCGCACGCGCGGCATTCCTTACGAGGTCGGCATCGCCCGCTTCCGCGAGACCTCGCGCGGCCACATCATGGGGCTGAACAGCGGCATGATGAAGATGATCTTCTCGACCAAGACGCGCCGCCTGCTCGGCGTGCACATCCTCGGCGAAGGCGCTACCGAGCTGATCCATATCGGCCAGGCCGTGCTCAACCTCAAAGGCGGCATCGACTATTTCATCCAGAACACGTTCAACTACCCGACACTGGCGGAGGCGTACAAGATCGCCGGCCTGGATGCGTGGAACAGGATGACGCGGTGATCTTCCTTCGCCTCTCCCCGCGGGGAGAGGGAGAAGATGAGCGCATGCCTGCATTCCGCCGCGCGGGACATCGCGCGATTGCGTTCGCGCCATCGGGCACGTAGCCTCACCGTCTCAACAAACAAAAAATCCAGCCGGAGAGAACGCCATGGCGCGCCTGAAGTTCGGAGCCTTCCTTGCCCCGCATCACCCGATCGGGGAGCATCCGATGCTCCAGTTCCGGCGCGATCTCGACCTGGTCGAGCAGCTCGACGCGCTCGGTTATGACGAGTTCTGGTGCGGCGAGCACCATTCCTCCGGCTGGGAGATGATCGCCTCGCCCGAGATGTTTTTGGCCGCAGCCGGCGAGCGCACCAAGCGGATCAGGCTCGGTACCGGCGTGGTGTCGCTGCCCTATCACCATCCCTTCAACGTCGCCCAGCGCATGGTGCAGCTCGATCACATGACCGGCGGCCGCGCCATCTTCGGCTCCGGTCCCGGTGCGCTCGCCTCCGACGCGCACACGCTCGGCATCGACCCGATGACGCAGCGCGACCGCCAGGACGAGGCGATCGGCGTGATCCGCCGCCTGTTCAACGGCGAGCGCGTCACCGCCAAGAGCGACTGGTTCACCATGAACGATGCCGCGCTCCAGCTCCTGCCCTTGCAGGAGGAAATGCCGTTCGTGGTGGCCTCGCAGATCTCGCCCTCCGGCATGACGCTCGCCGGCAAATACGGCATCGGCATCATCTCGCTGGGCTCGATGACGACACAGGGCCTGATGTCGCTCCAGCAGCAATGGCAGTTCGCCGAGGATGCCGCCAGGAAGCACGGCACGACGGTGAACCGCGCCGACTGGCGCGTGCTCCTGACCTGGCACGTCGCCGAGACCCGCGAGCAGGCCCGCCGCGAGGCCGGCGCCGGCCTGATGCGCTGGCACAACGAATATAATGTCGGCACCTTGCAGCGGCCGGGCCTCACCGCATTCGCCTCGCCCGACGAGGCCGTGGACAAGACCGCCTTCGTCGAGGGCGCCGCCTCCGTCATCGGCACGCCCGACGACCTCGTGAAAATGATCAAGAACGTGATGCAGGTCTCCGGCGGCGTCGGCGCCGTGATCGGCTTCGTGCACGACTGGGCCAACCCGGAGAACACGCGCCGGAGCTGGGACCTGGTCGCGCGCTATGTCGTGCCGGAGATCAACGGCTATATCGATGGCCTCCGCAAGTCGCAAAAATTCGTGATCGAGAACCGCGCGATCTTCGAACGCGCCGGCCAGGCCGTGATGGCCAAGATCATGGAGAACGAGAAGGCTGCCGAAGCGCTGAAGGTCACCGGACCCGGCCGCGTCGCCATTCCCGCCGTCAACGCCCCGGATCTGCAGAAGGAAGCGGCGAAGCGGTAGGGCTCGTTGGCGTTACACGTGTAACCACGATCTCAAGCAAGCGATATCGGCCTGTGCTATGCTGACCCGGTCAGCTGGCGCAGGCCGCAATAAAGTTGCGGTCGCGCGATGTCCGTTCGGTCAGCCAACCGGAGCACTCGTCATGTCGATGCAGAATGTGGCCGCCCCTGCGCTTCAGTTCACCGCCCCGGGGCGTAACGAGCTAACGCACATCCCGGGCGACGAGGGCTGGCCGGTCATCGGCAAGACCTTCCAGGTGCTGGCCGACCCCAAGGGGCATATCGAGGCGAACGGCGCCAAATACGGCTCGGTCTACCGCACCCATGTCTTCGGCGAGACCAATGTCGTGCTGCTCGGACCCGAAGCGAACGAGCTCGTGATGTTCGACCAGCAAAAACTGTTCTCGTCGACGCACGGCTGGAACAAGGTGCTCGGCCTGCTGTTTCCGCGCGGATTGATGCTGCTCGATTTCGACGAGCACCGGCTGCACCGCAAGGCGCTGTCGGTCGCGTTCAAGTCCGGACCGATGAAATCCTATCTCAGCGATCTCGACCGCGGCATTTCCGCGCGCGTCGCGCAGTGGAAGGCCAAGCCCGGCGAGATGCAGCTCTATCCGGCGATGAAGCAGCTCACACTCGATCTCGCCGCCGCGTCCTTTCTCGGCGCCGATATCGGGCCGGAGGTCGACGAGATCAACCGCGCCTTCGTCGACATGGTCGCGGCCGCCGTCGCACCGATCCGCCGTCCCCTGCCCGGCACGCAGATGGCGCGCGGTGTCGCGGGCCGCAAGCGCATCGTCGCCTATTTCCGCCAGCAGATTCCGCTCCGCCGCGGCAATCACGGCGGCGATGATCTGTTCTCGCAGCTCTGCCGCGCCACCCATGAGGACGGTGCGCTGCTGTCGGAGCAGGACATCATCGACCACATGAGCTTTTTGATGATGGCGGCGCACGACACGCTGACCTCGTCGCTCACCTCCTTCATCGGCGAGCTCGCCGCAAACCCGGACTGGCAGGACAGGCTGCGCGCCGAGGTTCTGGCGCTCGGGCTCGCCCCGGGCGCGCCAAGCAGCTTCGACGATCTCGAGAAGATGCCGCTGTCCGAAATGGCGTTCAAGGAAGCGCTGCGGATCAAGCCGCCGGTGCCGTCGATGCCGCGCCGCGCGATGCGCGACTTCACCTTCAAGGGTTTCAGGATTCCCGCCGGCACCGCGGTCGGCGTCAATCCGCTCTATACGCATCACATGAAGGACATCTGGCCGGAGCCGGACCGCTTCGATCCGCTGCGCTTCACCGAGGAGGCCCAGCGTGGCCGCCACCGCTTCGCCTGGGTGCCGTTCGGCGGCGGTGCGCATATGTGCCTCGGCCTGCACTTCGCCTACATGCAGGCCAAATGCTTTGCCCGGCACTTCCTGCAGAACATCGAGGTGTCGCTGGAGCCGGGCTACAAGCCGGACTGGCAGATGTGGCCGATCCCGAAGCCGCGGGACGGGTTGAAGGTGCGGGTGAAGGCGGTGTGAATTGGTACGCCGTCATTCCGGGCGCACGAAGTGCGAGCTATGGTGCGCAATTGCGCACCTGAGAATCTCGAGATTCCGGGTTCGATGCTTCGCATCGCCCCGGAATGACGACAGAAAATCCCTCGCTACGCCCCCTGATCGAACGCCTTGCGCAGCGCCACGTAGCCCTGCTGCTGCTGGCTCCAGTTGCGGCCGCCGGTGATGGCGCCGTCGATGACGAGGTCGTGGCCGTTGATGAAGCTGGATTCGTCGCTCGCCAGGAACACCGCGGCATGGGCGATGTCGTCGGGAACGCCGGCGCGCGGGATCGGCTGGGCGGTCTTGTAGACTTCGCGCATCACCGCCGGCGTCTTCTCCGCGGCGTCGGTCGCCAGCCCAAGCGCCTTGCCGAAAATGCCGGTCGCGATCGCGCCGGGCGAGATCGAGTTGACGCGGACGTTGGATTCGCCGAGCTCCATCGCCACGCATTTGGTGAGATGGATCACCGCCGCCTTGGCCGCGCCGTAAACCACCGACGAGGAGAAGCCGGCGAGCCGGCCAGCGATGCTGCCATTGTTGATGATGCTGCCGGACCCCTGCTTCTTCATGTAGGGCGCGGCGTGCTTCATGCCGAGCATGACGCTGCGCACCAGCGTCGCCATCGCCGCGTCGAAGCGCTCGACCTCGAGGCCCTCGATGCCGCCGGTCTGCGCCGGCCCGCCGGCATTGTTGAACAGGCAATCGATCCGGCCGAATTTGTCTACCGCGAGCGCGATCAGCGCCTGCATCTGCGCTTCGACCGTCACATCGGTCTGGCGGAAGATGCAATTGGCCCCGAGCTGCTTCGCCAGCGCCTCGCCTTCCGGTATGCGCCGCCCCGCGATCACAATTTTGGCACCTTCGGCAACGAAGACTTCAGCGGTCCGTAATCCGATCCCGCTTGTCGCACCCGTAATCACCGCGACCTTTCCGTCCAGCCTGCCCATGGAATGTCCCTGTTTTCGAACCTCTTGACGCCAAATGGCGGATACCGATCGACGACGACGCCGCGACAGTCGGCGCCGCGACGGTCACTATTCCTGCCGGCTCCCGACAAGGCAAGCTTTGCTTGCGCTGGCGAGATGCGTAACATTCGCAACGAACGCACCTCGCAACCGGGCGGCGCATGGAGAAGCTGATCGACGAATTCCGCAAGGGCTGGCAGGGCGCGGCACCTCCGTCGCTCGGCTTGAGCATTGCCTTTGCGGTGGCCTGCCTGCTCGTTGCGACGCTGGCGCGCTGGGGCCTCGCGCAAGTGCGGCCCGACGTCTACTTCACCCCGTACTTTCCGGCCGTGTTCTTTGCCGCCGCGTTCGGAGGCTTCCGGATCGGCATCGTGACGGCGATCGTCGGCGGCGTGCTCGGCGTCGTCGTGAATTTCAGCGATGCGCTTGCCGATCGCGCGCGTTTTGCCCTGCTGGCGCTCTACTGGGCCGTGAGCGCGCTGACCATCTGGGGCGTCGAGCACTATCGCACCATGCTGGCGGAGCAGCGCCGGATCTCCAAGCGCCTGATCGAGGAAGAAGACTATCGCAAGCTGCTGGTCGACGAGCTCCAGCACCGGCTGAAGAACAAGCTCTCGACAGTGCACGCCGTGATTCACCAGGTGCTGCATGACCAGCCGCAGGTCTGGGCCCGGGTCGATCCGCGGCTGCGATCGCTGGCCGCAACCGACGATCTGATCTCGCGGATCGACAAGGCCGGCTGCGACATCCGCGATCTCCTGATCTCGGAGCTCGGCCCCTACGGCCACGTCCGCTTCACCCTCAACGGCGACCGGCTGTTCCTGCCGGCGAAGCTCGCGGTCACGCTGTCATTGATGTTTCACGAGCTCGCCACCAATGCAGGCAAATACGGCGCATTCTCTGCGCCGCGCGGTCTGCTGCAGGTGTCGTGGACCGTCAGCGACGATCGCCTGACCATCACCTGGGACGAGACCGAGGGGCCAACCGTGGACAAGGTGTCCGAGCCTGGCTTCGGCACCAAGCTGCTGAAATCGGCGCTTTCCGCCTTCGATGGCAGGACCGAGATCTCGTATCTGAAGACCGGGCTGCATTGCATCATGCAATGCCGCATCCCCCAAGGCGAAAGCCGCTAAAGCGAAAGCAGACCCGCGCGCTCCGCTCGCGATTTCGCTGGGCGCATTGACCCTCTGTTAATGACGATCGGCGCGCGTGCCGCATCGCCGCAAGACACCACCGTATTTCTCCGGACCCCTTAACCGAACTTAAGAGGGAACCACGCAAGATCGCGCCCATTGCAAAGGCGCGCTGAAACAACAAGATTCATGACTTCTATGAACGACAACAGATATTCCGGCGCGAGCGAAGCCGAACTCGGATTCCTCAAGGAAATCGTTAGAATGCTGCCGGCCGGCCTGACCGTTCAGGACGCCCATGGCGAGCTTCTGCTGGTTAACGATGCCGCAGCGGCGCAGCTCGGCATGGACGACAGCCGTCCCTCGCCCGATCTGACGCCGCGCCGGGAAGCCTGCCGCCGGGCGCTGAGCGCCGGCCAGGCGGTCGTCACCGAGGAAGCCCTGCACGACGGCGCGGCGCGCCAGGTGCTGCTCACGACCCATCGCCCCGTTCGCCTCGCCGGACGCGAGCTCCTGATCTCCGCCTCCTCCGACATCACCGAGCAGAAGAATTTCGAGGACCAGCTGTTCCGCTCGGCCTATTTCGACGAGCTGACCGGCCTGCCCTCGCGGCGCGTGATCGAGCACCGCGCCAACAACCTGCTCGCGCGCGATGGCGGCGGCGAGCGCTTCGCGCTCGCCTTTCTCGACGTCGACAATTTCAAGCACATCAACGACTATTACGGCCACGCCGTCGGCGATGCGCTGCTGGTCGAGCTGGCGAAGCGGCTCGGGCGCGACCTGCGCGATTCCGACATGCTGTCGCGCATCTCGGGCGACGAATTCCTGCTGCTGCTCTCCCCGATCCAGGGCCAGGAGGAAGTCGCCGAATTCATGCAAGCGACGCTGGAGCGGCTGACCGCGCCGTTCTTCATCGACCATTCGGAGGTCTTCGCCTCGACCTCGGTCGGCATCAGCCTCTATCCCGATCACGGAAGCAGCTTCGAGATGCTGCGTCAGAACGCCGACATCGCGATGTACCGCATCAAGAACGACGGCAAGGGATCGGCCGCCTTCTTCGACGCCAGCATGGAGCGCGAGGCGCTGGCGCGCACCAAGATCGAGCAGTCGCTGCGGCTCGCCATCCTGGAGAAGCGCTTCTGCTGCGCGTTCCAGTCCAAGGTCGACATCCGCACGCAGGCCGTGAAGGGCATCGAGGCCCTGGTGCGGCTGCGCGACGACGAAGGCGTGATCCAGGCGCCGGGCTCGTTCATCAACCTTGCCGGCGAGCTCGGACTGATCGACGAGCTGACCCATCTCGTGCTCGCCGAGATCGTCAAGTCGATCGACCTGATCAACGACACGTTCGGCGCGGACGCCTCCATCAGCATCAACGTCGCCGCCAGGCAGGCCGGCAATCCCGAGTTCATGCGCAGCTTCGCGCAGGCGCTGGACAACACTGGCTTTCCCCAACGCTTCATGATCGAGCTGACGGAAGAGGCCTTCGTCGCCAAAAGCCATTTCCAGTCGGAAATCCTGCCGATGTTCCGCAAGCTCGGCGTCGGCATCTCGATCGACGATTTCGGCACCGGTTATTCCTCGCTCTCGGCGCTCGCCGACATCACGGCCGACGAGATCAAGATCGACCGCTCCTTCATCACCGACATCCATAAGCGGCCGCGCAGCCAGGGCATCCTGCGCGCGATCGAATCCTTGAGCGAAGCGCTCGGCATGACCGTGATCGCCGAGGGCCTCGAATCCTACGAGGAGCTCGCCTACCTCCAGGCCGCGACCAAGATCCGCTACGCGCAGGGCTATTATTTCTCGCGGCCGATCTTCCTGGAGGAGCTGAAGCTCGCAACACCCGTCGCCAGCGAGTCCCGCGCCAACGTGGCCAGCCGCCCGATGCAGCAGAACCGACAGGGCTATTCGCGGGCGGGCGGTTATCGGCGGTAGGGCGGCAGCGGCGCAACAAACACCGCCGTCGTCCTGGCGAAAGCCAGGACCCATTACCCCAGGCGGGTGTCGTGGCGCGGGATGGTGACCACGAGTCTTCGCCAAACAGCTCCCTAGGGTAATGGGTCCTGGATCGGCGCTCGCTTTGCTCGCTTGTCCAGGACGACGACCGAGAATGGGTCGCGAAGCCAGCGCCAATTCTCCCCTTTGAAATTGCTGCCCTTTTGGTAATAAACAGGCGGGCTTCCCGCGAGGCACGCCATGTCCGGTCCCTCTTCCGTCGTCAGCGATCCCGCCTATATCCGCGCACGCGCCATGGAGACGCTGTTCGAGCGGCTGGAGCATCTGTGCGAGGGCGCCATCGCGATCGATCGCAGCGGACGCGTGGTGTATGTCAACGAAAAATACGTCACTGCGATGGGCCTCTCGCACGAATCCGAGGCGCTCGGCCGCCCGATCGAGGAGGTCATCCCCAACAGCCTGATGCGCAGGGTCGTGGAAACGGGTGAACCGATCATCCTCGACATCATGGAGCTCGGCGGCGAGCAACTCGTCGTGACCCGCATGCCGATCGAGGACGAGAAGGGGAATATCATCGGCGCGATCGGCTTCGTACTTTACGACCGCCTCGAGGGCTTGAAGCCACTGCTCGGTCGCGTCGCCCAGCTCGAGAACGACTTGCGGCTGGCGCGGCGGCAATTGTCGCATGCGCGCGCCGCCCGGTTCACTTTCGACGACTATGTCGGTGCAACCGCCGGCATCGCACAGGCCAAGGAGCTTGCAGCGCGCGCCGCGCGCCAGAGCGTCACCGTTCTGCTCACCGGGGAGACCGGCACCGGCAAGGAGATGCTGGCGCAGGCCATCCACAACGCCTCCGCCCGCGCCGAAAAGCCGTTCGTCAGCGTCAACGTCGCGGCGATCCCGGATACGCTGATCGAATCGGAGTTCTTCGGCGCCGCGCCGGGCGCCTATACCGGCGCGGACCGCAAGGGTCGCGACGGAAAATTCCGGATCGCCGACGGGGGCACGCTGTTTCTCGACGAGATCGGCGAGATGCCGCTGCAATTGCAGGCCAAGCTGCTGCGCGTGCTCCAGGAGCGCGAGATCGAGCCACTCGGCTCCGACAAGGTCACCAGGGTCGACGTGCGCGTGATTGCGGCCACCAATGTCGACCTGCACAAGCGGGTCAGCGAGGGGACATTCCGGGCGGATCTCTACTACCGGCTGAACGTGCTCTCGATCGAGCTGCCGCCCCTGCGCCACTGCCTGGACGACCTGCCCGAGATCTGCGGACGGCTGCTCGAGGACATCAGCGCATCCGGCGACTACCTCAATGCCAGGATCACGCCGAGCGGTCTGGCTGCGCTTGCGCGCTATGGCTGGCCCGGCAACGTCCGCGAACTGCGCAACATCCTGGAACGCGCGCTGATCCTGAGCGATTCGGGACGCCTCACCAGCGACGATTTCGATCGCATTCTCCCCGTCGGCGCGGAGACGGTGCCCACGGCACCATCGCGGCCGGCCGGCCTCGTCCTGCCCTATGCGGAAGCCGAGGCCGAGTTCGAGAAGCACACGCTGGAACAGGCGCTCGCCGCCAGCAACGGCCAGATCTCGGAGGCCGCCAAGATGCTCCAGATCTCGCGCGCGACCTTCTACAAGAAGCTCGCCAAGTTCGGCCTCGCCTCGGGAGCCGCATCCGTCTGAGTTGCGAGACATCGCGTGTCCGGAGTCTCGGACTCCAGACACGGCGCGCTGCCGCTCTGTCCCGGGGCGGGCGTTGAAACTGCTGGGTTTTCAGCCATTTTGCGCAAACCTGCGGCATCTGGCGCGGAGCTTGCTCTTCGCCCTGCACAATGACGCATGCTGCACATGCGCATTCGCAACCAGGGAGGACGCAAGATGAGTGAAGCGATCTCAGTCCATCAGCTTGAGGCGAGACAGCCCTCGCACGTGACCGTCGCCACCGCGAGCCTGATCGGCACAGCCATCGAGTGGTACGACTTCTTCCTTTACGGCACCGCCGCGGCGCTGATCTTCAACAAGCTGTTCTTCCCGACCTTCGACCCCATGATGGGAACGCTGCTGGCGTTCGCGACCTACGCGCTCGGCTTCATCGCGCGTCCGCTCGGCGGCGTCGTGTTCGGCCACTACGGCGACAAGATCGGCCGCAAGACCATGCTCTATCTGACCCTGCTGATCATGGGCGCGGCGACCGCGGCGATCGGCTTCCTGCCGACCTACGAGACCGCCGGCATCTGGGCCGCGGTCCTGCTGGTGACCTGCCGGCTGATCCAGGGCTTTGGCCTCGGCGGCGAATGGGGCGGCGCGGTGCTGATGGCGGTCGAGCATGCGCCCGCGGACAAGAAGGGATTCTACGGCAGCTGGCCGCAACTCGGGGCGCCGCTCGGTCTCGTGCTCGGCACGCTGGTGTTCTCGGTGGTGTCCGCGATGCTGACCGACGCACAGCTTCTTTCCTGGGGCTGGCGCATCCCGTTCCTGTTCTCGATCGCGCTGGTGCTGGTGGGCCTGTGGATTCGCTTCACCATCGCGGAATCGCCGGAGTTCCAGAAGGTCAAGGACACCAAGCAAGAGGTCAAGATGCCGATCCTCGAGGCGATCCGGATGTATCCCAAGAACATCCTGCTCGCGATGGGCGCGCGCTTTGCCGAAAACGGCTTCTTCTACATCTACGCGACCTTCGTGCTCGCCTATGCGACGCAATCGCTCGGCATGAACAAGCAGGACATGCTCAACGGCGTGCTGATCGGCGCGGCGATCGAGACCTTCACCATTCCCGCCTTCGGCGCGCTCTCCGACCGGCTCGGGCGGCGGCCGATCTACATCTTCGGCGCGGTGTTCTCGGCGCTGATGTCGTTCCCGCTGTTCATGCTGCTTTCGACCAAGAACCCGCAATATGCCTGGATCGCGATCGTGCTCGGCCTCGCCGTCGGTCACGCCGCGATGTACGGCCCGCAGGCGAGCTTCCTGTCGGAGCTGTTCGGCACCAAGGTGCGCTATAGCGGCGTCTCGCTCGGCTACAACCTCGCCTCGATCTTCGCCGGCGCATTGTCGCCGCTGATCGCGACGGGATTGATGACGGCGTACGCGCCGGCGACCTGGCCGATCTCGCTCTACATGATCGCGCTGGCGATCATCACCGTCGTGTCGGTCTATTTCGCCACCGAAACACGCAAGATAGTGCAGTCCTGAACGTCCTGACGATACCTCTTGTCGCGAGGAGCAGCCTGTTCCGGGCCTGCTCCCCGCGCTAGGATCGACGCACAGCAACGACGGCATACCGTCCAGGGATCGGGAGGAACGCCGTGAGCCATCATCCAGCTCTGCCCTATCTGCGCAATTCCGAGAAAGGCAAGGTCGTCACGGCGGCCGAAGCGGTCATGCTGATCCGCGACGGCGACACCGTCGCGACCGGCGGCTTCGTCGGCATCGGCTTTGCCGAGGAGATCGCGATCGCACTGGAGGAGCTCTATCTCTCACACGAGGGCGATGCGCCCTACACGCAGGGCAAGCCGCGCAATCTGACGCTCGTCTACGCGGCCGGCCAGGGCGACGGCAAGCATCGCGGCCTCAATCATTTCGCGCATGAAGGCCTGGTCCGGCGCGTGATCGGCGGGCACTGGGGCCTTGCCCCGAAGCTCCAGCAGCTTGCGATCGCCAATCAGATCGAGGCCTATAACCTGCCGCAGGGCGTCATCACGCATCTGTTCCGCGACATCGCCGCGCGCCGGCCCGGCCACATCACCCGCGTCGGCATGGGCACCTTCGTCGACCCCCGCAATGGCGGCGGCAAGCTGAATGCGCGCACCACCGAGGACATGGTGGAGCTGATCAAGATCGGCGGCGAAGAATGCCTGCTCTACAGGACGTTTCCGATTCAAGTCGGGATCATCCGCGCCACGACGGGCGATCCCGACGGCAATCTCACCATGGAGAAGGAGGCGCTGACGCTGGAGGCGCTCGCGATCGCCATGGCGGCGCATAATTCCGGCGGCATCGTCATCGCCCAGGTCGAGCGCGTTGCCGAGAGCGGCAGCCTCAATCCGCGCCAGGTCAAGATTCCCGGCATCCTCGTCGATTGCGTCGTCGTGGCGAGACCTGAGAACCACTGGCAGACCTTCGGCACGCAATACAATGCGGCCTTCTCGAGCGAGATCCGGGTCCGCGCCGCCTCCCTGCCCGTGATGCCGGTCAGCGAGCGCAAGATCATCGCCCGGCGCGCCGCGCTCGAGCTCAAGGCCAATAGCGTGGTCAATCTCGGCATCGGCATGCCCGAAGGGATCGCTTCGGTCGCAAATGAAGAGCGGATCATCGATCTCATCACGCTGACGGCGGAGCCCGGCGTGATCGGCGGCATTCCGGCGAGCGGGATCGATTTCGGCGCGGCGATCAACACCCAGGCGGTGATCGACCAGCCTTATCAATTCGACTTCTACGACGGCGGCGGCCTGGATGCCGCCTTCCTCGGGCTCGCCCAGGTCGATCGCGCCGGCAACCTCAATGTCAGCAAGTTCGGGCCGAAGCTCGCGGGCGCCGGCGGCTTCATCAACATCAGCCAGAACGCCAAGGAGGTCGTCTTCGTCGGCACGTTCGGCGCCGGCAAGCAGCGCATTGCGGTGAACGACGGAAAGCTCGCCATCCTCGACGAGGCGAGGTCGCGCAAATTCGTCAACAGCGTCGAGCACGTCACCTTCAGCGGCCCCTTCGCCGCGGCACGGGGGCAGCGCGTGCTCTATGTCACCGAGCGCTGCGTCTTCGCGTTGCGGCCCGACGGGCTCGAGCTCATGGAAATAGCGCCCGGCATCGACATCGAGCGCGACATCCTGCGCCTGATGGATTTCAAGCCATTGATCCCGCGCGACCCTATCCTGATGGACACCCGCATCTTCCGCGACGGCCCCATGGACCTGCGCGAGCGGCTGCTGACCATTCCGCTCGACCAGCGCTTCACGCTCGACGAGCAGCAGAACCTGTTCTTCGTCAACCTGGAACGATATCCGCTGCGCAGCAAGGCCGAGATCGATGCGATCGCAGCCCTCGTCGAGGCGAAGCTCGCCCCGCTCGGCCGCCGGGTCTACGCCATCGTCAACTACGACAACTTCTCGATCCTGCCGGAGCTGATGGACGACTATTCGGCCATGGTGCGCAGCCTGGTCGATCGCTTCTATTCCGGCGTGTCGCGCTACACCACGTCCGGCTTCCTGCGCATCAAGCTCGGCGAAGCCCTGGAGAAGCGCGGCGTCGCGCCGCACATCTTCGAGAGCGCGGAAGAGGCGCAGTCGGACTGGCGGCAGATCGAGTCTGCCGGCAGACCCGCCGCATCAGGCGACACGCGCGTGACACGGCAGGCCTAAAAATGATGCATGCTCATGTGCCGGCGCAGTCCGCCGGAAGGATGAATTGCAATGTTCGTAACGTTGTGCAACTCGCTGTTACCGAGAAACTTTGAATCAGGAGGGACCATCGTGCGTCGATCACTCATCATAACAACAACCATCCTCGCCCTCGCCGCGGGCACCTCCGCTCGGGCCGACGACCTCAAGGTCGCGCTGATCTACGGCAAGACCGGTCCGCTCGAGGCCTACGCCAAGCAGACCGAGACCGGCCTGCAGATGGGTTTTGAGTACGCCACCAAGGGCACCATGACGCTCGACGGCCGCAAGATCGTCGTCATCACCAAGGACGACCAGGGCAAGCCCGATCTCTCCAAGGCAGCGCTCGCGGAAGCCTATC
The DNA here is from genome assembly GCF_042257955.1 of Bradyrhizobium sp. B025. NCBI lineage: Bacteria > Pseudomonadati > Pseudomonadota > Alphaproteobacteria > Hyphomicrobiales > Nitrobacteraceae > Bradyrhizobium > Bradyrhizobium sp. B025. Next base: position 227,088 of record NZ_CP170150.1, on the reverse strand, counting down.
AGGACGACAAGGCTGATATCGCGATCGGCACGACATCGTCGGCCGCAGCGCTTGCCATTCTCCCGGTCGCCGAGGAGAACAAGAAGATCTTGATCGTCGAGCCGGCGGTCGCGGACCAGATTACCGGCGAGAAGTGGAATCGCTACATCTTCCGCACCGCGCGCAACTCCTCGCAGGACGCGATCTCGAATGCGGTCGCGATCGGCAAGCAGGGCGTCACCGTCGCAACGCTGGCGCAGGACTATGCCTTCGGCCGCGACGGCGTCGCCGCCTTCAAGGAGGCGCTTGCCAAGACCGGCGCGACGCTCGCCGCCGAAGAATATGCCCCGACCTCGACCACCGACTTCACCGCGGTCGGCCAGCGCCTGTTCGACGCGCTGAAGGACAAGCCGGGCCGCAAGGTGATCTGGGTGATCTGGGCCGGCGCCGGCAATCCGCTGGCCAAGCTCCAGGACATGGATCCGAAGCGCTACGGCATCGAGCTCTCCACCGGTGGCAACATCCTGCCGGCGCTCGCCGCCTACAAGGGCCTGCCCGGCATGGAAGGCGCCACCTATTACTTCTACGAGATCCCGAAGAACCCGGTGAACGACTGGCTGGTCGCCGAGCACCAGAAGCGCTTCAACGCGCCGCCGGACTTCTTCACCGCGGGCGGCTTCGCCGCCGCGATGTCCGTCGTCGCCGCCGTCACCAAGGCGAAGTCGACCGACACCGAGAAGCTGATCACCGCGATGGAAGGCCTGGAGTTCGACACGCCGAAGGGCAAGATGGTGTTCCGGAAAGACGACCATCAGGCGCTCCAGAGCATGTATCACTTCAAGGTCAAGGTCGATCCGAACGTCGCCTGGGCCGTGCTCGAGCCGGTGCGCGAGCTGAAGATCGAGGACATGGACGTTCCCGTCCGCAACAAGCGCTGAGCTTTCTTGCTTCACCTCCCCCGCTTGCGGGGGAGGCCGGGTGGGGGCTCTTCTCGCTCGGGGGTTCTCGATTGCTGAGACACCCTCTCCCCAACCCTCCCCCGCAAGCGGGGGAGGGAGCGCAGCGTGATCGCGGATACATCTCCATTTTATTCGCCAAACTCGGTCGAAACATCGAATGACGCTCTCTCTCGAAACCCGCGACCTCACCATCCGCTTCGGCGGCCACGTCGCGGTCAACAACGTCTCCTGCACGTTCCGCCCCGGCGAGCTCACCGCCATCGTCGGGCCGAACGGCGCCGGCAAGACCACCTATTTCAACCTGATCTCGGGCCAGCTACGCGCATCGAGTGGCAGCATCCTGTTCGACGGCACCGACATCACCCAGCATTCCGCGCCGCTGCGCACCCGCGCGGGCCTCGGACGCGCCTTCCAGCTCACCAACCTGTTTCCGAACCTCACCGTGGAAGAGAACGTCCGCCTCGCGGTACAGGCGGCGAACGGCACCCATTACGACATGCTGCGGCCGTGGATGGTCCGCCGCGACCTGATCGCGCGCGCCGACGCCATCCTGGACCAGGTCGCGCTCGGTGGCCGCCGCGGCGTCGCCGCGACCGCGCTGTCGCATGGCGACCAGCGCAAGCTGGAGGTGGCGCTGATGATCGCGCTGGAGCCGAAGGTGTTCATGTTCGACGAGCCGACCGCCGGCATGAGCATCGACGAGGTGCCTGTGGTGCTCAACCTGATCGCGCAGCTCAAGCAGGACAGGAGCAAGATCATTCTGCTGGTCGAGCACAAGATGGACGTGGTGCGCTCGCTGGCCGACCGCATCATCGTGCTGCATAACGGCCAGCTCGTCGCCGACGGCGTACCTGCCGAAGTGATCGCCTCGCCGATCGTGCAGGAGGCCTATCTCGGCATCGCACCGAAGAGCGCCGCATGACCGAGCTGTTGAAACTCTCCGGCGTGCACACCCATATCGGCCGCTATCACATCCTCCAGGGCATCGATCTCGTCGTCCCGCAAGGACAGACCACGATGCTGCTCGGCCGCAACGGCGCCGGCAAGACCACGACGCTGCGCACCATCATGGGCTTGTGGCAGGCCTCGAAGGGCGAGATCAGCCTCGCCGGGATGCGCATCGAGAGCCGCGCCACGCCCGACATCGCCCGGCTCGGCGTCGGCTACGTACCCGAGAGCATGGCGGTGTTCTCCGATCTCACGGTGAAGGAGAACCTCGTGCTGGCGGCCCGCGACGGGCCGCTCGACGACGCCCAGCTCGACTGGATCTTCGGCTTCTTCCCGGCGTTGCGCCGGTTCTGGCTGTCGCGCGCGGGAAGCCTCTCGGGCGGACAGAAGCAGATGTTGTCGATCGCGCGCGCCATCATCGAGCCGCGCAAGCTGCTGCTGATCGACGAGCCGACCAAGGGGCTGGCGCCCGCCATCGTCATGGCGCTGATCGAGTGCCTGAAGGAGATCAAGCGCAAGGGCGCCACCATTCTCCTGGTCGAGCAGAACTTCTTTGCCGCGCGCGAGCTCGGCGACAACGTGCTGGTCATGGACAACGGCACCATCGTTCATCGCGGCGATATGGCGGCGCTCGCCGCCGACGTGCCGCTGCAGGAGCGGCTGCTCGGCCTGAGCCTGGAGGCGCATCAGTGACAGAACTTGCCGCAAACGATCCGCTGCCGAAGCCGAAGCGCGACATCGCGCCGATCCTGCTGCCGATCGCGCTCGCCCTCCTGGTGATCCCGCTGGTCGGCTCGCCCAGCACCTGGCTGACGCTGACCGCCGCGAGCCTCGCCATGGGCATGATGATCTTCATCATGGCCTCCGGGCTGACGCTGGTGTTCGGCCTGATGGACGTGCTCAATTTCGGTCATGGCGCCTTCATCGCCGTCGGCGCCTATGTCGCAACCCTGGTGCTGGCACCGTTTGCGGCGTCCATTCAGGCCGATTCGCTCTGGATGAACCTCGCGGTGCTGGCGCCGGCTGCGCTGCTGTCGATGGCGGTGTCGGGCGCGCTCGGCCTGGTCGTCGAGCGCGTGCTGATCCTGCCGGTCTACGGCCAGCATCTGAAGCAGATCCTGATGACGACCGGCGGCCTGATCGTCGCCGAGCAGACGCTCTATGCGCTGTGGGGGCCGCAGATCATCCCGATGCCGCTGCCCACCTCGCTGCGCGGCTCCTTCATCCTCGGCGACGTCGCGATCGCCAAATACCGCGTGCTGGCGACGCTGATCGGCCTTGCCGTCTTCATCGCGATCCAGCTCGTGCTCAACCGCACCAAGCTCGGCCTGCTGATCCGCGCCGGGGTCGAGAACCGCGAGATGGTCGAGGCGCTCGGCTATCGCATCCGCCGCCTGTTCCTCGGCGTGTTCATGACGGGCTCCGCGCTCGCAGGCCTCGGCGGGGTGATGTGGGCGCTCTATCGCGAGCAGGTCCACGCCTCCATGAGCGACGACCTCACCGTGCTGATCTTCATCGTCGTCATCATCGGCGGGCTCGGGTCGATCGGCGGCTGCTTCATCGGCGCGATCCTGGTGGCGATGGTCGCCAATTACGGCGGCTTCCTGGTGCCGAAACTCGCCCTCGTCTCCAACATCCTGCTGATGGTCGCCATTCTGATGTGGCGGCCGCGCGGCCTCTATGCGGTGACCAGCCGATGATGATCCTCTCAGGCGATCCGCCGCGCAGCCGCGTTCTCACGCTCGTCCTCGTCCTCATCATCCTGGCGCTTGCGGCGACGCCGTTCCTGTTTCCCGGTGCCAAGGCGCTGAACGTTGCGGCCAAGATCTGCGTCTTCGCCGCGCTGGTCGCCTCCTACGACCTGCTGCTCGGCTATACCGGCTCGGTGTCGTTCGCCCACACCATGTTCTACGGCATCGGCAGCTACGCGATCGCGATCGCGCTGTACGGGATGGGTCCGAACTGGGCCGCGGTCGCAACCGGCATCGTCGTCGGCCTGCCGCTGGCGGCCCTGCTCGCGCTCGCGATCGGACTGTTTTCGCTGCGGGTCGCAGCGATCTTCTTTGCCATGATCACGCTGGCGGTCGCCTCCGCCTTCCAGGTGCTGGCCTCGCAGCTGTCCTGGCTGACCGGCGGCGAGGATGGCCGCAGCTTCCAGCTGCCCGAACTGCTGCGCCCCGGCACGGTGCTGATCTCCAGAAACCTGTTCGGCTTCGAGGTCAACGGCCGCATTCTCACCTATTACCTCGTGCTCGCCATCTCGGCCCTGATGATCCTCGCATTGCTGCGCGTGGTGAACTCGCCGTTCGGCCGTGTGCTGCAGGCGATCCGCGAGAACCGTTTTCGCGCCGAGGCGCTCGGCTTCCGCACCGTGTTCCACCTGACCTACGCCAACTGCCTCGCGGCCCTCGTCGCCGCCAGCGCCGGCATCCTGAACGCATTGTGGCTGCGCTACGCCGGCCCTGACACCTCGCTCAGCTTCTCGATCATGCTCGACATCCTGCTGATGGTGGTGATCGGCGGCATGGGCACGATCTACGGCGCGATCATCGGCGCCACCATCTTCATCCTCGCGCAGAACTATCTCCAGTCGCTGATGGGCGTCGCCTCCAAGGCGGCGTCGGAAGCCGGCTTGCCGCTGCTGCCGGGACTTCTGCATCCCGACCGCTGGCTGCTGTGGCTCGGGCTGCTGTTCATTGCCAGCGTCTATTTCTTCCCGACCGGCGTGGTCGGACGGCTGCGCAGTGGCGGCGGTGACAAGAGCGCGGGCGCCTCGCATTAAGCTGCCGTTAGTGATGCAGCGCAGCGATTGTTACGCGCATCGCGCAACCGCGGAGCGATTCCCGCCCAGCTGCATGCGGCCTGGCCGTGCAACCGCATTAATGCTCAGGTAACCGGCTTTCCTAAGGTTTGGGCCATTTGTGCGGTGTATTCATGTTCCTCCAGGGAGGGGGAATGCGCCAGGTCTTTTCCACGGTGGCAGCCGGAATGTCCTTAGCCGCAAAGAACGGCTGGGCGGCCTTGGCGCGGCGTGGTCCTGTCCTGTGGCTGACCCTGTGCGGCGTGTTGCTGGTCGCGGGGATCTTCGCCGTGACCGCCATGGCCGTCGGCGAATTCCGCGAGCGAACCCTCACCAACCGCGAGCGCGAGCTGGAAAACACAGTGCAGCTGATCGCGCGGCATTTCGATCAGCAATTCGAGGATTCCGACGTCGTCGCCGCCGATCTGATCGGGCAGATGAACCTGCCGGGCATCGCCTCGCCCGGGATGTTCCGCGAGCGCATGTACGGACCTGCCACAAACCAGATGCTGCGCAGCAAGGTCAGCTCGGTCTCCTATCTCGGAGACATCGCGATCTACGATGCCGACGGCGAACTGATCAACTGGTCGCGGGCCCAGCCGTTGCCGAAGATCAACATCTCCTCGCGCGCCTACTTCCAGACCTTCAAATCGGACCCGATGGCCGAACCGGTGCTGCTGGAGTCCGTCCGCAGCTTCATCATCGGCAAATGGACCACGGTCGTCGCACGCCGGCTGAGCCTGCCGGACGGCACCTTCGTCGGTGCGATGGTCCGGCGGATCGATCCGGACAGCTACCAGAACTATTTCGCATCCGTGGCGCTCGCCGAAGGCACGGCGATCTCGCTGTTCGATCGCGAAGGCAAGATGCTGGCGCGCTATCCGCATGTCGAGGAGCTGATCGGCAGGAGCTTCAAGACCGCGCCGCTGATGCACAAGGTGCTGACCGAGGGCGGCCATCAAACGCTTCGCGTCAGGAGCCCGGTCGACGGCGAGGAGCGGCTTGGCTCAGCCGCGTCGCTGAACCATTTCCCGCTGGTCATCGTTGCCACCAACACCACGGCGGCGGCGCTTGCCGACTGGCGGCAGCAGACCGGCTTCATGGTCACGACGGCCGCGCTTTCGGCCGTCGTGATCGCGCTGATCCTCTTTCTGATCATCCGCCAGATCAACCGGCAGAACCGCGAAGCCCAGGAGGGAATCGAAGCGGAGCGGCTGCGGCTCGACACGGCCTTGAACAACATGTCGCAAGGGCTGATCCTGTACGACGCCGCCGGATACATCGTCACCTGCAACCGCCGGTACGCCGACATGTTCGGCCTCTCCCACGACGTCATCAAGCCCGGCTGTCACATCCGTGAGGCGATGTACCATCGCAAGGAACGTGACGCGTTCGACGGCGACGTCGAGGAATTTTGCGACGACGTCATGAGGACCGTCGCCGAAGGCACGGTCTCCACGAGAACCCATCAGATCGCCAACGGCCGCGCCTTCCAGGTCATCAATACCCCGCTCGCGCAGGGCGGATGGGTCGCCACGATCGAAGACATCACCGAGCGCCGCAACCTGGAACAGGAGCGCGATCGCAACCACACCTTCCTGCGCGAGATCATCGACCATATTCCCTCGCGCATCACCGTGAAGGACGCCCACACGCGGCGCTACCTCCTGGCCAACCAGGTGGCCGAGGAACAACTCGTCACCGCCCCCGAGACGATCGTCGGCAAGACCGCGTTCGACCTTTATCCGACGGACGCCGCCGAGATCATCACCCGGGACGACGACAAGCTGCTGCAATCGCCGGACGGACTATTTCTGGATGAGCACATCTGGAGCACCCCGACCATCGGACGGCGCTACATCACCTCGACCCGGATCGGCATTCGCGACAAGTCCGGCGAGCCGCGCTACATCATCAATGTCGTCGAGGACGTCACCGAGCGGCGGCGCGCCCACGAGAAGATCGCGCATATGGCGCACTACGATGCGTTGACCGACCTGCCGAACCGTACGTTGTTCCGCGAGCAGATCGAACGCGAGCTGGCGAAGGTCGCCGACGGCGGGCAGTTCGCGCTGCTCTACATCGACGTCGACGAATTCAAGGGCATCAACGATTCGCTCGGCCATCACGTCGGCGACGAGCTGTTGAAGGCGATCGCCACCCGCCTCCGTGGCTGCCTCAAGAAGAGCGACCTGATCGCGCGGCTCGGCGGCGACGAGTTCGCAGTGATCCAGACCGGAATCCAGTCCCGTGCCGACGTGCTGTCCTTCGTGACGCGGATCTACGAGGCGATCCGGCAGCCCTATCACTGTCTCGGCCACCAGCTCTCCACCGACGCCAGCATCGGCATCGCGCTGGCGCCGCAGGACGGCAACGATCTCGACCAGCTGATCAAGAACGCCGACCTCGCGATGTACGGCGCCAAGGCCGAGGGACGCCGCACCCACCGCTTCTTCGAGCCGGAAATGGACGCGTGCGCCAAGGCGCGCCTGACCATGGAGCAGGATCTGCGTCAGGCCCTGGTGAACGGCGGCTTCGAGATCCACTATCAACCGCTGGTCGATCTGCGCTCGGGCGAGGTCTCCGGCTGCGAGGCGCTGCTGCGCTGGCGCCATCCCGAACGCGGCGGAATCTCGCCGGCGGAGTTCATTCCGATCGCCGAGGATACCGGCCTGATCAACGAGCTCGGCGACTGGGTGCTGCGCATGGCCTGCAACGAAGCCGCGACCTGGCCGGCGCATGTGCGGGTTGCGGTCAACGTCTCGCCGGTGCAGCTCAAATGCGACACGCTGGCGCTCAGGATCGCCGGCGCGCTCGCCGCCTCCGGGCTCGATCCGCGCCGGCTCGAGCTCGAGATCACCGAGGCCGTGCTGATCCGCGACGACGAGGCGGCGCTCGCGATCCTGCACCAGCTTCGCGCCATCGGCGTGCGGATCGCGCTCGACGATTTCGGCACGGGCTACTCGTCGCTGAGCTATCTGAAGCGCTTCCCGTTCGACAAGATCAAGATCGACCGCTGCTTCGTCGCCGACATCGCGGAGACGAGCGGCGCGCCCGTGATCGTGCAGGCGGTGGTGAACATTGCCGCCGCGAGCCACATGACCACGGTCGCCGAGGGCGTCGAGACCGAGGCCCAGCGCGAGCTGCTGCGCGCGCTCGGCTGCACCGAGATGCAGGGCTATCTGTTCAGCGCGCCGAAGCCCGCCAGCGAGGTGCGAAAGCTGTTCGGCCCGAGCCACGCCGTTCCGGTGGCGGCGGTGGCCTGAGATGGTGAGATCCGCATCGCCGTCATGGCCTTGCGGATCGCCCATGGCGCCAGGGAGCCGGCGACCACGTCACCCTCAGCGTCGGCGTCGCCAGCCACATTCCCGGCGAGGCCGACGGCACCCCCGACCGGCTGCTGGGCCTGGCCGACCAGGCGCTTTATGCGGCAATACGGCTTGGCTGCGACAGCCTGCCGGTTCCTGGCCGCATTGCCCGCAAATCAACGTGGCCGAACACGGCGGAAGCGGTTGCCCACCCCTCGCCAATCGGCTAAATGAGGCCCCACTGCACCCGTAGCTCAGCTGGATAGAGCGTTGCCCTCCGAAGGCAAAGGTCACACGTTCGAATCGTGTCGGGTGCGCCAGCCTTGTCGCCGTCTTCACGCCAGCGCCTAGCTGAGCATCGAGATCATCGCCTGGATCTGGTCCGAGGCGGACGCGACCAGGCCGTCGTAGGACGTCTGGCCGTGTGCGGCGGCCTTCAGGATGCATTCGGCCACAGCCGCTTTCAGACCGAAGACCGATTGATGGGCCGGTACGCTCGCCATCACGGTCTCCAGCGCTTGACGCATCGTGCGAATGAGCTCGGAGCTGTATTGCATGGGTTGTCCTCCGCGCCCTCATATTAGATCGCGTGCCCATGCTTGCCACTCACAAGCCTGAGACTGTTCTTTGAACCTGGTCGAGACTGAACGCCTCAATTCAAACGCCAGATGGCCGCATTGAGCAGGCCGGCAAACGCGGCCGAGGCTGCGTAAGGCGCGAAAAGCATCGATCACGTCGCGCTTCTCCTTGCGCGATTGTATCATCTCCCCATGAGCGATTCCGGCACGGTGACTGGCGACACTTCGCCCGTCCGCAAGATCATCCATATCGACATGGATGCGTTCTATGCGTCCGTGGAGCAACGCGACAATCCGGAGCTGCGCGGCAAGCCGGTCGCGGTCGGAGGCTCCGCGGAACGCGGCGTCGTCGCGGCCGCCAGCTACGAGGCCCGCAAGTTCGGCGTTCGCTCCGCGATGCCGTCGGTAACGGCGAAGCGGCAATGTCCCGACCTGATCTTCGTCAGGCCGCGCTTCGAGGTCTACAAGGCGATCTCCAGGCAGATCCGCGACATCTTTGCCGAATACACGCCGGTCATCGAGCCGTTGTCGCTCGACGAGGCCTATCTCGACGTGACGGAAAACCTGCAGGGCATTCCGCTGGCACGGGACGTCGCGCTGCGGATTCGCGAGAAGATCAAGGCCGAGACGGGGCTCAACGCTTCGGCGGGCATTTCCTACAACAAGTTTCTCGCAAAACTCGCCTCCGATCATCGCAAGCCCAACGGCCAGTTCGTGATCTCTCCGGAGATGGGACCCGCCTTCGTCGAGGCGCTGCCCGTCGGCAAATTCCACGGGATTGGCCCGGCGACCAGTGCGAAGATGAACGCGCTCGGCATATTTACCGGTCGCGACATGCGTAACCAGACGCTGGAGTTCATGAACGCGAATTTCGGCAAGGCGGGTGCCTATTACTATTGGATCTCACGCGGTGTCGACGAACGTCCGGTGCGGGCCAACCGGATCCGCAAGTCGATCGGCGCGGAGACCACGTTCCAGGCCGACCTCGACGAATTCGACGCGCTGGTCGCCGCGCTCAAGCCTCTCGTCGACAAGGTCTGGCGCCATTGCGAGGCGACCGGCAATCGCGGCCGCACCGTCACCTTGAAGATCAAATTTGCTGACTTCGAGATCATCACACGCAGCAGGTCCGCACCAACACCGGTTGCAGGCCGGGACGATCTGGAGCGGCTGACCTGCGGCCTGCTCGAAGTCGAGATGCCACTGCCCAAGCGCGTCAGGCTGTTGGGCGTATCGCTGTCTGCCCTCCAGGACGGGGATGATCCGGAGCCGCAGCTGACTTTCGGCATCTGAACCGGATGGACGGTGACGAGATTTTTCAAAAATCGCTTCCGAGTGTGCCGCGCGCAACGACGGCTAGGAAACCAGCCTGGTGCGAAGCCGCCTGTACTCGTCATCCGTTACGGATCCCGCCCTTCTGAGCTGATCAAGCTTGGTAAGCTCGTCTGCAACGCTGAAGCCGACGATGTGCCGCAACTCCTCGCGCGCCCGCTGAGCTTGCTCGGCGTTACGTTCGGCCATGCTTCGCCCTTGCGTAATGAGGTATGCAAAGATGCCGAGGTAGGAGGTCAGAACCAGCGCGAGCACCCATAGTGCCTTGCCCCACCCGGAGATGTCGTGGCGCCTGAACAGGTCGCCATAGATGACGATGAGCAGCCAGAACCAAACGACGAATGCGAATATCGCAATCATGTCCATCAGGAAATTTCGGTACGTGAATCCCTCTTGAACGAAGAACATTGCAATCCCCTCGTTGAATTACCGTTCTCGATCCGTCGCTCCACTTAACGGCAGTACCGATGCGACACGCGGTGCGATCTTCCGCTGCTCGAGCGGTACCAGCAGCTGCCGTTCCGCCAATAATATCTATGCCAATGCCGATGCCGCCGGTGGGCGCCGGCGATCGCTCCGGCCGTAGCTCCTATCGCAGCGCCGCGACGACCGCCGACGGCACCGCCGATGACCGCACCCCGAAGCGCGCTCTGAGGATACGATTCGCTGGAAGGGAACGTTCCCGCGAACGCGAGCAGGATGACGAACAGTGCAAGCTTTCGCATCTGAGCGTGCCTTTCCTGATTGGACGCGTCTACCGCGCAGATAACCGCAGAACGGTTTATCTCTGAGGGTGATCAGCGCCGCCGCGGAGCGGCATAGCGTGGATTGATGCCGCAATATGCGTTCGTGCCGGAAGCGGCAGCCAGACATTGCGGGCGTGTGGCGAACTGGCAATTGCCCGGAAAGCCCCAGTTGCGACCACGCAGGCAGTAACGATCCGCCTCGGCGGCCTGGGCCGGCCCCGAGAATACAACGGATAAAAATGTGGCAAGCAATGCCAGCATCGGAACGGCACGATGCATCTCGACCTCCATGGATGGATGGAGGCGAATTATATCGCCGACGCGTCGGCCATACCGCCAGTAAAAGCCCTTGCCAGACGCTGCGGCGTTTATTGATGCGACCTGCGGCGAAAAGCGCCCACGCTATCGCGAAAATCTCAAGCTCGGGGCTGCCTGAAGGCGGCCGTATCAATTGACGGCGTCACACCTTCACGGCGGGGGTCTCCCCCGCCGATCTGATCTTCCTTCACGACCAGCAATGGTCAATGCCTCACATGCTCGAACACGACGATCACACCCGTCGGCTCCGGCTCGTGGGCCATCAGGCGCGTGAGGTCGGCATCGCTCCAGTCGGCGAGGCTGACGACTTCGCCGGTCTGGCGCTCGGCGCCGAGCGACGGGGTCGGCTCGAGGACCTTCAGGCCCGTCTCGTCGACGAAGAAGGTGTGCTCGCCGAACATGCTGTTGAGCTGCGGCATGGCGGGATGCTCGTCGGGCAGCACCTGGGCGCCGAGTTGGTTGACGGTCTGCTTCACCTGTTCGGATGTGAGCTTCATGGGCTGCTCCGTTTCTGTCGTGCCGGGTTTCATTGAGTTGAGCTAGGACGGGCGTTCCCTGCGCCTGTGTCGCCTGGCTCAAATTCCCGAACGGGTGCTGCGCACAAATGTTCCGGTGAAATGTATTTCGTGATCGCGGGTTTCATCCGCCGCGCTCACGGCACGGGATCGCCACACGATGTCCACGATCTGCCTGTGAGCGGCTCTAATCGGCAGCTTCGACGATCCGGATGTCGCGGTCCGCGCCGTCGCCGAGCAAATCATGGGCAGCCTGATAGGCTTCTCCTGATGCCTTTTGATCCGTTACTCGCTCCTGACCTCGCCGACCGAGAGCGCGCAGATGCGTGACAGATATGTGTAGGGCAGACCGGTCTCCTCGGCCCACGCGTTGAACTGCGCCTGCACTTTTGCGAGATCGCCCTTCGACTTCACCTCTTCGCCGATATCGAGGCCGGCACCGCGCAGGCAGGCCACGACGTCCCTGGAGGTGACGAAACCGTCCCAGCCGACGAAGCGCAGCAGCATCTGGCCGGTATTGCCGCCGAGCCGGCTGCCGCGCTTGGTGAGGAGATCGAGCAGGCCGATTTCGTCGGACGACGGCCACTTCGCCAGAAACTTGCCGAAGCTGCCGTGCTCCTTTGCGATCGCCTGGACGAAGGCGGCGTTGTCGCGCACCGACATGATCTTTGCGCCGTTGCGCACGATCCGCGCATCGCGCAGCAGGCCTTCCCAATAGTCTTCCGGCTGGAAGGTGAGCTTGGCCGGCTGGAAATGCAGGAAGGCCGCTTCAAAGCCGTCCCATTTCGAATCGATCACGCTCCAGGCAAACCCTGCGCAAAACACCCGCCGGGTCATCTCGGCGAGGATGCGGTCGTCGCCGAGCTTGGCCAGACGCTTGAGGTCGGGCTTGTCGGGCATCAGCCTGTCCAGCGCCTTGGGGCCGCCCTTGCGCTTCTCGGCGCGGGCACGAATGATCTTGAAGGGGGTCATGCGGACACGAGCGATTGAGGATATGCCACGACAGCAGAATTCGATGGTCCGGTCCAGACCTGCGACGCCCGATGCCCTGCATGCCGCGATACGCCGCGGCATGCTCCGGCTCATTGGATTGACGCGAGGGGGCGGCCGTGCTGGTCTGCTTCTTGCTTTTTGCCGTTTTGGAATTCCCAGACAATTTCAATCGCGAACGGATTTCAAATGCGCTGCCTGGTCGTGGCTGACCTGCACTACGCGCTGCCGCAGTTCGACTGGCTGGTCAGCGCGGCGCCGCAATTCGACCTGGTGATCTTCGCCGGCGATGCGCTCGATATCGGCTCGATGGTGGATTTTCGCGCGCAGATCGTGGTGGTGAAGAAATACCTCGCGCTGCTTGCCGGGAAGACCCGCGTGATCATCTGCTCCGGCAATCACGACCTCGACGAGCGCAACGCGGAAGGCGAGAAGATCTCGCGCTGGATCTCGGAGGTGCGCGAGCTGGGGATCGCCTGCGACGGCGACAGCCTCACCATCGGCGACACCCTGTTCACGGTGTGCCCGTGGTGGGATGGACCGCTGGTCAAGCAGCGCATCGCCGACCAGCTCCGCGATGCCGCGGCGAGCCGGCCGCAGCGCTGGATCTGGGCGCATCATGCGCCGCCGGCGAATTCGCCGACGAGCTGGGGCGGCAAGCGCTTCTTCGGCGATGTCGAGGTGGTGCAGTGGATCATGCAGTATCAGCCGTCGATGGTGATCTCGGGACATGTGCATCAGTCGCCCTTCATCGCCGACGGCTCGTGGTTCGACCGGCTGGGCCAGACCTGGGTCTTCAACGCGGGCCTGCAACCGGGCCGGCCGCCGACGCATATCGTGCTGGATCTCGATGCCAACAAGGCGTTCTGGCTGGCGGCGGGCGAGGCGCAATGGCTCGATCTCGACGCGCCGCTGAAGCGGCCGGCGGCCTTGGTCGAGGCACCGCCGGACTGGCTTACATTCTTGGATCGGATTGCCGATCCGAGCCTGGCGAGACCTCAAGCGGCGGCAGGTTGATCATGCTCTGAAGCACTTCGCCGACCATGGCCAGATGCGTGCCGTGGCCGGCATATTGCCGCTTGAGATCGGCAAGATAGGTGTTGGCGACGTTGAGCCGCTGCGCCAGCATCTTCGCGATCAGCAGCGCCACCCCCGGCTCCTGCTTCAGGAACGAGGCGGCATCCTCGAACTCGTAGACGATTGCATCGGAGCAGGCCCTGACCGTCGCGGTGTGCGGCTGGCCCAGCAGCACCGACATTTCGCCCAGCACCGCGCCCGGCTCGGTGACGGTGGCGACCACCATCTCACCCTTGAGCACCTCGAGCTTGCCCTGCATCAGCACATAGAGATGGCCGCTGGTGCCGCCCTCGGTGACGACGACCGTACCGGCCGCAACCTGCCGCTCCGTTCCGCCGGTGCAATAATCCAGGACTGCGCGCATCGCCGAAAGCTCCCATCGCTGGGGATACCCATCGCCGGGATACTAGAGCACGATCCGTGCCACGCGGCAATTCGACCTGCGTAGAGCTATCGCGACAGGTGCTTTGCGAGGTGAACCGACTGCCAGTCGCCGAGCCCGGTATCCCTGAACCCGGCCTTCTTCGCCAGGCCGAGCATTTCAGCATTCGTTCGCGCGGTCTCGCCGGCGATCATCTCGTGGCCGAGATCGATCGCGCGCGTCTCCATCGCCGTCATCATCTGGAGGCCAAGGCCCAGGCGCTGGAAGGCGTCGGCGACCGAGATGGCAAACTCGCCGTGCCGTGCGGCCGCATCGTAGGCGTAGTGCGTTTCGCCGATGATGTTGCGCTGCCCCTCCTGCCTGAACTCGGCCAGCAAGGTGAAGTGACCGGGACGGTCGGCCTTCGCCACGCATTCGGCCGCGACCACGGCGAGGTCGGCGCGCGCACCCATGAAACGCTTGTTGCGCGATGACGTGGACAGGCCGGTGAAATAGACCGACAGGTCCTCCACATCGGACGCACTGGCGGCCCTGATGCAGACCATCCCCTTCGCTTCGGCCAGTTCGACCGGCGCGACGACGCCCCCCGGAAACAGCTGTAGCATGCGTGACGCTCTCGGCAGGTTGCGTGGACCGCACACCTAGCCGAGGCCGTGCACGCAGCGCTTGGACATCGCCGCCAATCATGCGGCTAAAAACGAACAGCTCGTTTCCCTGTGCCCCGCGTCACACCCGCGAGAGTGACGGCACCTCCTCGGGCATGATCGCCTGGAGGCCGCCGAAGCGCCGCTCACGGCCGTGGAACGCGGCGAGCGCCTCGGCGAGATCGCCCGCATCGAATTCCGGCCACATCCGCTCGGTGAAGTGCAGCTCGGCATAGGCGCCTTCCCACAGCAGGAAGTCCGACAGCCGCTTCTCGCCCGAGGTGCGGATGATGAGATCGACGTCGCGCAAACCGGCCTCGCCGGTGACGAGCTGCGAGAACGCTTCGCGGGTGAGGCTGGTCAGCGCCGCCGCCTTCGCCGCCGCGTTGAGGATGGCATCGCGCGCGGAATAATCGACGGCGATGCGGAGGTGGAGCGTGCTGCCGTGGGCGGTGGCCGCTTCGGCCCGCGCGATCGCATTCGCGATGCCGTCAGGCAGCCGGTCGCGGCGGCCGATCACGGTGAGACGCACCCCGTTCTTCACCAGGCTCTGCACCTCGTTGGCGAGATAGAAGCGCAGCAGGGTCATCAGCGCTGCGACCTCGGCCTTCGGCCTTCGCCAATTGTCGGTCGAGAACGCATAGAGCGTCAGCGTGCCGATGCCCTGCTTGGGCGCTGCCTCGACGATGCGGCGGATCGTCTCGACGCCGGCCTCGTGGCCGCGCAGCCGCGACAGGCCGCGCCGCGTCGCCCATCTGCCGTTACCGTCCATGATGATACCGACGTGAAGCTTCTCGCTGCGAGAGGTCATGTCACTTTGCATTGCAAAGTCTCCGGTCAAAAAAGGGGAGGATCAGGTCGAGATGATACCGAGACGGCCGAGCGGCGGCGCTTCGCGACCGGCGGCCTTGGCGGCGTCGCGCACCAAGCGCTCGAGCACGGCCAGATAGTCGAGGAAGCGGCGGCGGCCTGCCCTGGTCAGCCGGCAAGTGGTGTGCGGACGATTGCCCTCATAGCCCTTGGTTACCTCGACGAGGCCGGCCTCCTGCAGCACGGCAAGATGCCGGCTGAGATTGCCGTCGGTAAGGCCGCAGAGCTGCTTGAGGTCGGCGAACGCCAGCCCCTTCGGATGCGCCATCAGCGAGGTCAGAAGCCCGAGCCTCGCCTTCTCGTGGATGACGCGGTCGAGCCCTTCATAGGAAAAAGGCGCGCTGTCAGTCTTCGACATCATGATCTCCGGACGCAAAATACAGAATGCCCGCCATCACCGACTGGCCGATCACGAAAGGCAGGCCCATGGTCCACGGCGACAGCGTGTGGGTTCGGCTCGTGAGCACCACGACCGCGAAACCGGAAACGAAATACCAGGCGCCGGCGAGCGCGACGGTGCGCGGCAGCGAGCGAATGGAGGCGAAGATGCCAAGCGACACCAGGATCTGCCACAGACCCGGCAACAGCCACAGCGTCTCACTCGCGAACTTCCACATCACCACCGCAAGCAGCACGCCGGCAACGCCTGCCGGAAGGAACTGCTCGACCGCCTGGTGGATCATGGCGTCGGCAAGGCCGGAATGATGGCGGCGTGAACGCGCGCGCATCTCGATCCCGATCATCAGGCCGGAGACCACGGCGGCGATGAACCAGCCGAAGAAAAAGCCAAGCGGCTCTCCGGTGGGGTCGCCGAGCAGCCAGAATTGCAGGATTGCCGTAATCAGCGCGACACCGCCGGTCGCGACCATGGTTGCCGGGCCGTAGCCGCGGAACGCCGTGCCGGCCGCAATCTGGCTGCGGATCGCCACGATGTCGGCCAGTGCCTTGTCGAGATCGCGCATCGGCAACGCCAGAACCTCGCTCGACCCCGCTTGTCGGGATCCGTTACTTTGTACTGCAAAGTATATAGCATTGCAAAGTAGGCGCAAGCCCGAAGGCTGCCCGAGGAAACACGCCCCAACCGAACAACTGCCGGTTGCACCAATGGGGACCGGCCGGATAAGATGAGCCAATAGCGTTCCGGGGGCGTGGAGATGTTCAAGACGACTGTTGTTGCGTGCGTGCTACAGATGATCCTGGCCGGGGTGGCCCATGCGGCGGGGCCTTTCGGCACGATCCGCGTCGGCAACTGGAACGGCGGCGCCTATTCCAATGATTCGACCGGCGCGTTCTCTCACTGCGCCGCAAGCACACCTTACGCCAACGGAGTCACCTTGCTTGTTGGCCAGGATGCAAACAGCTCTTGGCTGCTCGGCTTTGCCAATCCGGCATTTCGCTTCAAGAAGGGTGAGAACCTGACGATCGACGTAACCTTCGACGGTCAGGCCGAGGTAAGACTCTTCGCGACCGCGTTTTCCGAGGTCATGGTCTCGGCGGTTCTGCCCACCAACGTCGCCCGCGCGCTCCAGAAGGCGAGCCTGATGGTGGCGGTGGCGAGAGGTACGCCCTTTCAGTTCAGCCTGACGTCAACTGCGCCTTTGGTGGCTGCGATTACCAATTGTGTGACCAGAGTCAAAACCGACGGCCTGGATAAGGCCGGCGATTTTACAAAGATTGCCGCCAAGCCGCAGACCGCGCCGGACAAGCAGGCATCACCGGCGACCGGCGGCAAATCTGCTCGAACCAAGAGCGGCACCGGCTTCGTGGTCAGCGCCAACGGCCACGTCGTCACCAACAACCATGTGATCGACGGCTGCGTCGGCGACATCAAGGGCAACCTCACCGGCGAGGCCTCGATGGCGCTGCGCGTCGTGTCGAGCGATGCGAACAACGATCTCGCTTTGTTGCAGGCGCCGTCGACGGCGGCTTTCAAGGACTTTGCCCGTATCCGCGACCGCTCGATCCGCTCCGGCGATTCCGTCATCGCGATCGGCTTTCCTTACCATGGAATGCTGACCTCGGACTTCACCGTGACGACCGGTATCGTGAGCTCACTCAGCGGCATGCGCAACGACACGCGCTTCCTGCAGATCAGTGCGCCAGTGCAGCCCGGCAACAGCGGGGGCCCGCTGTTCGACGCCACCGGGCAGATCGTGGGCGTCGTTACCGGAAAGGTCGACGCGCTCCGCATCGCCGTAGCGACCGGCAACATTCCCGAGAACATCAACTTCGCCATCAAGACCGGCGTGCTGCGCGACTTCCTCGACAATTCCGTGGTGCCCTATCAGACCGCCGAGCCTAAGGCCGAGCTCAAGACCACCGACATCGCCGGCAACGCGCGGCCCTATACGATGCTGATCTCGTGCAACGCGACGGAGCAGGCCGACGCGAAGCGGTAGCCCTCACGAGCAAGGCAAGCTGCCGCGCCGACCACTGCTGTCATTCCCCGCGAAGGCGGGGAACCCAGTACGCTGCGGCCTCTCGTCTCTATCACTCCCCTCTCGGAGTACTGGATCGCCCGGTCAAGCCGGGCGATGACACCTTTGATGTGGGCAGGGCGTACCCGCCCCCTCACCCGTGGCAGCACGCACCCTTCGTCGCCTGCGGCTCGTACTGGTCGCGCAGGCGCACCCAGTCCATCGGATAGGGCAGCCCCTCCTCGTGACGGCCGAGCGGGGTGAGGTCGAGGTACTGATAAGCGGCGTTCATCATGTCGAGGCCGCGGGCGAAGCAGGAATAAGTGTGGAAGATCTCACCGGCCTCGTTGCGGTAGAACACGCTGATGCCCGGCAGCTCCGGCCCGTAGATCTTCGTGGTGCCGAAATTGTACATCGGCTTGCCCGTGGCGATCTGGTCCGGCGAGAACGTCACGCCGTAATCCCGGTTGAAGTCGTTGCTTCCCGACGAGACCCAGTCGAAGGTCCAGCCCATCCGCGTCTTGAAGTCCTCGAGCTTTGCGATCGGCGCCAGCGAGATTGCGACCGTCGCGGTATCGCGCGCGGCCAAATGCGGCACCATGCGATCAAGACCGTCGGCCCAGAACGAGCAGCTCTTGCAGGCCGCGTCCCAGTCGGGCGCGAACATCACGTGCTGGACGACGAGCTGCGGACGCCCCTTGAAGAGATCGCCGAGCGTCACCTTGCCGCTCGGTCCGTCGAATACGTAGTCCTTGTCGACCTTGACCCAGGGCAGCGCGCGGCGCTCCTCGGCGAGGCGCTCGCGCGCCGCTGTAAGCTCCTTCTCATGCGCCATAAGGGTCTTGCGAGCCGCGATCCATTGCTCGCGCGATACGATCTGATGGGGTTGCATGACGGTCTCCTCTGACAGAAATCAGGCGACGAAGGCATCGAGCTTGTCGAGGAACGAGCTCCAGCCCCGCCGATGGTTGTCGCGTGCGGCCTCGTCGAAGAACTGGGCGTGATGAAAGATCATCAGCGTGCCGGCGCTATCCGGCTTGAACGAGATCGTGACCAGCGATTCGCGCTCGGGCGTCGAGTGCCAGGCCCAGGTGAAGACCAAAAGCTCGTTCGGCACGACCTCGCGATAGGTGCCGCCGGCCTCGAAATATTCGCCGTCGTCGCTGACGAAGCTGATGCGGTAGCGACCGCCGGTGCGAACGTCGAGCTCGGCGGTCAGCGTCGCCGGTTTCATGTTCGGCGGCCCGAACCATTGCGCTAGCTGCGCGGCCTGCGTCCAGGCGGCGTAGACTTTTTCCGGCCGCGCGCGGAGCCGGCGCGTGAGCGTGAGGCTTGGACGTTCGCTTGGACGTTCTGCCGGGCGCTCGGCGCTGCGGGAATCGGCGTTGACGGCTGTGTTGGCCATGTCTCTTCCTCCACGAAGGCGGCAAGACGATCTAGATTGTCGGACCAGAACTGCGCGTAACGATTGAGCCAGTTCATCGCCTGCTCCATCGGCTGCGCGGTGAGCCGGCACGAGACCGTGCGACCGGTTTTCTCGCGCACGATCAGGCCTGCGTCCGTGAGCACATCGAGATGCTTCATGATCGCCGGCAGCGAGACCGGAAACGGCGCGGCCAGCTCGCTCACCGACAGGCTGTCCTGCTCGCCGAGGCGGGCGAGAAGCGCACGCCGCGTCGGGTCGGATAGCGCCGCAAAGGTCCGGTCCAGCGTCTCGTCCTGATACTTAACCATATGGTTTAGTATAGACGTGAACGAGAAGGCGTCAAGCAGGAACCCGCGCGCCCGGATCTGCACGATCAGCTGATCAGGCAGACGTCAATGAGAGGCGCCGCTAGTATGGCGGAGCGTGCCGGGCTCGCGGAGCCGGCTGAGGTGGCGCTCGCGTGACCAAGGCTGGATTCTGACCGCAAAAGCCCTTGCGGCCTGAGGCGCTCAGCAGACACTGCTCCCGGGTTTGATAGGAGCAGTCGCCGGGATAGCCGTATTCCGAATCCTGAATGCACCACGCATAGTCCGCCCGCGCCGGGCTGCCGCCGGCGAGCCACACAAGGACCATGGTGCCCAGCACGAATTGCGCCTTGCGCATGACCGATCTCCCATGTTCGCCGCGCGACATGCGACCTCACAGAGAGAAAGGCTCGCCGAGCCAGTTTATTCCGGAGCGATCACGCGAAAATGCGCCGCTGCGGGTTTCGAGATGACTTCGTGCGGCTAGTACGGCGCGACGGGCCGCGTGCGCCGGCGCGGCTGCGGTTGGCGCTGCGGCACCTGGCCATAGGCCATGAGCGGATTGGGGCCGCAGTACAGCAGCCGGCCAGACACACTGGCCAGACACTGCTCGTAGGTGCTGTAGGCGCATTCGCCGGGATAATCATATTCGCCGCCCTGGGCGCACCAGGGATAGTCGCGCGCCGCGGCGGGCGTGACGGTGACGACACCGGCAAGGACCGTCGCACCCAATGTCAGCAGGACCAGTTGCGTCTTGCGCATGTCCCAACTCCTCTCTTCACGGCGCCAGATACGGCGCCATACATCATCAGGTTTCGCCGGGCCGCTTTATTCCAGATCAACGAGACAACGCGCGCAAGAAAAAAAGCCCTGCCGAACGGCAGGGCTCCAATTCCGATCATCACAAGATCGCTACTCGACCTTCAGGCCGGCGAACTCGACGACCTTCTTCCACTTCTCGGTCTCGGCCTTGATCTCCTCGCCGAACGCCTCGGGGGTCTGCACCCGCGGCTCGCCGCCGAGCTCGACCAGACGCTTGGTCATGTCGGGCTCCTTCATCAGCGTGTTGATCTCATCGTTGAGCTTGGCGATGATTTCCTTCGGCGTGTTCTTCGGCGCCCCCATGCCGAACAGCGCGCTCGCCTCGTAGTCCTTCACGGTCTCGCCGATCGCCGGCACGTCGGGCAGTTGCGGCGAGCGCTGCGCGGTGGTGACGCCGATCGCACGCAGGCTGCCCGAACGGATGTGCTGGATGATCGAGGGCATGTTGTCGAAGATCACCTGCACCTGACCGCCGAGCATGTCGGTGATCGCGGGCGCCGCGCCGCGATAGGGCACGTGCTGCATCTTGCAGCCGGTCATCGCCATGAACATCTCGCCGGACAGGTGCACCGAGGTGCCGTTGCCTGACGAGGCCATGTTGACCTTGCCGGGATTGGCCTTCACGTATTCGATGAACTCGGCGACGGTCTTGGCCGGCACGTCCTTGTTCACGGTCATCACGTTCGGCACGCGCTGGAACGAGGCGACCGGCGCGATGTCGCGCACGAAGTTGAACTTCAGGTTGGTGTAGAGCGAGGCGTTGATGTAGTTGGCCGGATTGACCAGCTGCAGCGTGTAGCCGTCGGGCTCGGCATTGATCACGGATTCGGTGGCGATATTGTTGCCGGCGCCCGGCTTGTTCTCGATCACGAATTGCTGGCCGAGCTTTTCCGACAGCCGCTGGCCGATCAGCCGTGCCAGGATGTCGGTGGCGCCGCCCGGCGGATAGCCGACCACCCATTTCACCGGGCGAGCCGGATAATCGGCGGCAAGGGCCTTCGACAGCGGGCTGGCTGCAAGAGGAGTGGCGGCAAGCAGGCCCAGCGCGGTACGGCGAGTGATCATTTCAAGGGTTCTCCCAACGTGTTGTTCTTGAAAGCCAGATATCTTGAAAGCGTCGTCGGCGGCGTTGTAACAAAGCCGGAAGCACGCGGAAAGTGCGCAACGCACATGGCGACGAAAGGATAAGGCATGCCGGTCAAGGTCGAGGCCCTCGATCACCTCGTGATCAACGTCGCCGACGTCGCGGTGACCGCGGAGTGGTACCGCAAGATTCTCGGCATGGAAGTCAAGGTGTTCGACCCCGGCGGCGGCAAAGCGCCGCGGACTTCCCTTCAATTCGGTAACCAGAAGATCAACGTCCGGCCGCGCGATGCCGACAAGGTGGAGTGGTTCACCGCCGATCACCAGACCGCCGGCAGCGAGGATCTGTGCTTCCTCACCTCCGCCGCGCCCGACGAGGTGGTGGCGCATTTGCAGGCACATGGCGTCGCGATCGAGGAAGGCCCGGTTCCCAAGCAGGGCGCCCGCGGCACGCTGCGCTCGGTCTATTGCAGGGATCCGGACGGCAGCCTGATCGAGATCTCGTCGTACGAAAACTAGACTCGTCATTCCGGGGCGATGCGAAGCATCGAACCCGGAATCTCGAGATTCCGGGTCTGGTCCTTCGGACCATCCCGGAATGACGAATGAGAGAACGAGCGCGCGGCCACTGCACAGCGCACACCGCCCCCGATTTGCTCCCCGCGCCGTCCGGTGGCAGGAAGACGCAATAATCAAAAGGCAGCCGCCATCAAGATGCAGGCTGCACGGGAGGACGCATGCCCAATCAACAGACCGCAGCCGGAATCGTGGGCCCGTTTGACGGGCTGGATGTGCCCTGGCTCCTGAAGATGCGCGCCGAGGTGCGCAGCTCACATCCGTTCCTGATCTGGGCGCCGTTCGACGCGCCGGCGCGGCACTGGAGCTATGGCGAGTTTCACGAGCGGGTCGGCGCGCTCGCGGCGGGGCTGGCGAAGCGCGGCGTCAGGCCGGGCGAGTATGTCCTCATTCACCTGGACAATTGCATCGAGGCGCTGCTGGCCTGGTTTGCCTGCGTCGAGCTGGGCGCCATCGCAGTGACCACCAACACGCGTTCGGCGCCGGCCGAGATGGAGTATTTTGCGGATCATTGCGGCGCGGTTGCCGCCATCACGCAACCGTCCTACGCCGAGATCCTTGCAAAGCACTGCCGCAATCTGCGCTGGATCGCGGTGACCTCGCACGATGCGGGCGCGGCGCCGGCACAGCCCGTCGCGCACGGCGACAGCTTCGAGGCGCTGTTCGCCGACAGCGCCGACCGTCCCGGGCGCATGGCCGATCCGCTCGCGCCGTGCAGCGTGCAATACACCTCCGGCACGACGTCGCGGCCGAAGGCGGTGCTGTGGACCCACGCCAACGCGCTGTGGGGCGCCAAGGTCAACGCCGCGCATGAGGACCTGCACGCCGGCGACGTGCACCAGGCCTATCTGCCGCTGTTTCACACCAACGCGCTGGCCTACTCCATGCTGGCGACGCTGTGGGTCGGCGGCTCCTGCGTGATCCAGCCGCGCTTCTCCGCGAGCCGGTTCTGGGGTGTCGCGCGCGAGCACGGCTCGACCTGGACCTCGACCATTCCCTTCTGCATGAAGGCGCTGCTCGAGCAGGAGATCCCGAAGGACCACAAATTCCGCCTGTGGGGCAGCGCCGTCAACGAGCCGCCGGCCTTTGCCGCGTTCGGCGTCAAGATCATCGGCTGGTGGGGCATGACCGAGACCATCACCCACGGCATCGTCGGCGAGGTCGATCAGCCCAACATCCCGATGTCGATCGGCCGCGCCGCGCCTGAGTACCAGATCCGGATCACCGACGATGACGGACGGCCGACCGAGGTCGGCGACACCGGCAATCTCTCGATCAAGGGCATCCGCGGCCTGTCGCTGTTCGCCGAATATCTCCACAACGAGAAAGCCACGCGCGAGAGCTTCGACGCGCACGGCTTCTTCCTCACCGGCGACCGCGTCGAGCGGCTGGCGAACGGCTTCATCAGGTTCGGCGACCGCGCCAAGGACATGCTGAAGGTCGGCGGCGAGAACGTCGCGGCCTCCGAGATCGAGCAGGTGATCGCGCTCGTCCCCGGCGTGCGCGAGGCGGCGGTGGTGGCGAAGAAGCACCCGATGCTGGACGAGGTGCCGGTCGTCTTCATCATCCCGCACGGCGGCGTCGCGGGCGCAGCGCCGGACCTGCATGACAGCGTGATGGCCGCCTGCCGCAAAGGCCTCGCCGACTTCAAGGTGCCGCGCGAGATCAGGCTGGTCGACGACATGCCGCGCTCGACGCTGGAGAAGGTGGCGAAGGCGGAGCTGAGGAAGATGGTGGGGTGATCACAGTCGTTCCGGGGCGGTGCAAAGCACCGAACCCGGAACCTCGAGATTCTCAGGTGCGCAACTGCGCACGATAGTTCGCGCTGCGCGCGCCCCGGAATGACTCGTCAAGAAGTCAAAACGACCCCAGCGCCACGGGCCTGAACGCCTGCAGCAGCTGCTGGTCGAGCTTGCCGCCCATGCCTTCCATCATCGTGAAGGCGCGGGAGTGGGTGAAGGGCATGCGGTAGGCGCGCTTCTCCACCAGGGCGGCGTAGATGTCGACGATCGTCGTCAGCCGCACGATGTCGCTGATCTGGTTCGACGACAGGCCGTTGGGATAACCGCTGCCGTCGAGGAATTCGTGGTGATGCAGCACGACGTCGAGCATCTCCGGCGGGAAGCCGCCCTGGGCTGCGAGCGCGTCATAGCCGCGGCGCGGATGCTGGCGGACCTCGTCCATCTCCTCGTCGGTCAGCTTGCCGGGCTTGTCGAGCAGCGCGGAAGGAACGAAGGCCTTGCCGACGTCGTGCAGCAGCGCGGCGCGGGTCAGGCGGCGCTGGTCGTCCTCGCGCATGCCGAGATGCTGCGCGAAGGCGACCGCAAATCCGGTGACGAACAGGCAGTGGCGATAGCTGCCGACATGGTGGCAGCCGACCGTGGTGAGCCACTCGCGCAGCGAGGAGTGCTTCATCGCCTTCAGGATCTTGCTCTCGGCGGCGATGACGTCGTCGAAGGTCAGGGGCACGCCGAGCGGCAGCTTCTCGAACATCTTGGCGAGCACCGCGTGCGCCGCCTCGACGCCGCGGTTGAGCGTCTTGCCGCGATCGGTCGCGTCATAGGTGGCGGTGTCGGGAAACGCGGCGCGGATGCGCTGCAGGATCGCGTCGGCCTGAAGCGGCCGCGAGATCGTGTCGGTGGCGCCCAGCGCCCAGGCCTGCATGGTGCCGTGGTGCAGGGCATCGGCGAGCACGAACAGCCGCGGCATCGAACGATAGGCATCGCCGCGCAGCTTGTTGCGCACCCGCTGCACGCTCTCGGGCGAGCGCAGATTGATGTCGACCACGAGGCCGGAGAGATCGCGCGAGGGCTTCTCGGGGATGTCCTGGGTCGTCACCGTCGAGACGTCGCCGACCGCCTTCAGGATGCTGGCAAGCTCGGTGCTCTCGTCGCTCCGGTCGGAGGCGAGCAGAAGCCGGCGTTTGGCGGCGGGTTTCACTGAGGCGTTCATGGCTTCCCCAAGAGAACGGGAGTGTTTCGGGCGAAAGCCTAAGCCGGATCAGGTTCTCCGGCCCTTAAGAGGCGTGCTCAATGGAACCTTCCGGAATTGCGCGCAATTTTACGGATTTCTGTTCCCGAGACGGGAACTGCAAAACAGTCAAAAACAACCCCATGCACGGTAGAACGGCCATTGAAGATAAAGGGGAATTTGGGTCCCACTGTCATCACCCGCGAAGGCGGGTGATCCAGTATTCCAGAGGCCGCGTGAGGATACGGAAAGGCCGCGGCGTACTGGATGCCCCGCCTGCGCGGGGCATGACAGCGAATATGTGGATGCGGCGTTCCGCATAACAACAAATCCGCCGGAAGTTGCCCTCCGGCGGATGATCTCTGGCAGCCTTCGACCGGCTTACGCCTTCATTGCGCCCTTCACGGCCTCGGCCGTGATCGGCAGCGCGCGCACGCGGGCGCCGGAAGCATTGAAGATGGCGTTGCCGATGGCGGGGGCGATCACCGTCACCGCCGGCTCGCCGACGCCGGTGGCCTTCTCGCCATTGGCGATCACGGTGACCGCGACCTCGGGCATCTGGCTCATGCGCAAGGGCGTGTAGCTGTCGAAATTGGTCTGCTCGATGCCACCGCCCTTGAGCGTCGCCTTCTCGTACATCGCCAGCGACAGGCCCCACAGCGCCGCACCCTCGACCTGGGCGCGGATGTTGTCGGGATGCACCTGGGTGCCGACATCGGTTGCGACCGTGAGCTTCTTCACGGTCACCTCACCCGACGGCGCCACCGCGACATGGGCGACGCACGCCGTCCAGCTTGCGGTCGCGCGCTCCTGCGACGAGACGCAGGCGACGCCCATGCCCTCGCCTTTCGGCAGTTGCCTGGTGCCGTAGCCGGACAGTCCCATTGCGGCGAGCAGCGTGTTGCGCAGCCGCTGCGCCCCGCCGTCGTTCTTGCCGGCACCGTCGAGCAGCGAGATGCGGAACTGCGCGGGATCCTTGCCGGTCGCAGCCGCGATCTCGTCGATCATGCTTTCGACCGCCCAGAACGTCCAGCCGGGCGCCACCGAGCGAAGCTGCCCGGACGGCGTCGCGTTGTGCGCGAGCTCGTTCTTGATCGCGCGCACATAATGGTTGGGCACGGTGTAGAAGAAGTCGGCACCGTTCACCGTGAAGCTGTCGAGCGGCCCCTTCTTGTCGACCGATGGCGTCAGGAAATCGGGGATTCCCCAGCGCGCGGTCGGCCAGGCGGAGACGACGTCGTGGCTGAGCGCGATGAGCTTGCCGTCGCCGTCCACGCCGGCCCTCACCTTTTGGTAGGTGAGCGGACGCGAGAAATCCATCGTCATGTCGTTCTCGCGCGAATAGATCACCTTCACCGGCTTGCCGACCGCCTTTGCCGCCTGCACGGCCGGAATCATCATGTCGGCATCGAGACGCCGGCCGAAGCCGCCGCCCAGCCAATGCTGGTGCATCACCACGAACTTCGGATCGATCCCGGCCGCGCCCGCGGCGATCGCGCCGGAGCGCGTCGCGAACTGGTTGCCGGAATAGATGTGCAGGATGTCGCCCTTGAACTCCGCGGTGGCGTTCATCGGCTCCAGCGGCGCGTGGATGTTGATGCTGGTGGTGTACTCGGCCTCCACCACCTTGGCCGCCGAACCGAAGGCCGCATTGGGATCGCCGTCCTTGACGAAGAACTGGCCGGAATCCTCGAGGCCCTGGAGCCGCTTGGCCTCGTCGAGCAGCGACTGGCTCGACAGCTTGGCGTTCGGACCGCCGTCATAGGCGATCTTCAGCGCATCCGCCGCCTTGCGCGCGTTGGCATAGGTGCCGGCCACCGCGACCACCCAGCCGGAGGTGGTTCCGGTCTTGTCGTCGAGGATGATGGCCTTGATGAAGCCGGGCACCTTCTTTGCTTCGCTGTCGTCGACCGATTTCACCGTGGCGCCGAAGCGCACCGGCGGGGTCACCACCTTGCCGTAGACCATGCCCGGCAGCATCACGTCGATGCCGTACTTGGCGGTGCCGTTGGTCTTGGAGGGGATGTCGAGCTGCGGCACCGACACGCCGATCATGGTGTATTGATCCGGCGTCTTCAGCTTGATCGCCTTGAGCTCGTCCGGCGTGAAGGTCTTGGTCGCCTTGCCGCTCTTGACGATGTCGGCAAACGACATCTGCTTCTTCGACTTCGGATGCGAGACCATGGAGTCGCGCACCACCAGCTGGTCCTTGAAGTAGGGCGGCAGGCCCATGGCTGCGGCCGCCGCTTCCGTCAGCGCGATACGGCCGGCAGCGCCCGCCCGGCTCATCGCCTCGAAATTCATCATGGTTGACCAGCTGCCGCCGGTGATCTGCGCCCCCAGAACGGGATCGTTGAACTTCGGATCGTTGGAGGCGAGCTGCACGCGCATGTCGCTCCATTTCGCGCCCAGCTCCTCGCAGACGATCTGCGCCATGGTGGAGGCGATGTGCTGGCCCATGTCGGCCTTGCCGCAGGTCACGGTGACGAGACCGTCAGGCGAGATCGCATACCAGACGCTCGGCTCGAAATTGGCGGGCGCGGCGGCCGACGCCGGATCGATGCCGGGCATGCCGGCATAGCCGAGCACGAGGCCGGACGCGGCGGTGCCGACGAGGAAGGAGCGGCGGCTGAGATCGGTCGTCCCGGGGGCGACGTTGTTCACGTGCTTATTCATGTGGACCTCCGCTCATTGCCGGAGGCGGATGCAGTGCGCATCTCGGTTGCGGCACGCATGATTGCCTTCTGTATCCGCGAATAGGTCATGCAGCGGCAGAGATTGCCGTCCATGTGTGCGACGACCTCTTCCTTGGTCGGATTGGCATTCTTCGCGAGCAGCGAGGCTGCCTGCATGATCTGCCCGGACTGGCAGTAGCCACATTGCGGAACCTGCTCGGCGATCCATGCCTTCTGGAGCGGATGATCGCCCTTGGCGGAGAGGCCTTCGATGGTGGTGACCTTCTTGCCGGCAACATCGCCGACCATGGTCTGGCACGAGCGCACGGCTTCGCCGTTGACGTGCACGGTGCAGGCACCGCACAGGCCGGCACCGCAGCCGAACTTGGTGCCGGTCATCTGCAATTGCTCGCGGATAGCCCAGAGGAGCGGCGTGTCGTTCGCCGCATCCACGG
Source organism: Bradyrhizobium sp. B025 (assembly GCF_042257955.1). Lineage (NCBI taxonomy): Bacteria > Pseudomonadati > Pseudomonadota > Alphaproteobacteria > Hyphomicrobiales > Nitrobacteraceae > Bradyrhizobium > Bradyrhizobium sp. B025. Next base: position 198,913 of record NZ_CP170150.1, on the reverse strand, counting down.
ACAGACTCCGCCCGTTGATGGTGAGAGTTGGCATAGGCGTCTTCCCCTGCCGGTGCATGAAGCCGCTTACGGCGGCAACTTGTATTGGCGGACGCCCACCGGGCTGGCGTCAACCTTGATCGCAAGAATGATCGCGTTCCGCCGCAGAGGCAAATGCAATCTGGAATTGATCGAAGCCATCTCGGCCTTTGCATGTTGTGCGTTGCGAGAACGGAACTGACGCAGCGCGCATGATGCAAAGGAAAACGGCAGACCTCGCGTCAAGCATACATGCCATCGCCTTCAGGCGGTTTCTTCGAGGTAACCCGGCGGCTAGGATGGCCGCGACGAAACAAACAATAAAGGCGGGAGAAATGCCGAAGATCGATCGGGACGGCGTCGGAATCTATTACGAGGTTCATGGCGACGGGCCGCCGCTGCTACTCACGCACGGCTACTCATCGACCTCAGCGATGTGGCGTGAGCAGGTCGATGCGCTGGCGGGGGACCACAAGCTTGTCTTGTGGGACATGCGCGGCCACGGCCAGTCCGACTATCCCGACGATCCCAAGGCCTATAGCGAAGCGCTCACCGTCGGCGACATGGCGACGATCCTCGATACCGTCGGCTCGAAGCGCGCCGTCATCGGCGGGCTGTCGCTCGGCGGCTACATGTCGCTCGCCTTCATGCGTGCTTATCCGCAACGCGTCCGCGCGCTGCTGATCATCGACACCGGCCCGGGCTTCAAGAAGGACGATGCGCGCGAGGCCTGGAACGCACGGGCGCTTGCCACCGCCGACAGGCTCGAGCGCGAAGGTCTCGACGTGCTGAAGGCGGCGACGCGCGAGCGCGCCTCCGCTAGTCATCGCAACGCCAGCGGGCTGGCGCTCGCCGCACGCGGCATGCTGACCCAGCGCGATGCGAAGGTGATCGAGCTACTTCCCGATATCACGGTGCCGTCGCTGATCGTGGTCGGCGCCGACGACACGCCGTTCCTGGCCGCATCCGACTACATGGCGGCCAAGATCCCCGGCGCACAAAAGGTCGTGATCCCCGCCGCCGGACACGCCGTCAACATCGATCAGCCCAAGGCTTTTGTTGACGCGGTCGTGCCTTTCCTGAAGAACTTGCCGCAATAGGCCGGACGGACGAGGACCTGAGGCGATGAAGCGAGCGATGTTGGTTGCGGGCGTCGTGGCGACACTTTTCTCGGCGCCTGTGCAGGCCGAGCCGTTTGGCACCATGCCGCCGCGCCGGCCCTTCGTCGCGACCTTGTCGAACAACACACCGCTCGCCTTCGGCATGGACGCCGGGCAGAGCGCGCGAGCCCTGGGGCAGCCGCTGCAATATGTGCGGGGACGTCCCGGCAACGAGATCTACCTCGCGCTTCGCAACATCGGCGGCAGCGGCTTGATCCCCCACCGCCACCGCCTGTTCCTGCAATTCCGCCACGGACGGCTGGCGGGATGGAAGGAGGACTACGGCGAGAACTGGATGTGGGAATAACTGTCACCCCTCATGGTGTGGAGCGCGGAACGCGCGTCTCGAACCATGCAGGCCCGCCTCTCGCAGCTCGGCCTCTATCCTTCGAGACGCGCGCGAAGGGCGCGCTCCTCAGGATGAGGGGAGAGAGCTGAGTTCGCAATAACAAAGAAGGACAACCCGCGTGGGACAAGACATCAGACTGACGGCCTCCGACAATTTCCAGCTGGGCGGCTATCGCGCCGATCCCGCAGGCAACCCGAAGGGCGCGGTGGTGGTGATCCAGGAGATATTCGGGGTCAATCATCACATCCGCTCGGTCTGCGATCGGCTGGCGAGCGAAGGCTATGTCGCGATCGCGCCGTCGATCTTCGACCGCACCTCGCCCAATTTCCAGTCGGGCTATACGCCCGACGAGATCGCCGAGGCGCGCAAGTTCGTCGCCAGTCCCGACTGGGCCGCGATGCTGCGCGACACCCAAGCCGCGATCGATGCGGTGAAGGGCGTCGGACCGGTCGGCATCATCGGCTTTTGCCTCGGCGGCAGCGTCGCCTTCGTCGCGGCGACGCGGCTGTCGGGCCTGAAGGCGGCGATCGGCTATTACGGCGGCGCGGTCGTGCGCTTTGCCGACGAGACGCCGAAGGTGCCGACGCAACTGCATTTCGGCGAGAAGGATGCCGGCATTCCCCTGACCGACGTCGAGACCGTCAAGGCGAAACGGCCGGACGTGGAGGTCTTCATCTATCCCGGCGCCCAGCACGGCTTTCATTGCGACGAGCGCGCCAGCTACGACAAGGCGAGTGCCGACATCGCCTGGCCACGCAGCATGGAATTCTTCGCGAAGCATTTGACGTAAGGCGCACATCTCTCATCCGTCATTCCGGGATGCGCCGCGAAGCGGTGCAGGCCCGGAATCCATCGGGCCGCAGAAAATGGTGGCGCGATGGATTCCGGGTTCGCGCTACGCGCGCCCCGGAATGACCAGAGGAGAGAGCGGGAATCGGGTGGCCGCACCTTGCCCCCCGGCGATAGAGCTGGCCGATCAAGCCAACACACGCCGGGAGATCGTCATGCAGCAGATCAACACGAACCGCGTCATCCGCAATCCTTTCGGCACGATGGACGTCCCGGGTCCGGACGATTCTGACGTCATGAGCTACGCCGCGGCCGCCACGCTTTCCGGCGATGCAGCCGACGTCAATGCGGCGCATTGGGCAGACATTTCTTCGCGCGCCGATCCGCTTGAAGGCATCTGGGCAAGCCGCTGGAACGGCGGCGCTGATCCAACCATCGCGGGCGATACGCCGGAGATGTGGAAGCAGGGCCGCGCGAAAATTCGCGTCGCGGGGAACCGGATCTATCTGCGTTTCGACTGGCACAACGGCCGCCGGCACGGGCTGATCGACGCTGTGCGCGAGGGCGCGGATCGCTTGGTCGGCAAGTACATCAACCTGACCAACCCTGCGATCACGCGGCCGTGGGTCGGGCGCGTGGTCGATGCCGCGCGCATCGACGGATGTTTTCCGGAAGGGCGGCTGGATTTCAGGAGATAGGTCGCGAGGCCGCCGACATCATCCCTGCCGTCATTCCGGGATGCGCCGCGCAGCGGTGCAGGCCCGGAATCCACCGTGCGTCAGAGATGGTGGGGAAATAGATTCCGGGCTCGCGCTACGCGCGCCCCGGAATGACGAGAGAGCTAGAACCAGCGCTCGCCGACGAACACGGTGTCGCCCGGTGCCAACGGCGTGCCGAGCGGAACCACGGCGCGCATCGAGCCGCCGGCTTCGGTATGCGTGACGGTGACCACGTCGCGCTTGGCGCGGGGCGAGAAACCGCCGGCGATGGCGACGGCGCTTTCGACCGTCATGTTCGGCACGTAGGGATATTGGCCGGGCGCCGAGACTTCGCCGAGAATGAAGAACGGGCGATAGGCCTCGATCTCGACGGCGACCGAGGGCTCACGGATGTAACCGTTGCGCAGGCGCGCGGCGATTTCACCGGCGAGGCCCGCCGTGGTGCGGCCACGGGCCGGCACCGCGCCGATCAGCGGCATGGTGATGGAGCCGCCGGCATCGATCGCGTAGCTGTTGGTGAGACCTTCCTGGCCATAGACCACGACGCGCAGCTTGTCGCCGGCATCGAGATGGTAGGAGGCGTCATAACGGACCGGCGCTCCCATCGGCGCGGCGTAGCCAACCGGCATCGGCGCAGGCGCGGAGGCAAAGGAGTTGCGCAGCGCGCCGATGGCGCCGCCACCGTCGGCGACGACAACCGGCTGCGGCGCGTTGTAGGGCTGGCCGTAGGCCATGGAATCGAGATCGGCGCGCGGCTGCATCACCGCGACGGGACCGGCGGTCTGCATGCAGCCGCCAAGGGCAAGCGCGGCGGACGCTGCCAACATCGACCATCGAAACGCGCGTGCAACCGGCACCGGACCTATCCCTCGAAACGAGACGGCTCCAGTGATGCACCGGTTATGGTTAATAAAGCGTTGAGGGGGCTGGAGCGCTGCGAGCAACGGGCACACTGCGCTCCCTCTCCCGCTCTTGTCCGCCGAAGCCTTGGCGAAGGCGGATGCGGGGCGCGACGAGCTTCGCTCGCGCTGAGAGGGCTGGGGAGAGGGTGTCTCCACAACGGGACAGTCCCCCGGGGGATAGAGCCCTCACCCGGCGCGCGGGACGTTGCTTCGCATCGCCCGGGCACGCCGACCTCTCCCGCAAGCGGGAGAGGTGCAGCGAGTCCGGAGCTGACTTACGCGCTCACGCCGACGCCGATCGGGCAGGACACGCCGGTGCCGCCGAGGCCGCAATAGCCGGCGGGATTCTTCGCCAGATATTGCTGATGGTAGTCCTCGGCGAAATAGAATGCGCCGGCGGGCGCGATCTCGGTGGTGATGGCACCGAGGCCCTTGGCCGCGAGCGCCTTCTGATAGAGCGCCTTCGACTCGTCGGCCGCTTTCTTCTGCGCATCCGAGTAAGTGTAGATCGCGCTACGGTACTGCGTGCCGACGTCGTTGCCCTGGCGCATGCCCTGCGTCGGGTTGTGGCTCTCCCAGAACGTCTTCAAGAGCTTCTCGTAGGAGACCTTGTTCGGATCGAACACGACCAGCACCACTTCGGTGTGGCCGGTGCGTCCCGAACAGGTCTCCTCATAGGTCGGATTCGGCGTGTGGCCGCCGGCATAGCCGACGGCGGTGGTGTAAACGCCATCGCCAAGCTCCCAGAACTTGCGCTCGGCGCCCCAGAAGCAGCCGAGCCCGAACACGGCCTGCTCGAGGCCGGCGGGATAAGGCGGCTGCAACTTGCTGCCGTTGACGAAATGGGTGCTCGCGGTCGGGATGGCTTGCGCACGGCCCGGCAGCGCCTCAGTTGCGCTCGGCAATGCGGTGGTCTTGCGCATGAACAGCATGGTCGGATCTCCGAAGAACGAGCTGTCCGTCGCTTGTGCCGACTTGAAAAGCCAGGCGCTCAGGCGGCGTGCTCGCGATCAGGTGGGAATATAGGCGTTTACGCGCGAAGGGGCAGCCTTGTTACGCGGCGCCGCGCGCGGGACTCAGTCCCGGGAATAGCCGATCAGCGGCTTGCGCGGGCGGAACAGGATCATCAGGAGGATGCCCAGGATGCCGAGGACGGCGAACACCGGCTGATCCAGCACAAGGCGGATCACCGAGGTCCAGAGCCAGGGCGCCTTGGCCTCGACCCAGGTCCGGAACGCCGACTGGCTGGCCTGATTGATGTCGTTCCAGAACTGGCCGAACCGGGTGAACTTGAGGGTCTGGTCGGCCACCCAGCGGGCGCCGTCATAGACCATGAAGATGAACCCGCCGGCGAGCAGCAACAGCCCAATCAGTCGGAAAAAGCCGCGGATCATGCCTCACCTTATATGGTCGTCCGGTCGGAGGACCCAAAGAAACGCCGCCAGCCAATAGCCGGGCGACGGCAGAAATTCAACCTCTTCAGGGCGTTACGGCACCCATTCAGGCCGCCAGAGCCGGTTTTCCGGGTCTTGAAAGCGTTGACGGTGCCAAAGACCCTCTCTATAAGGGCGCCAACTGGCGGCGGGCGCAATCCTGCCGCCGCTGTTCTTTGAGCAGTTGCAGGCTCTTTGAGGCCTCATGTTCCGGGAACAGCCTTGAACCGAACACCCTAAATCCGAGCGTCGATTACGCGGTCAAGCAAGCCGGCGCTACCCGACCAAGACGCGACCGGTACCCGCAAAGGACATTGAGACCATGGCCAATACCACCTCCGCCAAGAAAGCGACGCGCAAGATCGCCCGCCGCACCGCCGTCAACAAGTCGCGCCGCACCCAGATGCGTGGCGCCGTGCGCAACGTCGAGGAAGCCATCAAGACCGGCGACCGCGCCGCCGCCGTGAAGGCGCTGGCGAATGCCGAGCCCGCCTTGATGCGCGCCGCGCAGCGCAACATCATTCACAAGAACAATGCCAGTCGCAAAGTCTCGCGGCTCACCGCGCAGATCGCCAAGCTCGCCAAGTAAGTTCGCGAAGCAAGTTCGCTGACCAGGCTCGCCAAGCGACTGGTTGCAATCATCCGATCGGTTGATCCGCTCGACATCACGTTCGTCAATCAGCCCGGCCTCGCGCCGGGCTTTTTGCTGCCTGTCATATTCACGCAAGCAGTCACGCGCCAATCCTCGATTGGAGGATTTGCATCTCCGCACTATGATGCGTTCCGCAATTTTACCTCCAGCCTCGTTGCGGGTGATATTGCAACAGCGGAAACTTTCGCTGCGCTGCGCTGCGAAAAACCCTTGCGAGGCGGGCCCAACTCGCACCTGCACGCGCGCCAGGTTCTGCACACCGTAGTTTCACCGGGACACATCGTGCGATGGAGTTACCCTGTGAAACGAGACTCAAAAAACGGTGTCTCGCTAATCACTTATCGACATAGCGATCGCAAGCATTTGGAAAATTCGTCTGCACGTCGCGCGCGTGACGATTTTGTAAAAAATTTTTGGCTGTGACGAGGATTTGTCACATGACGCGGCGCATTTTCGATTCTGTGCACGAATCCAAAAACTTGGTCACGAGCCTGTGCACAAGTCGCGCGCGGCGTTAACGCTGGTCAAGTTTTTTGATGCATCGAGTGTGAATCAATTTCGTTGCGAGTCTTTCCGCTTAGTGTATTCCTTAAGTCGTTCGCGGCGCCCACGATCTTGAGACCAGCGCGGTTTTGGAAACGGGGCGAGCGTGCAAATCGGCGGCGGTGTGCACGTTGGCGACGCTTCAACAAGCGATTGTCGGTTCAAAACCCATAGCAACATGGGAATGGTAGCTCTTTGTCTGAATGTCTCCAAGCGAGATCCAAGCGCAAACGAGAGACATCTTGAGACTACCCCGACACGCGTGATTGGCGAAGCCGGGCGAACGAACAGTGCAGACGGGCAGGACATCGGCGACTTTAGCCGCGGATGTCTTCAGGACACGCAGGACCTTGCCGTGAGCAATCACGGCAGGACGGGGAGGTATCATGTCTTACGGACAGAACGCGGTATTGAAACAGGTTTCCCATTCCAACGATGCCGTTTTAAATCCGTCGGACACCCAGCCTCCCGCGTGTGACGGAGCGCCGAGTACGCGCTGACCTCGCGACCCCTCCATCTCTGACATCGCTGATCGGACGCGGCGTTCTCGCCGAACGGTCGAGCCATGTCTGACGATGGACTCGCTTTGAGGTCGCGCCATGCCAGGAACCCTATGGCAGGAACCCTGCATGGCGCTCACAACGCAACTATATCTCTCAAGAGAAGTTTTGACGATGAACACATCGGAACAGGATCGCTGGTCACGCGTGAAGGGTCGGCTGCGCTCGAGCGTCGGCGAAGACATCTATACGAGCTGGTTTGCGCGCATGGATCTCGAAGACGTGCAGGATGAGAGCGTGCGGCTCTCGGTTCCCACGCGCTTCCTGAAGAGCTGGATCCAGGCCCATTATGCCGAGCGCGTGCTGTCGTGCTGGCAGGCCGAGATGCCGGAAGTGCATCGCATCGATCTCACCGTGCGCTCCGCGGTGCGCCCGGTCGCGCCGCCGAAGGAAGCGCCCGCACCCGTCGAGACACGCCGCGCGCCTGCGCCGGAGCTGCGCTCGACTGCGACCGCGCCGGTCTCGGCCAATCATGACGCGCTCGGCGGCTCGCCGCTCGATCCGCGCCTGACCTTTGCGAGCTTCGTCATCGGCCGCTCCAACACGCTGGCCCATGCAGCCGCGCGCCAGGTTGCCGAAGGACGTCGCGGCGATCCCGTCATGTTCAACCCGCTCTACATCCATGCCGGCGTCGGCCTCGGCAAGACGCATCTACTCCAGGCGGTGACCTGGGCCGGCAATTCCGGCAACGAGCGTAAGGTGCTGTATCTCACGGCCGAGAAGTTCATGTACGGCTTCGTCGCCGCGCTGAAGACGCAGACGGCGCTCGCCTTCAAGGAAGCGCTGCGCGGTATCGACGTGCTGGTGATCGACGATCTCCAGTTCCTGCAGGGCAAGTCCACTCAGGCCGAGTTCTGTCACACGCTGAACGCGCTGATCGACGCCGGCCGCCAGGTCGTGATCGCGGCCGACCGTCCGCCGTCCGATCTCGAAAGCCTGGATGACCGCGTGCGCTCGCGGCTGGCCGGCGGCCTCGTGGTCGAGATGGGCTCGCTCGGCGAGGAGCTGCGCCACGGCATCCTCAAGTCGCGCGTCGCCGCCGCCCGCGCCCATCATGCGACGTTCGACGTGCCGGAGGAGGTGCTGCATTATCTCGCCCGCACCATCACCCATAACGGCCGCGACCTCGAAGGCGCGATCAACCGGCTCTTGGCGCATTCCAAGCTCAACAACCAGCCGGTGACGCTGGAGATGGCCGAGCGCGAGGTGCGCGACCTGGTCCGGCCGCAGGAGCCGAAGCGGATCAAGATCGAGGACATCCAGCGCGTGGTGGCGCGGCAGTATAATGTCAGCCGCTCCGACTTGCTGTCCTCGCGCCGCACCGCCAACGTGGTCCGTCCGCGCCAGGTGGCGATGTACCTCGCCAAGACGCTGACCCTGCGCTCGCTGCCCGAAATCGGCCGCCGCTTCGGCGGACGCGACCACACCACGGTGCTGCACGCCGTGCGCAAGATCGAGGCGCTGGTCTCCAAGGACACCGCGCTGTCGGAGGAAGTCGAGTCGCTGAAGCGCCAGCTTCAGGAATAAACGCCTATTTCTTTCACCTCTCCCCGCTTGCGGGGAGAGGTCGGAATACGCGCGCAGCGCGGATTCCGGGTGAGGGGGACTCTCGGCGCATCCAACTCTCACCTCCCTTGCGGTAACTCCCCCTCACCCCAACCCTCTCCCCGCAAGCGGGGCGAGGGAGCAGACCTATGCCTGAGCGGCGGCGGTGTTTTTGCCTGTAAATCGTGGGGAACTGCCTCCCGATCCCTTGAAACCGGGGGCCATCCGCGCCACCTTGCGCGACCCTGACGGCTTTGGTCATATCGGCTGGAGACCCCGGCCTGTCGGGGTCTTCGGTGCCGCGGCGCGCTTTTCGGCCGCCCGGCTTTTTTCATCTTGGGGATCGGGCGAGTAGTGCAATGAAGGTTACGGTCGAACGCGCGCAACTCCTGAAATCGCTGGGTCATGTCCACCGCGTGGTCGAGCGCCGCAATACGATTCCGATCCTCGGCAATGTGCTGGTCCGGGCCGAGAACGCGAAATTGTCGTTGAAGGCGACCGACCTCGACCTCGAGGTGACGGAAACGCTGCCCGCGGAAACCGCGACCGCCGGCTCCACCACCGTGCCGGCGCACATGTTCTACGACATCGTGCGCAAGCTGCCGGACGGCTCCCAGATCGTGCTCGAGGCCGACGGCGACCGCGCCGTGCTGGCGATCCGCGCCGGCCGCTCGCGCTTCACGCTCCAGACGCTGCCGGAGAATGACTTCCCGGATCTGGCCGCCGGCGACATGTCGCATTCGTTCTCGCTCGCCGCCAAGGACGTCAAGCGGCTGATCGACCGCACCCAGTTCGCGATCTCGACCGAGGAGACGCGCTATTATCTCAACGGCATCTATCTGCACGCCGCCGGCACCGCCAAGGCCGCGACCCTGCGCGGCGTCGCCACCGACGGCCACCGCCTCGCCCAGCTCGACCTGGTCCAGCCCAAGGGCGCCGACGGCATGCCCGGCGTGATCGTGCCGCGCAAGACGGTCGGCGAGGTGCAGCGCCTGATCGAGGACACCGAAGCCGAGATGACGATCGAGCTGTCGCAGGCCAAAATCCGCTTTACGATCGGCAACGTCGTGCTGACCTCGAAGCTGATCGACGGCACCTTCCCCGACTACGGCCGCGTGATCCCGCAAGGCAACGACAAGGAGCTCGTCGTCGACAAGAAGGATTTCGAGAACGCGGTCGACCGCGTCTCCACCATCTCCAGCGAGCGCGGCCGCGCGGTGAAACTGTCGCTGTCGCCGGGCAAGCTGGTGCTGTCGGTGACCAACCCGGATTCCGGCAGCGCGACCGAAGAGCTCGAGGTCGAATACGCCTCCGACGCCCTCGATATCGGCTTCAACTCCCGCTATCTGCTCGACATCGCCGCCCAGATCGAAGGCGAGGTCGCGACCCTCAGGCTCGCCGACCCCGGCTCGCCCACCCTGGTCCAGGACCGCGACGACAAGAGCGCGCTCTACGTGCTGATGCCGATGCGGGTGTGAGGGCCGTGCTCCCTCGCCAGCACACACTGCCCTTAGAACCGCGCGCGATGCACGTTACTGCGCCCTCTCCCCCTGTGGGAGAGGGCTACACCAATGTTTGACGCAAGCTCACTTGGGTGAGGGGTTGGTGCCACGAGACCCGTCCCATCGACCGATCGCCCCGCCTCTCCGCCAATTTGCAAGGAAGATGCGGCACGAGCCGACTGACGCCGAGAGGGCAATGTGGCGCTTGTTGAGGGATCGTCGGCTCTCCACTTTCAAGTTTCGCCGACAGGAGCCGTTCAAGAACTACATTCTCGACTTTGTCTGTTTCGAGAAGAGGCTCGTGATCGAGATTGACGGAAGCCAACATGCGGAATCACAAGGCGACGCAACTCGTGACGCAGCCTTGTCCGCGGCAGGTTTCGCCATAGCGCGTTACTGGAACAACGAGGTGTTGCAACAGCCCGCGGCTGTGCTGGAAGACATTCTTGCAAAGCTCGCCACGCGGTAACATACCCCTCACCCGTCGCCTCACTTCGTGAGGCGCCACCCTCCCCCACAAGGGGGGAGGGAAAGGCACTGCCCGGCAATGACGAGTTAAAATGACCCCCTCCCGCATTCATCGCCTGACGCTGACGCATTTTCGCAATTATCGGGCGGCGGGGCTCGAGACGGCGGCTGACATGGTGGCGCTGGTCGGGCCGAACGGGGCGGGCAAGACCAATTGCATCGAGGCGATCTCGTTCCTGTCGCCGGGGCGCGGCCTGCGGCGTGCGACGCTGGAGGACGTTGCCGACAATCAGGGCGACGGCTCCTGGGCGGTATCGGCACAGGTCGAGGGCGCATTGGGCCTCGCCACGCTCGGCACCGGCATCGAGCCGCCGCGCGCCGACGCTGCCGTGACCCGGCGCTGCCGCATCGACCGCGAGCCCGTGAATTCGGCGACGGCCTTCGGCGACCACATCCGCATGGTGTGGCTGACGCCGGCGATGGACGGGCTGTTCATGGGCGCGGCCTCCGAGCGGCGGCGCTTCTTCGACCGCCTGGTGCTCGCTATCGACAGCGAGCATTCCAGCCGCATCAACGCGCTCGAGCGTTCCCTCCGCTCGCGCAACCGCCTGCTCGAGACGCGCAATTACGACGACCATTGGTGTGACGCGATCGAGCGCGAGACCGCCGAGCTTGCGGTCGCGGTCGCAGCAACCCGCGGCCAGACCGCAGCAAGGCTGACCGGCATGCTGAACGCGCGTGCGCAGGCTTCCGCCTTTCCTTCGGCGCAGATCGCGCTCGACGGCTGGATGGAGAACGCGCTGCTCCGGGAGACCGCGACGTCGGTCGAGGACCGCTACCGCCAGATCCTGCGCGACAACCGTCCGCGCGATGCGATTGCCGGCCGCACCACCGACGGCCCGCATTTGACCGATCTCCAGGTCATCTACGCGCCGAAAGGCATGCCGGCGCGCGATGCCTCGACCGGCGAGCAGAAGGCGCTTCTGATCGGCCTCGTGCTGGCGCACGCGACGCTGGTCGCCGAGATGACCGGCATCGTGCCGCTGCTGCTGCTCGACGAGGTCGTCGCCCATCTCGATCCGAACCGCCGCGCCGCGCTGTTCGAGGAGCTGAAGAAGCTCGGCGCGCAGGTCTGGCTGACCGGCGCGGACCCCGCCGCTTTCGCCGAGATCGGCGCCGGGGGCGAAGTCTTTGACGTCGAGAGCGGACGCGTCTCTGCCCGGCGCTAGAACGCCATTGAACCCGACGATTTCCCGCCGCGACTAGCTGTCGGAGGCCGCGCCGACGACGTCGCAGCCGTGACTGCGCGATGACATGAATCGCAATCTCTTGGAGAGTGAGATGCGGACGGTAAGGTCCGGGGCGCAAGCCCCGGCACGATGGCGGGCGTTTGCGTGCGGCCTCGCCCTGCTCGCAAGCTGCATGCTCGCGGCAACCGCCGGCGCCTTTGTGCCGGATCTGCCGCGGCTGTTTTCGGCAGAGCTCACGCCGGACCCCGAGGCCAAGCTGCCCGCGCCGACCCGTTACAGCTACAGGGGGACCCACACCACCGTGGTGCAGGGCGTTAAAGCGCCGCTTCGCATCAGACTGGAGGCCACCGTACCCGCCGAGCTCGGCAACGTGCTCGCCTTCTACCGCACCGAGCTCAGCAAGCTCGGCTGGCAGGAGCAGCGTGACGGCGCGGTGATCGCCGCCGATCACGTCCAGCTCGCCTTCGCCTCCCCGCTGGGACCAGCGCTGCTGGAGCTCCACCGCAAGGACAGCAGCACCACGGTCAAGCTCGTGCAGAAGAACGCATTGGTCGCGACCGACGCGAACGTCATGCCCGAACCCGGCCAGGCCAAGCTGGTGTTCGCCAATATCAGCAAGACGGACGCCACGCTCACGATCAATGAGCAGACCATCAAGCGCGCCGCCGGCGCCCATGCGGTGTCGCTGGATCTGCAGCCCGGCAAATATTCCTACGAGATGAGCGTGCCGGGCCATCCAGCCACCACGAATGTCCTCGACGTCGCTGCCGGCGATACCTGGGAGCTCACCGTCGGGCCCGACGGTGACGCATGGTCGCCGCTCCTGCTGTATTGAGCCCTTTTGAACCTCACGGGTTCCTGCCGCGACTTCTCGTCTGAGGCCGCGCCGACGGTGTCGCAGCCTGCAATTGCGCGAGGGATCAAGACCCGCGCGAAATCCAGGAGTTTTGGCGATGTCGATCATCAAGCGCGGGACGCAGGTCCCGGCACGCTGGCGGCTGCTTGCCTGCGGCCTTCTGCTCATGGCGAGCGCGTCTCTGCCCGCACGCGCCGACGATGGCATCGTCGACGTTCACGCGCTGCCGCAGCTCGAGGGTGCGGTGGAGGATAATTCGCGCCCCGATCCCTACCGCGTCGAGTATCGCATGCCGACGCCGGAATCCGTGACATCGCCGGCGGTGAAGAAGCTCCTCGGCGCGGCCGGCTGGGTGCCCTATGTGCGGCCGCTGGAGGAGAAGAGCACCACGCTGAATTTCAAGAAGGGACGGCAGGGCCTGTCCGTTCATTTCACGCAGGCCCTCGGCCGGCCCGACCAGTCCGTGGTCTACTACTCGACCGACCGGATCTACGGCAACGTGCCGTTCCCCGACGGCGCGAGCGACATCGTGTTCGATGGCACAAGGCCCTATCTCGGCTGCATCGCGCCCAGCGCGCTCGATACGACATCGGACTTTTACGCCAGCCAGATGGAAGCGATCGGCTGGCGCAAGCTCACGCCGGAAACGGCCGCGCGCTGGACGACCAGCCTGGATGAGACCGTTCCCAACGGCTTACGCGTGTTCTACGAGCATCCCGACAGTGAGGTCACCGGCTTCTACAAGCAGAAGCCCGTCATGCTGACGCTGACGCGCCTCGACGACGGCCGCACCAATGTCGACATCCGCGTCGCGCCCTTCGCGCTTCCCTTCGATCTCAAGGCCGACAGCGACGCCGCCGGGCTGCCGCGGCCAACTTTCACCAAGTCGTCGAGGGGGCTCGGCAGCGCAAGCTCCAACAAGCGCGAGATGTCGGCGGCAGCGATGGCCGAGCTGCCCGCGGTGCTGGCCTTCTATCATCGCGAGCTCGCCGCGCGCGGCTGGCAGGAGGACGGCAGCGCGCCGCTCGCGCCCGGCGACGAGGTGGCGATCAAGATCTCCAACGCCGAGGAAGCCGGCGTGCTGCGGCTTGGCCGCAAATACGATTTCACCATGGTCAGCCTGACCGCGCAGGTGAAGGAATCAGCCCTTGCCGCCCGCGCCAAGGCAAAGAAGGAGGCTGACGACAGATTCTTCAGCGATGCCGCGGCAGCCGCAAAGCAGGTCATCGCCGCCGACGAGGCGCGGCGCAAGGTGCAGGCGGCCGCGCTGTCCGATGCCCCGCTCAACGCGCTCGCCGACAGCAAGACGCCGGTGCCGCTGCCGGAGAACGCCGAGGGCGTGAAGTTCGAAGGCAGCGACGGCAGCCTCGAATTCTCCTCTGGTTCATCCGTGAAGGCGCTGACCGCGTTCTACCGGGCCTCGCTGAAGCCATTGGGCTGGAACGAGCGGCCTTCGGTCATCAACCAGCCCAACATGGCGATGCTGGAGTTTGCCAAGGGCGGCACGTCGATCTCCTTCACCGTGATGCAGATGGGCCCCAAGGTGCGGGTCAGTGCCGAGGGTTCGGGCCTAAGGGTGACTGCGGCCAAGCCTGCGGATAAGCCTGCGGAGGTGCAGGCCAAGTCATCCGAACCGCTCAAGCCGGACACCGAATCCCAGCTGCCCGTGCCGACGCAGCGTTCGTCGACCTCGCTCGCCACCACGAAACTGCCGGGCAGCGAGACGCCGTTCCGCCGCGAGCTGGAGGCCAGCATCCCCGCCCCGCTCGGCGACGTGCTGGCGTTCTACCGCACCGAGCTTGGAAAGCTCGGCTGGCAGGAAAAGGCCGACGGTGCCGCCGTGTCCGCAGATAGCGCGCAGATCGACTTCACCTCGCCGCAGGGCCCGGCCGTGCTCAAGCTCGGTCGCGCCAAAGGCGAGACCACAGTCAATCTGGCGCAGAAGAATCCGGATGCCGCGACCAAGGCGGACATCATGCCCAAGCCGGGCCAGGCCAGGGTGATGCTCGGCAATATCGGGCCGAAGGAAGCATCGCTCACGATCAACAAGCAGACCATCAAGATCGCGGCCGGCGCCGGCGGCCCGCAATCGCCGAAAGGTCCGATGCTCGATCTGGCGCCCGGCAAGTATCAGTATGCGCTGCGCGTACCGGGGCGTCCCGCCCGCACCGAGACCCTCACGGTCGCCGCCGGCGATGCCTGGGGCCTGATGGTGGGTCCGACCGGCGAGGTGCTTCCGCTGCAGATGTATTGATCCCGCCGCCTGTGCCTGCAACGGCCCGGTTGAACCTGTCCGGTTCCTGGGGCGACTAGTCGTCTGGAAGCGGCGGCGACCGTGTCGCAGCCGCCGCATCGCGCGAAGATCACAACGCGCGACATTCTCGGAGATGGAGCATGACAACGGTCAAGCGCGGGACGAGAGTTCCGGCACGATGGCGGCTGCTGGTGTGCGCCCTCACTCTTCTCGCAGGCTGTTCGAAGGAGCCGCTGACGGCAGATCCCGACGTCGACATGCCGGCACCGAAGCAAAGCAGCTTCAGCCAATTCCGCACCACGCACGCGCATGACGCCAAGGTCCCGCTCCGGCTCGAGATCGAAGCGCGCGTGCCCGCGGAGCTCAGCGAGGTGCTCGCCCTCTACCGCAGAGAGCTCGGACAGCGCGGCTGGCAGGAGAAGCCGGATGACGCAATGATCGCCGCCGATCGCGTGCAACTGGCCTTCGTCTCCCCGAAGGGCCCGGCCGTGCTGAAGCTTGGCCGCGCCAAGGGCGAGACCACGGTCAGCCTGGCGCAACGGAATCCGGAGGCTGCAGCCAAGGCCGATGTCCTGCCGATATCAGGACAAGCGCGGCTGATATTCGGCTATCTAAGGCCGGATGTGGCTTCGCTTGTGATCAACGATCAAACCATCAAGATCGCGGGCGGCGAAAACCATCCACAAGTGCTGGATCTGCCGCCCGGCACGTATTCCTACGAGCTGCGCGTGTCGGGCCTTCTGGTGCGCACCGATACCGTCACCCTTGCCTCAGGCGAGGCCTGGGGCCTCAGCGACGATAAGAAACCGTCCCAGATATACTGAACCCGTGGCCCGTTCCGGGGCGCCGCGGCATCTCGGAACGCGCTTCCCCGCCCCGCAAAATCCACGCCTTCGGGGGGTGAAAAGGAGGGTCCGAATCGCGCTTTTTGCGGCGCCCAGAATCGGCCTTCGCGAGGCTTGAAAACCGGCCAAAAATCCCTATTTAGTCAAAGGGTTGCCGGAGGATACTTTGCGCTAGGCGCAAGCGGTCTTTCATGGCACAAATAGCCTCACATCAGCGCCTTTTGCGCGGCTGATTCGGGCGACATCTCGAAGGCCTCTTATGACAGAACCTGCTCGGCAGACGCCTGCCGAAAACGAGCCCTCAAATCCGAGCGATTACGGGGCGGAATCGATCCGCGTGCTCAAGGGTCTCGATGCCGTCCGCAAGCGCCCGGGCATGTATATCGGCGACACCGACGACGGCTCGGGCCTGCACCACATGGTGTACGAGGTCGTCGACAACGCGATCGACGAGGCGCTGGCGGGCCACGCCACGCGCGTCGATGTCGTGCTCAATGCCGACAATTCCGTCACCGTGCGCGACGACGGCCGCGGCATTCCCGTCGACATCCACAAGGGTGAAGGCATCTCGGCGGCCGAGGTCATCATGACCCAGCTCCATGCCGGCGGAAAGTTCGACCAGAACTCCTACAAGGTCTCCGGCGGCCTGCACGGCGTCGGCGTCTCCGTCGTGAATGCGCTGTCGAGCAAGCTCGGCTTGCGCATCTGGCGCGACAACAAGGAGCACTACATCGAGTTCGCCCATGGCGATGCCGTCGCACCGCTGGTGGTGGTCGGCGACGCGCCGGGCAAGCGCGGCACCGAGGTGACGTTCCTGGCCTCGCCCGACACCTTCAAGAACATCGAATATGATTTCGCGACGCTCGAGCACCGCCTGCGCGAGCTCGCCTTCCTCAACTCCGGCGTCAACATCGCCCTCTCCGACATGCGCCACGCGGTCGAGAAGCGCGAGGAGATGCACTATTCCGGCGGCGTCGAGGAATTCGTCAAACATCTCGACCGCAACAAGAAGGCGATCGTGCCGGCGCCGATCATGGTGCGCGCGGAAGCCAACGGCATCGGCGTCGAGGCGGCGCTGTGGTGGAACGACAGCTACCACGAGAACGTGCTGTGCTTCACCAACAACATCCCGCAGCGCGACGGCGGCACCCATCTCGCCGGCTTCCGCGGCGCGCTGACGCGCCAGGTCAACGGCTATGCCGAGGCCAATGCGAAGAAGGAAAAGATCGCGCTGACCGGCGACGATTGCCGCGAAGGCCTCACCGCCGTTCTGTCGGTCAAGGTGCCCGATCCGAAGTTTTCGTCGCAGACCAAGGACAAGCTGGTGTCCTCGGAAGTGCGTCCCGTGGTCGAGAACGTGCTCAACGAGGCGCTCCAGGCCTGGTTCGAGGAGCACCCTAGCGAAGCCAAGATGATCGTCGGCAAGGTGATCCAGGCCGCAGCCGCCCGCGAAGCCGCGCGAAAGGCGCGCGAGCTGACGCGCAAGAGCCCGCTCTCGGTCTCCTCGCTGCCCGGCAAGCTCGCCGACTGCCAGGAAAAGGATCCGGCCAAGTCCGAACTCTTCATCGTCGAGGGTGACTCGGCAGGCGGCAGCGCTAAGCAGGGCCGCAACCGCGAATTCCAGGCGGTGCTGCCGCTGCGCGGCAAGATCCTCAACGTGGAACGCGTGCGTCCCGACAAGATGCTGGGAAGCGAGCAGATCGGCACGCTGATCACGGCGCTCGGCACCGGCATCAGCGACGAGTTCTCGATCGAGAAGCTGCGCTATCACAAGATCATCGTGATGACGGACGCCGACGTCGACGGCGCCCACATCCGCACGCTGCTGCTCACCTTCTTCTACCGGCAGATGCGCGACATCATCGACGGCGGCTATCTCTACATCGCCCAGCCGCCGCTCTATAAGGTCTCCAGAGGCAAGTCCGAGCAGTACCTGAAGGACGAGCGGGCGCTGGAGGACTATTTGATCGAGACCGGTCTCGATGATTGCATATTCACGCCCGGCACCGGCGGCGACCGCAGCGGCCGTGACCTGCGCGGACTGATCGACGACGCCCGCGTCGTTCGCAGCATCCTGCGCAATCTGCACACCCGCTACAACCGCAAGGTCGTCGAGCAGGCCGCCATCACTGGCGTGCTGAACAAGGACATCTACGGCGATCCCGACAAGGCCGCCGCGGCCGCCCAATACGTCGCCGGACGGCTGGACAAGCAGGCCGAGGATGTCGAACGCGGATGGGTCGGCCACTACGTGGAAGGCCAGGGCTTCCAGTTCGAGCGCACTGTGCGCGGGGTCAAGGACGTCGCGATCATTGACTCCGCGTTCCTGGGCTCGGCCGAGGCCCGCAAGCTCGACGAATTTACGCCCAAGCTGCAGGATGTTTATGCCCGCCCCGGCAACCTGCGGCGCAAGGACGTCGAGCACACGGTCCACGGTCCGGTCGATCTGTTCGAAGCGGTCACCGACGCCGGCCGCAAGGGCGTCACCCTGCAGCGCTACAAAGGACTGGGTGAGATGAACCCGGAGCAGCTCTGGGAAACAACGCTGGATACCAATGCGCGCTCGCTGCTCCAGGTGAAGGTCAAGGAGGTCGACGAGGCCGACGACATCTTCACCAAGCTGATGGGCGACGTGGTCGAGCCGCGCCGCGACTTCATCCAGGAACATTCGCTCAGCGCGACGATCGATATCTAGCCCCGACCTCGTTGCACCTCTCCCGCTTGCGGGAGAGGTCGACGCGCTCCGGGCGGTGCGAAGCATCGTCCCGCGCGCGGCGGGTGAGGGCTTTCTCCTCGCGGGGATATTCTCCATAGATTTCGACAACCCCACCGCTGAAGCACTCCCACCCCAGCCCTCCCCCGCAAGCGGGAGAGGGAGCGCACCTGGCGACCATCAAGCCCGAATTGCTACCGTGCCCAAATCTCGGTAGTTTGCGCCTCCGAAGTAGCCCGCCCCACCCAACAGGACAGCGAGAACCACCGTGGCGCCCATCCAGTACATCGTCGAGGGCGGTCATCGGCTCTCGGGCTCGATCGAGCCGTCCGGCAACAAGAATTCGGCGCTGCCGATCATCGCCGCCGCGCTGCTCACCGAGCATCCGGTGACGCTGGAGAACGTGCCGCGGATCCGCGACACCGAGACGCTGGTCGAGCTGATCCGCTCGGTCGGCGCGGCGGCGGAGTGGACCGCCCGCAACACGCTTCATATCCATGCCAAGAGCATCCGCGCTGCGGATCTCGACCCCGAGCTCTGCGTCCGCATCCGCGCCTCGATCCTGCTCGCGGGCCCCCTGCTCGCCCGCTGCGGCGAGGTGATGCTGCCGCCGCCCGGCGGCGACGTCATCGGCCGCCGCCGGCTCGACACCCATGTGCTGGCGCTGGAACAGCTCGGGGCCAAAGTCACCGCAACCGACCGGCTCGAATTCCGCGCGCCAAAGCTCGCCGGCGCTGACGTGTTCCTGGACGAGCCCAGCGTCACCGCGACCGAGAACGCGCTGGTGGCGGCGGTCGCCGCCGACGGCGTCACCTATTTGCGCAACGCAGCCTCCGAGCCGCATGTGCAGGACCTCGCCAACTTCCTGGTCGCGCTCGGCGCCAGAATCGAGGGCATCGGCACCAACACCATGATCATCCATGGTCCGGCGACGCTGGGGGAAGCGACCTACCGAATCCAGCCCGACCATATCGAGGTCGGCTCGCTGATCGGGCTTGCCGCCGTGACGCGCTCGCCGCTTCGCATCGTGCGCGCCGGTGTCGAGCATCTGCGCTCGATCCGCATGGGTTTCGAACGGCTCGGCATCGTCTGCCGCGTCGAGGGCGACGACCTCATCGTGCCCTCGAACCAGACGCTGAAGATCCAGGACGATTTCGGCGGCCACGTGCCGAAGCTGGAGGACCAGCCCTGGCCGGCCTTCCCGGCCGATCTGATGTCGATCGCGATCGTCACCGCCACGCAATGCGAGGGCGTGATCCTGATGTTCGAGAAGATGTTCGAATCGCGGATGTTCTTCGTCGACAAGCTGATCGCGATGGGCGCGCGTATCGTGCTCTGCGATCCGCATCGCGCCATCATCGCCGGTCCCAGCCGACTGCGCGGCGCGCCGATGACCTCGCCCGACATCCGCGCCGGCATGGCGATGCTGCTGGCCGCGGTCTGCGCCGAGGGCACCTCGACCATCAACAACGCCGACCAGATCGAGCGCGGCTACGAGCGCATCGAGGAGCGGCTGAACGCGCTGGGCGCGAAGATCAAGCGCGTGCCGGAAAGAAAGAGCTAAGGTCTTTGCCTCTCCCCGCTTGCGGGGAGGGGCCGGATTGCATCGCAGATGCAATCCGGGTGAGGGGGAGCCTCCGCGAATCCAACTGCCATCTTTTCTGCGGAAACAGGCCCCTCACCCCAACCCTCTCAGCGCGAGCAAAGCTCGTCGCGGCCCCGTAAGAACGGGGAGAGGGAGAAGAGACACGGGCCATGTTTTCGTCGCTCAGTGATGCTATTGAGTGACCATGCTCGACACCGTGCAACATCATTCGCAGCCGCAATCCGGCGTGCCGCAAAACCATCTCGCCGATGAGTTCGTCGAGACGCTGCGGCTGGCCGTGCCGATGATGCTGACGCAGCTCGGGCAGATCGCGATGATCACGACCGATCTCGCGCTGATCGGCCGGCTCGGCGAGGATGCGGTCGCCGCCGCCGCGCTGGCGCATACAGTTTATTTCGTCAGCTTTACCTTCGGGCTCGGATTGATGGCTGCGGTGTCGCCGCTGGTGGCGCAGGCGTTCGGCGCCGGCGACGTCAGGCGCATCCGCCGCGCCTTGCGCGTCGGCTTGTGGGTCGCGCTGCTGATCTCGCTGCCGATGATGGCCTCGCCGCTTTATGGCGAACACATCCTGATCGCTCTCGGACAGGTGCCGCAATCGGCCGCGCTCGCCCAGCACTATCTGAACGGCCTCGCCTGGGGCATCGCACCGGCGCTCGGCTTCATCGCGCTGCGCAGCATGATGAGCGCGGTGAACCGGCCGCAGCCGCCGCTGTGGATCACGGTCGCGGCGATCCCCGTCAATGCCGCGCTGGTCTATGTCCTGATCCATGGCCTGTTCGGCCTGCCGGAGCTCGGCCTGTTCGGCGCCGGGCTCGCGACCACGCTCGTCAACCTCGGCACCTTCCTCGCTGTGCTCGCCATCGCCGCATGGCGAAAGCCATTCGCGGACTACCGTCCGCTCGCCCATCTCTGGCGGATCGACTGGCCCCTGATGCACCAGCTCATCGCGCTCGGCGCGCCGATCTCGTTTTCCCTGCTGCTGGAATATGGCCTGTTCTCGTCCGCGGCGCTGCTGATGGGGTTGATCTCGACCACTGCGCTTGCCGCGCACCAGATTGCGCTCCAGGTCACGGCCGTGCTGTTCATGGTCCCGCTCGGCATCGGCATGGCGGCGACGGTCCGCGTCGGCCACGCCTTCGGCCGCAACGACCCGGCCGCGGTGAGACGTGCGGGCCTCGTCGCTGCGGTGCTTGGCGTGGCGCTGGTCTCGGCCCTGACGGTTGCCATCATCCTCGGCCGCTACGAGCTCGGACGGCTGTTCTTCGGCGGCAGCGAGGCCAGCGCGGGAACGGTCGAGCTGACGGCGACACTGCTGCTGGTCGGCGCGACCTTCTTCATCGCCGACGGCCTCCAGACCATCATGGGCGGCGCACTGCGCGGCATCAATGACACCCGGATGACGCTGGCGTTCGCGGCGATCGGCTATTGGTGCGTCGCCTTTCCCGTCGCCTGGGTCCTGGCTTTCCACACCGGGCTGGGCGCAGTCGGCGTCTGGATCGGATTCTCGATCGGCACGTTCGTCTATGCCGGCCTCCTGGTCTTGCGCTTCCGGATGCTGGCGCGCAGACTGGCGGGATGATCGGCACAGTCCGCGAAGTTCCTCCCAATGTCGACGCCGGCACGCTGCTGGCGGGCGCGCAGTTCGTGGACGCATTTCGCGTGGAGATCGGCGCAACGGCGGTGAATGCTCGCGAGGCCTGCGTGCGGATGGTTCTCCACGGACCGCGCTGGGTCGATGCGCTCATACGCCTGCGCAACATCCTGGTGAGACCGTTCGGACTGAAGACCTCGGGCGAAGGCGCACCGGCGCCGTATGGCCTGATCGGATTGTTTCCGGTGGTCAGCGAAACACCGGAGCGGCTGGTCGCGGGCTTCAACGATTCCCATCTCGATTTCCGCCTCGTCGTCGATGTCGCCGGAACGGAGGCGGACCGCCAGGTGACATCGACCACGCTGGTGCGCACCCACAATCTGCTCGGCCGGACCTATCTCGCCCTCATCATGCCCTTCCACAAGTTCGTGGTCCGCGGCATGATGAAGCGCATCGCGGAACCGGCGAGATGACCCTGTCCGTCGACCTCTTCTACTCCTACCGCAGTCCCTTCAGCTATCTGGCGCTGCCGAAGACGCTGAAGCTCGTCGCGGTGTATGACCTCGCGGTGAACCTGCGACCGGTCTATCCGCTGGCAGTCCGCGTCCCCGGCTTCTTCAAGAAGGCCAGCCCGAACTTCATTCGCTATGTGGTGCTCGACAGCACGCGCGTCGCGCAGCACGAGGGCATTCCGTTCCGCTTTCCGAGGCCCGATCCGATCGTGCAGGACAAGACGACGTTCGATGTCGCGGCCGAGCAACCCTACATCCACCGGCTGACCCGGCTGGGCGCGATGGCGCAGCTCGAGGGCCGTTCGCTCGCATTCACCGATGCAATTGCGCGCGTGCTGTGGGACGGCTCGGTGGCGGGCTGGAACGAAGGCGATCATCTCGCCCGCGCGGCCGAGAAGGCCGGCTTCGATCTCGCCGCGATGGATGCTGCGATCAGCGCCGATCCGGATCGTTACGAGCAGGTGATCGCGGAGAACGAGAAGGACCACGCCGCCTCCGGCCATTGGGGCGTGCCGACCTTCGTGTTCGAGAACGAGCCGTTCTTCGGCCAGGACCGCATCGATCTCTTGGTCTGGCGCATGCAGGACAAGGGCCTAACGAAGCGGTAGGGCAAGTCCTGATGCGTACCGGCCTCGGCCCATGACCGACATAGGTCAACATGCCGCGGCCGGGCGTGCATCCGCGTTGATCCCGGTCAAATGACGCATCTCGCCGGCTGCATAGCGTCTCCTCCCGGAAGGAGCCGCGATCATGCTGCCGTTCACGATCGAGCAATTCCTAGGTGTTTTTGCGAGCTACAACCGGGCAATCTGGCCGATGCAGGTTCTCGCATATCTGTTGGGCGGGCTGGCCTTCGTGCTGGTGTTTCGCAAGGACAGATGGGCCGATCAGATCGTCGCCGGCATTCTTGCGGCGATGTGGGCATGGACCGGGATCGTCTATCACCTGACCTTCTTCGCAACGATCAACAAGCTGGCCTACATTTTCGGCGCGTTGTTTGTCGTCCAGGCTGCAGCCTTCGTCTATTTCGGCGTGTGCCAAAACCGGATCGATTTCGACTACAATGAGGAATCAGCGGGGGTTATCGGAGTCGCGTTCGTATTCTACGCGGCGGCGATCTACCCCCTGTTCGGCCTCGAGATGGGTCAGCACCCCAACGAACTGCCGATGTTCGGAGTCACGCCGTGTCCCGTCACCATCTTCAGCTTCGGCATGTTGCTGCTGACAAGGCAGCCGGTCCCGCGCTGGCTCCTTGTGATCCCGTTTCTATGGTCGCTTGTCGGCGGCAGCGCCGCGATACTGCTCCGCGTGCCGCAAGACTGGGCGCTGTTGGTGGCTGGAGCTGTCTCTCTGGCACTGCTGATCCAGCGTGACCGGCGGGTCGCATCGGCCTGCTAGTTCCAGCACCGGCTCACTCCGCCACGCGCGCGGGCTTGTCGCTTGCTGCCTCCGACCACTCGCCGACGACGCGGTCGAGATCGCAGAGATTCTGGTGCATCTGCTCCAGCGAGAATCCGATAGCGAAGAAGCGCTCGGCGGTGTCGCCGGAATGGCCGCGGATCAGGCCGTCCTGGCGCACCGCGGCAACCGCCTCGGCGTAGTGCTGAAGCGCGACATGCACGGGATGGATCGGCGGCGCGCCGGCGCCAGCCCGCAACGCTTCGGCCGCCGACCGCAGGAAGCGCACGATCGCCGCACTGACCTCCGCCAGCGGCGCGGCGAGCCGCATCTGCACCTCGACCGGCAGCGGGACGACGGTGGCGCGGCCGATCATCACGACGTCATGGCGCAGCCGCAGGACCGTTCGCAGCAAGGGACCGGTATCGGGCCCGCTCGACAGGCGCGCCGCACGCTCGCGTTCGGCTTCTGTACCGATGGCATTCATGCCCACCATCGCGGTGCCGATGCCGTCCTGGATCCGGTGCAGCGCATCGTTGTCGCGGCCGCGCGTGAGACCCGCGAGCAACTCGGTGAAGGCGTCCGCGATCAGTTCGAGCAGTCTTGCCGCGCTGGCGCGGATCTGTCGCACCGCGCGTGAGGGCAGCACCAGGAACGAAACGAGCAATCCCGTGATGGCGCCGACCCCGACCTCGCTGACGCGATCGATCGCCGAGGTCATGGGATCGGAATGATGCATGGTCGGAACCAGCAGCACGATAATCGCGGTCACCGTCGCCGCGTTGAGGCTTGGGTTGATCGCGGCCACGAAGGCGAGTGGCGCGACCGCCAGCACCAGCAGCCCCAACAGGCCCGCCTCGGTAGAGTAAGGGATCAGGATCGCGATGGCTCCGCCATAGATGGCGCCGCCGATCGTGCCAAGCACGTAGTCGCGTGTCGCCTTCAGCGAGCGGCCGACGCTCATCTGGGTCACGATCAGCGAGGTCAGCACCGCCCAGAGCGGCAACAGCAGATGCAGCGCGGTGGCGATCGCATAGGCCGCCACCGCGGCGACCGTGACCCGGATGGCCAACCCCAACTGCGTCCGCCGTGATCGGATCCGGTCGAACATTTGTCTTGCGAGTGCCATCGTCGAATGTCCCGGTCCGATCCTCTTGCGCCTGCCAAAAGCATAGCTGATGCCCGCGGCCCCAAGGCCGCTTGAAAGGCCAAATCAGCCCGCCTAACTTGCGCGCCAAAACGAGGAAACACGATGGCCCACGAAACCGCAACGCTCGCCGCCTATGTCTTCAATCTGAAATACCAGGATATTCCGGCGGAAGTGCTGGATCGCGCCAAGGTGTTGACGCTGGATTTCCTCGGCAGCGCGATCCGGGCCAGAAGCGAAGCGGAATCCACCCCCTCGATCCTGAAGATGCTGGAGGCGCTCGCGCTCGACACCAGGGGCGAGTCCACCGTGTTCGGCGACAGCAAGACCTGGACCCCGGCGGTGGCGGCGCTGCTGAACGGCGCACTCGGCCATTCCCTCGATTTCGACGACACGCATGCGGATTCCTCGCTTCATCCGAGCGCGCCGGTCGTTCCGGCCGCGTTCGCCGTCGGCGAGATGGTCGGCGCTTCCGGGCGCGACGTGCTGACCGCGATCGTGGCGGGCTATGAAGTCTGCTGCCGGCTCGGCAACGCGCTCGACCCGACCTCGCATTATGCGCGCGGCTTCCATCCGACCGCGACCGCCGGCACCTATGGCGCGGCCGCCGCGGCCGGAAAACTGTTCGGCCTCAGCGAAAAGCAGATCATCGCCGCCTTCGGCGTCTCCGGCAGCCAGGCCGCCGGCTCGCTGCAATTTTTGGTCAACGGCGCCTGGAACAAGCGCTACCAGGTCGGCGCCGCCGCGATGAACGGCGTGATCGCCGCGACGCTGGCGCGCAACGATTTCGTCGGCGCGACCGAATCGGTCGAGGGCAAGCACGGCCTGCTCGCCGGCTACACCGACGACGCGCATCCCGGCAAGGCCGTCGCCGAGCTCGGCAAGACCTATGAGACGATGAAGATCGGCGTGAAGCCGTATCCGAGCTGCCGCTACACCCATGCCGCAATCGACGCGCTGATCGCGATGCGGCGCGAGCACAATCTGACGCCAGACCAGGTCAAGCGCGTCGAGATCGGCCTGCATCGCAACGGCATCACGCTGACCGGCGATGCCGCGACCAAGCGGCATCCGACCTCGATCGTCGGCGGCCAGTTCTCGATGTTCTTCACCGGCGCGCTCGCGCTCGATCAGGGCAGCTTTGGTTGGGATGACTACAACCGCCTCGGCGATACCGCCATCGACACGCTCGCCGACAAGTTCGACGTGGTGCAGGACGACCGGCTCGAGATCGGCCGCACCCATCCGTTCGGCGCGCGCGTCAGCATCACGACGGACGACGGCGTGCACGAGCGGCTGTATGCCGATCCCTCCGGCGAGCCGAATTCGTTTCCCGATGCGCAGGCGATGCAGCAGAAATTCTTGACGCTGGCGCGCCCGGTGCTGAATGCGCGGGCGGAGAAATTTGCCGACGCGATCCTGACGCTGGAGCGGTTCGACCGCGTGGCGAAGGCGACGGAATTGGGGAGGTAGGACTCTCTCTTCCCCCTCTCCCCGTTCTTACGGGGAGAGGGTTGGGGTGAGGGGCATCTCTCCGCGAATGAGATGGCCGCGAGACCTGTCCCCCCTCACCCGGATTGCTGCGCAATCCGACCTCTCCCCGCAAGCGGGGAGAGGTTAAATCAATTCACCCCCGCCAGCTTCCCCTTCTCGCGCGTTGCGGCCACCACGTCGCGCACGAGATCGAACACGCCGTCCGCCTCCGGCGGCCAGTTCGGCGAGCGGCCGAGCCGCACGATCACGAGTCGCTCCGAGGGAATGACGATCGTGTACTGCCCGATCGTGCCCTTGGCGAAGAAGGCATCGCGCGGCCAGCCGTGTGTGATGCGAAGGTTCGCGCCAAAGCTGGCGCCGTGGTTGGTCCAGAAGCCGGCGCCGATGCCGACCCACGCGTTTGGCGTCGCCGTCGCCGAATAGTTCACCCATCCCTCGGGGAGGATGCGCTTGCCGCCGGCGAGGCCGTCATTGAGATAGAGCTGGCCGAACCGCGCCCAGTCACGCGCGGTCGCCAGCATCTCGCTGGAGCCCTCGACCGTGCCGGCGCCGTCGAGCTGGAGCGTGACATGGCGCATGCCGAGCGGGGCGAACAATTCGCGGCGCGCGAAGCGCAGCGCATCTTCGGGGGTGCCGCCGGCAGCAACGCGGATCAGATGCGCGAGAATGATGGTGTTGCCGTCGTGATAGTTCCACGCGGTGCCCGGTGCGGTCTCGAGCGGGATGCTCTCCGCATAGGTGGCCATGTCGGATTCCATGAACTTCATCCGGTTGACGGGCTCGAAGGCGGAGCCGAGCGAAGCCTCCAATGAGCTGCCGAGCGCAAGGCCCGCGGTGTGGCGCAGCAGCTGATCGACGGTAATGGCGTGGCGCGGATCGTCAGGATCTTTCCAGGCGGCGACCGGCGCAGGCCCATCGAGCTTCAGCTTGCCCTGGCGCACCAGCACGCCTGTTAGCGCCGAGATCACCGATTTTGTCATGGAGAAGCCGAGCAGCGGAGTCTCCGGTCCGATTCCGTCCGCATAGCGCTCGGCAATGATGCGGCCCGCCTTCGTCACGACGACCGCGCGGGTGCGGCGATGAGGCGGCTGCGCGGGCTCCGCAAAGGCACGGTCGAGCGCGGCGGCAAGCTCGGGGCTTTGCGGCGGCACGATCGCGGGGCCGGCGATCTCGGGCAGCAGCGCCGGCTGCCTGTCGTCCGCGGGCACCGCGACGTCGGCGATCGCCGCGCCGTGCTCGAGCGTGCAGCCGAGCCCTTCGCGATAGACGGCATGGCTGCGGCCGATGCCGAACAATGTCACC
Source organism: Bradyrhizobium sp. B025 (assembly GCF_042257955.1). Classification (NCBI taxonomy): domain Bacteria; kingdom Pseudomonadati; phylum Pseudomonadota; class Alphaproteobacteria; order Hyphomicrobiales; family Nitrobacteraceae; genus Bradyrhizobium; species Bradyrhizobium sp. B025. The sequence continues at coordinate 171,305 of NZ_CP170150.1, read as the reverse complement.
GTGACGTCCTTGCGCGCGCGATCGACCTGATAGTCCATCGCCCAGGTGATCAGACTGGTGCCCGGCATGGCGTCCATGGTTTCGGCGAAGGTCCGCCTGATATCCAGGCCCGAGACGAACGTCTCGGAGCACAGGATGTCGGCGACGAAGCCGGTGGCGATCCTGGGCACGTCATGCGCCCGCGCCGCGCCGAGCGCGACGCCGGCAGCGGCGATGGCGGTGGTGAGGAGGATGATCTTGCGGCGGCGGGTCACGGGCTTTCTCCGGCTTCGGGGCAGGTGCGGGAGAGCAGGCCGGATGCGGGCGACACGCGCTCGCCGGATTTGGAAAATAGCGTGGCTGAAACTGAGCGGGGCTGGCCGATTCCGAAATAACTCAAATATTTCAAAGCAATGCGAGGATGCAGTCACGACGGTGGTCCGCTGCCTCGCCCCGCTTGCGGGGAGAGGGTTGGGGTGAGGGGGAGCCTCCGCGGGGGCGGTGAGAGTTGGACTCGCGGAGGCTCCCCCTCACCCGCCGCGCTTCGCGCGTCGGCCTCTCCCCGCACGCGGGGAGAGGCGAAGAGCCGGTTACGCCGCATTCACCTTCAGCCGCCGGTACTCCGTCGGCGTCACGCCGGTGACCGCCTTGAAGGCGCGGTTGAACGGGCCGAGCGACTGGAAGCCGGCATCCATCGCGATGGTGATGACCGGGACCTCGGCCTGGGCGGGATCGGCGAGCGCGGCCTTGGCTTCCTCGATGCGGTGGTTGTTCAGGAAGACATTGAAGTTGCGGTAGCCGAGCCGCTGGTTGATCAGCCGGCGCAGCCTGTATTCGGGAATCTTCAGCCGACCTGCCAGGACGCCGATGGTGATGTTCTCCTGGCGATAGATCCGCTCGTCGGCCATCAGCCGCATCAGGGCGTCGATGAGCTTTTGATCGGCCGCGTCATCGGCTGCAGGCTGACTGAAAACAATCGGCGGTGCGGGCTCCGCCGCAGCCGGAAATAGATCCGCCCCGTCAACGCGCATCATGGCATAGACGATCGCCGCGACGGTGCAGGCAAGCACGCCGGCATTGATGGTTTCGGCGACATCGCCGACGTGGTGGCCGGCGACGACGATCTGGAGTACCGCGTTCAGCCCGCCATAGAGTGCGGTTACGCAGACGATGAAGACACGAACGTGGCGGCGGCGCTCGACCAGGTCGGCCGGCCAGGAGGCGATCATCTGCCCGACCGCGAGCGCGATGAAACCGAGCACGATCAGATTCACCGCCGTCACCGAGAACCGCACATGGCCGCTGGGTGCAATCCAGACGCAGCCTGCGAAGCTGAAGGCCGTCACCAGCGCCCAGACCCATCCGTGCCACCAGCGGAGGCGAAACTCGTCGTCGAACAGGGAGCGCGTGAACAGCCAGAACACCACGATGGTGCCGGTCGAGAGCGCGATCAGCGGCGCATGCAGGAGCGGGATCCGCGACGTGACATCTACCGAATAGCTCGCCGCATGCGCCGCTGAGCCCAGCGCGAAGGCCGCACCGAGCCGGGCCGCCAGCACATTGCGGAAATCCGAGAGCAGGGACGCCGCGAGCACCAGCAGCAGCGCCACGGACGCGGCGCGAAATGCAAGCTCTGTTGCGGCAATTGTCATCGGGCGATGCGATCGGTCGCGGTTGAAATCAGCCGAACATCGTTCGTTGCGTCCTTTTTTTCAAGGACCATCCACACCCCAACTGTCATCGCCCGGCTTGACCGGGCGATCCAGTACACCGAGACGGTTGTGATTGAGCCGAGAGGTCGCGACGCACTGGATGCCCCGCCCCCGTGCGCAATTGCGCACTGGGCGGGGCATAACAGCGAAGTATGTGGCTCTATCGAACCTGTGACGTCGGGTCCCCGGCTTTGTCGCGACGGCGACGCCAAATCCTGCTACGATCGTGCCAAGAAAGTTAAAAGGAGTCCATCATGAGCTGGCAACCCTCCAATGATCCCGTGCTCGGCGATCCCATGTCCTGCGATGCGCTCGATCTCGTGATCGTGCCGCGCACGCGCGACCTCGGCGACGGCTTCGTCGTGCGACGCGCGCTGCCCCATGGCAGGCGGCAGATGGTCGGGCCGTTCATCTTTTTCGATCATTTCGGCCCGGTGCAGTTCGTCTCCGGCAAGGGCATGGACGTGCGGCCGCATCCGCATATCGGGCTCGCCACCGTCACCTATCTGTTCGACGGGTCGATCATGCACCGCGACAGCGAGGGCAACGTCCAGGAGATCGCGCCCGGTGCGATGAACCTGATGACGGCGGGCCGCGGCATCGCGCATTCCGAGCGCACGCCGGATGCGCAGCGCGCCTCGGGCCAGCAGATGCTGGGCCTGCAAAGCTGGATCGCGCTGCCGGCCGGATCGGAAGAGATCGCGCCGTCGTTCCAGCATTACGGCGCCGGCGACCTGCCGATGATCTCCGAGCGGGATTTCACCGCGCGGGTGATCGCGGGCTCCGCCTTCGGCATCACGTCGCCGGTGTCCATGGTCTCGCCCTGGTTCTACACCGAGGTCACGGCGGTCGCGGGCGCGAGCGTGCCGCTTGACCCCGATCACGAGGAGCGCGCGATCTACGTGGTCGACGGCGAGGTCGAGATCGCGAACGAGCGCTATGAGGGGCCGCGGCTGCTGATCTTCCGCCCCGGTGACCGCATCACCGTGAAGGCACTCAAGGCCACGCGAATGATGTTTCTCGGCGGCGATGCACTGGAAGGCCCGCGCCACATCTGGTGGAATTTCGTCTCCTCCAGCAAGGAGCGGATCGAGCAGGCCAAGCAGGACTGGAAAACCGGCCGCTTCGCGGCGGTTCCTCAGGAACATGAGTTCATTCCGTTGCCGGAATAGGCTAATCCGGTTTCCGGCCGTGCCGTCAGGCGCGGCCGGATTTCCCGCCTGAAGGCCCTGTCTGCGAAAGCTTTGCCGATGACCACCATGCTCTCCAGCGACCTGCCGCTCCCCAAGATCGGGCGCGGCAAGGTGCGCGACATCTATGCCGTCGACGACGACCGCCTGCTGCTCCTTACCACCGATCGCATCAGCGCCTTCGACGTCGTCATGGGCGAGACCATCCCGATGAAGGGCGCGGTGCTGACCCAGATTAGTGCGTTCTGGTTCAACGAGCTTGAAGGCGTGGTGCCGCATCACATGATCAGCGCCGACACCGACGAGATCATCGCGGCCGTGCCCGCCTTGAAGCCGCATCGCGCCGAGATCCTCGGCCGCGCCATGCTCTCCCGCCGCACCACGGTGTTTCCGATCGAATGCGTGATCCGCGGCTATCTCTCGGGATCGGCCTGGAAGGAATACGCAGCCAGCGGCACGCTCGCGGGCGAGAAGCTGAAGGCCGGCCTCGTCGAGAGCGAGAAGCTGGAGCCAGCGATCTTCAGCCCGGCGACGAAGGCCGAGACCGGCCATGACGAGAACATCACGATTGCGCGGATGCGCGAGGTGGTCGGCGACGAGACAGCCTACACGCTCGAGAGCATGACGCGCGCGATCTACACGCTCGGCGAGGAGCTGGCGCGCGAGCAGGGCATCATCATCGCCGATACCAAGTTCGAGTTCGGCCGCGACAAGGACGGCCGCATCATCCTGATCGACGAGGTGATGACGCCGGATTCGTCGCGGTTCTGGGCCGTCGATGCCTACAAGCCCGGCCAACCGCAGGCGAGCTTCGACAAGCAGCCGCTGCGCGACTATCTCGACGTCGAGCGCCGCGCCGGCCGCTGGAACGGCGACGCCCCGCCGCCGCCGCTGCCGGCGAGCGTGGTGGAGGCGACCAGCAAACGGTATCTGGAGGCGTATCGGCGCGTGACGGGGAAAGAGCTGAAGATTTAGGCGCAGTTGCTGCCACAAACTCGTCATTGCGAGCGCCGCGAAGCAATCCAGAGTCTTTCCGCGGAGGGATTCTGGATTGCTTCGCTACTGTTTAGCCCGGAGACATGACTGACGGGTGTTCGGGGACATGGTTGACACGTCAAAATCGGCTCGATTCGTCAAACAAGGGGGCGAGCGATGCCGTGGCGCGAGGTGTCTGTCATGGATCAACGGCGAGAGTTTGTGATGCTTGCCAAGCAGGAGGGAGTGAACCGGCGGAAGCTGTGCCGGCAGTTCGGCATCAGCGCCCAGACCGGCTACAAGTGGATCCAGCGGTACGAAGCGGGCGATGCGACGTTGGCAGACCGGTCGCGACGACCTCATCACAGTCCGGAGCGTACAGCTGCTGCGACCGAGCAGCAGATTGTCGAGCTGCGAGATGCGCACCCGGCCTGGGGTGCGCGCAAGCTCGCGCATCGCCTGAAGCGCAATCGGCAAGCCACTCCCGCGATATCGACCGTGCACGAAATTTTACGCCGTTACGATCGTGTGAAGGAGCCCGCGGGCACGCCTGGACAGCCCTATACTCGCTTTGAGAAGGATGCGCCCAACCAGCTTTGGCAAATGGACTTCAAGGGGCACAGTGCGCTGGAGAACGGCGTGTCTTGTCATCCACTGACGACGCTAGACGATCACTCGCGCTTTTCCTTATGCCTGGCAGCCTGTGACAACGAACGAGGCTCGACGGTACGAGGACATCTTGAGGCGACGTTCCATCGCTACGGACTGCCGGATGCGATGTTCGTCGACAATGGCGGCCCCTGGGGCTTCACCCTTGAAGACCCCTGGACCACGCTGACGGTGTGGCTTCTCAAGCTCGGCGTCCGCACGATCCACAGCCGGCCCTATCATCCCCAGAGCCGAGGCAAGAACGAACGGTTCCATCGCAGCCTGAAGGCCGAGGTTCTCGCCTTCAAGCGCTACCGGGACCTTGCCGATGTCCAGCGGGCATTCGACCAATGGCGAGCCGTCTACAATCTAGATCGGCCGCACGAGGCATTGGGCTTCGATGTGCCCGCAAGCCGTTATCGACCAAGCCAGCGCCTCATGCCGGATCGCCTTCCAACGGTGGAGTACGACGAGGGCGAGATCGTCCGTTCCGTCTCCACCACGAAGGCCTATGTCAGCTTCAAGGGACGGCTCTGGAAAGTCCCGCAAGCCTTCCGTGGTGAGAAACTCGCCATTCGTCAGCTCAGTGCTGAGGGAAAGTTTGGAATATTCTTTGCCGCTCACCAGATCGAAACGATCGATCTACGTAACCCCAAAAGTGTCAACCATCTCCCCGAACAGGTGTAAGCTATGTGCCCGGGCTGAACACTACGCTCGCAATGACGTGGAGGGGTCGGTGTGTCTTTCCGGCGTTGTCCATCCGGCTCTATTTCTTCACGCATGATTGGCCGTTCACATGCCATCGCCGAACTGTCGGATATTTCATAGTTACAAGAATCCTGTTGCGCTAAGTCCGCAGTCGTCTACGTCTCGGACGGGACTTTTTCAGGGGCGAGCGCAACCGCGTGACCGATCCAGCAATTATTTTCAGTCCGGCTGCCCGTTTCAACCCGGCCCTCAGGCGTGCGCTGAATGATATATTGGGCGGGAGCGCCGCCAGCGTCCTGGCTGTCACTTTCGGGCTATCCTACGCGCTGCTGATCTTCACCGGGCCGCTGTCGCCTTATCTGTCCTACGGCATCGCCGCGACTTTCATCAGCTCCGCGGTCCTTGCGGCTGTCATCGGGCTGGGAAGCTCCCTGCCCTTCGCGGTCGCCGGCCCCGACAGCTCGACCGCCGCAGTGACGGGCATCTTGGCCGCCTCACTGGTCGAACGCATTGAAGCGGCCAATCTGTCGGCGCCGCTGCTCTCGCCCGTCCTGATCACGCTCGGCCTGTCGACCATGCTGACCGGGATCGTGCTGTGCGGACTGGGACTGACGCGGATGGGCCGCGCCATCCGCTACGTGCCTTATCCGGTGATCGGCGGCTTTCTCGGCGCCACCGGGCTCTTGATCGTGATGGGCGCGATCCGGGTGATCACCGATCATCCCGTGCAGTTTGCCACCCTGCCGCGCTTCACCAACGGCGTCACGATGTCGGAGCTGGGCGCCGCCTGCGCGATGGCGCTGGTGCTCTATCTGACGTGGCACCGCTCGCGCAACGCGTTCGGGTTGCCGATCATCCTGGTCGGCGGCATGCTCGCCGCGCATCTGGCGTTCTGGATCGCCGGGATTTCGCCGGAGGAGGCGCGCGCTTTGGGCTGGATGTTCCAACCGCCGCCGCCGGCGACCTTCATGTTGCCCTGGCACATCGACGACCTCGCGCACTATCCGTGGTTCGCCGTGCCGGACCTGCTCGGCAACGTCGTCGCCGTCATCTTCGTTAGCGCCTCCAGCACCCTGTTCAACACCACCGGCATCGAGGTCGCCGCTCACCGCGAGGCCAATCTTGAGCGGGAGCTGAACACTACCGGCGCCGCCAATATCCTGTCCGGCGCGCTCGCCGGCTATGCCGGCTGCATCTCGGTCAGCCGCTCGATCCTCAATTTCAGCAGCGGCGGCCGCGGACGCCTGTCCGGCTTCACGGTTGCGGCCATATCACTGCTGATGCTCGCGATCGCACCGGAGCTGCTCGGCTTCATGCCGAAATTCGTGCTCGGCGGCCTGCTGCTCTATCTCGGCGCCGATCAGCTCCACAAATGGCTCATCGAGTCGCGCAAGCGGCTCTCGAAGCTCGAATATCTGTCGCTGGTCGCCATCATCGCGATCATCGTCATCTGGGGTTTCGTGCCGGGCATCCTGATCGGCGTGATCATCGGCTGCGCGACCTTCGCATTCAGCGCGGCGCGGGTCGAATCGATCAAATACAGTTTTGACGGCGCCGAATATCGCTCCTCGCTCGATCGCTCGCGCGACGACCAGGAGGTGCTGCTCGCTCATGGCGGCAAGATTCAGGGCCTGAATCTCCAGAGCTATCTGTTCTTCGGGTCCGCCAACCGGCTCTATCAGCACGTCAAGAAGCTGCTGCACGAACGCCCGGAGTGCCGCTATCTGCTGTTCGACTTCAAGCTCGTCACCGGCGTCGATTCGTCGGCCGCCTACAGTTTTGCCCAGATCAAGCGCAGCGCCGGCGACCTCGGCGTCGAGCTGATCCTGGTGCACCTGCCAGCCGCGGCCGAGAAGGTGCTACGCTCCAGCGATTTCCTCGGCGACGGCGTCACCGTCATTCCCGAGCTCGATCATGCGCTGGAGTGGTGCGAGAACGAGCTCATCGCGCAGCATCAGGGCCTGGCGCAGGAAGAGGCGAATTTGCGCGACTGGTTCGCAGGGATTCTCGACAGCGAGGACGATGCCGACGAACTGATCCGCCGCTGCCAGCGCCTCGAGGTCGAGGCCGGCGAAATCATCGTGCAGGCCGGCGATGCCGCCGATTCCATGCACTTCATCCTCGACGGCCGCGTTGGGATCATGATCCCCGCGGAGCAGAATGGCATGACGCGGGTCCGAAGCCTCGGGCGCTACACCACGATCGGCGAGATGGGCCTGGTGTCGCAGACGCCGCGCAGCGCGACGATCCAGGCCGAGGTCGACAGCGTGCTCTACGTGCTGAACACGCACCAGTTCGACGCGATCAGGGACGAGGCCCCCGCGCTCAGCCGCAAGCTGCTGACCTATTTCGTGTCGGTCATGGCCGAGCGACTGACATTTGCGAACAGGACGATCGCGGTGCTGCGGCGGTAACGACCGCGTAGTCCGGGCGGAGCGAAGCGCAGTCCGGGCTACGGCACTTCCGTCTCATGAGATTGCGCCACCAAGCATTGCAATGAGGCAGTTGGCGTGACCCATTGCGGTGCATTGGGACAATAGCGGGCGTCGCCGATCTGCAATATGATCCTGCCTGCCATTGCTCTCCGAGTACGATACGGCGTGCCTCCGATGAAGCTTCTCTTATCGCAAGGGCCGCCGCTTGCGCCGAGCGCAAACGGCGTCGGTTGCACGCCGCTCCAGACCAGCGCGAGAAGACCGCCAGGGATCGCGCAACGGACCCCGGACAGCGAAAGCGCATTTGGAAGACAGCAATGGAGGAAAAAATATGACACGTACATGCGCGACAAGAATTGCAATAGCAGTCTCGACCTTCGCCTGCGCGACGTTGTTCTCCTTCGCCTGGTCTGAGGAGCACGGCGTCTCGATGTCGGTCGACAGTGCACAGGCGCGGGTCGGTCGCCCGCTGACTCCCGTGAGCGTTGCCGGCGTGGCGCGTCGACAGACACGGCGCGCCGTATACGGTGCCGGCGCCTACGGTGTCGGAGCAGGTGTCGCAGCGGTTGGCACAGCCGCCGCGATTGCCGCAACGTCACCTGGATGGGGGGCCGGTCCGGGCTATTATGCGGGCGGCGGTCCTTACGCGTCTTACGCCTACTCGCCGGAGGACTGGCGCAGGCGAAACGGCATGGTCTGCACACCCGGTACGCTGACCAAGATGGAGGACGGCCGCATGTATCGCTGTCAGTAATGGCACAGTCGCATCAGCGGGAGGCGGCTTTCGAGCCGCCTCCCGCATCTTGCACCTTTGCCAGACGGCGCACGCCTCGCAACAGCGAGCAAGCCGCTTTGCAATTCCTGTGCTCCATTGATCCAGATCAAGCCGGGAGCAAATGACCAGAGAATGCTGATCGCTCGGCTTTGATACCCGAGGGAGATTGCCATGAAGCTGGCCGGCACCAAGCGAATGCTACTTGTTGCAGCCGTTCTAGGCTGTGGAATTTTCGGCTCGATCAATTGGTCACACGAGGACGGCATCACGCTCGTCGTTCAAGCCGCTGAAGCCAGGGTCGGACGACCGGCAACCCCGGCGAGCGTCGCCGGCGTCGCACGTCGAACCACGCGGCGCGCGGTCGTAGGGGGAGCGGCGGTAGGCGCGGCAGCGGTCGGCACAGCATGCGTCCGCGTATATGTGAACGGCGCCTACGTGTGCCGCTGATGCATTCGCGCCGGCGAGTTCAAATCGCCGGCGCGCAGCATCGATTGCCGGTTAGACCCCCGCCATCATCACGTATTTGATCTCGACATACTCTTCCATGCCGTGGCGCGAGCCTTCGCGCCCCAAGCCGCTTTCCTTGACGCCGCCGAACGGCGCGACTTCCGTGGTGATCAGGCCGGTGTTGACGCCGACCATGCCGGACTCCAGCGCTTCGGCGACACGCCAGACGCGGCCGAGATCGCGGGAATAGAAGTAGGAGGCGAGCCCAAACGGCGAGGCGTTGCACATCGCGATGACGTCGGCCTCGTCCTTGAAGCGGATCACCGGCGCGAGCGGGCCGAAGGTTTCCTCCTGCGCCACCAGCGAGTCCGGCTTGACGTCGGCGAGCACCGTGGGCTCGAAGAAGGAGCGTCCGAGCTCGCTGCGCTTGCCGCCGGTGACGACCTTGGCGCCGCGCTTCACGGCGTCGGCAATGTGGCGCTCGACCTTGTCGACCGCCTTCAGGTTGATCAGCGGGCCCTGCGTCACGCCGGCTTCTGTGCCGTCGCCGATCTTCATCACCGCGACCTTCTTCGACAGCTTCTGCACGAACTCGTCGTAGATCTTGTCCTGGGCGTAGAGGCGGTTGGCGCAGACGCAGGTCTGGCCCATGTTGCGGTATTTCGAGACGATCGCGCCTTCGACCGCCGCATCGATATCGGCGTCGTCGAACACCACGAAGGGCGCGTTGCCGCCGAGCTCGAGGCCGAGCCGCTTCACGCCGACGGAGGCCTGCTGGTAGAGAATCTTGCCGACGGCGGTCGAGCCGGTGAAGCCGACGAAGCGCACCGCCGGATGCTCGCACAGCACCTTGCCGATCGGCGGCGCGTCGCCGGTGATGATGTTGAGCACGCCCTGGGGGATGCCGGCCTTCTCGGCGAGCACGGCCAGCGCCAGCGCCGACAGCGGCGTCTCGTTGGCGGGCTTCAGCACCACGGTGCAGCCGGCCGCCAGCGCCGGCGAGACTTTTCGCGTGATCATCGAGTTCGGGAAATTCCACGGCGTGATCGCACCGCAGACGCCGATCGGCTGCTTGATCGCGAGCAGGCGCGCATCAGGACGTTGCGTCGGAATGGTTTCGCCATAGACGCGGCGGGCTTCCTCGGCGAAGAACTCGATATAGGCGGCGCCGATGTCGACCTCGCCCAATGCCTCGGAGAGCGGCTTGCCCTGCTCGGAGGTGAGGATCAGCGCAAGGTCCTCGCGATTGGCGATGATCAGCTCGAACCATTTGCGCAAAATGTTGGAGCGCTGCTTGGCGGTGTGCTTGGCCCAGGCGGGAAAGGCCCGCTCGGCGGCTTCGACCGCCTTGGTCGTATCGTCCGCACCAAGCTGTGGAACCTTCGCAAGCTCGACGCCGGTGGCGGGATTGTTGACGGCAAAGACCGGCGTGCCGACCCAGGCGCCGTCGATGTAGCAGGCCTCCTTCAGCAGCGACGGGTCCTTCAACCGGTCGCGCAGGGTGGCGGTGGCGTGCTGGGCGCGTGCGGCGGCAGTCGGGGTCATAGCGTTACTCCTCGGAGCGCGATCGGATCGGCCCGGAATATAGGGACAGACGGCGCGTAATGCACCGCCCCGCAACGCACATCAGATGGGAGCTAAGCTCGTAGCGGCGAACTTATTGTTTGAGCATGATCTTTCCGGAAAACCGCTGCACACTTTGCGCTAACGCGGCCCTTCGGGTCCGGATCATGCTCAGGCCGCGCCGCTCATATAGGTCTCGCGTCGGCCGATCATGCGCTCGGCGGCGGCTTTGGCGTCGGACTTCGAGGAGGTCGCACAGGTGCGATATTCGAGATCGGGAACGCCCGTGGTGTCGCGGCGGCCAAACCACGATTTCGAGCCGACCGGAAGCAGCGCCAGCGCCTGCGCCAGATTGTCGACCGCGCCGAAGGAATAGAGCGCGCCGCTGCCGGCGATGCGGACCTCGTAAATGCCGGGCGAGATCGGCGCCTCGAGATTGTCGCCCCGTCCGGGACGGGGATAGCGCTTCCATTCGCTCCAGGTTGAAATCATCAGAGGTCCCCCTCGCGGCCGGTGCCGGCCGCCAAATTTGTATCAAGTCCTAACGTCCGCGGCTGATTGGGCCCGTTGCCAAACGCCGCAACGCACAAAATGTTTCAAGTGCTTCAAACACGCGAAACATATCGCCGGAGCCCGTCCACGGTCACGGTTCGTTGCGGCCATCCACCGCAGATTGTGACGGAGTGTTTCAGTTCAGACGTCTTGTCGTCCTGCGCGCGGCGCGGGTCGTCAAGTCACGACATCGCGACCGGCGGAGACATCGCGACGCGCTTGCCGCGCGGGGCATGCAGGAGGACAATCGATCACTTCCAACAATAATCAAACCGGAGGAAACGCGTATGCAAAGCCAAGCCCAGATCGACGAGGTTCTGCGTAAGACAAGCGACGCCAAGGAGATTCCCGGCGTCGTGGCCATCGCCGCCAACGGTAACGACGTGCTGTATCAGGGCGCGTTCGGCAAGCGCGATCTGTCCAAGCCCGACGCGATGACAGCGGACAGCGTGTTCTGGATCGCATCGATGACGAAGGCGGTGACGACAGCGGGCGCGATGCAGCTGGTCGAGCAAGGCAAGCTGTCGCTGGACGCGCCGATCGGTGAGGTGCTGCCCGATCTCGCCAAGCCGCAAGTGCTCGAAGGCTTTGACGCCAAGGGCGAGCCGAAGCTGCGGCCGGCCAAGGGACCGATCACGCTGCGCCAGCTCATGACCCACACCGCCGGCTTCTGCTACGACATGTGGAACGGCAATATTGGCATCTATCTCGAGAAGACCGGAACGCCGGGTATCATCACCTGCCAGAACGCCGCGCTGAAGACGCCGATCGCCTCCGATCCCGGCACGCGCTGGGAATACGGCACCAATATCGATTTCGTCGGCAAGGCGGTGGAAGCCGTCAGCGGCAAGCGGCTGGACGCGTATTTGCGTGACAGTCTGTTTACCCCGCTCGGCATGAGCGACACCGGCTTCAAGATCACCGACGACATGCGCAAACGGCTGGTCGGCATGCATGCGCGCGGCGAGGACGGCCAGCTCGGCGCGATCCCGTTCGAGCTCGAGCAAGCGCCGGAATTTTGCATGGGCGGCGGCGGCCTCTATTCGACCGCGGCCGACTACATCAGGTTCACGCAGATGATCCTGAACAAGGGCCGCGGCAACGGCAACCAGGTGCTGAAGGCCGAGACGGTCGCAACGATGGGGCAGAACCACATCGGCGATCTCAACGTCACCAAGATGACCTCGGTGGCGCCGATGTACACCAACGACGTCGACCTCTATCCGGACCAGGTGAAGAAGTGGGGCCTCAGCTTCCTCATCAACACCGCCAAGACGCCGGAAGGCCGCAGCCCGAACAGCCTCGCCTGGGCGGGCCTCGCCAACACCTATTACTGGATCGACCCGGCGCGCGACGTCACCGGCGTGATCCTGATGCAGGTGTTGCCGTTCGCGGACGGAAAGTGCCTGGAGGCGTTCGCGGGATTCGAGCGCGGCGTCTATGCCGGGCTCGATGCGGGGAGCGGGCAGAAGGCGGCGTGAGGGGGCGACTTCGCGCACGGCTCTCACCACACGACGACTGTCATCCCCCGCGAAGGCGGGGGATCCAGTACGCCGCGGCTTCTCAATAAATCACAGGCGTCTCGGAGTACTGGATCGCCCGGTCAAGCCGGGCGATGACAGCGGAGAGCGAGGCGCGGGCTTGCGTTACGCCGTCAGCCCGCGCTGCTCCGCCAATTCCTTCAGCGACACTTGCGGACGCGCGCCGATGTGCTGGATCACTTCGGCGGCCGCAAGCGCGCCGAGCTCGCCGCACTGCTTGTACGGCAGGTTGCGCGCCAGGCCATAGAGGAAGCCGGCGGCGAAGAGATCGCCGGCGCCTGTGGTGTCGACGAGCTTGGCGATGGGAGCCGCCGGCGCGGCGACGGCGTCTTCCGCCGAGACGACCATGCAGCCCTTCTCGCTGCGGGTGACCACACCGAGATTGACGTCGTTGCGCAGCTGCTTCAGCGCCGTGTCGAAGTCCGAGGTCATGTAGAGCGAATGCAGCTCGGACTCATTGGCAAAGACGATGTCGACGGTGCCGTTGCGCATCAAGGACAGGAACTCGTCGCGATAGCGATCGACGCAGAAGGAATCCGACAATGTCAGCGCCACCTTGCGCCTCGCGTCATGAGCGATCTTGGCCGCCTTGACGAAGGCCTCCTTGGCGTTCTTGGGGTCCCAGAGATAGCCCTCGAGATAGACGATCCCGGCGCTCGCGATCTCGGCCGGATCGATGTCAGCCGGCGACAGATCCTGCGCCGCGCCGAGATAGGTGTTCATGGTGCGCTCGCCATCGCCCGTGACCAGGATGTAGGAGCAGCCGGTGGCGGGACCATCCTTCGCGGCGGGCGTGTTGAAGGCAACGCCGGCGGCACGGATGTCGTGGACGTAGAGCTTGCCGATCTGGTCGTCCTTGACCTTGCCGACATAGGCGGCGCGGGCGCCTAGGCTGCCGATGCCGACGATGGTGTTGGCGGCAGATCCCCCCGAGACTTCCGTCGCCGGGCCCATATCCTGGTAGATGGCGGCGGCCCGCGCCTCGTCGATCAGGGACATGCTGCCCTTGGTCATGCCGTGCTTGGCGAGAAAAGCCTCGTCGGTCCTGACCAGCACGTCGAACAGCGCGTTGCCGATCCCGAGAACGTCATATTTCACGTCAGCCATTCACCTTGATCCTGTTTGGCGGATTGCGATTGCCGGGAAAATCCGCTTCCTGTCGGCCTGAAATCTGGCTCGCGGCCTATCACGACCCGGCCTTCGCGGGCAAGCCACGGTATTATGCACGCGCAATGATCCGCTCCTTCCTGACCGTCTCGACGGGAACACTGGCCTCGCGACTGCTGGGCTTTGCGCGCGATTCCATGATTGCCGCCCTGCTCGGCACCGGCGCCGTGGCGGACGCCTTTCTGGCGGCGTTCCAGCTCGTCAACGTGGTGCGCCGCCTGCTCAGCGAAGGGGCCCTGAACGCGGCGCTGATCCCGGCCTGGCTGCGCGTCCGGGATCGCGACGGCGAGGCGGCCGCCTCCGCCTTCGCGGGACGTGTGCTCGGCACGATCAGCGCGGCCCTGATCACAATCTCGCTCGTCATTGCGCTGCTGATGCCGCTGATCATCATGATGATCGCGCCGGGATTTCTCGGTAGCAGCACCCTCGATCTCGCCGTCCAGAACGCGCGGCTGATGCTGCCCTATCTCGCTTTCGCCGGCCCCGTCACCGTGCTGATGGGGCTGCTCAACGCACAGGGGCGTTTTGCGCTCACGGCGTTCTCGCCGCTGCTGTTCAACATCGCCCTGATCGCCGCAATCGCGACGCTGCTGGCCTGGCATGCCGATGCGACCTCCGCCGCGTGGATGCTGGCGGCGACCGTCGGCATTGCCGGGCTACTGCAACTCGCCATGTTACTGTCGCAGCGAAGCGGACGGCTTGCCGCACCGTTGCGCGCAAGCTTCGACAAGGAGATGCGCGGCTTCTTCGCCAAGGCCATTCCCGGCATGATCGCAAGCTCGGGCCCGCAATGGCTGATGGTGGCCGGTGCGATCATCGCTTCGGCGACGCCCTCTGCCGTCTCCTGGCTCTATTTCGCCAACCGCCTGATCGAGCTGCCGCTCGGCATCGTCGGCGTCGCCATGGGCACGGTGCTGGTGCCGGAGCTCACGCGCGCCGTCACCGGCGGCGACCGCGACGCGGTGGCGCATGCGGAATCGCGCGCGCTGGAACTTGCGACCGGGCTCGCGCTGCCGGCAACCCTCGGCCTGATCGTGCTGGCCGAGCCGATCGTGCGGCTGCTGTTCGAGCATGGCGCCTTCGGCGCCGATGACAGCACGGCCACCGCGCGTGCGCTGATGTGGCTGGCGCTGGGCCTGCCGGCCCACGTGCTGATCAAGGCGCTGTCACCGGCCTTCTATGCCCGCAGCGACACGATGACGCCGCTGCTGGCAACGGCCAAGGGTTTTGTGGTCGCGGTCGCGCTTGCGGTTCTGCTCGGCCATTTCTTCGGCGCAGGCGGGATCGCTGCGAGCATCGCGGCCGGCGCCTGGAGCAGCGCGCTCTCGCTGCTGCGGAAGGGCACGGGCGAATTCGGCTTCTCGGTCGACACCGCCGCCCGCAAGCGACTGCCGCGGATCGTGCTCGCCGCTTCCGCCATGGGCGCCCTGCTCTGGCTGACCGCGGGCCCGGTGCCTGCCGACGCGCATGGCGTCATCAAATTCATCGTGCTGGGCGTGCAGATCGCGGCCGGAATCGCCGTCTACGGCCTGCTCCTGCAAATCCTCGGCGCGGCCTCCTGGCGCGAGGCGGCTGCCGCCTTGCGGCGGCCCGCCTAGCCCGACCTCGGCGCGCAGGATGATCGAATTGCCCTTGACGGGGCAGCGCCGCTGTTGGAAACGACGGCCGGTACCTTCCAGGAAAGCTTGCCATGCCATTCGTTGAACGGGTCTTCTCGGGCGTCCAGCCGACGGGCAATTTGCATCTCGGCAATTACCTCGGCGCGATCGTCAACTTCGTGAAGATGCAGGAAACCCATAACTGCATCTATTGCGTCGTCGACATGCACGCGATCACGCAGGGCGTGGACGTCTGGGGCGGACCGGTCGAGCTCGCGCGCAACACCCGCGAGGTGACCGCCGCGTTCATCGCGAGCGGCATCGATCCAAAGAAGCACATCGTGTTCAACCAGAGCCAGGTCTCGGGTCATGCCGAGCTCGCCTGGATATTCAACTGCGTCGCGCGCATGGGCTGGCTCGGCCGCATGACCCAGTTCAAGGAGAAGGCCGGCAAGGACCGCGAGAACGCCTCCGTCGGGCTGTTCGACTATCCCGTGCTGATGGCGGCCGACATCCTGCTGTACCGCGCCACCCATGTGCCGGTCGGCGAGGACCAGAAGCAGCATCTCGAGCTCTCGCGCGACATCGCGCAGAAGTTCAACAACGACTTCGGTGACTCGATCCGCGCCCAGGGCACCAATGACGGCCTGTTCTTCCCGCTGCCGGAACCCTTCATCACGGGCCCGGCGACGCGCGTGATGAGCTTGCGCGACGGCACCAAGAAGATGTCGAAGTCGGATGCCTCGGACAATTCGCGCATCAACCTCACCGACGACGCCGACACCATCGCGCAGAAGATCCGCAAGGCGAAGACCGATCCGGAGCCGCTTCCGACCGAGGAGAAAGGCCTGGAAGCCCGCCCTGAAGCCGACAATCTCGTCGGCATCTTCGCGGCGCTCGCTGACCGCTCCAAGGCCGACGTGCTCAGGGACTTCGGCGGCGGACAGTTCTCCAGCTTCAAGAACGCGCTGGCGGAGCTGTGCGTCACCAAGCTCGCGCCGATTGCCGGCGAGATGAAGCGCCTCGTCGCCGACCCCGGCCATATCGACGCGATCCTGAACGAGGGCTCCGACCGGGCCCGCGCGATTGCCGACGAGACCATGAAGCTCTCGAAGGACATCGTCGGCTTCATCCGCCGGCGCTGATTATCGCATTCGCAAAACGCGGCCGGCGCGCCGACGTCGGCCGCTTCCCCTCTCCCAAACGTTGCGGGAGTGTGGCAGCATGCCGGCCGCGCACACGCCGGGACATGCATGACCAGCAAGCGACTTTGCTTCGAGCCGGGTCACAAGCCCAAATGCCTCGTCATCGTCGACGACACCGCCGAATGGGACCGCGCGGTCTACTACGCCAGCCGCTGGGCGATCCGCGCCGGCGGCGGGGTGGTGATGCTGCGCATCATCGAGCCCGAGCAGCGGACCCAGGAATGGCTTGGTGTCGCCGACATCATGCGCGCCGAGGCGCATGAGGCGGCGGAAGCCGCGCTCGACCGCGCCGCCGGCCGCGCCAACGGCATTGCCGCGATCACGCCGGAGCGGGTGATTCGCGAAGGGGCCGCGATGGAACAGCTGCTCGCGGTGATCGACGAGGACCCCGACATCGCCATGCTGGTGCTCGCCGCCAATCCCGGCGCGGAAGGTCCGGGACCCCTGGTCGCGCTGCTCGCGCATGAGCTGGGCACGTTCCCGGTGCCGGTGACGATCATCTCCGGCGCGCTGAGCGACCAAAGCGTGGATTCGCTGTCGTAGGCCGGGCGCTCGTCATGCCCGGGGCTTGTCCCGGGCATCCACGTTTTTGGTTCCGCGAAGTAAGGCGTGGATGGCCGGGACAAGCCCGGCCATGACGAGGTTGGAATATCTTGGCACCTTAACCCACTGATATAACAACGGAACGGCCATCTCGCCCCTTGATCGTGCGTTCCCCGTCGCCATCTGCTAGTGGATAGCTTGCGCGCCGGCCTTGAACCGGCGACGTCTGGAGAAAACCATGTTCATTCAAACCGAAGCCACCCCCAATCCCGCCACGCTGAAATTCATTCCCGGCCGCGTCGTGGTCGACGGCAGCCCGATGGAATTTGCGAGCCGCGAATCGGCAGCGCGTTCGCCGCTCGCCGAAAAGCTGTTCGAGGTGCCCGGCGTCACCGGCGTGTTCTACGGATCGGACTTCATCACCGTGACCAAGGCGAACGGTGAATGGCAGCAGCTCAAGCCCGCGATCCTCGGTGCCATCATGGAGCACTACATGTCGGGCGCGCCGCTGCTCGCCGACGGCGCCGCGCAAAGCGATGCCGATCTCGACGACGAGGACGAGTTCTTCGACGAGGCCGATGCCGAGACGGTCGACATGATCAAGGACCTGATCGAGACCCGGGTGCGGCCGGCGGTCGCCAATGACGGCGGCGACATCACCTTCCGCGGCTTCAAGGACGGCATCGTCTATCTCAACATGAAGGGCGCCTGCTCCGGCTGCCCGTCATCGACCGCGACGCTCCAGCACGGCATCCAGAACCTGCTCAAGCATTTCGTACCCGACGTGGTCGAAGTCCGGCCGATGTGACGACGAAGTCGTCATTCCGGGGCGATCCGAAGGACCGAGCCCGGAATCTCGAGATTCCGGGTCTGGTGCTGACGCACCATCCCGGAATGACAGCTTGCGTGGGGCATTTTGGAGGCCTGCAAATCGTGCGTGATGAATGGCGGATTGGCGCGTGGTTCGCTACACTACTCGTTATTCGCCACTCGCCATTCGCGTTCTCATGCTGATCCTTGCCATCGATACCGCGCTCGAGGCGTGCGCGGCCGCCGTGCTCGATACCGACGCCGGCGAGCTGCTTGCGCAGGAGCAGCTTCTCATGAAGCGCGGCCACGCCGAGGCGTTGATGCCGATGATCGCGCGCGTCATGCAATCGGCCAATCTTTCCTTCACCGCGCTCGACCGCATCGCCGTCACCGTCGGCCCGGGAAGCTTCACGGGCCTCCGCGTCGGCATTTCGGCAGCGCGCGGCCTTGCACTCGCGGCCAAGCGGCCGGCCGTCGGGCTGACGACGTTGTCGGCCTATGCCGCCACCGTCGTCGGCCAGAGCAAATCGGCCCCGGTCATCTCCGCTATCGATGCGCGGCACGATCACGTCTATTTCCAGATCGTCGCCGGCGACGGCAGCCAGCTGGTGCGGCCGGGCGTCGTCTCCGTCGACGAGGCGATCGCGGCCTCGCAATTCGGCGCACCGCATCTGGTCGGCAATGCCGCAAACATCCTTGCCGATCGCTGGCCGAAGGATGCACCGCAGCCGGTCGCGGTCGACGCGCAGCCCGCGCCCGATATCGGCTGGGTCGCATGGCTTGGCGCTGCCGCCGATCCCGAGACAAATCCGGCGCGGCCATTCTATCTGCGCGCCCCCGATGCAAAACCGGCAACGCAGCCGCCGCTCGCAGCTCAAGCCGCAACTTCATGATGAGCTGGCTGTCGGAATGGTGGCGCGGCGGCACGGCCGCCGTCGAGCCGGCTTCCGCGCGCGATGCCGCGCGGCTCGCGCAGCTTCATGGCGCCTCCTTCGCGCACGGCTGGGGCGAAGGCGAATTCGAGAGCATGATGAGCGAGCGCAATACGCTGGTGCATCGGCTGCGCCTCGGCCGCAAGACCATCGGCTTTGCGGTGTCGCGGATCGGCGCGGACGAAGCGGAGATCCTCTCGATCGCGGTTGACCGGGCCCATCGCGGCCGCGGCCTCTCCCACACGCTGCTGATGAGCCATCTCGGCCACCTCGCCGGGCGCGGCGTGCGCACGATATTTCTCGAGGTCGAGGAAAACAACCAGCCGGCACGGCGGCTCTACGCGAGGTGCGGATTCATGGTGGTCGGCCGCCGCGAACGCTACTATAAACAGCCGAACGGGGAACAATTGAACGCCCTTCTGATGCGGCGTGACTTGTCGTAACATTGATGGCAGAAAGCGCCCCGTCAGGCAGACAGATCATGACCGCACTGAAACCTTCTTCTGCATCCAAGGCGTCCGGCATCGAGGCGCGCTGTGCCGCCACCGGCATGCGCATGACCGAGCAGCGCCGCGTCATCGCCCGCGTGCTCGCGGAGGCGGTCGATCATCCCGACGTCGAGGAATTATACCGCCGCTGCGTCGCCGTCGACGACAAGATCTCGATCTCAACCGTGTATCGCACCGTCAAGCTGTTCGAGGATGCCGGCATCATCGAACGCCATGACTTTCGCGAGGGACGCGCGCGCTACGAGACGATGCGCGACAGCCATCACGACCACCTCATCAATCTGCGCGACGGCAAGGTGATCGAGTTCACCTCCGAAGAGATCGAGAAGCTCCAGGCGGAGATCGCCCGCAAGCTCGGCTACAAGCTGGTCGACCACCGGCTCGAGCTCTATTGCGTCCCGCTCGACGACGACAAGCCCACAAGCTAAGTGCCCGTCGATCTCATCATCTTCGACTGCGATGGCGTGCTCGTGGACAGCGAGGTGATCTCCTGTCGCGCGCATGCGGATGTGCTGACCCGCCACGGCTATCCGATCACCTCGGAGGAGGTACTAATCCGCTTTCTCGGCGTATCCGAGAAGGACGCGCGGCGGATGGTCGAGCAGGAAATCGGCCGCAGCCTCCCCGACGATCTGGAGAGCCAAGTGAATGCGGCCACGCTGCAATTCTACGCCAGCGACTTGCAGCCGATCACCCATGTGGCCGCGGCGATCGCCGCAATCGATCTACCGAAATGCGTCGCATCGAGCGGCACGCCGGAGAAGATCCATCACGGCCTGACGTGCGCCGGGCTCTACGACCTGCTCGCGCCGAACATCTTTTCCGCGAGCCAGGTCGCCCGCGGCAAGCCCGCGCCCGACCTGTTCCTGTTTGCCGCCGCGCAGATGAAGGTCGCCCCGGAGCGCTGCCTCGTGATCGAGGACAGCCTTCCCGGAGTGACCGGCGCGCACGCCGCCGGGATGACCGTGCTGGGCTTTCACGGCGGCAGCCATTGCCCGCCGGGGCACGCCGAAAGGCTGCGGGCCGCCGGCGCCGGACTGACGTTCGACGATATGCGGCAATTGCCGGAGCTGGTCCGGCGGGTCGAGGCGGACGCTTTGGCGGGCTGATTTCGCCCCCTTGCCCGTCATTCCGGGGCACGCGCAAGGCGCGTGAACCGGGAATCCCGTGCTTTTGGAGCGATTCCGGGTTCGCCCGCCTTGCGGGCGCCCCGGAATGACCGCCTCGGGCTCCATTCGCTGGATTTTCCCCCCTCCAGCCTATATCTGAGGGCCGTCCTCCACCTCCATTTTCGGGTTCCATGACGCCGCCGCGCAAGCTGCACATCAAATCATATGGCTGCCAGATGAACGTCTACGATGCCCAGCGCATGGTGGACACGCTGGCTCCGGAAGGATTCGTGGAGACGGCCAGCGCCGAGGACGCCGACCTCGTCATCCTCAACACCTGCCATATCCGCGAGAAGGCCTCCGAGAAGGTCTATTCCGAGCTCGGCCGGCTGCGCGTCGCCAAGGACGAGGCCGCCCGCGGGGGCCGCGCGATGCAGATCGCCGTCGCAGGCTGCGTGGCGCAGGCCGAGGGTGAGGAGATCGTGCGCCGGGCGCCGGTGGTTGACGTCGTGGTCGGCCCGCAGAGCTATCATCACCTGCCGGAGCTGCTGAAGCGGGCCGGCAACGAAGGCCGCGCGGTCGAGACCGAATTTCCCGCGGCCGACAAGTTCGGCTTCCTGGCCCAGCCGAAACCCGATGCGATCCGCGCGCGCGGCATTTCCGCCTTCGTCACGGTGCAGGAAGGCTGCGACAAGTTCTGCACCTTCTGCGTCGTGCCCTATACGCGCGGCGCCGAAGTGTCGCGCCCGGTGGCCAGGATCGTCGACGACGTGAAGCGGCTCGCCGACAACGGCGTGCGCGAGCTCACGCTGATCGGGCAGAACGTCAACGCCTATCACGGCGACGGACCCGACGGAAAAAGCTGGCCACTCGGCCGGCTGCTCGAACACCTGGCAGGGATTCCCGGCATCGCGCGGCTGCGCTATTCGACCAGCCATCCCCGCGACGTCGATGACAGCCTGATTGCGGCCCATCGCGATCTCGCGGCCCTGATGCCGTTCGTGCACCTGCCGGTGCAGTCGGGCTCGGACCGGATTCTGGCCGCCATGAACCGCAAACATACCGCCGATGATTATCGGCGTGTCATCGACCGTTTCCGGGCCGCGCGCCAAGACATTGCTTTTTCATCAGATTTTATCGTCGGATTCCCGGGTGAAAGTGAGCAAGATTTTCTCGCCACCCTCGCGCTTGTCACGCAAATCGGCTACGCTGCCGCTTATTCGTTCAAATACTCCGCCCGGCCGGGAACGCCGGCCGCGGATATGCAGGAGACGGTGTCCCCCGCCGAGATGGACCAGCGATTGGAGCGGCTCCAGGAACTGATCGACAGCCAGCAATCGGCCTTCAACAAGGCCGCGATTGGCTCAACCGTCGATGTGCTGTTCGAGCGTCCGGCGCGCAAGGACGGCCAGATCGTCGGCCGCACCGCCTTCCTCCAGCCCGCGCATGTGATGGCCTCGCCCGACATCATCGGACAAATCCTTCCGGTGCGGATCGACAGCCTCGAACGCTACAGCTTCCTCGGGGAGCTCGTCACACCGCGCGTTGCGCGCGAGCCCGCTTTATCACCCATCGCCACTGGAGCCTGAACCCTTGCCAAAAAGCGCATCGGATTCGTCTTCTATCGCTCCCAGCCGCAAATTTGACCGCGACATGCAAGTTCCGCCCGAAACCCAGGTCGTCATCGACTTCGACGACAACCGCGCCGCATCCGCACTGGTCGGCCCCTACGGCCAGCACCTCGCGCAGATCGAGCGTCGGCTCGGCGTCGTCGTCGATTCCAAGGGCAACCACATCACCATCGGCGGCACGCGCGACGGTTGCGATGCCGCGCGCCGCGTGCTGGAGGTGCTCTACGCCCAGGCGGTGAAGGGGCAGGATCTCGACCAGGGCGAGGTCGAGGGCGCGATCCGCGCCGTGATCGCACAGGGCTCCCTGTTCGAGTTCGACGCCAAATCGGCCAAAACGACCTTCGACAGCATCAACTTGCGTAAACGCCCGGTGCGCGCGCGCACCGCCGCGCAGGACTCCTACATCCGCGCGCTGAAGCGCCACGAACTGGTGTTCGGCATTGGACCTGCCGGTACCGGCAAGACCTGGCTCGCGGTCGCGCATGCCGCGCAACTGTTCGAGCGCAAGGAAGTCGACAAGATCATCCTGTCGCGCCCGGCGGTGGAAGCCGGCGAGCGGCTCGGCTTCCTGCCCGGCGATCTCCGTGAGAAGGTCGATCCCTATCTACGCCCGATCTACGACGCGCTCTACGACCTCATGGACGCACGCATCGTCGAGCGGGCGCTGCAAACCGGCGAGATCGAGATCGCGCCGCTCGCCTTCATGCGCGGCCGCACGCTGACCAACGCCGCCATCATCCTGGACGAGGCGCAGAACACCACGTCGATGCAGATGAAGATGTTCCTGACCCGCCTCGGCGAGAACAGCCGCATGATCGTCACCGGCGACCCCTCGCAGATCGACTTGCCAAACGGCCAGACCTCGGGCCTCGCCGAGGCAACCCGCCTGCTGAACGGCGTCGAAGGCATTGCACAAGTTCATTTCAAAGCCGAGGACGTGATCCGCCACGAACTCGTGGCGCGGATCGTCTCCGCCTATGAAGGGCAGCCGCAGCGGCCGGCCGCCGGTAAATCCTGACGGGACAACAACCGGACCATATGGGCGCGGACGCGAGCGCCTTTTCGTTCCGAACAAAGACAATGTCACACCCCAACCTTCCCATGACCGAGGTCCTCGTCGTCGCCGATTGCTGGCAGCGCGAACCCGATTCCGAAGCCGTGATCCAGCGCGCGGTCGCGGCCGCCGCCGAGAGTGTCGACGAAGACGTCGCGGAGGCGGAAGTGGCGGTGATGCTGACCGACGATGCCGGCATCCGCACGCTCAACAGCAACTGGCGCGGCATCGACAAGCCGACCAACGTGCTGTCGTTTCCCGCGCTCCAGCCGGAGGGCGAATGGAAGGAAGGCGATGCGCCGCGCATGCTCGGCGACATCGCGATCGCCTACGAGACCATGCGGCGCGAGGCGGACGAGGAAAAGAAGCCGTTCGACCACCATCTGAGCCATCTGGCCGTGCACGGTTTCCTGCACCTGATCGGCTACGACCACGAGAACGACGACGACGCGGAGGAGATGGAAGCGCTGGAGACGCAGATCCTGGCCCATCTCGGCATTCCCGATCCCTATGCCGACCGCCCGGGGACGCACTGAGATGCCGGATTCCGACCCGATCCACGACAATCCCCGCAACACTCCCAATTTGCCGGTCGTGGTGGCACCCGGCGAGGTGCTGCGTCCGACCGCCGAAGGCTGGCTGCTGCGCGCGATCCGCACGCTGTTCGGCTGGAAGGCGGGGTCGGTGCGCGACGATCTCCAGGTCGTGCTCGACGCCTCGACGCCCGACGACACCGGCTTCTCCGCCGTCGAGCGCACCATGCTGCGCAACATCCTCGGTCTGCACGAGCGCCGCATCGCCGACGTCATGGTGCATCGCGCCGACATCATCGCGGTGAAGCGCGACATTCCACTCGGCGAGCTGATGGACCGCTTCGAAAGCGCCGGCCATTCGCGCCTCGTCGTCTACAACGAGACGCTCGACGATCCCGTCGGCATCGTCCACATCCGCGACCTGCTCGCGTTCATGACCGCGCGGGCACGCGTGTCGGACGCCACCAAGACCAAGCGCAAGAAGCCGCTGCCGGCCGGCCTCGACCTTCGTACCGTCGATCTCGCGATGCCGCTCGAGGACGCGCGCATCATTCGCAAGCTGCTCTACGTGCCGCCGTCGATGCGGGCGATCGACCTGCTCGCGCAGATGCAGGCCACGCGCATCCACCTGGCGCTGGTGGTCGACGAATATGGCGGCAGCGACGGGCTGGTCTCGCTCGAGGACATCGTCGAGCAGATCGTCGGCGAGATCGACGACGAGCACGACAGCGACGAGCCGCCCTCGATCGTGCGCCTGCCCGACAACGCCTTCATCGCCGACGCCCGCGCCAGCCTCGATGACGTCCGCACCGTGATCGGCGCGGACTTCGTCACCGGCGAAGCCGGCGAGGAAGTCGAGACGCTGGGCGGCTATCTCGTCAGCTTCGTCGGGCGCCTGCCGGTGCGCGGCGAGGTGATCTCGGGCCCCGGCAACTATGAGGTCGAGGTACTCGATGCCGATCCGCGCCGCGTCAAGCGGCTGCGCATCTCGACGCGGAAGGAACGCCCCGCGCCGCGCACCCAGCGCGAGAGCCGACGCCGCGAGAGCGCGCCGGAGAGCGGTCAACCGCCGGCCAGTGACACGCCGACCCCGCCGCCAAGCGACGGGACCGGCCCGCAGTGAGCGCGTTCCAGCGACTCCGGCAGATTGCGCTTGCCATCATCCTCACCTGGGGATGGAAGCGCGCCCTCGTCGCCATGGCCGCCGGCGCGCTGTCGGTGCTGGCGCTGGCGCCGTTCAATCTCTTCCCCGTGCTGTTCATCACTTTCCCGGTGCTGGTCTGGCTGATCGACGGCGCCGGCGCGGGGCGATACCGCGGCATCCCCGCCGCGGCGCTGACCGGCTACTGGTTCGGGCTCGGCTATTTCGTCCCCGGCCTCTACTGGATCGGCTATGCCTTCTTCGTCGACGCCGATGTGTTCGCTTGGCTGACGCCGTTCGCCGTGCTGGGCCTGCCGGCCTATCTTTCCATCTTCACGGCGATCGGATTTGCGCTCGCCCGCCTGCTCTGGACCAAGAACGCCACGCGCGTGCTTGCGCTCGCGGCAAGCCTCACCATCGCCGAATGGCTGCGCGGTCACGCGCTGACCGGCTTTCCCTGGAACGCGTTCGGCTATGCGCTGTCCGAGCCGTTGCCGCTGGCGCAGACGGCGTCGCTGATCGGACTGTGGGGCATGACGTTCCTGACTGTTGCGATCTTTGCAAGCCCCGCGACGCTGATCGACCGCACGCCCGATCGCCGCGTGGCGTGGCGCGCGCCGGCCGCGGCGGTCGCGCTTCTGATTGCCATGAGCATCTTCGGCGCGATCCGCCTGTCGCTGCATCCGACCACGATGGTCGCGGGCGCCAAGCTGCGCCTGATGCAGCCGAACCTCCAGCAGGACGCGAAGTTCAACTACGCCGCCAAGACGGAGGTGATGAAGAAATACCTGGCGCTGTCGGACCGCGCCTCCGGACCGCAATCGACCGGCGTGCGCGATGCCACCATCCTGATCTGGCCGGAATCCGCCTTTCCGTTCTTCCTGACCCGCGAAGCCGACGCGATGGCCGAGATCGCCGAGCTGCTGCCGAAGGGCACGGTGCTGATCACGGGTTCGGTTCGCGCGCCCGATCTGCCGCGGGGAACGCCGATCACGCGTGCCTATAATTCGATCTACGTGATCGATCACGACGGCAGCGTGCTCGCGGTCTACGACAAGCTGCACCTGGTGCCGTTCGGAGAATTTCTTCCCTACCAGGATCTGATGGAGAAGCTCGGCTTCGAGCAGCTCACGCGTGTGCGCGGCGGCTTCATCGCCGGCACCGTGCGGCATGCGCTGCCGATACCCGGCGCGCCGTCAGCGCTGCCGCTGATCTGCTACGAAGCGATCTTTCCCGGCGAGGTTGCCGGTCGCAACGAACGTCCGGGCTGGATCGTGAACCTCACCAATGACGGCTGGTTCGGCATCTCGACCGGACCCTATCAGCATCTGGAGCAGGCGCGGATGCGCGCGATCGAACTCGGCTTGCCGCTGGTCCGCTCCGCCAATACCGGCATCTCCGCGGTGATCGATCCGGTGGGGCGAACCGTCGCCAGCCTCGGTCTCGGCGTCGAAGGCATTTTGGATGCAAGCCTGCCCGCCGCGATCCCGCCGACGATCTATGCACGGGTGGGCGACGTGCCCGCGGCCGTGCTCGTCGCGCTGGCCGTGCTTCTCGCGGTCCGCCGACGTGTGGCCAAACGGTACCCCTGATCCCGCCGTCACCGCCGAAGCGGCCGGAATCCTTTGACAACCGTGGTCCCACGGTTGACAGACTGCACGCGGGTTCCTCATTCTGCACCAGCTGCAAAAGACAGTGGGCATTGCTAAATTTCTCCGCAATGTTTCCCAATAACAGGGTCTGATTTTTATGATGCTGGCACCTGAGGCATTCCGTCGATTGCGCTGAGGGTGGTGTTTGGAGGCTGAGGAAATGTCGAAAGCGCCCAACCCTGTTGACAAATATGTCGGCAGCCGCGTGCGCATGCGCCGCATCATGTTGGGCATGAGCCAGGAAAAGCTCGGTGAAGCTTTGGGCCTGACTTTCCAGCAGATCCAGAAATACGAGAAGGGCACGAACCGGGTCGGCGCGAGCCGCATCCAGCAGATTGCCGAAATTCTCCAGGTGCCGGTGTCGTTCCTGTTCGAAGGCGGACCGAGCGGTGTGGCCGGCCCGAACGGCTTCGCGGAAGGCGCCTCGCCCTCTTACGTCTCGGACTTCCTCGCGACCTCCGAGGGACTCGCTTTGACCAAGGCGTTCACGCGAATCACTGATTCGAAGATGCGCCGCTCGATCGTCGATCTCGTCGAGCAGATCGCGGCACGCGAAGGTCCCGACAAGCGCTGAGGCGCGCCAGCTCAATCGATTTGAGGCTGCGCCAAATCTGGCCTATGTCGTCATTTGCGGCCGCGCCTTGACGCGCGTCCTCCCGGATGATGCGATTCAAAGGCATAGATGCGCCCATGGCGAACTCCAACTGGTTCGATAACCAAACTATTCTCGACGGCATCCGGCGCTGGGTGGAGATCGAGACGCCGACAGAGGCGCCTGAACAGGTCAACAGGCTGGTGTCGCTGGTCGCGGATCATTATCGCGATCTGCCTGTCACGCTCGAGCGCATCGCCGGCGTCGACGGCTGCGGCGATCATCTGCTGGCACGCTCGGCCTGGGGCCAGGACCGGCCCGGCATCCTGGTGCTGAGCCACCTCGATACCGTTCATCCCCTGGGATTCATCGAGCGCCTGCCGTTCAAGGTCGAAGGCGACAGCGCGTTCGGTCCCGGCATCTACGACATGAAGGGCGGCGCCTACCTCGCCCATCACGCGTTTCGCGCGCTTTGCGCCACGGCCGAGCGCTCGCCACTCGGCATCACCCACTTGTTCACCTCCGACGAGGAGATCGGCAGCCCCACCTCGCGTGCGCTGATCGAGAAGGAAGGGCGCAAGGCCAAATACGTGCTGGTGACGGAGCCGGCACGCGACGGCGGCAAGATCGTCACCGGACGCAAGGGCGTCGGACGCTTCCAGGTGTTCATCAAGGGCGTGCCTGCACATGCCGGCTCGCGACCCGAAGATGGTCGCAGCGCCGTCCGCGAGCTCGCCAATATCATCCTGACGCTGGAAGGGATGAACGACCCGGCGCGCGGCGTCTCCGTGAATGTCGGTGTGGTGCGCGGCGGCACGCGCCCCAACGTGACGCCGGAAGAGGCCTATGCCGAAATCGATCTGCGCGTGCCGAGCTTCACCGATGCGGACGAATTCGTCGGCAAGATCCTCGCCCTGAGGTCGAAGACGGACGGCGTCACCGTCAGGGTCACCGGCGAGCTCAATCGTCCGCCCTACGAGAAGGGCAATGCAGGTGCCTCGCTGTACGAGCATGCCAGGACGCTCGCCACGGAGATCGGCTTCGAACTGATCGACACCTACACGGGCGGCGGCTCGGACGGCAATTTCACCGCTCCCCACACCGGCACGCTCGACGGGCTCGGCGTCGACGGCAAGGGCGCACACACCCATTATGAGCAGCTCTATGTCTCGTCGCTCGAACCGCGCGCGCGGCTGCTCTATCGCCTGTATCAGACGCTGCGATGAGCGAACGCAAGTCAGATCCCGATCGCGATGACAACAGCGAGCGCGCCTTCTTCGGGCGCCGCAAGGGCCACAAGCTCAGGCAGCACCAGGCCGAGCTGATCGATCATCTGCTGCCGCATCTTGCGCTCGACATCGCGGGCGAGGCGCCGGCGAATGCGTGCGAGATCTTCGATCCCGCGGCGAGCGACGTGCGGCTCGAGATCGGCTTCGGCGGCGGCGAGCATCTTGCGGCCGAGGCGCAGAACTTCGCCACGACCGGCTTCATCGGCTGCGAGCCCTATGTCAACGGCATGGCGAAGATCCTCGCGCAGATCGAGGCCGGCAACATCGCCAACATCCGCCTGTTCGCGGGCGATGCCGCCGAGCTCCTGGCCTGGCTGCCGAAGGCCTCGCTGTCGCGGATCGACCTGATCCACCCGGATCCCTGGCCGAAGCGCCGGCACTGGAAGCGGCGCTTCGTCCAGGACAGGACCATCGCCGCAATGGCGCGCGTGCTGAAGGTCGGCGGCGAATTCCGCTTCGTCTGCGACATCGACGATTACTGCGCCTGGACGCTGTCGCATCTTGCGCGCTCGGCGGACTTCAAATGGCTTGCGGAGCGCGCCGACGATTTCCGGCAGCCATGGGACGGCTACACGATGACGCGCTACGGCCGGAAGGCCGCGCGCGAAGGACGCAAGGCGACGTATTTGCGGTTCAGAAGAAGCTGATTGTCGTTCCGGGGCGCGCGAAGCGCGAACCCGGAACCTCGAGATTCCGGGTTCGATGCTTCGCATCGCCCCGGAATGACCAACACAGTAACTTCAGATCGTCTGCCGGTTGCGCCAGAAATTCACGACGCGTTCCGCCGTCGTCGGCATCAGGCGCGTGAAGTTCATGCGGGCGGCCTCGATGTCGGCATCGGCCGGCGTGCGATGCGGACCGTACCAGAGCAGGATGAGCGCGCGCACCGTGGGCCAGCCGAGATTGAGCACGCGCCCCAGGATCAGAATCGGATCGTAGCGGTCGCCCGCGATCAGGCGGTCGAGGATCGAGAGGCGGACGCCGGACATCGCCGAGAGCGAGGCGATCGCTTCCTCGTATTTGTTTGCCTTGGCAAAGCCGAGCAGCGCGCTCTCGCCGAGATGGCCCTCGCGATGCAAGCCGAGCACCGTGCGCTGTGCCGCCGTGAAATCGCGCCGCGGCCCGGGCGGCAGCGCGGCCTCCTCGATGGCCGCCATGGCGCGCTTGATCTCGACCTGGCGCACGGGATTGACCACGCTGGAGAGACGGCGGCGAATGACGTCGAGCGTGCCGTTGAGCAGCTCTTTCAGGTGCTCGCCCGAAAGATCGTTGCGCTGGCCGATCTTGAGCGTCAGCACGCCGTCCTGCGCGGCACGCTTGATCAGCTCGGAATAGCCGCCGGGTGAGAACATCGCACCGGCATTGCCTGCGGCGCGACGCACCACGTCGCGATCGCCGCGCTCGACCAGTACGTCGGTGACGACAGACGACAGGGCGGGACGCTCCGTCATCGCCAGCAGATGACCCTGGCCCTTCAGCCGCGCGATCTCGACCAGCGCCGCTTCGTCGAGCACGGGCGAGCGGCGCAACACAGGGGCCGCCACCATGATCTCGTTTTCACGCGCGAACTGGTTCACCAGGTGCCGCGGCGCGTTGTCCAGGCGCGAAAAGCGCTCGGCGAGATCGACGCGCGAGGCGAGCTCGGCATGCGGGACGAGATCGATCAGGAGATCGTCGAAGAGATCGATGAGCTCGGGACGGAGCTTGGCGGGATCCTGGAAGAACAGCTCGGCGATGGCACGCGCGATCTCGCCACGGCGCCGGGGGTCGCCGCGTTTGACGATATCGTCCAGTCCGGGAATGAGCGACGTGGCAACGGTCATGAAACGCAAACTCGTACAGGGCACGCCGCGGGTGCGCCCTTGGTCCAAGTCGCCCCACAATCAGGGAATTTAGGCCCCGTTGATGAAGGAAGCGTTGCGCGGGGGGCCGTTGGAAAGGCGCAAAAAGCCTCGCCTGCCCTGCGATGGGCCTTGTCCGCGAGGGTGGAAAGGGCTATATCAGCGCCAATTCATCTTCTCATACGATCCGCGTAGTGAGAGTGGGCCCGAAAGGACCCGCTCTTTTTTATTACCTGAGCGCGGCTTGGCGGAAGATGCGGCCCGGCGAGCTGCCGGGAGAGTTCCGAAGCGGGCTTTGAAATCGTAACCAAGCCTTAACCATCGAGCGCCTTGACCCTGGATATGACCGAACCGACCGCTGGTTCCACGGATGCCGAGTTGCTGGCCGAGCCGAGGCTCGTGGTCGAGCCGGGCGTCGCGGCACGGGTGTCCGCGGTGGCAGGTCCCGTGCTCCAGGGCATGGGCTACCGCCTGGTGCGGATCCGCATTTCCGGCGAGGCCGGCTGCACCGTGCAGATCATGGCCGAGCGCCCGGACGGCTCGATGCAGATCGAGGATTGCGAGGCGATCTCGCGGGCGCTGTCGCCCGTGCTCGACGTCGCCGACCCCATCGATCGCGCCTATCGGCTGGAAATCTCCTCGCCGGGGATCGATCGCCCCCTGGTGCGGCGTTCCGATTTCGAGCGCTATGCCGGACATCTGGTGAAGGTCGAGATGGCGGTCGCCCATGAGGGGCGGAAGCGGTTCCGCGGCATGATCGGCGCTGTCGAAGGCGACCGCGTGCATCTGCAGCGCGACGACGTCAAGGCGGGTGAGGAACGCGACGTTCTCCTGACGATGGAGGACATCAGCGAGGCCCGGCTGGTGCTGACCGACGAGCTGATCGCGGAATCGATGCGCCGTGGCAAGGCCGCGGCGCGCGAGATGCGCCGCAATCTCGGCCTGGAGCCGCCGGCTGCGCCTCACGCGAAAATCAGCGAAAAAACGACCAAGAACACCAAGCCGAAGAAGAAGCCGGCACCGACCAATACGAAGAAGCATCGCCTGGCCGCCGAACGCGCGCGGCGCGGCGAGATCGAGCCTGACGAAGGAGACTAGCCATGGCAGTCAGCGCCAATCGACTTGAATTGCTCCAGATCGCCGATGCCGTCGCGCGCGAGAAATCGATCGACCGCGGCATCGTCATCGCGGCGATGGAGGACGCCATCGCCAAGGCGGCGCGGGCCCGCTACGGCAGCGAGACTGACGTTCACGCCGAGATCGACCCGAAGAAGGGCGAGCTGCGGCTGTCGCGCCACATGCTGGTGGTCGAGAAGGTCGAAAACCACTCCAACCAGATTTCGCTGGTGGATGCGCAGCGCGCCAATCCCGGCGCCCAGGTCGGTGACACCATCGCCGACACCCTGCCGCCGCTCGAATATGGCCGCATCGCTGCGCAGTCGGCCAAGCAGGTGATCGTGCAGAAGGTGCGCGAGGCCGAGCGCGACCGGCAATATCAGGAATTCAAGGACCGCATCGGCGACATCGTCAACGGCGTCGTCAAGCGCGTCGAATATGGCAGCGTGATCGTCGATCTCGGCCGCGGTGAAGCCATCATCCGCCGCGACGAGATGCTGCCGCGCGAAGTGTTCCGCAACGGCGACCGCGTCCGCGCCTATATCTTCGACGTCCGCCGCGAGACCCGCGGCCCGCAGATCTTCCTCTCCCGCACCCATCCGCAGTTCATGGCGAAGCTGTTCGCGCAGGAAGTGCCGGAAATCTATGACGGCATCGTCGAGATCAAGGCGGTTGCCCGCGATCCCGGCTCGCGCGCGAAAATCGGCGTGATTTCCCGCGATTCCTCGGTCGATCCGGTCGGCGCCTGCGTCGGCATGCGCGGCTCGCGCGTGCAGGCCGTGGTGAACGAATTGCAGGGCGAGAAGATCGACATCATTCCCTGGTCGCCCGACATCGCGACCTTCGTGGTCAACGCGCTGGCGCCGGCCGAAGTCTCCAAGGTCGTCATCGACGAAGACCGCGAGCGCATCGAGGTCGTGGTGCCCGATACCAACAACCAGCTCTCGCTGGCGATCGGCCGCCGCGGCCAGAACGTGCGCCTGGCCTCGCAGCTCACCGGCTGGGATATCGACATCCTGACCGAGCAGGAGGAATCGGAGCGCCGCCAGGCCGACTTCGAGAACTCCACCCGCGTCTTCATGGAATCGCTCAACGTCGACGAAGTGGTCGGCCAGCTGCTGGCGTCCGAAGGCTTCACCTCGGTCGAGGAACTCGCCATGGTGGACATCAAGGAGCTCGCCGGCATCGAGGGTTTTGACGAGGAGACCGCGCAGGAGCTCCAGAACCGCGCCCGCGAATATCTCGAGCAGCAGGAAGCCGAGCTCGAGGCCAAGCGCGTGGAACTCGGCGTCGAGGACGCTCTCAAGGACGTGCCCGGCGTCACCTCGAAGATGCTGGTCAAGTTCGGCGAGAACGACATCAAGACCGTCGACGACCTCGCCGGCTGCGCCACCGACGATCTGGTCGGCTGGACCGAGCGCAAGGAAGGTGGCGAATCCACCAAATATCCGGGTGCGCTCGACGGTATCGAGATTTCCCGTGACGATGCCGAAGCGATGATCATGCAGGCCCGCGTCAAGGCCGGCTGGATCACCGAGGCCGATCTCGCCAAGCCCGCCGAAGAGGCTGAGGCGAGCGAAGATCAGCCGGCTTAAGGACGAAGGAGAATGTCGCCCGGATGCTCGCAGATACTGACCACGATCTCGACCATGGGCCGCGGACCGAAAGGTCCGCGACCATGCGGATGTGCGCGGTCAGCCGCGAGGTCCGGCCGATCGACGAGCTGATCCGTTTCGTCGTCTCGCCGGAAGGGCACATAGTTCCCGATCTCAAGCGCAAGCTGCCCGGACGCGGCATGTGGATCACCGCCTCGCGCGAGGTGGTTGCGGAAGCGGTGCGGCGTCACCAATTTAGCAAGGCCTTCAAGCGCGAGCTGCGCACCCCTCAGACGCTTCCCGCCGACATCGAGGCGCTCCTGGTCCGGAGCGTGACGGAAGCCCTTGGGATTGCCGCCAAGGCGGGCCAGGTCGTGGCCGGCTTCGGCAAGGTCGAGAGCGCGCTTCGGGAAGGCACGGTCGAGGTCCTGATCCACGCCAGCGACGGGGCCGCGGACGGAATCCGCAAATTGGACATGCTGGCGCGTCAAAATGCCGGAAATCGCGGCGCCAAGCCGCAGATTCCCGTCGTGACCGGACTGAAATCGATAGAATTGGATTTGGCACTGACCCGGTCAAATGTGATACATGCTGCGCTGCTCGCGGGCCCGGCGAGCAGGTCATTCCTGTCACGTAGCCAGATGCTGGTCCGATACCGGATGGCGGACGATGACAAGACTGCCGAAAAGCGCGGCCAGGATTTCTGAGAGACAACGACCAACCGACATGACTGTGCGGCAACGCACAACGACAACAAGATCAGGATTAGGACTGCTGAATGGTTGATACCAAGACCCCTGGCGACAAGAAGCTGAGCGTTCCGAGCAAGACGCTATCGCTCAAGCCGCGCGTCGAAACGGGCACCGTGCGCCAGAGCTTCAGCCACGGCCGGAGCAAGCAGGTCGTGGTCGAGAAGCGCGGCAAGCGCCGTATTGGCGACGGTCCCGAGCCGCACGCGCCCGAGGTGACCGCAAAGCCGGCGCCCGCCGCGCCTGCCCCGTCGCGCCCGGCTCCGCCGCCCGCCCCGCCGCGCAATGCCGGTTCCGGCGTGGTGCTGCGCACCCTGACCGAGGACGAGCGTTCGGCCCGTGCCAGCGCGCTGGCCGATGCCAAGCTGCGCGAAGTCGAGGAACGCCGCCAGGCCGAGGAAGAGGCCCAGCGCCGCGCCGTCCGCGAGGCCGCCGAACGCGCCGAGCGCGAAGCCGCCGAAGCCCGCCGCAAGGCCGAGGACGAGCGCCATCGCCACGAGGACGAAGCCAAGCGGAAGGCCGAGACCGAGGCCAAGAAGCGTTTTGGCGAGGGCGAGCAGCCGGCATCGGCCGCGCGTCCCGCGACCGCAGCGCCGGCCGCGCCCGCACCGCGCCCCGGTGCGCCCGCGGCACGACCCGGAACCACGACGACCCGCCCGGGAACAACGACCGCGCGTCCTGCAACGACGACCGCGCAGCGTCCGGGTGCACCGGCAGGCCGTGGCCCCGCAGTTGCGGCCGAGCCGGACGAGGACGAGGCGCCGCGCCAGATCCGTCGCGGTCCCGGCGGCGCCGCGCGTCCCGCGCCGCCTCCCAAGACCACTCACAAGCCCGGCCCGCAGAAAGAGCGCGGCCGCCTCACGGTGGTCACCGCGCTCAACGCCGACGAGGTGCGCGAGCGCTCGATCGCCTCGTTCCGCCGCCGCACCCAGCGTCTGAAGGGGCATGCCTCGAACGAGCCGAAGGAAAAGCTCATCCGCGAGGTGATCATTCCGGAAGCGATCACGATCCAGGAGCTCGCCAACCGCATGGCCGAGCGCGCGGTCGACGTCATCCGCATGCTGATGAAGCAGGGCGCGATGCACAAGATCACCGACGTGATCGACGCCGACACCGCGCAGCTTATCGCCGAAGAGCTCGGTCACACAGTCAAGCGCGTCGCCGCGTCTGACGTTGAAGAAGGCCTGTTCGACCAGGTCGACGATTCCACCGACACCGAGACGCGTTCGCCCGTGGTGACCGTGATGGGTCACGTCGACCACGGCAAGACCTCGCTGCTCGACGCGCTCCGACATGCCAACGTGGTCTCCGGCGAAGCCGGCGGCATCACCCAGCATATCGGCGCCTATCAGGTGGTGTCGCCCGAAAGCGGCAAGAAGATCACCTTCATCGACACGCCCGGCCACGCCGCGTTCACCGCGATGCGCGCCCGCGGCGCCAAGGTCACCGACATCGTCGTGCTGGTGGTCGCGGCCGATGACGGCGTGATGCCGCAGACCGTCGAAGCCATCAACCACGCCAAGGCGGCGCGGGTGCCGATCATCGTTGCCATCAACAAGATCGACAAGCCCGATGCCAAGCCCGAGCGCGTGCGCACCGAGCTGCTCCAGCACGAAGTGCAGGTGGAATCCTTCGGCGGCGACGTCGTCGACGTCGAGGTGTCCGCCAAGAACAAGACCAATCTCGACAAGCTGCTCGAAATGATCGCGCTCCAGGCCGATATCCTCGACCTGAAGACCAATTCGGAGCGTCCGGCCGAAGGCACCGTGATCGAGGCCAAGCTCGACCGCGGCCGTGGCCCGGTCGCGACCGTGCTGGTTCAGCGCGGCACGCTCCGTGTCGGCGACATCATCGTTGCCGGCGCCGAGATGGGCCGCGTCCGCGCGCTGATCTCGGACCAGGGCGAGACGGTGCAGGAAGCAGGTCCGTCGGTGCCGGTCGAGGTGCTCGGCTTCAACGGTCCGCCGGAAGCCGGCGATCGCCTCGCCGTCGTCGAGAACGAAGCCCGCGCCCGCCAGGTCACGAGCTACCGCGCGCACCAGAAGCGCGAGAACGCGGCAGCCTCGATCTCCGGCATGCGCGGCTCGCTCGAGCAGATGATGTCGCAGCTGAAGACGGCGGGCCGCAAGGAATTCCCGCTGATCATCAAGGCCGACGTGCAGGGCTCGCTGGAAGCGATCCTCGGCTCGCTGGAGAAGCTCGGCACCGACGAAGTCGCCGCCCGCATCCTGCATGCCGGCGTCGGCGGTATTTCGGAGTCGGACGTGACGCTCGCGGAAGGCTTCAACGCCGCGATCATCGGCTTCTCGGTTCGAGCCAACAAGGAAGCCGCTGCGGCCGCCAAGCGCAACGGCATCGAGATCCGCTACTACAACATCATCTACGACCTCGTGGACGACGTGAAGAAGGCGATGAGCGGCCTGCTCGCGCCGACCTTGCGCGAGACCATGCTTGGCAATGCCGCGATCCTGGAGATCTTCAACATCTCCAAGGTCGGCAAGGTCGCCGGCTGCCGCGTCACCGACGGCACCGTGGAACGCGGCGCCAATGTGCGCCTGATCCGCGACAACGTCGTCGTGCACGAAGGCAAGCTGTCGACGCTGAAGCGCTTCAAGGACGAAGTGAAGGAAGTCCAGTCCGGTCAGGAATGCGGCATGGCCTTCGAGAACTATCACGACATGCGTGCCGGTGACGTGATCGAGTGTTATCGCGTGGAGACGATCCAGCGCTCCCTGTAAGTCCAAATCTTACCGAAGCGCCCGGATCTTTTTGAGCTGAAATAGCGGGAGTGAGATGGCCGGATTTTTTCCGGCCATCCGCGCCTCTTCGTTTCAACGGACAAATGACAATGCTCGTGTCCCAAACGCGGGCACGACGAGGTGATTTCCAGAATGCCGCGCCACCACCAGAAAAAAAGTTCCGCATCCGGCGGAGGCTCGCAGCGCCAGTTGCGCGTCGGCGAGCAGGTTCGCCATGCGATGGCCGAGATTCTGGCGCAAGGCAACGTGCATGATGCGGACCTCGAAGGTCACATCGTCACCGTGCCGGAGGTGCGGATGTCCCCCGACCTGAAGCTCGCGACAATCTACGTGATGCCGCTCGGTGGCCGCGACACCGAGATCGTCATCGCTGCGCTCGAGCGCAACAAGAAATTCCTGCGCGGCGAAGTCGCGCGGCGCGTTAACCTGAAATTTGCACCTGACGTTCGCTTCCGCGTCGACGAGCGATTCGACGAAGCGGAACGGATCGAGAAGCTTTTGCGAACACCTGCGGTGCAGAAGGACCTGGAACAGGATCCGGATTCGGATCGGGAAGAAGAGCAATGACGATGGACCCGGCTCACGGCACGATCGGCGGCGAACAGGCCGATCAGCGCGACGTGCAGAAAAATAATTTTGCGGACATGGGCGGCAATTCCCAGCCGCACCAGGAGCCGCGCCGCGTCAACAACGATCCCCGCGCCAAGCAGCAGAAGGGCAACCAGGTTCGCCGCGACCGCCGCGACGTCCATGGCTGGGTCGTGCTCGACAAGCCGATCGGCATGACCTCGACGCAGGCCGTCGCCGTGCTCAAGCGCCTGTTCAACGCCAAGCGCGCCGGCCACGCCGGCACGCTCGATCCGCTCGCTTCCGGCGGCCTGCCGATTGCGCTCGGCGAAGCCACCAAGACGGTTCCCTTCGTCATGGACGGCCGCAAGCGCTACCAGTTCACCGTGTGCTGGGGCGAGGAGCGCGACACCGACGACATCGAGGGCCGGGTGACCGCGACCTCCGACCAGCGCCCGACCCGGGAGGCCATCCTGGCGCTGTTGCCCCGCTTCACCGGGGTGATCGAGCAGATCCCGCCGCGCTATTCTGCGATCAAGATCCAGGGCGAGCGCGCCTATGACCTCGCCCGCGACGGCGAGGTCGTGGAGCTGGCTCCCCGCCCGGTCGAGATTCACCGATTAACCCTTGTGGATCAACCGGATAACGACCGGGCCGTGTTCGAGGCCGAGTGCGGCAAGGGCACCTATGTCCGTGCGCTGGCCCGCGATATGGGCCGGATTCTCGGCACTTATGGCCATATCTGCGCGCTGCGGCGGACCCTGGTCGGCCCATTTGGCGAAAACGACATGATTCCGCTGGATCAGTTGGAGGCTTTGTGCGATAGAGCCGCGTCCGGCGAGGGCAGCCTCGCCGACGCGCTTTTGCCCGTTGAGACCGCGCTGGACGACATCCCGGCACTGGCCGTCACTCGGGCTGATGCGGCAAGGCTCCATCGGGGCCAGGCCGTTTTGTTGCGCGGACGGGATGCGCCCACTTGTAGCGGCACAGTCTATGTCACGGTGGCAGGCCGCCTTTTGGCGCTTGCCGAAGTCGGCAATGGCGAAATCATCCCCAAGCGTGTGTTCAACCTGACCGGCCTGACTGCCAGCCCCGGTCGCAACGAGAGAAATTGACGATGTCGATTGCCGCAGAACGCAAAGCGGAAGTCATCAAGACGAATGCCACCAAGGCCGGCGATACCGGTTCGCCCGAGGTTCAGGTCGCGATCCTGTCGGAACGCATCAACAACCTCACCAGCCATTTCAAGACTCACGTGAAGGACAACCATTCGCGTCGCGGCCTCTTGAAGCTGGTCTCGACCCGCCGCTCGCTCCTCGACTACCTCAAGAAGAGGGACGAGGCGCGCTACAAGGCACTGCTCGAGAAGCACAACATTCGTCGTTAAGTGTTCCTGCGCGCGCCACCGGCGCGCGTTTTCGCGCGTGGTTTCGAACGAAAGCGTTTGTTTAAAGGTTTTTGATCGAGGCTGCGTGCGCGTCGGATGCGAGCCCAAAGCGCGAAGAATCGCACTTTGGATTGTTGTTTGAGCATGATCTTTTCGGAAAACCGATTCGCACTTTTCCGGATCATACTCGAGTGACGGCCAGCATCCGGGGCACGATCGGCGAAGACCGCAGTTCGGTGTTCGCGTTCGTGCCGACTGACAGTCCAGCAGCAATCCGGCGGCTGGGCACAACGGGCAAGGCGCCCGTATGACCCGAAAGGATGGACGCCATCCGAAATCCAAAAACCATGGCAGGATCGCAGGACGCTGATCATCCGCTCCGATCAGCGTCCCGCAATCTTGCGCATGGTTTTTGTTTTTCGAAGCGTCCCTCGTTTCGAGAACCCATGAAAGAAGACATCTATGTTCAATAAGCATTCAGTCGAGATCGACTGGGGCGGACGCCCTCTCAAGCTAGAAACCGGCAAGATCGCCCGCCAGGCCGACGGCGCCGTCGTCGCCACCTATGGCGAGACCGTGGTGCTCGCCACCGTCGTCGCGGCGAAGGCGCCGCGCGAAGGCGTCGACTTCCTGCCGCTGACCGTCGACTACCAGGAGAAGACCTACGCCGCCGGCCGCATTCCCGGCGGCTATTTCAAGCGTGAGGGCCGTCCGACCGAGAAGGAGACGCTGGTCTCCCGCCTGATCGACCGCCCGATCCGTCCGCTGTTCGTCGACGGTTGGCGCAACGAGACCCAGGTGATCGCCACCGTGCTGTCGCACGACATGGAGAACGATCCCGATATCGTCGCGCTGGTGGCCTCGTCGGCTGCGCTGACCCTGTCGGGCGCTCCCTTCAAGGGTCCGATCGGCGCCGCGCGCGTCGGCTTCGTCAATGACGAATACGTGCTCAACCCGACGCTCGACGAGATGGTCGACACCCAGCTCGACCTCGTCGTCGCCGGCACGGCCGACGCCGTGCTGATGGTGGAATCGGAAGCCAAGGAACTGAACGAAGACATCATGCTCGGCGCGGTGATGTTCGGTCACCGCCACTTCCAGCCGGTGATCAACGCGATCATCGAGCTCGCCGAGAAGGCCGCCAAGGAGCCGCGCGAAGTCACCGTCATCGACAATGCCGCGCTCGAGAAGGAAATGCTCGGCCTCGTCGAGCAGGAACTCCGCGCCGCCTACGCCATTCCGGTCAAGCAGGATCGCTACGCCGCGGTCGGCAAGGTCAAGGAAAAGGTGATCGCCCATTATTTCCCCGAAGGGCAGGAACCGAAATACGACAAGCTGCGCATCGCCGGCGTGTTCAAGGAGCTCGAGGCCAAGATCGTTCGCTGGAACATCCTCGACACCGGCAAGCGCATCGACGGCCGCGACTCCAAGACCGTGCGCAACATCATCGCCGAAGTCGGCGTGCTGCCGCGCGCCCACGGCTCGGCGCTGTTCACCCGCGGCGAGACCCAGGCGATGGTCGTGACCACGCTCGGCACCGGCGAGGACGAGCAGTACATCGACGCGCTGTCGGGAACGTACAAAGAGACGTTCCTGCTGCACTACAACTTCCCTCCCTATTCGGTCGGTGAGACCGGCCGCCTCGGCGGCACCAAGCGCCGCGAGATCGGCCATGGCAAGCTCGCCTGGCGCGCGATCCACCCGGTGCTGCCGCCGCATCACGAGTTTCCGTACACGATCCGCGTGGTCTCCGAGATCACCGAATCCAACGGCTCCTCGTCGATGGCTTCGGTCTGCGGCGCCTCGCTCGCGCTGATGGACGCCGGCGTGCCGCTGAAGCGGCCGACCGCGGGCATCGCAATGGGCCTGATCCTCGAAGACAAGCGCTTTGCGGTTCTCTCCGACATCCTCGGTGACGAGGATCATCTCGGCGACATGGACTTCAAGGTCGCCGGCACGGAATCGGGCATCACCTCGCTCCAGATGGACATCAAGATCGAGGGCATCACCGAGGAGATCATGAAGGTCGCTCTCGGCCAGGCCAAGGATGGGCGTATCCACATCCTCGGCGAGATGGCCAAGGCGCTGACCAACGCCCGCGCCGAGCTCGGCGAATACGCGCCGCGCATCGAGACCTTCAAGATCCCGACCGACAAGATCCGCGAAGTGATCGGCACCGGCGGCAAGGTGATCCGCGAGATCGTCGAGAAGACCGGCGCCAAGGTCAACATCGAGGACGACGGCACCGTGAAGGTCGCCTCCAGCGACGGCGAGGCGATGAAGGCCGCGATCAAGTGGATCAAGTCGATCGCGTCCGAGCCGGAAGTCGGCCAGATCTATGACGGCACCGTCGTCAAGGTGATGGAGTTCGGCGCCTTCGTGAACTTCTTCGGCTCCAAGGACGGCCTCGTTCACATCAGCCAGCTCGCTTCGGCGCGCGTGCAGAAGACCTCCGACGTCGTCAAGGAAGGCGACAAGGTCAAGGTCAAGCTGCTCGGCTTCGACGACCGCGGCAAGACCCGCCTGTCGATGAAGGTGGTCGACCAGACCACCGGCGAGGACCTCGAGGCCAAGGACAAGGCCGCCGAGGGCGAGAAGGCTCCGCGCGAAGCGGCCGGCGAGTAAGTCTCGCACCAGTCCAGAAAAACGAAGGGCGGCCGAGAGGCCGCCCTTTTTGTTTGTGTTCGTGCTCGCCCCGGGAGAGCTGCGCTCCCTCTCCCGCTTGCGGGAGAGGGCTGGGGTGAGCCCGCACCTTCGGCGCGACCTCTCCCGCAGGCGGGAGAGGTGTAACACCATCTTACGCCGCGAGATCGAACCGGTCGAGGTTCATCACCTTGGTCCAGGCCTTGGCGAAGTCCTTCACGAACTGCTCCTTGGAGTCCGACGTGGCATAGACCTCGGCGTAGGCGCGGAGCTGCGAGTGCGCGCCGAAGATGAGATCGGCGCGCGTGCCGGTCCACTTCACCGCGTTGGTCTTGCGGTCGCGAGCCTCGTAGGTGCCGTCGGCCGCCGGCGCCCACTGCGTGCTCATGTCGAGCAGGTTGACGAAGAAGTCGTTGCTCAGCGCACCCACCTTCGCGGTGAGGACGCCGTGCTTCGAACCGTTCGCATTGGCACCGAGCACGCGCAGACCGCCGACCAGGACGGTCAACTCGGGTCCGGTGAGCTTCAGAAGCTGTGCGCGATCGACGAGCGCTTCTTCCTGCTGCAGGAACTGCTGCCGCTTGCCGACGTAGTTGCGGAAACCATCGGCGCGCGGCTCCAGCGGCGCGAAGGAAGCCGCATCCGTCTGCTCCTGCGAGGCGTCCATGCGGCCCGGCGTGAACGCGACCTTGACGTCGACGCCGGCGTCCTTCGCGGCCTTCTCGACCGCGGCGGTGCCGCCGAGGACGATCAGGTCGGCGAGCGAGACCTTCTTCGCGCCGGCCGAGGCGTTGAACTCCTTCTGGATCGCTTCGAGCTTGCCGAGCACCTTCGAGAGCTGAGCCGGCTGGTTCACCTCCCAGTCCTTCTGCGGGCTGAGACGAATGCGCGCGCCGTTGGCGCCGCCGCGCTTGTCCGAACCGCGGAACGTCGAGGCCGACGCCCATGCGGTCGAGACCAGCTCCGGCACCGAGAGGCCCGAGGCCAGGATCTTCGTCTTCAGCGCAGCGATGTCCTGATCGCTGACCAGCTCGTGATTCACGGCCGGGATCGGATCCTGCCAGATCAGCGTCTCCTTCGGCACCAGCGGGCCGAGATAGCGCTGGATCGGACCCATGTCGCGATGGGTGAGCTTGAACCAGGCGCGGGCGAATGCATCCGCGAACTGATCCGGGTTCTCCAGGAAGCGCCGCGAGATCTTCTCATAGGCCGGATCGAGGCGCAGCGAGAGATCGGTGGTCAGCATCGTCGGCCGGTGCTTCTTCGACTTGTCGAAGGCGTCGGGAATGATCGCCTCGGCACCCTTGGCCGTCCACTGGTTCGCGCCGCCCGGGCTCTTCGTCAGCTCCCATTCGTACTTGAACAGGTTCCCGAAGAAGTTGTTGCTCCACTTCGTCGGCGTCGTCGTCCACGTCACCTCGAGACCGCTGGTGATGGAGTCGCCCGCCAGGCCCGAAGCGTGCTTGCTCTTCCAGCCGAGACCCTGATCCTCGAGCGCGCCCGCTTCCGGCTCCGGTCCGACCAGCGACGGATCGCCCGCACCATGGGTCTTGCCGAAGGTATGACCGCCGGCGATCAGCGCGACGGTTTCCTCGTCGTTCATCGCCATGCGGAAGAAGGTCTCGCGGATGTCCTTTGCCGCGGCGATCGGGTCCGGCTTGCCGTTCGGGCCTTCCGGATTGACGTAGATGAGGCCCATCTGCACCGCGCCGAGCGGCTCGGCGAGCTGGCGTTCGCCGCTGTAGCGCTCATCGCCCAGCCAGGTGCCTTCGGGACCCCAATAGAGCTCTTCCGGCTCCCAGACGTCGGCGCGACCGCCGGCGAAACCGAACGTCTTGAAGCCCATCGATTCCAGCGCGACATTGCCGGCGAGCACCATCAAATCGGCCCAGGAGATCTTGCGGCCGTATTTCTGCTTGATCGGCCAGAGCAGCCGGCGCGCCTTGTCGAGGTTGGCGTTGTCGGGCCAGCTGTTGAGCGGCGCGAAACGCTGCTGACCGGCACCGGCCCCGCCACGGCCATCGGTGATGCGGTAGGTGCCGGCGCTGTGCCAGGCCATGCGGATCATCAGGCCGCCATAATGACCGAAGTCGGCGGGCCACCACTCCTGCGAGTCCGTCATCAGGGCGGTCAGGTCCTTGATGACCGCGTTCAGGTCGAGCGTCTTGAATTCCTTGGCGTAGTCGAATTCCTTGCCCATCGGATCGGACAGGCCGGAATTCTTATGCAGCATCTCGATGCTGAGCTGGGTTGGCCACCAATCGCGGTTCGCCGGCACGCGTTTTCCACCCGAAAACGGGCACTTTGAAGTGTCGTCCATGAATACCTCCTCTGGTGGCGTCGAACTCGCGCCTTTGACCAGGTAGAAACACTCTAAGCCTCGCATTCCATCAGGGGAAGTTGACTTTAATGATCGCTGCGATAGGATTTTCTGATGGTCAACGTGACGATGCGCCAGCTCCGGTATTTCGACGCGCTGGCGCGTCACGGCCATTTCGGGCGCGCGGCGGAGGCGAGCTCGATCTCGCAGCCGGCCCTGTCGATGCAGATCAAGGAACTGGAGGAGGCGCTCGGCGGCCTGCTGCTGGAGCGCACCGCCCGGCAGGTCGCGCTGACGCGGTTCGGCGAAGAGCTCGCCCCCCGCGTCCGCGACATCCTGCGCTCGGTCGATGAGCTCGGCGATTTCGCGCGGGCGTCGCAGGACCGCTTCGCCGGCCGACTGCGCATCGGCATGATTCCGACGATCGCGCCGTATTTGCTGCCCAAGATCACCAAGAATCTCACGCGCATGCATCCGGAACTCGACATCCGCGTGCGCGAGACGATGACGCCGCGGCTGATCCAGGAACTGGTCGAAGGCCGGCTCGACACCGCCATCGTCGCGCTGCCGGTGTCCGAGCCCTCGCTCACCGAAGTTGCCCTGTTCGAGGAGAAATTCCTGCTGGTGCGGCCGGGCGCGGATGAGGGAACGCCCGCACCCTCGCGCGAGATGATGCGGGAGATGCGGCTCCTGCTGCTCGAGGAGGGACACTGCTTCCGCGACCAGGCGCTGTCCTTCTGCAACATGCAATCGGCGCCGCCGCGCGAGATGCTGGATGCGAATTCGCTGTCGACGCTGGTCCAGATGGTCAGCGCCGGCATCGGCGTCACCTTGATCCCGGAGATGGCGGTGCCGGTGGAGACGCGATCGGCCTCGGTCTCGCTCACGCGCTTTCGCGACCCGCAGCCCTCGCGCACCATCGGCATGGTCTGGCGCAAGACCAGCCCGCTGGCGCGGCAGCTGCTCCAGATTTCGGAGGTGGTGTGCCTGTCGGCCGGCAAGGTGCGCGCACGGCAATCCGTGCGCAGCCAACGGGCCTGACTTCCGATGCCGCAACCCGTCATCCGCCCCGCCCGCGCGGACGAATATGACGAGATCGCCCGCGTCTGGATGGAGAGCTGGGTCTCGACCGGGCTTGCCGAGGCGAGTGAATTCCTGCTGGCAAACCTGCGCGCACGCATCAGGCGCGAGATCGAGAACGGCTGGAGCCTGTTCGTCGCCGACGACAACGGCGCCATCGCCGCGATGCTCGCACTGCATCTGCCCAAACTCTATCTCGATATGCTCTTTGTCGGG
The DNA here is from genome assembly GCF_042257955.1 of Bradyrhizobium sp. B025. NCBI lineage: Bacteria > Pseudomonadati > Pseudomonadota > Alphaproteobacteria > Hyphomicrobiales > Nitrobacteraceae > Bradyrhizobium > Bradyrhizobium sp. B025. The sequence goes on along the minus strand of NZ_CP170150.1, from coordinate 126,742 downwards.
CCCGCCTATCAGGGGCAATCGCTCGGGCGAAAACTGCTCGCCTTCACGCGCACGCAAATGCCTGACGAGATGTACCTGCGCTGTGTGCGCGAAAACGAAAAGGCCTGGCGCTGGTACGAGCGCGAAGGCTTTGTGTTTGAGAAGGAAGAGGTCGAACCGTCGAACGGGTTCGTGATGAAGTATTACCGTTGGAAGCGGCCGGCTGCGGGATAGACCACGATCTCTGGATGCAGCTTGCGGTTGTCACGATCCCCACCTAGTGTGGCGGGACCGATGACCCCTGCTCCCGGAATCCATGCTTCGCATTGCTGTCTCGCTGATCGCGCTCCTGTCCCTTCTGACCCCGGCAGTCGCACAAACTCCTCCCGCGACAACAGCGCCCGTCGCTCAGTCCGCACCACAGGCAAAGCCGGTTGCCAAGAAAGCGGCGCCGAAGGCCAAGCCGACTGCGAAGCCGCCGGTCGCGGCAGAGAGCGGCCCGTGTCGGCTCGGTGTGATCTCGGTGATCGGAGATCGCTACTCCGTACAGAAATTTGGCATTACGATCTTCGAGGCTGAGGCAAGCGAGGTCCCGATCGACTGGGGCCTCGACGATCTCGTCTTCGCACGGGTGCGCGCGGCAACGAATAACGATCCCGGGGTACGTAGGATCGCCTATCCCAAGGGCGTCTTCGAGCCCTTCTATAATCCGAAAACGATCCTGATCCGCGATCCCGGAGAGCGTCTGCCGGACATCGTACGAAGCTTCACCGCGAATGCGAATTGCGAGCGCTATCTTGTCGCAACCACGTTCAAGGCGGAGCTGCCAAATTCGCACATGACGCTAAACGGCATCGGCACTTACAATCAGGGGGTCGGCGGCATCCTCCGTCACTCGCATCTTTTCGCCAATGTTGCGATCACACTGATCGACGGAAGGAGCTACGAGGAGATCAAGCGCCCCTTTGTGAATTTCGGCGCTAACTTCGCTGCGAGTCTGCGACTGACCGAAGACCCACTCAACAAGCTCGACAACTCGCTATTTCCCGACCCACCCGCGGCAGCTTCCGCCAGCGCGACGCTGCGCGAGAGGACGCGCGCGCTCATCACCGACAGGCTCGACCGGGGCCTGCCGGGCTATCTAAAGGAAGAGTAAGCGCCTTTGCCGACGCGACACGCCAGAGAATCAAATTTCGCTGCGCTTGCGAACACAGCCGTGTTCAGCATCATGACCCTGCTGTTCGTCGTCGCGATCATCCTGTGGTGTTTTTCAACTCAGGCGCGGGCACAAGCCCAATTGGAGACGGCACGACCAACCGTCAAACAAGCCATCGGCAAGATAACCACGCGGCGTGAAGCGACGGGCAAGCCCGCTCCCGTGGCCGGCGGCTCGTGCGACTTCGGTGTCGTGGTCACCACCGGCGATGAGTTCACCGTGCTGACGACCGGCCTCACCGTATTCCAGAACAAGACGATGGTGGTCCCGATCCCAGGCTGGGGGCTCAACGATCTGATCTTCGCGCGGACTCGCGCCGCGATCCCTGCCGGCGTGTCCGTTCTGAGAATCCCCTACAACCCAGCGAAATTTCCTCCCCGCGATGAGTCCAAGGACACATTGAAGGACAGGCTGTTCCGCGATCTCAACGCGGAGCTGGCCGGATACATGCGCGAGGTCGCGAAAGGAACGAATTGCCGGCACTACATTCAGATCCTCAATTCAGTCAGCCCTATCGGGACATCGAACTATACGGTCCGCGGGTTCGGCATCCTCAACCAGGATGTAGTGCTAGGGCGTCGCATCTATCTTTATGCCCTGGCGTTTATCCGCATCTTTGACGGGCGCGACTTCTCCGTTGTCAGACAGAGCTCTGCGCTGATCAACGTGCATCATTCCCTGGTGGTGCAGCGGCTTCTGGGCAGGCAAATCGGCGGCCCCTATCGCGAATTACCCGCAGAATCGTTTCCAACGCGCCCTGAAGATGCCGCCGACAATCCCGCACTGCGCGACGGCGTGCGCGCCATGCTGGCGGAAAGCCTCGACAAAACGCTTCCGCTCATGCTCGGGGTTCGACCAGCAGCGCGTCAAAGCGACACCAAGGAACGTTGACCCACATGTCGTTCGCGCCGCTTGCCTTCTGCCTAGGCGTATTGCGTTGCGGATACACGGCAAACGCGGCATGAGTTGCGCGCTGTTGGCCTTCCGCCGATGAAAGGTTCCCCCCATGATCAAGCTCTATTGGTCGCCCCGTTCTCGCTCGTTCACGACGCTCTGGCTGATGGAGGAGAGCGGCCTGCCCTATGAGCGCGTGCTGACCGATATCTCGACCGGTGCGCAGAAGGCGCCGGACTATTTGAAGGTCAACCCGATGGGCAAGGTGCCGGCGCTCAGCGACGGCAACGCTGCGCTCGGCGAGGCCGCGGCGATCTGCGCCTATATCGCCGACCGCTATCCCGAGACCAAGCTTGCGCCCGCTGTGACCGATCCGCGCCGCGCGCGCTATCTGCAATGGCTGTTCTTCTCGCCGGGCTGCATCGAGCCCGCCATCATCCAGATCTTCACCAAGATCGAGATCCCGACCTCGACCGCGGCGTGGGGCAGCGCGACGCAGGTGTTCGACGTGCTGGAAGCTGCGCTCGCCAAGGGGCCGTGGATTCTTGGCGAGGAGTTTTCCGCCGCCGACATCACCGTCGGCTCCGGTCTGAACTTCGCGGTGCGCCTGTTCAAGATGGTGCCGTCGCGCCCGGCCTTCGATGCCTATCTGGCGCGCTGCATGGCGCGGCCGGCGTTCCAGCGCGCGGAGAAGATCGCGGCGGGTTAGAGCGTTTTCGAGCGAAGTGGATGCCGGTTCGCGTAAAGAAAACGCGACAAAACAAGAATCCGGCTCAAAGCCTGATCTTGAGGACCGCGAGCCCGGACTGCTGGAGCAATCCGGAGGATGTCGCCGCGAGGCCGTAGCGGAGGCCGAGATCGAAACGGTTGTTGTCGGCCGCGACGATGCCCAGCGCGGTCGAGTAGATCCACGGCGACAGGGCAAGGCCGCCGGTCGTGAAGGTCTCGCCGCCGCCGGCAAACGCTGACTTGACCTGAAGTCCCTGATTCAGCGCGTTGTAGCCGACGCCGACATCGCCGGTAAGATAGACGTGCTGCGCGATCCTGTAGGCGCCCTTCAGCCCTGCCGTCAGCGTCAATTCGCGATAGGTTTGCGAATCCACATTGAGGCTGAAGCCGCTTGCGCCGCCTTCCTGATAGGCTGGCGAACGAACCTGTCCGTAGTCCAGCCGCAGCGACGGCGCGATCGCAAATCCAGGCTCGAGCGGGATCAGCTTGCGAACACCCACACCGGCGTGCCCGCTATAGGACCGATAGCCGGCCGCAGCCGTACTGTTGATGAACGTGAGCGAGCGACTCTCGCCGTTGTCATTCAACGCACCGTCGAGCTGGCCATCGACCTGAACGCCATGGCCGAGCGCATAGGCGCCGTAGAGTCCGGCCTGATAGGAATCGATGGCGAGCCGGTTCGGGACGGCATCCTCGCTGCCGGTGATCGTCTGATGCGAATAGGCGAACACGCCGCCGATCATCGCGCGCGTGGAGATTGTCGTGTCCGCGCCCACGGCAATGCCACCGCCGGACGCGTTATAGCCGGGGACGCCATCCACACTGCCCTGCCGGACACCGCCGCCGAGCGGCTTCATCCAAAGATTCCGTTCAGGCGTTGCGCCCGCGTTCAGCCCGAGCACGTCGTCCAATCGTCCTGTCATCGCCTGCTGAAATGTGCGTTGCGTGGAATAGGTCGCCTGCGACGCCGCGCCGGTGAGGACAGGCAAGGTCTGGTTGACGGCGTTGACGAGACCGGAGCCGCTGAGATTGTCGAGCGCGGTGAAGCCGGTCGCCATGCTGCCGGTCCAGCCAAGCGAGGTCGCCGACAAGCGATAGAGCATGTCCGCCGCGCCTAATCCCGCACGGCTGTTCCGGGCCTGGAGCGTTTCGGCATAGGGCCGCACCAGGGAGAGATAGGCCACGCCGCCGGTCGGGTTGCCCGAGAGATCATAGGTGCTGACCAGCATCTGTGCGCCCGACGTATCGCCGCTCGCAGCGCCATAGAGGCTGGCGAGCGTGCGGCGCGAGAGTGTGTTGAAGAGCACGTTGCCTTCCGGCGTCACCGACCCCAGCAGCGTGAAGTTCGCAGCACCGCTCCCCGCGGGCGCAATGCCGGCGCCCCAGAAGTATCCGTTCTGGTAATTCGTGATGACGAAGCGACCAGGCGCGGACGTACCGAACAGCGTCGAGCTGACGATCCGCCACGGCGTGCCCGACGTCCAAGCCCATTGTGGAACGGAGTTGGCCGGAACGGCCTGCGAGGCCGGCGGCGTGAAGGTCGCGGGATCGTAAGGAAGCATGTAGGCCCAGTGCGTCACCAGCAGGCTGTCGCCCGTGATCATCTGCATTTCCATGCCGGTCACGCCGTTGACGGTTCGCATATGGCCGAGGCCGACGGTCACCGCACCGCCCGCGGTCGGCGTGAACAGCATCGTGATCTGGCCCGCGGTCGTGACGAAGCCCTGGATGGTCGAGGTATCGGTCAGCAGCGCCGGACCAAGCTTGAGCTGCGCCACGCTCGTTCCGGTGAAGGCGCCGTTGGTCGCGGTCGCCAGCGACCACAGCGTCTGGTCGCCGATCGGGATCGGATTGGAGAAGCCGGTCTTGGGCGCGGCGTAGGCCAGCAGCTGCGCTGTCGGCACGTACCAGTTCGTGTTGGAGAGGGTCGCATCCCAGATCGCCGACTGCGCTACAGCGCGGGAGCTGCCGCAAACCAGCATCGCACCGGCAACAGACGCCAGCACGCCTACGCGACTGATCGCACGTATCCTCGGCAAGACCGCTCTCCCGAACCGCGGGATACGACCCCGCGGCGCCACCGGGCGCAGCAAACATTATTTCTATCGCCGAGTCTGCCCCATGATCGTGGGGTGCGAGGAAACGGTCGCGGCCTCAGGCGGCCTGCGAACGCTTTATTCCGACTTCAGATCGTCAGGCCTCGGCATCAGGACGATGTTGTAGCCGGAATCGACGTAGTGGATCTCGCCGGTCACGCCGCCGGACAGATCCGACAGCAGGTACAGCGCCGAACCGCCGAGCTCGTCGAGCGTGACGCCGCGGCGAAGCGGCGAGTGTTTTTGCATGAAGGCAAACATCGCGCGCGCCTCACCGATCCCCGAGCCGGCAAGCGTGCGGATGGGACCGGCGGAGACCGCGTTGACGCGGATGCCGCGCGGTCCGAAATCGGAGGCGAGGTAGCGCACGGAGGCTTCCAGCGCCGCCTTGGCCACGCCCATCACGTTGTAGTTCGGCATCGCGCGCTCCGAGGCGCCGAAGGTCAGCGTGATCATGCTGCCGCCCTCCGTCATCAGCTCGGCGGCACGTTTTGCGACCTCCGTGAACGAGAAGCAGGAGATCACCATGGTGCGCGAAAAATTCTCGCGGCTGGTGTCGGCGTAGCGGCCCTTCAGCTCGTTCTTGTCGGCGAAGCCGATCGCATGGATGACGAAATCGAGCTTGCCCCATTTTTCGCGCAGCACATCGAAGGTCGCGTCGACACTGGCGATGTCCTCGACGTCGCAAGGCAGCACCAGTTCGACGCCGAGCTGCTCCGCCAGTGGCTTGACTCGCTTGCCAAGGGCTTCGCCCTGGAAGGTGAAGGCAAGCTCGGCGCCATGGGCATGCAGCGTCTTCGCCATGCCCCAGGCAATCGAATGATCATTGGCGATGCCCATGATCAGACCGCGCTTGCCCTTCATCAAACCTTCCATGTCAGCCGTCGCTCCTATTTTCGACGTCATCGCCCGCGCAGGCGGGCGATCCAGTATCCAGAGACCGTCGTGATAAATGGAGAAGCCGCGGCATACTGGATGCCCCGCCTTCGCGGGGCATGACAAAATCAGAGATCACACGTCCAGCCGGCTGAACACCAGCGTGGCGTTGGTGCCGCCGAAACCGAAGGAGTTCGACAGCACGGTGCCGATTTTGACGTTGTCGATTCGCTTGCGCACGATCGGCATGTCGGCGAACACGGGATCGAGCTCCTGGATGTGCGCGCTCTCGCAGATGAAGCCGTTGTTCATCATCAGCAGCGAGTAGATCGCCTCCTGGACGCCGGTGGCGCCCAGCGAATGGCCGGTCAGCGCCTTGGTCGCCGAGATCGGCGGGCACTTCTCGCCGACGCCGAACACCTTGCGGAGCGCCTCGATTTCCGGCGGATCGCCTGCCGGCGTCGAGGTCGCGTGCGGATTGATGTAGTCGACCTTGGTCTTCACCGTCGACATCGCCATGCGCATGCAGCGCTCGGCGCCCTCGCCCGACGGCGCGACCATGTCGTAGCCGTCCGAGGTCGCGCCATAGCCGACGATCTCGCCGTAGATGCGCGCGCCGCGCGCCTTGGCATGTTCGAGCTCTTCCAACACCAGCACGCCGGCGCCACCGGCGATCACGAAGCCGTCGCGGTTGACGTCGTAGGGACGCGAGGCGGTCGCGGGCGTGTCGTTGTACTTCGACGACATCGCGCCCATCGCGTCGAACAGCACCGACAGCGACCAGTCCAGCTCCTCGCAGCCGCCGGCGAAGATGATGTCCTGCTTGCCGATCTGGATCGTCTCATAGGCATTGCCTACGCAATGGTTCGAGGTCGCACAGGCCGAGGAGATCGAATAATTCACGCCCTTGATCTTGAACCAGGTCGCGAGCGTCGCGGACGCCGTGGACGACATCGCCTTCGGCACTGCAAACGGTCCGACGCGCTTCGGGCCCTTGGTGCGGGTGATGTCGGCGGATTCGACGATGGTGCGGGCGGAGGGGCCGCCGGAGCCCATGATGATGCCGGTGCGGATGTTGGAGACGTCTTCGGGCGACAGACCGGAGTCCTGGATCGCCTGTTCCATCGCGATGTGATTCCAGGCCGCGCCCTGGCCGAGGAAGCGCATCGCGCGGCGGTCGACGACCGTCGCAGGGTCGAGCGTCGGCGCACCTTGCACCTGCGAACGGAAGCCGAGCTCGGCATATTTCTCAGCCCGCGAAATGCCCGACTTCGCCTCGTGAAGGCTCGCAAGCACTTCCTGGGTGTTGTTTCCGATGGACGAGACGATGCCCATCCCGGTGACCACAACCCGCCTCATGACAGCCTCGCCTAAATCGTTGTCTTTCTTTGTGATGCGTTCAGCCCAGGCTCGTGCCCTGCTTGAACAGGCCGACCTTCAGATCCTTCGCGCGATAGATAATCTGGTCATCGACCGAAAGCCACCCGTCGGCGATACCGAGCACGAGCTTTGCCCGCATCACGCGCTTGATATCGACGTTGTACACAACCTTGCGGGCCTCGGGCAGCACCTGGCCGCTGAACTTCAGCTCGTTCAGGCCAAGCGCGCGACCGCGACCTTCACCGCCGCTCCAGCCCAGGTAAAAACCGACCATTTGCCACAGCGCATCGAGGCCGAGGCAGCCGGGCATCACCGGATCGTTCTTGAAATGGCAGCCGAAGAACCAGAGGTCGGGCTTCACGTCGAGCTCGGCGCGCACCAGGCCCTTGCCGAATTCGCCGCCATTGTCGTTGATGTCCGTGATGCGGTCGAACATCAGCATCGGCGGCAGCGGCAGCTGGGCATTGCCCGGGCCGAACATCTCGCCGCGGGCACATGCCAGCAGATCTTCGTATTCGTAACCGTTGCGCCTGTTCAGCATGCATGTGCCTCTGTTCAAAGTCCGATTGAGCGACGTTTTTTGGCGAAAATGGGCCCCGTCCCGGTCGGAGAGTAACGCCAATTGCCATCGTCAGGCGCAACTCCCACAAGCCCCGATGGACTGCGGACCGGGCCTCGATGCCCGGGTGCACCAAAATCGGCTAAGCGGAACCGCGCGCTCTCTAACACAGGCCATTTCGGTGGCAAAGCGCTCTCATGAAGGTAAAATGACGGGCTCCTCGCTCGGTTCCACTCCGATTAGAACCTCTCTAGTTGCGAGAAACTTGCATCTGCATCTATCTGTTCTTATATTGCAGGGAGTTATTGTTCACGCGTGCCCGAAATCTGGAAATGAGCGAGAATACCGCGCCCCATCACGACGACGACGTCCATGCCGCGGCCCTCCTGTCCGGCCGCCAGCCGGCTTTGACCGGCTGCCCGTGGCACGACGTTAACGAAATGCTCCAGTCCGCCGGGCTCCGCCCGACGCGGCAGCGCATGGCGCTGGGCTGGCTCCTGTTCGGCAAGGGTGCTCGCCACCTTACGGCTGAAATGCTGTACGAGGAAGCCACGCTGGCCAAGGTTCCGGTGTCGCTGGCGACCGTCTACAACACGCTGAACCAGCTCACCGATGCCGGCCTGCTGCGCCAGGTCAGTGTCGACGGCACCAAGACCTATTTCGACACCAACGTCACCACGCACCACCACTATTACCTCGAGAACAGCCACGAGCTGGTCGACATCGAGGATCCGCATCTGGCGCTGTCCAAGATGCCGGAGGTGCCCGAGGGTTACGAGATCGCGCGCATCGACATGGTCGTGCGCCTGCGCAAGAAGCGCTGAGATCTATCCTAAACTGTTGATTTGGTCGTCATGGCCGGGCTTGTCCCGGCCACAATTGTTTACGCCGTCGTTCCGGGCGGTGCGTAGCACCGAACCCCGTATCTCGAGATCCCGGGTCTGGCGCTTCGCGCCATCCCGGGATGACGCCTGCAGCGTCAATTCACCTGCTCGTCCGAATACACGCCCCAGAGGCGTTCCTGCTGGATCCAGCCGTCAAAACCGTTGCCGGTGACGCGGCACCAGTTTGCGCTGCACTTCTTCACCTGGGTGACGACGCCGGCCTGGAGCTTGGCCGCAACCGCGCTGTCAGGATCGGCGCGGTCATAGATCGGCGCGAGCTCGTCCTTGTGCTTCATGGTAACGACCGCGGTGCGGCGGCCCGACAGCAGCGAGTGATAGACCCAGCCCTCGGCGCCTTCGGAATCGCGCACCCGGCGCCAGTTCTCGAACTCGGCGGTGATTTCGACCGGCAGGCCGGCGCGGGTATAGACCCAGGCCACGTCATTGTCCTTGGTCGGACCGGCACGGACGTTCACGTGATCCGACTTCAGGCTGACATAGCGCGGCACCGGGAGGCCGCTGGCGCTCTGGGGGGTGTTGTCCTTCGCCGAATGCGAGGGGCTGACCGAGGCGCCCAACCAGGTGCAAACGAGCGCCATCACCGAACAAAAACGCCCCAACGCCATCAACCCGTCTCCTGTCGAGGACCCGGCCGAGCCGGACCCTCACCCCAAAATTCCAAAATACCCTGCCGCGGTCGTCCCTGACCCGCCCCACGCGGGTGTTCCGCCAAGCCTTACCCCGTGGTTCTTGTCTTGGCCCGGCCTTCTGCTAGAGAGGACGGACGCTTGAACAACCAGTTTGGCCCGATTTTCCGGTCGGAAATATCGGGAGAGCTTGAAGGAAACGCCGGGGACGACACGGCAAGGGCAGTGTCGAACAACCGGGTTAATGAGGCCTGAACGGCCGGCCTTTGGCGACAGAGGCGGGCTTGCCACGCCTCATGAGAGCAGGACATGTCGGTGAAGAAAAAGCCCCTCGTCGTGGTAACGCGCAAGCTGCCGGATTCGATCGAGACGCGGATGCGCGAGCTGTTCGACGCGCGGATCAATCTCGACGACACGCCGATGTCGGCCGACCAGATCGCGGAAGCCGCGCGCACCGCCGACGTGCTGGTTCCGACCGTCACCGACCACATCACCGCCGACATCGTCAACCAGCCCGACTGCAAGCTGCGCCTGATCGCCAATTTCGGCAACGGCGTCGACAATATCGATGTCGAGGCCGCGCATGCGCGCGGCATCACCGTCACCAACACGCCAAAGGTTCTGACCGAAGACACCGCCGACATGACCATGGCGCTGATCCTGGCCGTGCCTCGGCGGATGATCGAAGGCGCCTCGATCCTGACGGAAGGAAAGCCCTGGCCCGGCTGGTCGCCAACCTGGATGCTCGGCCACCGCATCGGCGGCAAGCGCCTCGGCATCATCGGCATGGGCCGCATCGGCCAGGCGGTGGCGCGCCGCGCCCGCGCCTTCGGCCTGCAGATCCACTACCACAACCGCCGTCCCGTGGCGCCGAAGATCGCCGAAGAGCTTGGCGCGACCTATTGGGAAAGCCTCGACCAGATGCTGGCGCGGATGGACATCCTCTCGGTGAACTGTCCGCACACGCCGGCGACCTATCACCTGCTCTCGGCACGACGGCTGAAGCTGATCCGCAAGGACGCCTACATCGTCAACACTGCGCGCGGCGAGGTGACCGACGAGGACACGCTGATCAAGCTGATCGAAGGCGGCGAGATCGGCGGCGCCGGGCTCGACGTCTACGAGCACGAGCCCGCGGTGAACCCGAAGCTGGTGCGGCTGGCCAAGGCCGGCAAGGTGACGCTGCTGCCGCACATGGGCTCGGCCACGATCGAAGGCCGCGTCGAGATGGGCGAGAAGGTGATCATCAACATCCGCACCTTCCTCGACGCGCACAAGCCGCCGGATCGCGTGCTGCCGAGCATGCTCTGAGGCGCTGTGCGCTGGGGGCCACGCGGGGGTAGAGATTGAAGAACACGCGCCTACGCGCGATGGATGCTTAGATCGTCGAACACGGGACCATCGCCGTTGAGCGGATTGGCCGGATCGCGCGAATAGCGCAGCGTCTCGAAGCGCATCGCGCGCGCATCGATCATCAGGAGGCGGCCGACGAGGCCGTCGCCGAAGCCGACGATCTCGCGGATCGCCTCCAGCGCCATCATCGAGCCGAGCACGCCCGCGAGCGCGCCCATGACGCCGGCCTCGGCGCAGGCCGGCACCGTGCCGGGCGGCGGCGCCTCCGGAAACAGGCAGCGATAGGTCGGATTGAATTCACCAGCCTCGTTCTTTTCATGCGCGCGGATGGTGGTGAGCGAGCCGTCGAAGGTGCCGAGCGCCGCGGTGATCAGCGGCTTCTTCGCGAAGAAGCAGGCGTCGGAGACCAGATAGCGCGTCGAGAAATTGTCGGAGCCGTCGAGCACGAGGTCGTAGTCGCCGATCAGGCTGAGCGCGTTGTCGGCGTTGAGCCAGGTGGCGTGACCGACGAAGCGGACATGCGGATTGAGAGCGGAAATGCGCTCGGCCGCGCTCTCGACCTTGTGCCGGCCGATATCGGGCGTCGTATGGATCACCTGGCGCTGGAGGTTGGACAGCGACACCACGTCGTCATCGACCACGCCGAGCGTGCCGATCCCGGCGGCAGCCAGATACATCAAGGCGGGCGCGCCGAGCCCGCCGGCGCCGATCACCAGCACGGAGGCCCGCTTCAGCGCGGCCTGGCCCGGGCCGCCGACGTCGCGCAGGACGATATGGCGGGCATAACGTTCGAGTTCGTCCGGGCTCAGCATTCTCAGCTCTTCCTAGATTGCTGCCGCTCCCCGCGAGGAGCGCGGAAGTCGCACATACTGTCATTCCGGGGCGATGCGAAGCATCGAACCCGGAATCTCGAGATTCCGGGTTCGGCTCTTCGAGCCGCCCCGGAATGACTCCGTAACACTCACGTCCTCTCAGATGAGGGTCCGGCCTGCCCGCAGGCCTGAACCACCCCGAGATTGTTCGCGACCAACGAGATGTGCTTCAATGGCATTGCGTTCAATGGGCTGGCTGGATTTGTCATGAGATCGATGCTTGCGGCAACACTGATGTTTGCGGCCGCCACAGGCGCAAACGCCCAGATGACGACGCCGCAGATCCCCGGCACCAAGCCGAAGACGGTCCAGACCGTTCCGATCCGCCCGCCCGCACTTCAGACACCGTCGGAAACGGCCGATGCCATGGCGCAGGCCGAACGCCTCTCGCTCCAGTCCGACCTCGCCTGGGTCGGCCAATATAACGGCGCCATCACCGGCGAGGTCAGCGAGCGCATGGTCAATGCCATCAAGGAGTACCAGAAGAACAAGGGCGGCAAGCCGACCGGCGTGCTCAATCCGCAGGAGCGCGCCGCGCTTGCCGAGACCGCGCGGCGGAAGCAGGACAGCGTCGGCTGGAAGATGGTGACGGAGATGACCAGCGGCGCCCGGCTCGGCATTCCCTCAAAACTGGTGCCGCAGCAGGCGACCGATGCCAACGGATCGAAATGGACCTCGCCGACCGGAACTGTGCAGGTGCTGCTCAGCCGGCGCAAGGAGGCGAACCCCACGACCGCGAAGCTCGCGGACGCCGAGAAGAAGGAGCCGGCCGGGCGCAAGGTCGACTACACCGTGGTGAAGCCCGACTTCTTCGTGCTGTCGGGGCTCCAGGGCCTGAAGAAATTCTACGTGCGCGGCACCTTCAAGGGCGACGAAGTCCGGATCATGACGATCCTCTACGACCAGGCCACCGAGAACACGGTCGAGCCGGTCGTGATCGCGATGTCGAGCGCGTTCAATGCATTTCCGGCAGGACCGCAAGCCGGACCGCCGCCGCGCAAGACGGTCGAATACGGCACCGGCATCGTCGTCAGCGACGACGGCGCGATCCTCACCGACCGCCTCGTCACCGACAGCTGCCTTGCGATCACCATCGCCGGCTACGGCAGCGCCGATCGTCTTGCCGAGGACAAGGAGCACGATCTCGCGCTCCTGCACATCTACGGCGCGCGTGGCCTGAAGCCACTCGGCCTCGCTGGCGGCGGGGCGAAGACGAATGTCGACGTCGTCGGCATCGCCGATCCGCAAAGCCAGGGTGGCGCGGCCGGGGTCTCGAGCGTCAAGGGCGCGCTCACACCCGTCACGAGCAGCGATTCCGCGCTGTCGCCACCACCGGCGGTCGGATTTTCCGGCAGCCCCGCGATCGACGCGGACGGCAAATTCGCCGGCATTGCGCTGTTGAAGCAGGCGATGGTGGCGGGACCCGCGACGTCGGTGCCGGCATCGCAGGCCGTGATGGTCTCAGCGGAGACGGTGCGCGATTTCCTGAAGGCCAACGGCGTCACAGCAAACGGCAGTTCAGCGGATGCGAAGGCCGCAGTCGTCCGCGTGATCTGCGTGCGGAAGTAAGCCAGGCGACAATCACAATCTCTCGTGTCTATCGGCGCACATCGCACGTACGACTACGGGTCCAGTAATGGTACGGATTAGCTGGCATTCCCGATTCCGACATCATTGTTACCGTTGATTCGGACCTCCGCGATCCCCTTTGGATCGGGCCGGCACGTCCTGAGCGAGAAGAGCTCAGCATCCAGAAGCGATGCACGTTCGCGTGGCGTATTCCTGACCCAGGCATTCCAAAGGATTCATCTTCCATGCACACGATCGTACTGGCCACCCAAAAGGGTGGCAGTGGCAAGAGCACGCTCGCCGTCGGCCTCGCGCTGGCGGCCAAGCAGGCCGGCTTCACCGTCCGCCTGATCGAGACCGACCCGCAGGGCACCCTGTCCAACTGGCAGCGCCGTCGCACCGCCGAGGATCTCGTGGTCGAGCCGATCTATCACGCCGCCGACATCGCGCCGCGCCTGAACATGCTGGCCGACAGCGGCCTCCAGCTCGCGATCATCGACACCGCGGCCGGCCTCAGCGCCGCGACCACCGCCGCGATCCGTCATTCCGATCTCTGCCTGATCCCGGCCCGCCCGAGCGTCGCGGACATCGAGGCGACCGCCTCGACGCTGAGCGTCGCACGCGCCTGGAAGCGGCCCTACAGCTTCGTGCTGAACCAGACGCCGATCCGCGGCCAGCGCATCGACAATGCCGCCAACACGCTCGCCGAGGAAGCCGCGCTCGATCTCGCCGAGGTGCTCGCGCGTCCCCTGATCGTGATGCGCAACGACCACCAGGATTCACTCGCCGGCGGCCTCGCCGTCAGCGAATTCGCGCCGAACGGCAAGTCGGCGGACGAGATCCGCGGCCTCTGGCAGTGGATCGAGACCCGGCTCGAGCTCAGCGCCACGACCAATGCCCTGATCGACCAGGTCATGTCGGCTCCGGACGGCCTGCTGCATGCCGCCACTGGGCTTTCCACGGACGAGACCACGACACTGGCGTCCTGAGCGGGGCGATCGATCGGGCGTCAGCCGGCCCTTCACCATCCGGAAGGGCACCAGCGTCGAAGCAATCCGGCCACCAGCCCGGCCGGATTGCTTCGCTGCACTCGCAATGACGTCGTGGTGAGCTCGTCACGCTCGCAGAGACTCACAGCCTCGCGGTCGCGAGCCTGATCCTCACTTCTGACATTTCGGACACCAGAAGGTCGAACGGCCGTTCTGGGTGAAGCGCTTGATCGTGCCGCCGCAAGCAGGCGTCTTGCAGGTCTCGCCTTCGCGGTCATAGACCTTTAACGAATGCTGGAAGTAGCCGAGCTCACCTGTGGTCTGGCGATGGTCGCGCAGTGACGAGCCGCCGGCCTTGATGGCGTCGTTCAGCACGGTGTGGATCGCACCGACCAATCTCTTCGCGTGATCCGTTGGCTCGCCCTTCCTGGTCGCCAACGTCGCAGCGATCCGGCGCGGCGACAGGTGCGAGCGATGCAGCGCTTCGCAGACATAGATGTTGCCGAGCCCTGCCACCACGCGCTGGTCGAGCAGCGCGGCCTTCAGGCTGGTGGCCTTGCCTTCGCAGGATCGCGCCAGCATCGCGGCATCGAATTCGTTGCCGAGCGGCTCGGGGCCGAGGCCGCGGAGCAGCGGCTCGTCCTCGAGCGCGTTGCGCGCGATCACTTTCATGTAACCGAAGCGGCGCGGATCGTTGAAGACGATGTCGGCACCGGAGGACATCCGAAACAGCACGTGGTCATGGGTGGTGTCCTTACCCCGTGGATAGTGAAACTCCCCAGGTGCGACATCATTGTCCGGCTTGATGACACGAAACGAGCCCGACATGCCCAGATGCATCAAGAGCACGTCGCCGGAGGCCAGATCGGCCATGAGATATTTTGCGCGGCGGCCGAGCCCCGTGACGACCTGCCCCTGGAGCCGGGCCACGAAATCCGGCTGGAACGGAAAGCGCAGATCCGGCCGGCGGGCCTCCGCGACGACGATTTTCGCTCCCTCCATGACAGGCTGAAGGCCGCGGCGGACGGTCTCGACTTCGGGCAATTCAGGCATGGTCAGGCATTCACCTTATGAGGGCGGTGTGATAGCGCCATTGCGGCGGGCGCGCTATGGTCCGCCTCGTGGAGTAGAGTAATGGATCGGCCGGGCGAAACCACGCATTTTGGCTTCAGGGACGTTCCCCTGGGGGACAAGCAGACGCTGGTGAACGATGTGTTTCACAGCGTTGCGTCGCGCTATGACCTGATGAACGACTTGATGTCCGGCGGCCTGCACCGGGTCTGGAAGGACATCATGATCAACGCGCTGGATCCGCCGAGGGGCGACCGGCCGTTCGCGTTGCTCGACGTCGCCGGCGGCACCGGCGACATCTCGTTCCGCGCCGCCAAGGCCGCCGGCCCCGGCTTCCACGCCACGGTCTGCGACATCAATTCCGACATGCTCGCCGTGGGCCGCGAGCGCGCCGCCAAGCGCCATCTCGAGACCCAGGTCGATTTCGTCGAAGGCAATGCCGAAGCGCTCGCCTTTGCCGACCGCAGCTTTGACGCATATACGATCGCTTTCGGCATCCGCAACGTGCCGCAGATCGACCTGGCGCTGCGCGAGGCCTATCGCGTGCTGAGGCCCGGCAGCCGCTTCCTGTGCCTGGAATTCTCTACCGTCGAGATGCCCGGCCTCGACAAGCTCTATGACCTGTTCTCGTTCAAGGTGATCCCGCCGCTCGGCCGCATGATCACGGGCGATGCCGAGTCCTACCAATACCTCGTCGAATCGATCCGCAAGTTTCCCAAGCCCAACGCCTTCGCCGACATGATCCGCAACGCCGGCTTCGCCCGCGTGAACTGGCAGACATTGTCCGGCGGCATCGTCGCACTGCATTCGGGCTGGCGTTTGTGATTTCTGCAATTACCCACACCGCGCGCCTGATGCGCGCTGCGTTCGTGTTCGCGCGCGAAGGCGTGTTCGGCTCCGTCGATCCGAGCCTGGTGCCGCCGCCCGGACAGCTCGCGCTGAAGCTTGCGCGCATCGTCGAACGGCGCGGTCCAAAGCACGGACCGCGACTGTCGCGCGCGCTGACCCGGATGGGCCCGGCCTATCTCAAGCTCGGGCAGTTTCTGGCCACGCGCCCCGACGTCGTCGGCGTCATCATGGCGCGTGACCTGGAAAGTCTCCAGGATCGCCTGCCGCCGTTTTCGCAAGCAGAAGCGGAAGCTGCGATCGCAGCCTCCCTGGAGCGTCCGCTCAAGGACGTGTTTGCGAGCCTCGGCCCGCCGGTCGCCGCCGCCTCGATCGCTCAGGTGCATCGCGGCGAAGTGGTACGTGACGGCATCCGCAAGGCAGTCGCCGTGAAAGTGCTGCGCCCGAATGTGGCCTCGCGCTTCCGGCGCGATCTCTCCGATTTCTTCTACGTTGCGCACAAGGCCGAGACCTATTCGGCCGAGGCGCGGCGGCTGCGCCTGATCGAGGTCATCAACACCATGTCGCGCTCGGTCGCGATGGAGATGGACCTGCGGCTGGAAGCGGCTGCAATGTCGGAAATGGCGGAGAACACGGGCGACGATCTCGACTTCCGCGTGCCCACGGTCGACTGGGACCGTACCACGCACAACGTGCTGACGATGGAGTGGATCGACGGCATCGCGCTGAACGATCACAAGCGCCTGGCAGAGGCGCAGGTCGACCTGCCCGATCTCGGCCGCAAGGTGATCCAGAGCTTTCTGCGCCACGCGCTGCGCGACGGCTTTTTCCACGCCGACATGCATCCGGGCAATCTTTTCCTGGACGACACCGGCCGCCTCGTCGCGGTCGATTTCGGCATCATGGGCCGGCTCGGGATGAAGGAGCGGCGCTTCCTCGCCGAAATTCTGCTCGGCTTCATCACCCGCGATTATCGCCGTGTGGCGGAGGTGCATTTCGAGGCGGGCTACGTGCCCGCGCACCACTCCGTCGAGAATTTCGCGCAAGCCATCCGCGCCATCGGCGAGCCGATCCACAACCGCACGGCCGAAGAGATCTCGATGGCGCGGCTGCTGACGCTGCTGCTCGAGGTCACCGGCCTGTTCGACATGACGACACGGCCCGAGCTGATCCTGCTCCAGAAGACCATGGTCGTGGTCGAAGGCGTGGCGCGCGGCTTCGATCCCAGGCTCGATATCTGGAAGACCGCCGACCCCGTGGTGCGTGAGTGGATCGAGCGCAATCTCGGGCCGATCGGCCGGGTGCAGGGCGCGCTCACCGGCGGCGGCGACCTCGCCCGCGTGCTGATGCGCCTGCCCGATATCGCGCAGCGTTCAGTCGCGGTGCTCGAGCAGCTCGAGACCATGACGCGGGAGGGCCTGCGGCTGTCGCCGGAGAGCATCGCGGCGATGGGCCGCAGCGAGGGCCGCAAGAACCGCTGGCGCACGGTGGCGCTCTGGATCATCGCAGCGACCTTCATCGGGATCCTGATCGCCGTCCGGAATTTGTGATTGCATTGCAATCATTCGATTGATAGCATCGCTATCATTCCGTGCCGGAGGGCGTCATGGCGAGCCTAACCATCCGCAAGCTCGACGAACACGTCAAAACCTATCTGCGGCTGCGTTCGGCCAAGAATCACAGGTCCCTCGAGGAAGAGGTCCGGGTCATCCTGCGGGAGCTGATCGACGGTCGTGAGGAGCCGCTGACGCCCTTTGCGGTGCCGCCTGCGGCATCCACCGCTCCGACGCCTCAGCGCACCGGCGCCCTTGCCGAGGCCAGCATCACCCTGATCATCGGCGGCGGGATCGCGGCCTTTAAATCGCTCGACCTGATCCGAAGGCTGAAGGAGCGGCGCATCGAGGTCCGCTGCGTGCTGACCAACGCGGCCCAGCAGTTCGTCACGCCGCTCTCGGTCAGCGCCCTTTCGCATGAGCGC
Source organism: Bradyrhizobium sp. B025 (assembly GCF_042257955.1). Taxonomy (NCBI): domain Bacteria; kingdom Pseudomonadati; phylum Pseudomonadota; class Alphaproteobacteria; order Hyphomicrobiales; family Nitrobacteraceae; genus Bradyrhizobium; species Bradyrhizobium sp. B025. Next base: position 108,804 of record NZ_CP170150.1, on the reverse strand, counting down.
GTCTATACCGACCTGTTCGATCCCCAGAGCGAGTTCGACGCCGGCCATATCCGCCTGGCCCGTGACTGCGACTTGATCGTGGTGGCCCCCGCCACGGCCGACCTGATGGCCAAGATGGCGAACGGCCATGCCGACGACCTCGCCAGCGCCATCCTGCTCGCGACCAACCGCAAGGTGCTGCTGGCGCCGGCGATGAATCCGCTGATGTGGAACAACGCGGCGACCCGGCGCAACGTCGCGCAGCTTCAGCGCGACGGCGTCGTGCTGATCGGGCCGAATTCCGGAGAGATGGCCGAGGCGGGTGAAGCCGGTATCGGCCGCATGTCCGAGGCGTTGGAGATCGCCGCCGCCGCCGAGCGCCTGCTGCGGCCGCCGGTGCCGCGCCCGCTCGCCGGCAAGCGCGTGCTGATCACCGCGGGCCCGACCCACGAGCCGATCGACCCGGTGCGCTACATCGCCAACCGCTCTTCCGGCAAGCAGGGCTTTGCCATCGCCGCCGCCGCGCAGGCCGCCGGTGCCGAGGTGATCTTGGTGAGCGGCCCGGTCGATCTCGGCGATCCCCAGGGCGTGACGGTGAAGCATGTGGAATCGGCGCGGCAGATGCTGGAGCAGGTGCAGGCGGCGCTTCCCGCCGACATCGCGATCTTCGCCGCCGCGGTCGCCGACTGGCGCGTCGCCAATGAGGGCGAGCAGAAGCTGAAGAAGACCTCGGCCGGCATGCCGCCGCTCCAGCTGGTCGAGAACCCCGACATCCTCGCCACGATCGCGAAGCTGACCGACAAGCGCCCGCCGCTGGTGATCGGCTTCGCCGCCGAGACCGAGCACCTCATCGACAACGCCAAGACAAAGCTTGCCCGCAAGGGCTGCGACTGGATCGTCGCCAACGACGTCTCGCCGGCGACCGGCGTGATGGGCGGCGACCGCAACACTGTCCACCTCATCAGCCGCAAGAATGGTGAGAAGAACGGCGAGATCGCGGTTGATTCCTGGCCCGCGATGACCAAGGAACAGGTCGCCACCGAGCTGATCGCGCATATCGTCAAGAGTGTGATCGGCAAATCCCTGGAGCCCGCATCTTGAGCACGAAAGTCACGGTCGAACTGCAACGCCTGCCGCATGCCGAGGGCCTGCCGCTGCCGGCCTATCAGACGGCGGAGGCCGCCGGTCTCGACCTGATGGCCGCGGTTCCGGAGGACGCGCCGCTGACGCTTGCGTCCGGCCGATATGCGCTGGTGCCGACCGGCCTTGCGATCGCCTTGCCGCCCGGGCACGAGGCGCAGGTGCGGCCGCGCTCGGGGCTTGCCGCCAAGCATGGCGTCACCGTGCTGAACTCGCCCGGAACCATCGACGCGGACTATCGCGGCGAGATCAAGGTGATCCTGATCAACCACGGCGCAGCGGCCTTCGTGATCAAGCGCGGCGAGCGGATCGCGCAGATGGTCATCGCACCCGTGGTTCAGGCCGCGCTGGTTCCCGTGGCGACCTTGTCGGCGACCGATCGCGGCGCCGGCGGCTTCGGCTCGACCGGGCGCTAACGCACGGCAGCGAGTTGGGCTTCACCTCTCCCGCTTGCGAGAGAGGTCGCGGAGCGAAGCGACGCGGGTGAGGGTTCTCTCCTCTTGGGGATTCCCACCGCGGAGACACCCCCTCCCCAACCCTCCCCCGCGAGCGGGAGGGGGAGCGCACCTTCATCGGGGCAACAATTCGCATGGGCCGCTAACGCACGGCAACTCCAGCCGAATTCCCCGAAGAACTACGTGAACCCGGAACGCCACGTCCCGCATTTTTTTGGGGCCGCCTTTGCGTTCACGATCTGGACTCTTACCGGTGGAGTCACGGTGGGGGTATTGTCGTTTGATTCGCGCGCGACGGGGGTCGCCGCGCGTAAATTCGTGCGGTCTTGGGGCAACTATGTCAGGCGTGATCGTGTCGATGCGTCGGACGCTGCTATCGTGCACATCGCTCGTGCGCGACGGCCTGATCGGGAGCGCTCTCGCGGCGCTGCTGCCGGCTGCGCCGGCTGAGGCCGCCGACTTCGTTGGCACACTTTCGGAATTGCTGGACTTCAACCGGCAGGAACTTGCGGTGCTCGCCACCGCGCTTGCGCTGCTCGGCTTCTCGGTAATGGCCGCGATCCTGCTGATGCGTACGCGCGTGCGCACGGCGAAGAACGAGGCGCGGCTGCGCGCGCGGATCGGGGAACTGCAACTCCAGGCCGACCGCTTCGGCGCGCTGCTGTTCGCCGAGCCGCAGATCCTGATCTCCTGGCCGGCGGGCGACAACCGCGCGCAGATTTCCGGCGACGTCTCGATGGTGCTGCCGCGCGACCCCTCCCCGCAGCGCGTGCTCGCCTTCGGAACCTGGCTGCCGCCGGAACCGGCGCTCCAGATGGACCACGCTGTGGATGCGCTGCGCGACCGCGGCGACGGGTTCCAGCTGACGCTGACCACCGCGCATGGCCATACGCTGGAAGCCATCGGCCGCGCCATCGGTGGCCAGGCCATTGTCAGGATTCGCGAACTCTCGGGCCTGCGCCGGGATCTCGCCGAAACCAATCTGCGCTACAAGGCGCTCTCCGACGAGACCGAGATGCTGCGCGGCTTCGCTGCGGCGGCACCCTGGCCGATCTGGGCCAAGAGCGAGAACGGTGCGCTCACTTTCGCCAACCCGGCCTATGTCCGTGCGACCGAGGCTGCGAGCTTCAGCGACGCCCACGAGCGCAAGCTCGAGCTGCTCGACAGCGCCGACCGCAGCGCCATGGAACGGGGACTGAAGGACGCGGCCAATTTCACCTCCCGGCTGCCGATCGTGATCGGCGGCGAGCGGCGCATCTACGACGTGCGCGCCGTCAATGTCGGCAGCGGCAGCGTCGGCGTCGCGATCGATGCCAGCGAGGCGGATGCGCTGAGCTCGGCGCTGGTGCGGATGGCGGAGGCGCATCGCCGCACGCTCGACCAGCTCTCCTCCGGCGTCGCCGTGTTCGACGGCCACCGGCGCCTTGCCTTCTACAACGATTCCTACCGCCGGCTATGGGACCTCGACCGTACCTTCCTCGACGCCAATCCCGATGATTCCAGCGTGCTGGACCAGCTCCGTGCCGCGCGAAAACTGCCGGAGCAGCCCGACTTCCGCGCCTGGAAGGCCAAGCTGCACGAGGCCTATCGCGCGGTCGAGGCCGCCAAGGATACCTGGTACCTGCCCGACGGCCGCGCCCTCTCCGTCGTCACCACGCCGAACCCGGAAGGCGGCGTCACCTATCTGTTCGACGACGTCACCGAGAGCCTCGAGCTCGCCCGCCGCTTCGACGGCATGATCCGGGTCCAGCGCGAGACGCTGGACAGCCTCGCCGAGGGCGTCGCGGTGTTCGGCAGCAACGGCAAGGCGCAGCTCTTCAACCCGGCCTTCGTCCGGATGTGGAAGCTGTCGAGCGACGCGATGCGCGACGAGCCGCACATCCAGACCGTCGAAGGCTGGTGCCATCAACTGTTCGACGATCCCGTGGTCTGGCGGCAGATCCGCGAGGCCGTCACCTCGATCGAGAGCCGCGCCGACGTGCCGCTGAAGCTGGAGCGCAAGGACGGCAGCGTGCTCGACGGCATGATCCGGCCGCTGCACGACGGCGCCACCATGCTGACGTTCCAGGACATCACCGACACCGAGAACGTCGAGCGCGCGCTGCGCGAGCGCAACGAGGCGCTGGAGGCCGCCGACCAGATGAAGGTGGATTTCGTCCACCACGTCTCCTACGAGCTGCGCTCGCCGCTCACCACCATCATCGGCTTCGCGCATTTCCTCAGCGATCCGTCGACCGGACCGCTGACGCCGAAACAGGCCGAATATCTCGACTACGTCACGAAATCGACCAACGCGCTGCTGGCGCTGACCAACAACATCCTCGATCTCGCCACCATCGACGCCGGCGCGATGAAGCTGGAACTCGGCCCGGTCGACGTCAGCAAGACCATCGAGCTCGCCGCCGAGGGCATCCAGGACCGGCTCGCCACCGACCGCATCCGCCTGAAGGTCGAGATCGCGCCCGATATCGGCAGCTTCATCGGCGACGAAAAGCGCGTGGTGCAGGTGCTCTATAACCTCCTCGCCAACGCCGTCGGGTTTTCTCCACAGGATTCCACCGTCGGCATCAGCGCGCGCCGCACCGAGCACAGTGTGGTCTTCACTGTGACAGATTCCGGGCCTGGAATACCTGCCGACATGAAGGACAAGGTGTTCAACTGGTTCGAAAGCCGCTCGCAGGGGTCGCGTCACCGCGGCGCCGGGCTCGGCCTGTCGCTGGTGCGCTCCTTCGTCGAGCTGCATGGCGGCAAGGTGCGGGTGGATTCGATCGTGGGCAGGGGCACGGTCGTGATCTGCGACTTCCCGACCGACCAGGCGGCGCATCGCGACGCCGCCGAATGAGCGCGCCAACCACATTCTCCGTCGCGCTTCACAACGAGACGGCCACCGCGCAACTGATGGCCGATCTCGCGCTGCTGGTCGGGCCGGGCGATGTCATCACGCTCACCGGCGACCTCGGCGCCGGCAAGACCGCGGCCGCCCGCGCCATGATCCGCTACCTCGCCGACGACGAGGCGCTGGAAGTGCCGAGCCCGACCTTCACGCTGGTGCAGGGTTATGAGCTGCCGCCGTTTCCGGTCATGCATGCCGACCTCTACCGCGTCGAGGACGAGAGCGAGCTCGAGGAGATCGGGCTGTCGCCGCTGCCGGATGCCACGCTTGTCCTGATCGAATGGCCGGAGCGTGCGCCGTCGGCGCTGCCCGAGGATCGCATCGACATCGCACTCACCCATCGTCCGGCTCTGGGCTCGAACGCACGTGCCGCCGACGTCACCGGTTACGGCAAGGGCGCAGCCCAGGTCGCGCGTCTGAAAGCGCTGCGCGAATTCCTCGACGCATCCGGCTATCTCGACGCGACGCGGCGGCGCATGGCCGGCGACGCCTCGACACGGTCCTACGCGCGGCTGCTGCGCGACGACGAGATCGTCATCCTCATGAACTTTCCGCAGCGCCCCGACGGCGCGGCGCTCTACAACGGAAAGTCCTACAGCGCCGCGGTGCATCTCGCCGAAAACGTCAAACCCTTCGTCGCCATCGACGAAGGCCTGCGCGCGCAAGGCATCTCGGCGCCCGCGATCCATCATGCCGATCTCGACCACGGCTTCCTGATATCGGAGGATTTCGGCAGCGAAGGCGTAATCGAAGGCAACCCGCCGCGCCCGATTCCCGAGCGCTACGAAGCCGCGACCGACGTGCTGGCGGTGCTGCACGGCAAGACGCTGCCGGAGACGCTGCCGCTGGACGGGCAGAGCTACGCCATTCCGGTCTTCGACATCGAGGCGATGCTGATCGAAATCGGATTGATGCCGGAATGGTATCTGCCCGATCGCAACGCGCCGCTGAGCGAGCCGAAGCGCGCGGAATTCTTTACGATGTGGCGTGAGCTGCTGCAGAAGCCGCTGGCCGCGCCGAGGACGTGGATCATCCGCGACTATCACTCGCCCAATTTGATCTGGCTCGGGATGCGCACCGGCATCGAACGCGTCGGCGTGATCGATTTCCAGGACACCGTGCTCGGGCCGCAATCCTACGACGTGGTGTCGCTGCTCCAGGACGCCCGCATCGACGTGCCCGAGAATCTCGAGTTGGCGCTGTTGTCGCGCTACATCAAGGCGCGCCGCGCTGATGATGCGAGCTTCGATCCGGCCGGTTTCGCCGAGCTCTACGCCATCATGTCGGCGCAGCGGAACACCCGCCTGCTCGGCACCTTCGCCCGGCTCAACCGCCGCGACGGCAAACCGCATTACCTGCGCCACCAGCCGCGGATCTGGACCTACCTCCAGCGCTCGCTGGCGCATCCCGCGCTCAGCCATTTGCGCGACTGGTATCTCGCCAACGTCCCGCCACCCCAAAGGCCGTCACAAGAACCGGCACCAGAACCGCCCCAAGGCTGATTCGGGCCCGATTTACCGGCTGTTAGCCAAGACGTCGGTATTCTGGCGGCAAGGAGCCGAATAATTACCGGGCTGGAGCAAGGGCAGATGGCGGTGAAGACAGACCAGCGCAGCAACAGCCGGGTTGTTTTCGAGCGTGGGATTCCGGCCCAGATGATGGGAATCGACGGCACGTGGCGGCGCGACTGCACCATGGAGGACGTCTCCCAGAGCGGCGCCAAGCTGACCATCGACGGTTCGGTCGAAGGGCTCCATCTGAAGGAATTTTTTCTCCTGCTGTCGTCCACCGGACTCGCGTACCGGCGCTGTGAGCTTGCCTGGGTCAATGGCGACCAGATCGGCGTCAATTTCCTCAAGCTCGGCGACAAGAAGAAAAAGGCGCGTTCCGCATCCGTCGGGGCGTAACGGCCACACCCGTCGTACAACCGTCACGGCAGGTGGCTAAGGCGGTTGAGATGCGGTGCGGCTGAATGAGTCCCGTGCTAGGATTGCCGCGAACGCGAATTCCAAGGGCAATTTCGAGAGTAATTCCAAGAGTTCTAATCCCAAGAGTTCTGAGTCCACGAGGCTGAGAAAGACGAATCTGAGAAAGCAAACGATGTCCGTCAAACCGACCAAAGCCATGGTGCTCGCCGCAGGGTTCGGCCTGCGCATGCGTCCACTGACGGACAAGATGCCGAAGCCGATGGTGCCGGTGGCGGGCCAGCCGCTGCTCGACCACGTGCTCGACAAGCTCGGCCAGGCCGGCGTGAGCGAGGCGGTGGTCAACGTGCATTACCTGCCGGACCAGATCATCGATCACGTCGCATCGCGCCAGCATCCGCGCGTGACCATCTCGGACGAGCGCAACCAGGTGCTCGGCACCGGCGGCGGCGTGGTCAAGGCGCTGCCGCTGCTCGGCGACGCGCCGTTCTTCCATGTCAATTCCGACACGCTGTGGATCGACGGCGTGCGCTCGAACCTGGCGCGGCTTGCCGAAAACTTCGATCCCGCGCGCATGGACATCCTGCTCTTGATGGCGCCGACGGCGACCAGCATCGGCTATAGCGGCCGCGGCGATTACGGCATGCTGCCCGACGGAGCCCTGCGCAAGCGCAAGGAGAAAGAGGTCGTTCCGTTCGTCTATGCCGGCGCGGCGATCCTGTCGCCGTCGATCTTCGCCGATGCGCCGCAGGGCGAGTTCTCGCTGACCAAGATGTTCGACCGGGCCAACGAGCAGGAGCGCCTGTTCGGCCTGCGCCTCGACGGCGTCTGGATGCATGTCGGCACGCCCGATGCGGTGCATGCCGCGGAAGAGGCGTTTCTGGAGAGCGTGGCGTAGGCCGCGAACACGGTGCCGTAGGGTAGGCAAAGCGAAGCGTGCCCACCGCACAAGCTAACTCCGATGACGAATACGATGGGCACGGCGCAAGCGCGCCTTTGCCCACCCTACGAGGCTGGAGAGCGTGGCGTAGGGGCTTCCCGTCATTCCGGGGCGCGCGCAAGCGCGAACCCGGAATCTCGAGATTCCGGGTTCGATGCTTCGCATCGCCCCGGAATGACAGTGGGAGAGCGGGGAAGACCCCGCCACAGCCAATGACCATTTGTGTCCGCCTCCCTATATTGGCGCCTGATCCCGAATCAGGCAGCCGATGCGCGTTTTCAGTGTTCCCATCTCAGTTCCGTTCCTGCGCACGGTCGTCACGGCCCTGCTCGACGGCCGGCTGGTCGCGGGATTCGAGGCGCGCAAGGAGCCGGCACGGCTTGCGGACGCCACGCTGTACCTGCCGACCCGGCGCGCCATGCGTGTCGTGCGGGAGATCTTCCTCGACGAGATGAAGGCGGACGCGGTCGTGCTGCCGCGCATCGTCGCGCTCGGCGACATCGACGAGGACGAGCTCGCCTTCGCCGATGAAGGCGAGCAGTTTTCCGGCGCAACGCCGCTCGACATCCCGCCGCGCCTTGGCGAGCTCGAGCGACGGCTGACGCTGGCGCAGCTCGTCGCGGCCTGGGCCAAGGGGCCGGTGCTGTCGCCGCTGGTGGTCGGCGGCCCCGCCTCGACGCTGGCTCTCGCCGGCGATCTCGCGCGCCTGATCGACGACATGGTGACGCGCGGGGTCGACTGGAGCGCGCTCGATGGCCTGGTGCCGGACCAGCTCGATCGCTACTGGCAGCACTCGCTCGAATTCCTGCGCATCGCCCGCATCGCCTGGCCCGGCCATCTCGCCGAGATCAACAGGATCGAGCCCGCGGCGCGGCGCGACCTCCTGATCGCGGCGGAAGCGAAGCGCCTGACCGCGCATCCGCATGGGCCCGTGATCGCGGCCGGCTCGACCGGCTCGATGCCGGCCACCGCAAAATTCCTGCATGCGGTCGCCTCGCTGCCGCATGGCGCGGTGGTGCTGCCGGGCCTCGACACTGATCTTGACGAGGATGCCTGGCGGACCATCGGCGGCGTGCGCGATGCGCTCGGCAAGTTCGCGGAGCATCCCGCATCGAACCATCCGCAATATGCCATGCACGCGCTGCTGGAGCGCTTCGGCATCAAGCGCGGCGACGTCGAGCTGCTTCAAGCGCCGGCGGAAGGCGGCCGCGACCTGCTCGCATCCGAATCGATGCGGCCCTCCGCCAAGACGGAAGTCTGGCACGACCGGCTGAAGCAGCCGGATATCGCGGCAAAGATCGCCGGCGGCATGACAAACCTCGCGGTCGTCGAAGCCCCCAACCCCGAAATGGAAGCGCTGGCGATTGCGATCGCGATGCGCGAGGCGCGGCACCTCGACAAGTCGGCGGCGCTGGTCACCCCGGACCGCGCGCTGGCGCGCCGTGTGATGGCTGCGCTCACCCGATGGGATCTCGCCTTCGACGATTCCGGCGGCGACGTGCTGATGGAGACGTCCGCCGGCGTTTTTGCGCGCCTTGCGGCCGAAGCGGCGACCAAGGGATTGGAGCCGCCGACGCTGCTGGCGATGCTGAAGCATCCACTGTGCCGCCTCGGCCGCGCGCCGGATACATGGAAGGCGGCAATCGAAGGCCTGGAGCTCGCCGTCTTGCGCGGCACGCGCCCGCCCGCGGGCACGGCCGGCCTGCTGCGTGAATTCAACCGCTTTCGCGAGGAACTGGCCAAGCTGTGGCGCAGCGAGGTCTCCGCGCTCCACAAGGCCGAGCCGCGCGCACGCCTCAAGGCGGAGGATCTCGATCGCGTCCAGGCCCTAATCGATGCTTTGCAGAAGGCCTTGGCGCCGATCGAGAGTCTGGCGCCGTCAAAACCATATGACTTCGCCGAGCTCGCGCACCGGCATCGCGAGATCATGATCGAGCTGTCGCGCGACGAGCAAGGCATCCCGCTCGCCTTCGAGGAGCGCGAGGGCCTCGCACTCGCCGGCGCCTTCGACGATCTCCTGCGCAGCGGCACGACCAGCGGACTGATGGTGCCGCTGCCTGATTACCCTGATGTCTTCCAGACCGCGTTCGGCGATCGCGCGGTACGGCGGCGTGACAAGCCGGGCGCGCGGCTCCAGATCTACGGCCCGCTGGAATCGCGCCTGATGCAGGCGGACCGCATCATCGTCGGTGGCCTGATCGAGGGCGTCTGGCCGCCGGCGCCGCGCATCGATCCCTGGTTGAGCCGCCCGATGCGGCATGAGCTCGGCCTCGATCTGCCGGAGCGCCGCATCGGCCTCTCCGCCCACGATTTCGCGCAGTTGCTCGGCGGAGATGAGGTGATCCTCACCCATTCCGCCAAGGCCGGCGGCGCGCCGGCGGTGGCTTCGCGCTTCCTGCATCGGTTGGAGGCGGTTGCGGGCGACGATCGGTGGAAGGCGGCCATTCGCGCCGGCGAGAAATACGTGCGGTTCGCAGATCGGCTGGACCAGCCCGACGAGGTCAGGCCGATCAAGCAACCCGAACCGCGACCGCCGCGCGCGACACGGCCGCTGAAGATGTCGGTCACCGCGATCGAGGACTGGCTGCGCGATCCCTACACGATCTACGCCAAGCACATCTTGCGGCTGGATGCACTCGATCCCGTCGACATGCCTCTGTCGGCCGCCGACCGCGGCTCGGCGATCCACGATGCGATCGGCGAATTCACGGAACGCTATGCGACGCGCCTGCCCGACGACCCCGCCCGCGTGCTGCGCGCGATCGGTGAAAAGCATTTCGCGCCGCTGATGGAGCGCCCCGAGGCGCGCGCGCTGTGGTGGCCGCGCTTCCAGCGCATCGCGCGCTGGTTCGGCGAATGGGAGACGGCACGGCGCGACGTGGTCGAGGCGATCACCGCGGAGACCCGCGGCGAGATCTCGATCACGCTCGACAATGAACGCAGCTTCCGGCTCTCCGCGCGCGCCGACCGCATCGAGCGCCGCCAGGGCGGCGGCTACGCCATCCTCGACTACAAGACCGGCCAGCCGCCGACCGGCAAGCAGGTCCGCATGGGCCTGTCGCCGCAGCTCACGCTGGAGGCGGCGATCCTGCGCGAAGGCGGCTTTCCCGACATCGACGCCGGCGCATCCGTGAGCCAACTCGTCTATGTCCGCCTCAGCGGCAACAATCCGCCGGGCGAGGAGCGCATCCTCGAGCTCAAGTACAAGCAAGGCGACGAACCGCAGCCGCCGGATATTGCTGCCGCTGAGGCCCGGGCCAAGCTGGAAGCGCTGATCCGCGCCTTCGAGGACGAAAACCAGGCCTACACCTCGCTGAACCTGCCGATGTGGTCCAACCGCTACGGCACCTATGACGACCTCGCCCGCATCAAGGAGTGGTCGGCAGCCGGCGGATTGGGGATCGAGGAATGGTGAAGGCGCCACGCCCAATCCCCGATGAGGTGCGCGCCAGGCAGGCGCGTGCATCCGATCCGGCCGCATCGGCCTTCGTGTCGGCCAATGCCGGCTCGGGCAAGACGCACGTGCTGGTGCAGCGCGTGATCCGTCTGCTGCTGTCGGGCGTGCCGCCGGAAAAGATCCTCTGCATCACCTTCACCAAGGCCGCCGCCGCCAACATGGCCGAGCGCGTGTTCACCACGCTCGGCCATTGGGTGACGCTGGACGACACCGCGCTCGATGCCGCGATCCGTGCCGTCGGCATCCCGCATCCCAACGCAAAGCTGCGACGCGAAGCGCGAAAGCTATTCGCCTGTGCGCTGGAGACCCCCGGTGGATTGAAGGTGCAGACCATCCACGCGCTGTGTACCCGCCTGCTCCAGCAGTTTCCGTTCGAAGCCAACGTGCCGGCGCGCTTCTCCGTCATCGACGAGCGCGACCAGACCGACATGATGGAGCGCGCCAATCTGAAGGTGCTGCTGGAGGCCGCGCGCGACCCGGAGACGGTCACAGGCCGCGCGCTGCTGACCGCGATGGCCAGCGCCGCCGACGTCACCTTCAAGGAGGTCGTGCGCGAGGCTTGTTTGAGCCGCGATCATTTCATGGCCTGGACCGACGAGGCCGGCAACGCAGAAGCTGCCGCCGCGCAAATGGCGTCGGTGCTGGGCGTTGACGCCGCCGACCGCATCGAGGACGTCGAGACGGAGATTCTCGACGGTCCGTTCCTGCCGCGATCGCGCTGGGACGACATCGCGTTTGCGCTGGAAGACGGCAGCAAATCCGACAACGACCAGGCCAGCCGGCTTCGCGAGGCAAAAGCGTTTTCGGGCGGCGCGCAGGTCGACGCCTATCTCGGCGTCTTCCTCACCGACGAGAAGCTGCCGCGCAAGGCGGTGCTGACCAGGAAATTTTGCGATCACAATCCCTCCGTCGCCCGCCTGTTCGAGAACGAGGCCCAGCGCATCACTGGATTGATCGAGAAGCGCCGCGCGGTAACCATGCGTGACCGCACGGCGGCTCTCTTGCATATCGCGACCGCTGCTGCCGCGAACTACCGGCGCGAGAAGCAGGAGCGCGGCCTGCTCGACTATGACGATTTGATCGACAAAACGCTGGCGATGCTCAACCGCGTCTCCTCGGGCTGGGTGCATTACAAGCTCGACCGCGGCGTCGACCACGTCCTGATCGACGAGGCGCAGGACACCAGTCCGCGCCAATGGGACATCGTCGCGCACATCATCTCCGAGTTCACCGCGGGCGAAGGCGCGCGCGAGGGGCTGAACCGCACGATCTTCGCCGTCGGGGACGAGAAGCAGTCGATCTTCTCGTTCCAGGGCGCGCAGCCTCGGGAATTCGACGCGCGCCGGCGCGAGCTGCACCGCAAGTTCACCGCCGCCGGGCTGAAATTCGATCCGGTCGCCTTCACCTATTCGTTCCGCTCGGGCGCCGCGATCCTGCACTCGGTCGACCACGTCTTCCGCGACCCCGCGATCTACAAGAGCATCCATTCGGTCGAGATCGGCCATCCCCTGCACAATGCGCTCGCCGATGCAGGGCCAAGCGTGATCGAGCTGTGGGACCTGGCTGAAGCCGACGACAGGCAGGATATCGAGGGCTGGCGCGCGCCGTTCGACGGCGTTGCCGTCACCAGCCCCGAGGTCAAGCTCGCCCGCCGCATCCAGGCCGAGATCAAGCGGCTGGTCGAAAGCGGCACACTCACCGGACACGACGGCGAGCGGCGGCCGCTGCGCTACGGCGACATGCTGATTCTGGTCCGCCGGCGCGGCAACGCGTTCGATGCCGTGATCCAGGCGCTGAAGCACGCCAACGTGCCGGTCGCCGGCGCCGACCGGCTGAAGCTCACCGAGCACATCGGCATCATCGACCTGATGAACCTTGCGGACACGCTGCTGCTGCCGCAGGACGACCTCGCGCTTGCGGTCGCGCTGAAGAGCCCGCTGTTCGGGCTCGACGACGACGATTTGTTTGCGCTTGCCTGGGGCCGCAAGGGCTCGCTACGCCGGGCGCTCGGCGAGCAGGCGGCCGGAAGCGAAAAATTCGCCGCGGTGCTGCGGCGGCTCGAGGCCTGCGAAACTCGCGCGCGCGAGGAGACACCGTTCGCCTTCTACGCCTGGCTGCTTGGCGGTGATGGCGGACGCGCGCGCATCCTGCGCCGGCTCGGCCACGAGGCCAATGACGCGCTCGACGAATTCCTGGAGCTGGCGCTGAACTACGAGCGCAAGGCGCCGGCCTCGCTGCAAGGCTTCATGGCCTGGCTGCGCTCGGCCGACACCGAGGTGAAGCGCGACATGGAGATCTCGCGCGACGAGGTGCGGGTGATGACCGTGCACGGCGCCAAGGGCTTGGAAGCGTCCGTCGTGTTCATGGTCGACACCACGTCGTCGCCCGCGGACTCGCAGCGGGTCCGTCTGATCCAGGTGCCGCGCGGCAACGGCGGCGAGGTGGTGGTGTGGGCCGGCCGCAAGGCCGACGATCCCAAGCCCGTCGCCGAGGCGCGCAAGGCCATGCTGGAGGAGACCGAGGACGAATATCGCCGCCTGCTCTACGTCGCGATGACGCGCGCGGCCGACCGGCTGATCGTCGGCGGCTGCATGCCCGGCAATATGAGGACGGTCCGCAAGCTGAGCTGGTACGACCTGGTCGACACCGGGCTCGCCGGCTCCGGCCTGGAGAAGGAGACGGTCGAGACGCCGCTCGGCAAGGTGACGCGATTCGCCCGGCCGGAGGACGTCGTTGCCCTCGGCACGCCCGCGACATTCGTGGATCAGACGATCGCGTTGCCGGACTGGCTGCGGACGCCGGCACCGCGCGAGATGCAGGACGACGATTCCGTGCGCCCCTCGGGCCAGTCTGCGGAGGGAGGCCGCGCGGTCCGGTCAGGCGAATCGGTGCGGTCGCGCGCGCTGGCGCTGCAACGCGGCACGCTGGTGCACCGGCTGCTCCAGTCGCTGCCCGACATCGCCGCCGAGCGCCGGCGCGAGGCCGCGCGCGGCTTCATGGCCCGCAATGCCTCGGACTGGACGGAGGCCGACCGCACCGCGCTGGCCGACAAGGTGCTCGCGCTAATCGCCGAGCCGCGCTTTGCCCCGGTCTTTGCCGCCGGCAGCCGGGCGGAGGTCGCCATCGTCGGCAGGCTGGAGCGGCCAGGCCTCCAGCCTGCGCTGGTGTCGGGGCAGATCGACCGGCTGGTCGTTCGTCCGGATGAGGTCCTGATCGTCGATTTCAAGACCAACCAGGCGGCGCCCAAAAGCGCGACTGAGGCGCCCGCCGTCTATGTCCGGCAGCTTGCGCTGTACCGGGCGGTGCTGGCGCGGCTTTATCCCCAAAAGCCCGTCAGGGCCGTCCTGCTCTGGACCGAGGCCCTTGAATATATGGAGATTTCAGCCCCCGCGCTGGACGCGGCGCTGGCATCCCTTCATCTCGGTGTGAGCGTCCTTGACCCGGCAAGGGGCCGTTCATAGGTTGACGCCATGATCCCGGGCGCGATTCCCATCCGCGCCGATTCTTTCAACCGAGTGAGGTACTCCCATGGCCGTTGGCAAGGTTTCTGACACTGATTTCGAAGCCGAAGTGCTCAAGGCGAACGGCCCTGTGGTCGTCGATTTCTGGGCCGAATGGTGCGGTCCCTGCCGCATGATCGCGCCCGCCCTCGACGAGATCGCCGGCGCGATGGGCGACAAGGTCAAGATCGTGAAGCTCAACGTCGACGAGAGCCCGAAGACCGCGTCGAAGTACGGCGTGATGTCGATCCCGACCCTGATGATCTTCAAGGGCGGCGAGATGGCCTCCCGCCAGGTCGGCGCGGCGCCGAAGGCGAAGCTGCAGCAGTGGATCACGTCGGCGGTGTGATCCGCCTCGCGAGTAACTGAGAATTCTGCAACGGCCGGCAACACGCCGGCCGTTTTGTTTTTTGTCGGCGGCAATCATGCCGATCTCGTTTCGGCAAGTTTGGCGAGACTGGCGAGAACATCGGGAAAGTCCGACGCGACAGCCGGACCGATCTCGGACGCTTGCGGCCCTCGCGCGTCCGCGGCGTAAACGATGCGCGTGCGCGCCGGTCCAGGAGAATCGCCAAGCGGTTCGATGCGATGGGCGACTGTGATGACGAGATCGCCGACTCGCGTTTCATCGATGAAGCACACGTTCTCGCGAACCTCGATCAGTTGCGAGCGTAGCGTCTCCTCGCCGGGGGGCTTCATCGTGAACCAAGTGCCGGCCGCGAATGGCCCGTCGATGTCGATCTGCTCGATACCCGCATTCCAGTTTTTCCAGCCGGGGACATCGCGAAAGATGCCCCAGATCGTCTCTGCGGTTGCAGACGTCTCGATGGTATATTCGTTTCGCCAGACATGGCCGTCGTCCATGGCGCGCTCCCACTTTGATATGTACGCTTATAACAAGCGCCCTTATCAAGGAGTCAAACCCGCCGCCCGGATGGAGCGAAGCGGCGCTACTTGATCCATCCCGTCGCGAGCGCGTTCGCGAGCTCCGGCTGATTGTTGCGGCGTGCGAGCGCGGCCATCGCCTCGTGATCATAGACGACATGGCGGAAGGTCACTTGCCAAGCAGCATCGACGAGTTCGAGGATCGCGTAGCGCGCGTGCGGCGTGCCGGCCTCGACGACATGCGGGAACGGATGCTTGTCGCGATAGCCCGGGCTACCGACGCTGCCGGAATTGACGATCAGCCGGCCGTCACGAAGCCGCACCGTGCGGGCGAGATGGGTGTGGGCGCAGAGGATCAGGGACTGCGTGATGCCTTGCGCGAACTGCTCGATGCGGTCGAGCGGCGATAGCGCCACCGTGCCGTCGGGATGCACGGTATCGAGCCAATAGACCTCGTCGTTCTCGGGCGTCGCATGGCAGAGGAAGACCCGGTCGCGAAACACGCGCGTCATCGGCTGCGCCCGCAGCCAATCGAGTTGCACGGCATTCAGCGCCGCATGGGCGGGACGATCCCACGAGCCCATCTTCTCCGGCGGACGGTCGAGCAGGTAGCGGTCGTGATTGCCGAGCACATGCACGGCGTCGAGATTCATCAGGATCTCGATGGTCCGGCGCGCGTCGAGCGGACCGCTCAGCATGTCGCCGAGATTGACGAGGTCGGCGATGCCCTGGGCGCGGATGTCGGCAAGCACCGCCTCCAGCGCGAGATGGTTTCCGTGAATGTCGGCAATCGCGGCAAAACGCATTGGCATTCCTGTCGTAGCCCTGACGGAGCGAAGCGCAATCCGGGGCCATCATGGCTTGCGGCACGATCCCGGATTGCGCTTCGCTCCATCCGGGTGACGCAACCGCTATGCAGGAGGCGTGCCGTTGATGCCGAGCACGTGGCCGGCGAGATAGAGCGAGCCCGTGATCAGGATGCGCGGCGGCACCTCGTAGGCGAGCTTCGACAGCGCGCGCAGCGCGGCCTCGATGCCCGGCGCGGGCTCGACCCGCATGCCGAGGCTGCGCGCGGCGTCCGCGAGGCGGTCGGCCGGCATCGCATTCTCGGTGTCGGGAATTGGCACCGCGATGATGTGACGGGTGAGGCCGGCGAAATTGGCGAGGAAGGCCTGCGCATCCTTGTTGGCCATCATGCCCGCGATCACGACCAGCGGCCGCGACACCCGTTCCTCGAGATCGCCGAGCGCGGCCGCCGCAACGCGCCCGCCTTCCGCATTGTGCCCGCCGTCGAGCCAGATCTCCGAGCCCTGCGGTCCCCAGGAGAGCAGCTCGCCCGAGGTGATGCGCTGCATCCGCGCCGGCCATTCGGCGCCGACGATGCCGGCCTCGAACGCCGCCTGGTTGACCTTGAACGTCGAAATCGCGCGCAATGTCGCGATCGCAAGCCCGGCATTGTCGAACTGGTGGCGGCCGAACAGGCGCGGCGCGGCGAGATCCATCAGGCCGCGATCGTCGGAATAAACCAGGCGCCCATGCTCGACATTGACGTGCCAGCTCTCGTTCGCGGCAAACAGCGGCGCGCGCATGCGCTTGGCCTGCGCCTCGATCACGGCCATCGCCTCCGGTGACTGCTCGGCGCAAACCACGGGCACGCCGCGCTTGATGATCGCGGCCTTTTCGCCGGCGATGGAGGTCAGCGTATCGCCGAGGAAGTCCGTGTGGTCCATGCTAACGGGCGTGATCACAGTGGCCGCCGGCGTATCGACCACATTGGTCGAATCGAGGCGGCCGCCAAGGCCGACCTCGAGCAGCACCGCATCGGCCGGATTCTGCGCGAACAGATGAAACGCGGCGGCCGTCTTCAGCTCGAACACGGTCGCAGGCTCGCCGGCATTGACGCGCTCGACCTCTTCCAGTGCGGCGCGCAGTTCGTCGTCGCCGACCAGCACGCCGCCACCGAGGCGACCGAGCCGAAAACATTCGTTGATGCGGACCAGATAGGGCGAGGTGTAGGCGTGGACGCGCAGGTCTGCCGCTTCCAGCGTCGCGCGCAGATAAGCGAGCGTCGAGCCCTTGCCATTGGTGCCGGCGATGTGGATCACCGGGGGCAGCTTGCGTTCGGGGTGGCCGAGTCGATCGAGCAGACGATGCATCCGCTCCAGCCCGAGATCGATGCGCTTCTGATGCAGGGCCGACAGCCGCCCGATCAATTCGTCGAGCGGCGGCTTTGCGCTGTCAGGAGACGCGTTCACGCGTGCGGCGCGGCCGGCGCCGTCTCGGAAGCCGATACGATCTGCGCCGGGCTGACGACAGGCTGCACCGATTTCGACGCGGTCTCCAGCGCCGGTGCCTTGGTCAACAGGCGACAGAGCCGTGCCAGGGTCGGGCGCAAATCGTGACGATGCACGACCATGTCGACCATGCCGTGCTCTTTCAGGTACTCGGCGCGCTGGAAGCCTTCCGGGAGCTTCTCGCGGATGGTCTGCTCGATCACGCGCGCGCCGGCAAAGCCGATCAGCGCGCCGGGCTCGGCGATCTGCACGTCGCCCAGCATCGCGTAGG
Source organism: Bradyrhizobium sp. B025 (assembly GCF_042257955.1). Lineage (NCBI taxonomy): Bacteria > Pseudomonadati > Pseudomonadota > Alphaproteobacteria > Hyphomicrobiales > Nitrobacteraceae > Bradyrhizobium > Bradyrhizobium sp. B025. The sequence goes on along the minus strand of NZ_CP170150.1, from coordinate 91,065 downwards.
AGGCGGTGACGCCGCCGGTGGTCGGGTTGGTCAGCACGACGATATAGGGCTGTTTTGCTTCGCGCAGCATCTGAACCGCGACGGTCGTGCGCGGCATCTGCATCAGCGACAGGATGCCTTCCTGCATGCGCGCGCCGCCTGATGCGGCGAACACGATGAACGGCGACTTCTTCTCGACCGCGAGTTCGAGCCCACGCACGATGGCCTCGCCCGCGGCCATGCCGAGCGAGCCGCCCATGAAGTCGAAATCCTGCACGGCGATGACGACGGCGGCGCCTTCGAGCTTGCCATAGCCGACCTTGATCGCGTCGTTGAGGTTAGTTCGCGCGCGGGCATCCTTGATGCGGTCGACGTATTTCTTCTCGTCACGGAACTTGAGCGGATCCGGCGTGACCTCGGGCAGCGCGACGTCGTACCAGGTCTCGTTGTCGAAGATCGACTTCAGACGCGCCACCGCGCCCATGCGCATGTGGTAGTTCGAGCCGGGAATGACGAACTGGTTGGCCTCGACGTCCTTGTAGAACACGAGCTGCCCGGAATCCGGACACTTGATCCACAAATTCTCCGGCGTCTCCCGCCGCAGCATGTTGCGGATCTTCGGCCGGACCACATTGGTAAGCCAGTTCATGGTTTGCTCCGATGTGCGATCCCGCTCCGGGGATCGCCTGAAGGGATATATGGCTGCCGGACCTTGCCCCGGCAAGCCGCCGCGTCGTCCGCCCCAATAGCGGAATTATGGCCTATTCCGCCGCCTGTTGTGCGCCTTTGACGCCTTGGGCCAGGGATGCCGTCAGTTCGGCGACGGCGTTAACGGTTTTGGCGGTGGCCCGGCCGTCCGCATCGAGGCTGTTCTTGAGCGCATCGACCAGCGCCGTGCCGACCACCGCGCCATTCGCATGCGAGGCGATGGCGCGCGCGGTCTCCGGCGTGCGGATGCCGAAGCCGACGCAGACCGGCAGCTTGGTGTGACGCTTGATGCGGGCAACCGCTTCGCTCACCGCCGAGGAATCCGCCGCCGCAGCACCGGTGATGCCGGTGATCGAGACGTAGTAGACGAAGCCCGAGGTGTTGGCGAGCACGGCCGGCAGGCGCTTGTCGTCGGTCGTCGGCGTCGCCAGGCGAATGAAGTTCAGGCCGGCCTTCATCGCGGGCAGGCAGAGCTCGTCGTCCTCCTCCGGCGGCAGATCGACGATGATGAGGCCGTCGACGCCGGCGGTCTTGGCATCGACAAGGAACTTGTCGACGCCGTAGATGTAGATCGGGTTGTAATAGCCCATCAGCACGATCGGCGTCGCATTGTCGTCCTTGCGGAAGCCGCGCACGAGCTCGAGCGTCTTCTTCAGCGTCATGCCGGCCTTGAGCGCGCGCAGGCCCGCCGCCTGGATCGACGGACCGTCGGCCATCGGATCGGTGAAAGGCATGCCGATCTCGATCACGTCGGCGCCGGACTTCGGCAGCGCCTTGATGATCTCGAGCGAGGTGGCGGGATCCGGATCGCCGGCCATCAGGAAGGTCACGAAGGCCGAGCGGCCCTGCTTCGCAAGCTCGGCAAAACGGATGTCGATACGCGTGGTCACTTGCTCTTGCCCCTCAGGATGTCGCCGACCTGCGGGACGTCCTTGTCGCCGCGGCCGGAGAGATTGACGACCATCAGGTGATCTTTTGCGCGCTCCGGCGCGAGCTCCATCACCTTGGCGATGGCATGCGCGGGCTCGAGCGCCGGGATGATGCCTTCCAGCTTTGACAGCAGCTGGAACGCAGCGAGCGCCTCGTCGTCGGTCGCGGAGAGATAATTCACGCGGCCGATCTCGTGCAGCCAGGAATGCTCGGGGCCGATGCCGGGATAGTCGAGACCGGCCGAGATCGAATGGGCATCCTGGATCTGGCCGTCCGCGTCCATCAGCAGATAGGTGCGGTTGCCGTGCAGCACGCCGGGACGGCCGCCTGCGATCGAAGCCGCATGCAGCTGCGTGAGTCCATGGCCCGCGGCTTCGACGCCGAAAATCTCGACGGAGGGATCGTCGAGGAAGGGATGGAACAGGCCCATCGCATTCGAGCCGCCGCCGATGCAGGCGACCAGCGAATCCGGCAGGCGGCCTTCGACCTCCTGCATCTGCGCCTTGGTCTCGTTGCCGATGATCGACTGGAAGTCGCGCACCAGCGTCGGATAGGGATGCGGGCCCGCGACCGTGCCGATGCAATAGAACGTGTTGTGCACGTTGGTGACCCAGTCGCGCAGCGCCTCGTTCATGGCGTCCTTCAGCGTGCGCGTGCCCGACTGCACCGGGACCACCTTTGCGCCCAGCATCTCCATGCGGATCACGTTGGGCTGCTGCCGCTCGACGTCGACGGCGCCCATATAGACCACGCATTCGAGGCCGAAGCGCGCGCACAGCGTCGCGGTGGCGACGCCGTGCTGGCCGGCGCCGGTCTCGGCGATGATGCGCTTCTTGCCCATGCGCCGCGCCAGCATGATCTGGCCGAGCACGTTGTTCACCTTGTGCGAGCCGGTGTGGTTGAGCTCTTCGCGCTTGAGGTAGATCTTGGCGCCGCCGAGATGCTCGGTGAGACGCTCGGCGAAATAGAGTGGCGAGGGCCGGCCGACATAGTTCTTGAGATAGCCGTTCATCTCGGCCTGGAAGGCCGGATCGGCCTTGGCCGCGGTGTAGGCCTTCTCCAGATCGAGGATCAGCGGCATCAGCGTTTCGGCGACGAAGCGTCCGCCGAAGATGCCGAAATGACCGCGCTCGTCGGGCCCGCTGCGGTAGGAGTTTGGTTTGGCGATGTTCATCGGACGCTCAACTCTTGACTTGCATCTTGGGTGGCGCGCGCGGCGCGGATGAAGGCCTTGATCAGCTCGGGATCCTTGACGCCGGGAGCGCTCTCGACACCGGAGGACACGTCGACGCCGCCGGCGCGGGTGATGCGAAGGGCCTCCGCAACGTTGTCGGCGTGAAGCCCGCCCGAGACCATGTAGGGCAGGTTCAGATCGAGGTTTTCGAGCAGGTGCCAGTCGAACGGCGCGCCCAGGCCGCCGGGCCGCGTCGCGTCTTTCGGCGCGCGCGCATCGAACAGGATGCGGTCGGCGACCGCGGCGTAGCCGGGCAGCACGGCAAGATCGGCTGAGGTTGCGACCGGCACCGCCTTCATCACGGGGCGGCCGAACCGCTGCTTGATGTCGCGCAGCCGCGCGACGGTCTCCTTGCCATGGAGCTGGAAAATGTCCGGCGACAGCGCGTCCATGATGTTGTCGAGCGTGGCGTCATCGGCATCGACCGTGAGCGCAACCTTGAGCGCGCGCCGATTCACCTGGCGGCCGAGATCGCGGCCAAGCTCCAGCGACAGATGCCGGGGCGACGGCGGAAAGAACACGAACCCCACCATGTCGGCGCCCGCGTCGAGCGCTGTTTCGAGCGTCTCGCGCGTGGACAGGCCGCAGATTTTGACGAGCAGGGACATGGTCTCAAAGCAGGTAAAGGCCGCAACTCCGCGGCCGGAAAGCAGGGTTTTCGGTTGCGGCCGCTTCTACAACGTCGCGCGCTGCTTGTCTCGCCCGACGGGCCCGTAAAGGCCCACCCCGACGGGGGCGGGGAGGCGCTGGGAATCGGGCTTCGCCGCGGCCGTCTGGGCCCGCAAGCCGGCCAGTTCGGTCCGGGCGCTGCGCGCATCCGCCTCATGCCGACGGGCCGCGCGGCGCCAGTGCCGCTGGCCGAGCCAGACGGCACAGCCGCCGGCCAGGACGCCCAGCGCCGCCACCAGGATCAGCAGCAGGAACAGCGGCAGCGTGACCGACAATGACGGGTCGTCGGAGACAAAGGGATCGAAGGAGACCGTGACGAAATGCCGGTTGGAGACGGCGAACACCACCAGGATCAGACCCAGCGGAATCACGATCAGCGCGGTCAGGAACTTTCGCATCTCGCTTCGCTCGCCTTGAATCAAGCTTCCGGCCGCATCTTGAGCGACCGCGGGAAACCCTGACGCCGGCCTCAGTCTGCCGCGCCGGGATCCGGATGGTCGCGGTTCAGCCGCTCGCGCATTTCCTTGCCGGTCTTGAAGAACGGAACGCTCTTCTGATCGACGGGTACATGGGCGCCGGTGCGCGGATTACGCCCGGCGCGTGCAGGGCGATGCTTGACCGAGAAGGCACCGAAGCCGCGCAACTCGACGCGATCACCGCGTGCGAGAGCCGCTACGATCTCTTCGAGAATCGCATTCACAATGTTCTCGACATCCCGCTGGTACAGATGCGGGTTGTGCTCGGCGATACGCTGAACAAGTTCGGATTTGATCATCGAGAGATAGGACCCGGAAGCGTGCGGATGACCATTTCCGTGAAAATACCGTGATCTGTCAAGACGCTAAATCAAGGTTGAGCGTCGTGAAAATGCGTGACAAATGCCAAAAAAGCAGGCTGCCCCGACACTCGCCAGGCGAGAAAACCCTTAAGTGCTCGCCTGTCCCAGTCAGTTTGACGCAGCCGGCTGCCACAAGGCCAGCATTCCATCCATTCCGAACCGGTCGACGGCCTGCGCGACGCCGGTTTGCCCGATTTGATGCGCAATCGAGCCTAAACCCAGCGCTTCCAGCGTCACTGCAGCGGCCGTCTTGAGGAACGGCAGGTCGCCGAAGCGCGACTGAAGCTTGTAGTCGCGCACCGAAAGTCCCTTCTTGACGCCCTTCTGCTCGACCAGCCAGGTCACCGCCGTCTTCTCGTCGCCGATCTGGTCGATCAGCTTGAGATCGATCGCCTGGCGTCCGGTGAAGACGCGGCCGTCGGCCACTTTCTCGAGCTGCGTGTCGTCCATGCCACGCCGTTCCTTCACCAGTCCCTTGAACCAGGCGTAGGAGTCCTTCACCAGCGCGTCGAGCGCGGCCCGCGCCTCGGGACTGGTCGGCTCAAAACCGTTGGGCGCGGCCTTCAGCGGCGAGGATTTTACCTCCTCGACCTTGACGCCGATGGTCTTCAGGAGCTCGGTGACGTTGGGGTACTGGAACAGCACACCGATCGAGCCGACCAGCGAGCTCTGCTGCGCGATGATGTGGTCGCTCGCGATCGCTGTGATGTAGCCGCCGGAGGCGGCAAGGCCCTCGACCACGACGACGAGGGGCTTCTTCGCCTTGAGCCGGACCAGCGAGTCGTAGAGCTGTTCGGAGCCTGCGGTGGTGCCGCCCGGTGAGTTGATGTGAACGATGACGGCGGCAGCCTGCGAATTCTCCAGCCGCTCCAGCGCCTGCGTGCGATCGGAATCGCTGCGGATCAGGCCGTCGATCTGGACCCGCGCAATCGAGCCGGCGGCTGCGAACGTGCCGCGTGCGCCGGGCGTCGCAATCAGCGCGAAGCCCGCAATCGCCGCGATCGCGATCAGCGCGGCCATGACGCGCCAGAACGTCAGCTTGCGGCGGATCCTGCGGCGATCGACGATGATGTCCGAATCGAGCGACATCGGAATATCTCCAAATGAAAGACTAGGCGCGTTGTGCCGTCACGGCGTGACCAACGGCTTATCTGGATACATCAATTGCGGCGCAATTTGAAGAAAACAAGGCTGGTGCTGGTCGGGCCGAGCCCCCGTCACAGGCTTCTCGTCATCCCGGACAAGCGCCGCGACGCAGAGCGCTGACCCGGGATCCATACCCACAGAATTGAGTTTGGCGAAGACTTGGAGTTACCAGCTCGCGCCAGACCGCTCCTTGTGGTGATGGGTCCCGGATCTACGCGCGCTTTGAGCGCGCTTGTCCGGGACGACAGTTGAGTATGGAGCAACAAAAAAGCCCCGGCTCACGCCGGGGCTTTGATGTCAGCGAAACGAACGTTTCGCTTACTTGCTGTCGCGGTTCTTGAGCGCGGTGCCGAGGATGTCGCCGAGCGTCGCACCCGAATCGGAGGAGCCGTACTGCGCGATGGCTTCCTTCTCTTCGGCGACTTCGAGCGCCTTGATCGACACCTGGACCTTGCGGGCCTTCTTGTCGAACTGGATCACGCGGGCATCGACCTTCTCGCCGACGGCAAAGCGTTCGGCGCGCTGGTCGTTGCGGTCACGCGCGAGCTCCGAGCGCTTGATGAAGGTGGTGAAGTCGGTACCGGCGATCTTCACCTCGATACCGCTCTCCTTCACTTCGAGCACTTCGCAGGTCACGACCGCGCCCTTCTTGACATCGCCCGGCTCGGCGAAGGGGTCGCCTTCGAGCTGCTTGATGCCGAGCGAGATACGCTCCTTCTCGACGTCCACATCGAGCACCACGGCCTTCACCATGTCGCCCTTCTTGTAGTTGTCGATCACCTGCTCGCCCGGAAGCTTCCAGTCGAGGTCGGAGAGGTGGACCATGCCGTCGACGTCGCCCTCGAGACCCAGGAACAGACCGAACTCGGTCTTGTTCTTGACCTCGCCCTCGACCACCGAACCGGTCGGGTGACCTTCGACGAAGACCTCCCAGGGGTTGCGCATGGTCTGCTTGAGGCCGAGCGAGATGCGGCGCTTGACGGAATCGACTTCGAGCACCTGCACTTCGACTTCCTGCGAGGTCGAGACGATCTTGCCGGGGTGCATGTTCTTCTTGGTCCACGACATCTCGGAGACGTGGATCAGGCCTTCGATGCCCGGCTCGAGCTCGACGAACGCACCGTAGTCGGTGATGTTGGTGACGCGGCCGGTGAAGCGGGCACCCAGCGGGTACTTGGCTTCGATGCCCTGCCACGGATCGTCCAGCAGCTGCTTCATGCCCAGCGAGATGCGGTGCGTCTCGTGGTTGATCTTGATGATCTTGACCTTCACGGTCTGGCCGATCGAGAGCACCTCGGTCGGGTGGTTGACGCGGCGCCACGCGATGTCGGTGACGTGCAGCAGGCCGTCGATGCCGCCGAGATCAACGAACGCACCGTAGTCGGTGATGTTCTTGACCACGCCGTCGATGACCTGCCCCTCTTCGAGGTTCTGCACCAGCTCCTGGCGCTGCTCGGCGCGGGTCTCTTCCAGCACCGTGCGGCGGGAGACGACGATGTTGCCGCGGCGGCGGTCCATCTTGAGGATCTGGAACGGCTGCGAGTTGTTCATCAGCGGCGCAACGTCGCGGATCGGACGGATGTCGACCTGCGAGCGCGGCAGGAAGGCCACGGCACCGTCGAGGTCGACGGTGAAGCCGCCCTTGACCTGGTTGAAGATGACGCCGTTGACCTTCTCGTTGTTCTGGAACGCCTTCTCGAGCTTGCCCCAGCTCTCTTCGCGGCGCGCCTTGTCGCGCGACAGCACGGCTTCGCCGAGGGCGTTCTCGATGCGATCGAGGAACACTTCCACCTCGTCGCCGACCTTGATCTCGCTGTCACGGCCGGGGCCGGAAAATTCGCGCAGGGCGACGCGGCCCTCGGTCTTCAGGCCGACGTCGATGACGGCCATGTCCTTTTCAATTGCAACCACCTTGCCCTTGACGACGGAGCTTTCCTGCAGGTTGCCACCTGCGAAGGACTCGTCGAGCATCGCGGCGAAATCGTCACGCGAGGGGCTATAGGTATCAGCAGAAGTCGAAGCCATTTGTTCTCCAGTTGCGGATGTCTTGCCGGCCGTTGGGTTCATGGGCGCATCGCACGCGCAGTGTCGGAAGGTCCGCAAGACCTTCGAGCGACCGCTTGCTGCCCCGGCTGGCACCGGAACGGCGGAAGCGGGCCGGCTGAGGCCCGCGCGTTCGATACGTGGAAATCTTTGTCCGGAGCCTCGATCGCACCGGTCCCGAAACAGGCGGACCGGGGTATCGACCTCAAAGAGCGGGAGCGGGCGCTTCCTCCAATGACGGCTGCGGCTTAACCCCGCGACCGGCCCGCTCGGACGGCCTCGATAATGTCGATGGCGGCCCGGACGCCGCCTTCTATATCCAGTTGGGAGTTATCTAGCAAGTAAGCATCGGGTGCGGGTTTCAGCGGCGCAATCGGCCGGTTCTTGTCGCGTTCGTCGCGCTGGATGATGTCGGCGAGCACGGCCGCCTCGTCCGCCGCCTCGCCCCGCGCCTTGGCCTCCATGGTGCGGCGGCGGGCGCGGACCTTGGGGTCCGCCACGACAAAGATCTTCACGTCGGCATGGGGGCAGATCACGGTTCCAATGTCCCGGCCGTCCAGCACCGCTCCCGGCGGATCGGCGGCGAATTGCCGCTGGAAATTGACCAGGACCTCGCGAACCCTTGGGATCGCCGAGACGATCGAGGCGCCCTCTCCGACCTTCTGGGTCTTCAGGGCGGGATCGCCGAACTTTTCCGGATCCAATTCCAGCGCCGCCGCAACCGCGGCCGCCTCGTCGCGGAGATCGTGGCCCGATTGCATCAGGGCATAGGCGACCGCGCGATAGATCACGCCGGTATCAAGATGACGATAACCGTAATGATGAGCGAGACGCTTGCCGAGCGTCCCCTTGCCCGAGGCCGCGGGCCCGTCGATGGCGATAATCATGAAAACTCGGCCCCAAGCGAACGCATCATCGGAATGAAATCCGGGAAACTGGTGGCGATGAAGGCGGTGTCGTCGACGGTCACGGGCTGGTCGGAGGCGCAGCCCATCACCAGCGCGGACATCGCGATGCGATGGTCCATGTGGGTGGCGACGGTGCCACCACCCGGAACGTGACCGCGGCCCTGGACGATCAGATCGTCGCCGGAGACCTCGACCTTGACGCCGTTGACGCGCAGCATCTCGGCGGTGGCCTGCAGGCGATCGGATTCCTTGACGCGCAGCTCCTGCAGGCCGCGCATGATGGTCGTGCCTTCGGCGAAGGAGGCAGCCACCGCCAGCACGAGATATTCGTCGATCATCGCCGGCGCGCGCTCCGGCGGCACCTCGACGCCGCGCAGCTTTGACGCGCGCACGCGCAGCTGCGCCATCGGCTCGCCGGCATCGCCGCGCACCTCGCTCTCCTCGATTGAAGCGCCCATTTCGCGCAGCGTGGTGAACAGGCCGGTGCGCAGCGGATTGGTCATGACATCCGACAGCACGACATCGGAGCCCTCGGCGATCAGCGCCGCAACGACCGGGAAGGCCGCCGAGGAGGGATCGGCGGGCACCACGACATTGGCGCCATGCAGCTCGGGCTGGCCCACGAGGGTGATGCGGCGGCCGTGCTGGCCCTCCTTGGTGGAGGTGATGTCGGCGCCGAAGTGCTTCAGCATCAGCTCGGTGTGGTCGCGACTGGCCTCGCTCTCGATGACCGTGGTGGTGCCCGGGGCGGCGAGGCCCGCGAGCAGCACGGCGGATTTGATCTGAGCCGAGGCGACCGGGGTCTTGTAGGTGATCGGCAGCGGATCGCGCGCGCCCTGGAGGGTCAGCGGCAGACGGCCGCCCTCGCCGCCGGAGACGACCCGGGCGCCCATCTTCTCGAGCGGGTCCAGAATCCGGCGCATGGGACGGCTGCGCAACGAGGCGTCGCCGTCGAAAACCGCCGAGATCGGGCAGCCGGCGACGGCGCCCATGACCAGCCGGCAGCCGGTGCCGGAGTTGCCGAAATCCAGCGCCGCCTTGGGCTGGGCGAAGCCTGCGACGCCCACGCCCTGCACCTTCCAGGCGAAATCGCCGGTGCGCTCGACGCTGGCACCCAGCGCCTGCATGGATTTGGCGGTGTTGAGGACGTCCTCGCCCTCCAGCAGGCCCGAAATCCGGGTCTCGCCGACCGCGAGCGCACCCAGGATGAGGGCGCGGTGGGAGATCGACTTGTCCCCGGGCACCCGTACTTTCCCGGTCAGGGGACCGTTTGCGCGCGACTGAAGCGGCCTCGGTTGGTCGGAATGGGTCAAGATTGTGTCCTTGGATGTGCTCCGGAGAGCTGGGGCGCAGGTACCACATGGTCCGCGCCCCGTCACCGGCATGTCTTTCTCCCGTAATGCGCTATTGACAGCGGGCCGCCAACTAGCCAAGTGAAACACCGCTTTTCAGACATTCCCAGGATTCCTCTGCCGTGGCCAAGTCCGAACTCGGAACCAAACGTATTTGCCCGACCACGGGCAAGAAGTTCTATGACCTCAACAAGAATCCGGTGATCTCGCCCTATACCGGCGAAGTGGTCCCGATCGCGCCCGTGGCGCCTGCGCGCACGACTCGCGGCGCCGAAGCTCGCCACGCAGCGGCCGCGGACACCACGCCGGAGCCGGCGGAGGCCGAGGAATTGGTCTCCCTCGAGGAGGCCGATGCCGAGGAGAACACCGGCAAGGTTAAGGCCGTCGTGCCCGAATCGGAGGACGATATCGAGGTCGACGAGACCCTCGACGACGACGATGACGATGATTCGACCTTCATCGCCGACGAAGAAGAGGGCGATGAGGACGTTACCGACATCATTGGTGATGTCGGGGGCGATGAAGAGACTTGAGATCAGCCCTGATCTGTGAAAAAGGGTGCACCGCGCGAGTCGCCTAGGGCTCGCCGGCCGGGACGGATCCCCCAGGATCCTCCCCACTGGAAGACTTAAGGGGCCATAGCTCAGCTGGGAGAGCGCTTGCATGGCATGCAAGAGGTCGGCGGTTCGATCCCGCCTGGCTCCACCAGCCTTCGCGAAGCGAGGGCTGCCGCGCCGAAGCCCGCAGGGCGAAGGCGGGCTTTGAATTAAATCTCAACTACTCCCCGATCACCGCATTGAGCCGGTCGCGCAGCGCGACGATCTCGTCTTTCATCGCCACCAGCTCCGACACCGAGCAGTCCGACGCCGCCAGGATCGACTGCGGCACGGCGCGCGCCTTGTCTTTCAGCGCGTGGCCCTGCGGCGTCAGCGCGATCAGCACCTGGCGCTCGTCCTCGCTCGAGCGGGTGCGCTTGACGAGGTGGGCGGCCTCGAGGCGCTTCAGCAGCGGCGTCAGCGTGCCCGAATCCAGAAACAGCCTCTCCCCGATGTCCTTGACCGGCACGTCGTCGCGCTCCCACAGCACCAGCATCACCAGATATTGCGGATAGGTCAGGCCGAGGCGGTCGAGCAGCGGCTTGTAGACGCGATTGAAGGCGTGCGCGGCCGAATAGACCGCGAAGCAGATCTGGTTGTCGAGCCGCAGCGGCGCGTCCGCTGCCGATGGTTTCCGAGCCATGGAGAATCTCACGAGGTTTGTCCGCATTGTGGGGCCGCGCCGCCGTACATTCAATTGCGAACAATTAAATGTGAGACGTCGCAATTTCAATTGTGCACAATCTAATTGTCTGCGATAGACATCGCACCCCACCGAAACCCAGGGAGACGAAAATGTCCGTGAACGTCCTTTACAAGACCAGCGCAAAAGCCACCGGCGGCCGCGACGGCCATGCTGCGACCCTCGACGGCGCGCTCGACGTCAAGCTCACCACGCCGAAGGAGCTCGGCGGCGGCGGCGGCGCCGGCAACAATCCCGAGCAGCTGTTTGCGGCCGGCTACGCCGCCTGCTTCATCGGCGCGATGAAGTTCGTGGCCTCGCAGGGCGGCCCCAAGGTTCCCGCCGACGCCACCGTCACCTCGACCGTCGGCATCGGCCCGCGCTCCGAAGGCGGCTTCGGCCTCGACATCGACCTCGCCGTCTCGCTGCCGGGCCTCGCCCGTGCCGAAGCCGAGGCGCTGGTCGCGAAGGCGCACCAGGTGTGCCCCTATTCCAATGCCACGCGCGGCAATGTCGACGTTCGCCTGACGGTCGTCTGATCAAACGGCGGATTGGCTGGCCCGGGATCCCCCTCGGGCCGGCCGCTTCCGTTTGAATTTGCCACCTCGCGGGATGGCCGCGCCGCGGCGCATACGGCTCCACGCCCGGCGCCATTGCTGGCGCAAATAAATCTCGCTAGGCCTGTGATCCAACGACCGACACAGGGGAAGCGAAGGCATGACTGAAGCCGTTATGGGTGCAATGAGCGGATTGCGCGTCATCGATCTCACGCGCGTGCTCGGCGGCCCCTACTGCACCCAGATCCTCGCCGACCATGGCGCCGACGTGATCAAGGTCGAGCCGCCCGCCGGCGACGAGGTGCGCGACTGGGGCCCTCCCTTCCACGACGAGGACGCGGCCTATTTCATCGGCATCAACCGCAACAAGCGCTCGATCGGCCTCGACCTCGCCTCCGAGGGCGGCCGCGTCGTGCTGCTCAAGATGCTGGAGACGGCCGACGTCCTGATCGAGAATTTCAAGCCGGGCACGCTGGAGAAATGGGGCATCGGCAACGAGGTGCTGCGCGAGAAATTCCCGCGCCTCGTGCATTGCCGGATCTGCGGCTTCGGCGCCGACGGCCCGCGCGGCGGCAATCCCGGCTATGATGCCATCATCCAGGCCATGACCGGCATGATCGCGGCCACCGGCTCGCCCGAAAGCGGCCCGATGCGGATCGGCGTGCCGCTGGTCGACATCACGACCGGCCTCTATGCAGCGATCGGCATCCTGATGGCGCTGTCGGAGCGGCAGCGCTCGGGCAAGGGCCAGTTCCTGGAGACCACGCTGTACGAGACCGGCCTTGCCATCATGCATCCGCACACCGCGAACTATTTCATGCATGGCAAGCCGCCGGGCCTCACCGGCAACGAGCATCCGAATCTCGTGCCTTACGCGATCTTCCCGACCAGGACCGACAACATCTTCATCGGCGTCGGCAATGACGGCACCTTCCGCAAGCTCGCCAAGGAGATCGGCAAGCCCGAGCTCGGCACCGATCCGCGCTTTGCACGCAACAAAGACCGCATCGCCAATCGCGAGGCGCTGCGCGCCGAGCTTGCCGCGGTGTTCAGCCAGCATGAGGCCGAGCCGCTCTGCAATCGCCTGCTCGCGGCGGGCCTGCCCGCGGGCCCGGTGCAGAAGATCGACCAGGCGTTGACGAACCCGCACACGATCTACCGCGGCGATATTATCGAGAAGGACTGGTACAAGGGCGTCGCCTCGCCGATCCGGCTCGATCGCAGCAAGCCGAGCCTGCGCCGGCTGCCGCCGAAATTCAGCCAGCACTCGGCGGAGGTGCTGGGCGAGTTCGGATATTCCAAGGCCGAGATCGACGCGATGGTCGAGAAGGGCACGGTCTGCGGCCCCGAGCGCAAGCGCTAGGGCAACGATGCTGCGCTCCCTCTCCCGCCTGCGGGAGAGGGTTGGGGAGAGGGTGTCTCCGCAATGGGACAATCCCCCAGAGGAGAGAGCCCTCACCCGCGCCTTCGGCGCGACCTCTCCCGCAAGCGGGAGAGGTTTTGGAGCCCGCGGCCTGATCGTCGACCTCACACGAGCAATGCCGCACTGCGGCGCGACCCACGCGTGTGCAGCGCGAACGGACGAGGCTGTCCGCGTCGCATTCGCCTATTTGACGGCTTCCCTTTTCCAACGCTTGCCGCTTTCGTTTCGGCCGCTTACACAGTCATGTGAACGTCATATGGCGCTGCTAGCGCAAGCGCTTCTTTATTGACGGCCAAGGGAGGTTTTCTTGATGGCACTTCGACACTTTGGGGCGGCTGCCGCATTTGCAATCACGGTCGGCATGTCGGCCTCGCCGGCCCTGGCCGTGACCGAAATCCAGTGGTGGCACGCGATGACCGGCGCCAACAACGACGTCATCGTCAAGCTTGCCACCGACTTCAACGCGTCGCAGAGCGACTACAAGGTCATCCCGACCTACAAGGGCAACTATCCCGACACGATGAACGCGGGCATCGCCGCGTTCCGTGCCGGCAACGCGCCGCACATCATGCAGGTGTTCGAAGTCGGCACCGCGACCATGATGGCCGCGACCGGCGCCGTGAAGCCCGTCTACAAGCTGATGGCCGACGCCGGCGAGAAGTTCGATCCCAAGATCTATCTGCCCGCCATCACCGGCTACTACTCCACGTCGAAGGGCGAGATGCTGTCGTTCCCCTTCAACTCGTCCTCGACCGTGATGTGGGTCAACCTCGACGAGTTCAAGAAGGTCAACGCCGAGATCCCGAAGACCTGGCCCGAAGTGTTCGAGGTCGCCAAGAAGCTGCACGACAACGGTCATCCGACCTGCGGCTTCTCCGGCTCATGGATCACCTGGGTCAACCTCGAGCAGCTCTCCGCCTGGCACAACGTGCCGCTCTCGACCAAGGCGAACGGCCTCGACGGCTTCGACACCAAGCTCGAGTTCAACGGCCCGCTCCAGGTCAAGCATCTCGAGAAGCTGGTCGAACTTCAGAAGGACAAGACCTACGACTACGCCGGCCGCACCAACACCGGCGAAGGCCGCTTCACCTCGGGTGAGTGCGCGATCTACCTGACGTCGTCGGCCTTCTTCGGCAACGTCAAGGCACAGGCCAAGTTCAACTTCAACGCCGTGCCGATGCCCTATTATCCCGACGTCAAGGGCGCGCCGCAGAACTCGATCATCGGCGGCGCTTCGCTCTGGGTCATGGGCGGCAAGTCGGCCGAGGAATACAAGGGCGTCGCAAAATTCCTGACGTTCCTCTCCGACACCGATCGCCAAGTCTACATCCACAAGGCCTCCGGCTATCTGCCGATCACCAAGGCGGCCTATGAGAAGGCCAAGGCCGAGGGCTTCTACAAGGACCAGCCCTATCTCGAGACCCCGCTGCTCGAGCTGACCAACAAGGAGCCGACCGAGAACTCGCGCGGTCTGCGCCTCGGCAACATGGTGCAGCTGCGTGACGTCTGGTCGGAAGAGATCGAGCAGGCGCTGGCCGGCAAGAAGACCGCCAAGCAGGCGCTCGACGCCGCTGTCGAACGCGGCAACACGATGCTGCGGCAGTTCGAAAAGACCGCTGTGAAGTGAGGCATCGAAGCGGCAGGCCGCGACCCGGCCTGCCGCTTCTGCTGACATCATGCAAAAGCAAGCCATTTTCCAGTCAAAGCTATTGCCTTACGCGCTGGTTGCGCCGCAGCTCGCGATCGTCCTGATTTTCTTCTACTGGCCGGCCCTGCAGGCGGTGATCCAGTCCTTCCTGCTCCAGGATGCCTTTGGTCTGTCGAGCACCTTTGTCTGGTTCGACAATTACATCGAGCTGTTCAGGGATCCTGCCTATTTCGAGGCGATCGTCCGCACCTTCTTCTTCTCGTTCGCGATCGCCGTCTCGTCGCTGTCCTTTGCGCTGCTGCTCGCCGTGATGGCCGACAAGCCGCTGCGCGGCTCGATGCTCTACCGCACGCTCCTGATCTGGCCCTATGCGGTCGCGCCGCCCGTGGTCGGCGTGCTCTGGATCTTCATGCTGCATCCCTCGCTTGGCGTGCTCTCGCGCTATCTGCGCGGCCTGGGCGTCGACTGGAATCCGCTGCTCGACGGCAACCAGGCCGCAGCGCTGATCATCCTCGCCGCCGCGTGGAAGCAGATCTCCTATAATTTCCTGTTCTTCCTCGCCGGCCTGCAAGCCATCCCGAAAAGCGTGTTCGAGGCCGCCGCGATCGACGGCGCGCGGCCGATGCGGCGGTTCTGGACCGTGACCTTCCCGCTGCTGTCGCCCACGATCTTCTTCCTGCTGGTCGTCAACATCGTCTACGCCTTCTTCGACACCTTCGGCATCATCGACACCATGACCCGCGGCGGGCCCGGAACATCGACGGTCACGCTGGTCTACAAGGTCTATTCCGACGGCCGGCTCGGCGGCAATCTCGGCAGCTCGGCGGCGCAATCGGTGATCCTGATGGTCATGGTCATCGTGCTGACGGGAATCCAGTTCCGCTTCGTCGAACGCAAGGTGACCTACTGATGGTCGAGGACGAGGGCATCAGGCGCTACGTCGCCCATTTCATTCTCTGGATCGGGATCGCGATCGTCGCATTCCCGGTCTACATCGCGATCGTCGCCTCGACCCAGGACAACGCACTGATCGCGAACGGGCAGATGTCGCTGCTGCCGGGCGGGCACTTCTTCGAGGTCTACTACCAGACCATCTTCGTCGGCACGAGCGGCTCGACCCGCGAGCCCGTCGGCAACATGATGCTCAATTCGCTGGTGATGGCGCTGGCGATCGCGATCGGCAAGATCGCGATCTCGATCATCTCGGCCTATGCGATCGTGTATTTCCGCTTTCCGTTCCGGATGGCGATCTTCTGGATCATCTTCATCACCTTGATGCTGCCGGTCGAGGTCCGCATCTATCCGACCTACAAGATCGTCGCCGACCTGCACATGCTCGACAGCTATGCGGGCCTGTCGCTGCCGCTGATCGCATCGGCCACCGCGACGCTGCTGTTCCGCCAGTTCTTCATGACCGTGCCGGACGAATTGCTGGAGGCCTCGCGCATCGACGGCGCCGGTCCCTTGCGCTTCTTCTGGGACACGCTGCTGCCGCTGTCGCGCACCAACATGGCGGCGCTGTTCGTGATCCTGTTCATCCTCGGCTGGAATCAATATCTCTGGCCGCTGCTCATCACCACCCGCGACGACATGCAGACCATCCAGGTCGGCATCCGCAAGATGATCACCACCACCGACGCGCTGACCGAATGGCCGATCGTGATGGCGACCGCCGTGCTGGCCATGCTGCCGCCGGTGTTCGTCGTCGTCGCCATGCAGAGACTGTTCGTGCGCGGCCTGGTCGAGACGGAAAAGTAGGTTCTTGGAAGTGAGTTTTCATGGCTAACGTCACCCTGCGCAATGTCCGCAAGACCTACACCGGCGGCTTCGAGGCCATCAAAGGCGTCAACGTCGATGTCGCCGACGGGCAGTTCTGCGTGCTGGTCGGCCCCTCCGGCTGCGGCAAGTCCACGCTGCTGCGCATGGTTGCGGGGCTCGAGACCGTCACCGGCGGCGAGATCGACATCGGCGGCCGCGTCGTCAACCAGATCGAGCCCGCCGATCGCGACATCGCGATGGTGTTCCAGAACTACGCGCTCTATCCGCATATGAGCGTCTACAACAACATGGCTTACGGCCTGCGCAACCGCGGCATGGCGGAAGCCGAGATCAAGACCCGCGTCGAGGAAGCCGCGCGCGTGCTCGAGCTCACCTCGATGCTGGAGCGCAAGCCGCGCCAGCTCTCCGGCGGCCAGCGCCAGCGCGTCGCGATGGGTCGCGCCATCGTGCGCCAGCCGAAG
Organism: Bradyrhizobium sp. B025; assembly: GCF_042257955.1. Classification (NCBI taxonomy): domain Bacteria; kingdom Pseudomonadati; phylum Pseudomonadota; class Alphaproteobacteria; order Hyphomicrobiales; family Nitrobacteraceae; genus Bradyrhizobium; species Bradyrhizobium sp. B025. Next base: position 74,112 of record NZ_CP170150.1, on the reverse strand, counting down.
GTGTTTTTGTTCGACGAGCCGCTCTCGAACCTCGATGCCAAGCTGCGCATCGCGATGCGCGTCGAGATCCGCAAATTGCAGCGCCGGCTCAACACGACCTCGATCTACGTCACCCACGACCAGCTCGAGGCGATGACGCTCGCCGACGTTCTCGTCGTGATGAACGGCGGACAGGTCGAGCAGGTCGGCAATCCCCTGGCGATCTACGAGAAGCCGGCCACGACCTTCGTCGCCTCGTTCATCGGAGCACCGCCGATGAATCTGATGTCGACGCGCTCCGACGAGATCAAATCGCAGCTCGGTGGCAGTGCGACTGAGGCCGGCGTCCTCGGCATCCGCCCGGAGGATTTCGTCATCACCGACCAGACCCCAGCCGGCGGCGTCGCCCTGCCGCTCACCGTGGAAGCGATCGAGCGCGTCGGCGCCGAGACCTTCGTCTACGGTTCCCGCGAGCAGGAAGACCAGCGGGTCGCCGCCACGCCCGGCGAGCTGCCGCCCGGCGAGGTCATCGTCCGCATCCCCGGCACCGAGGCACCAGCGATCGGGGCAAGAATCCGGGTCGCCGCGATACGGCCGAAGCTGCACCTTTTCAGCGACGACGGGCGGACGCGGCTGGAGGCCTGAGCGGTTCCGCGGGGCCGCTCGATCAAAAACCGCGAAAACAACCCCATGCACAGTAGAAGGGGCCTGTTTTCATTGGGATAAATCGTCGGTCAGATTCGTCATGACCCGGGGCTGCTCCCGGCTACGATGATCCTGGAGCATCTATGCGATGTTGGGCCAGGCGCCGCTGGAAGCAATGAATCCACAGCCCAGCGCTACGTCCTTGAACCACCACGGGGATATGCCCATATTGCTGACCAAGGGGCGCCGCTTCCGGGCCCTGAAATGCCAAAGTCGCTTCGAGAGGACTTTGTAAACTATGTCTCGTGTTCCCACGCTTTCCAGTCCGTTCCTTCTGGGCTTCGACGAGATCGAGCGCGTGCTCGATCGGGTCGTCAAAGGCGCCGACGGTTACCCTCCCTACAATATCGAGAGGTGCGACCGGTCGGACGGCCAGCCCGAGCGTTTGCGCATCACGCTGGCGGTCGCCGGATTCACGCGCGACCAACTCGATGTAACCATTGAGGAAAACCAGCTCGTGATCCGCGGGCGGCAGCAGGACGACAAGACCCGGCAATACATCCATCGCGGCATCGCCGCGCGTCACTTCCAGCGCACCTTCGTGCTGGCGGAGGGGATGCTGGTGCTGGGTGCGGATCTGAAGAACGGGTTGTTGTCGATCGACCTGGCCCGGCCTGAACCGGAGAGGATCGTTAAGACAATCGCTATCAATGAGCACGAATAATGGAACGAGTAGCGGACTCGACCGCTTAGTTTCTGTGAAGGAGTCGAGACCATGAGTGAAGGTCACGTTGCGTTCGAATACGAAGCCAAGAACGTCTCTCCGGAGACGCTGGCAACCCTCGGCGAAGGCCATATCGCCTATGTGAAGCAGATCCGCTCCGAGGACGTGCCTGGGCTGTTCCCCGAGGCTCCGAAGATTGCGCCCGGCCTGAAGCTCTTCGCGCTCCACGCCGCCGATGGCACGCCGATCATGCTGACCGACAGCCGCGAAGCCGCGGTCGCCAACGCCTGGAGCAACGAGCTGCAAGCCGTCAGCGTGCACTGAGCGTCGCACGAATAGGATTTCAGCGGGCATGCCTTCGCACGAAGGCGTGCCCGTTTCTATTTGGGCGACAGATCGCCTGCACTCTCGCAATGACGGAGTGTGAGGCTACTGCCCTACCCACGCGTCATTTCAGAAAGCCAAGCCCTTCGCGCGCCGTGTCGGTGGCCCATTTGTCGGTCGGCGGCAGCGCGAGCACGCTGTTGAAATCCGCGCGCGCATGTTTGGCGTCGGACATCTTCATGTAGAGGATGCCGCGATTGACCAAAGCGACCTGATTGCCGGGATCGAGCCGGATTGCCTCGTTGTAGTCGGCGAGCGCGCGATCATGCTGTCCCATGTCGCGAAACGCAGCGGCGCGATTGTTGTAGGCCGTCGAATTGCCGGGCTGAAGCCTGATCGCTTCGTCGAAATCGGCGATGGCATGTTTGTCGTCGCCCTTCTTGTGCCAGGCGACGGCGCGCGCCAGATAGGCCTTCACGAAAGCCGGAGCGATCCGTGTGACTTCGTCAAACTCCCGGATGGCCCCATCGGGGTCGTCCTTTTTCAGGAGGACGACGGCCCGGCAATAATGGCCGCCGGCACTCCCGGGCTCCAGACGGACCGCGCTGTTGCAGTCGTCGAGAGCCTCGTCGATCTCGCCTTTGTCGAAATGGACGGCGCTTCGCAGCTCGTAGGGCCACGCGGCCGCCGGATTCCGCTGCATGGCCTCGGTGTAATCGGCGACGGCGTGATCGGTGTCGCCCTTCGCCGCATACGCCTCCCCTCTCATGACAGTCGCAAAATAGGCTTGTTTGGGATTGCGTTCGATCGCCTCGGTGAACCCGGCGATCGCGAGATCGAAGTCGCGCCTGTTGAAATATTCCTGCGCCCGCGAGGGGTAAGACGGTCCGTAGCCGGGATCGAGGCGAATGGCCTCGTTGTAGTCGGCCAAAGCGTGATCCCGATCGCCTTTGGCCGAATAGGCGCGCCCACGACAATTGTAAGCCCGCCCGAAATTCGGATCGATCCGTATCGCAGCGCTGCAGTCCTCGAAGGCGCGGTCCTTGTCCCGCTTCATGTACCAGGCTTCGCCACGCAACTCGTAAGCGACCGCATTGGTCGGGTCGGCTACAATGATCTCGGTCTTTTCCGCGATGACGCGGTCGTTGGATGCCTCGTCGGCATGGGCCATGGCCGTGGCGGCGATGGTGACCGAGCAAAGCAGGCCGAAGACCCGGCCGATCGAACCGCAAACCATATCTCAAAACTCCTGCGCCGAAGCCGTGCCGGTCGCCGGTGGATATGGTGACGAGATATCACAGCGCCCGGCTGCGAAATAAGTCGCAGACGGCGCGGCTTCGGTTCGAACGGGTGAGGGTTACGCCGCAGGCGCCGCCACAAGTTCGGGCAAGCAAACCTGTGCCGGTTTTGCTTTGCATCTCGCGGCTGGTAGATCGTCGCCATGAACATGATCGCACCCGTCCCGGTCACCAAATTCGAGATTTCGTCCGGCACACCGCTTTGTGACGCCCTGCTTGCGCTCAACAACAGCCACGCAGAGGAGTTGTCATGGCTTGAGCGCGAGCGGCTGCAAGACCTCGTCGCGCAAGCCTTCTACGCCCGCAGGATCGGCAATCTCGATGCTTTCATGATCGCATTGGATCAGGACGGACAATACGACAGCCCGAACTTCCTGTGGTTTCGATCCCGCTACGCGCGCTTTGTCTATGTCGACCGGATCGTGGTCGCAGCTTCCGCTCGAGGCATGGGATGCGCGCGCCGGCTTTATGCCGACCTGTTCGATCGCGCGGCCGAGGCCGGGTACGATCGCATTGTCTGCGAAGTTAACCAGCAGCCTCCGAATCCGGCGTCGGATGCCTTTCACGCTGCATTGGGATTTGCCGAGGTCGGCCGCGCAAGCATCCACAAGGGCAGCAAAACGGTACGCTATCTGTCGCGCACCCTCTAAACGCACTCAAGAAAGCAGATCGGGCGGCCTTAGGCCGCCGTCGCCGGCGGCAGCGCGAGCACCGAGTAGATCGCCTGGGCATCGCGCGAGGCGCGCAGCTTCTTGGCGATGTCCTGGTCGCGCAACAGGCGGGCGATACGGGCGAGCGCCTTGAGATGATCGGCGCCGGCCCCTTCGGGGGCGAGCAGCAGGAAGACGAGATCGACCGGCTGGCCGTCCATCGATTCGAAATCGATCGGGCGATCGAGGCGCGCGAACAGGCCGAAGATCTTTTCCAGCTTGGGCAGCTTGCCGTGGGGAATCGCGACGCCATAGCCGACCGCGGTGGTGCCGAGCTTCTCCCGCTGCAGCAGCACCTCGAACACGGCGCGCTCGTTCTGCCCGGTCAGCTCGGCAGCCTTGGCCGCGAGCTCCTGCAAGGCCTGCTTCTTGCTGTTGACCTTCAATGCCGGGAGAATCGCCTCGGGTGCGACCAGATCGGTAATCGGCATGGAGGGTTTCCGAGGTGAATTAAACCGTCAGGTTCCGAATTGGCCAGCTTGGAGAGAAACCACGCCGGGCCGGCGTCAAGAAGGTGAAGCAGGAGGGGGACTTAGCCCCGGTCCTGATGTGGGGCGCTTCTACTCCAACGCAATCCCGGTGCCAACTCCTGCGTGCGGCTTTGCCCCGGTCATTGTTAAGGCCTGCGGATCGTACGGGGCCCGAATCCGGCCTTAACCGCCCGCTTTGCCATCTGCCTTGCCTCCGGGCGGGTCGACCCAGCCCACATTGCCGTCGGCCCGGCGGTAAATGATGTTCACCCGGCCGCTGGAGCCATGCTGGAACACCAGGCAGGGTGCCCCGCTGAGGTCGAGTTCCATGACGGCTTCGCTGACCGACAGCTGCTTCAGCGAGGTGGTTGCCTCGGCGATGATCACCGGGCTGTAGCCGGTGACCTCGTCCTCGTCCTCACCCTCGCCCGGCGCCTCCAGCACGTAGCTGGTGGCGTCCATGGCCGCGAGAGCGGCGGAGGCGACATGGGCCTTGCGGGCCGAGCGGTCCTTGAGCCGGCTCTTGTAGCGCTTGAGCCGCTTCTCGATCATCACGAGCGCCTGGTCGGCGCTGGCATAGGCGTCCGGCGCGTTCGAATCGGCCTCCAGCGTAATTCCCGAATCGAGATGCAGCGCGCAATCGGTCCGGAAGCCGAAGCCATCCTTGCTCAGCGTGATGTGGCCGGAATAATTGCCGTCGAAATATTTGCGCAGGACCTCTTCGGTCCGGTCGGAAACGCGGCCGCGCAGGGCCTCGCCGACACTGACGCTCTTTCCCGAAATGCGGAGAGTCATGTGAACCTCACCTGGTTAGGTTCTTGTCTGCGCGTGATCCATGCGGACAACCGCTGCACACCTGGCGCTGGCGCGGCCCTCCGGGTCCGGATCATGCGCGCGCATGGATCGGTCTCGATGGGAGATTGAGAGTAGCGCGATTTGGCGCCAGCGCAATCAGGCCGGCTCTGGGTTGCGGGAGCGATCGGACATTGCGGTAGAGAGGACGTTACCAAGAGCGCTCTGCTTGTCGCGGCGACGTTGCACCGAGGAAGGAATGCGCATGGCTTCGCGGTACTTCGCGACCGTGCGGCGGGCAATATCAATGCCCGAGGCGCGTAACCGTTCCACGATGGTATCATCCGACAGGATCGCGGCCGGCGCTTCCGAATCGATCAGCTGCTTGATGTGGTGGCGCACGGCTTCGGCCGAATGCGCCTCGCCGCCGTCGGCCGAGGCGATCGAGGCGGTGAAGAAATATTTCAGCTCGAACGTGCCGCGATTGGTCGCCATGTATTTGTTGGCGGTGACGCGCGACACCGTGGATTCATGCATCTGGATGGCGTCGGCGACGGCCTTCAGGTTCAGCGGCCGCAGGTGCGCGACGCCATGGGTGAAGAAGCCGTCCTGCTGGCGCACGATCTCGGTTGCAACTTTCAGGATGGTGCGGGCACGCTGGTCGAGCGCGCGCACGAGCCAGGTCGCGTTCTGGAGCGCGTCGGTGAAATAGGACTTGTCGCCGTCCTTGCCGATCTTCTTCGACAGCTCGGAATAGTAGGTCTGGTTGACCAGCACGCGCGGCAAGGTGTCGCTGTTGAGCTCGACATGCCAGCCGCCGTCCGGACCCGGACGGACATAGACATCGGGCACCATGGTCTGGAGCCGCGCCGCGCCGAATTTCATGCCGGGCTTGGGGTTGAGACGGCGGATCTCGCCGATCATGTCGGCGATGTCCTCGTCGTCGACGCCGCAAACCTTGCGCAAGCCCGCGATGTCGCGCTTGGCGAGGAGATCGAGATGCTCGACCAGCGCCTGCATCGCCGGGTCGTAGCGGTCGAGCTCGCGGAGCTGGATCGCCAGGCATTCGCTCAAATTGCGCGCGCAGACGCCGGGCGGATCGAATTTTTGCAGCACGGCCAGGACGTCCTCGACCTCCCGCTGCGAGGCGCCAAGTCGCTCGGCGGCCTGGCCGAGATCCGGCGGCAGATAGCCGGCCTCGTCGACGAGATCGATCAGGTACTGGCCGATCATGCGCTGCGCGGGTGCGGTGAATGCGACCGAGAGCTGCTCGGCGAGATGATCGCCGAGCGTGACCTCGGCGGCGACGAACGCCTCGAGATTGTAGTCCTCGTCGCCGGAGGCGCCGCCGCCCCATTCCGTGTAGGTTGTCGGCGCGGCGTCCTGGGCGTTGCGCGCCGCGGCCTCGGCCGGCTCCTCGGAGAAGACATTGTCCAGGCCCGTGTCCAGGGTCTGCTCGATCTCGGCGCGGGTGCCGAGATCCTTGCTCATCCATTCTTCCTGGCCCGGCTCGAACGCCTCGCCCGGACCGCCGCCCGGCTCGTCGTTGTGGCCGCCGTCGGAATCGCTGAACTGGCCGGCCTCGGCCGGGGCTTCGCCGCCGGAGGCCTCGTCATTGGCCCGCTCCAGCAGCGGATTACGCTCGAGTTCCTCTTCCACGAAGGTCGTGAGATCGAGATTGGACAATTGCAGCAGCTTGATCGCCTGCATCAGCTGCGGCGTCATGACCAGCGACTGCGATTGCCGGAACTCTAATCTCTGCGTGAGCGCCATGAAGCAAGAACCGATCCCAAAAGTTGGTCCGATTTTTGCTTATCCTAGTCTGAGCCTGATGTACACGTCTTGACGTAACGCAAAAACAGGCTAGAGGCGGAATTCCTCGCCAAGGTAAAGGCGGCGAACGTCCGGATCGGCGACGATCTCATCCGGGCTGCCCTCGGTCAAGATTTCCCCGGCATAGACGATATAGGCACGATCGGTGAGGCCGAGCGTCTCGCGCACATTGTGGTCGGTGATGAGCACGCCGATGCCGCGATTGGTGAGATGGCGGACGAGATCCTGGATGTCGCCGACCGCGATCGGATCGATGCCGGCGAAGGGCTCGTCGAGCAGCATGTAGTTCGGACGCGTCGCCAGCGCGCGCGCGATCTCGACGCGGCGCCGCTCGCCGCCGGACAACGCGATCGACGGTGATTTGCGCAGGCGCGTGATGTTGAATTCGTCGAGCAGCGAGTCGAGCTGCTGCTCGCGCTTCTTGCGCGAAGGCTCGACCACTTCGAGCACGGCGCGGATGTTCTGCTCGACGGTGAGGCCGCGGAAGATCGAGGCTTCCTGCGGCAGATAGCCGATGCCGAGCCGCGCGCGCTGATACATCGGGAGTTTCGTGACGTCGTGGCCGTCGAGCTCGATCGCGCCGCGATCGGCCTTGATCAGGCCGGTGATCATGTAGAACACGGTGGTCTTGCCGGCGCCGTTCGGGCCGAGCAGGCCGACCGCTTCGCCGCGGCGCACATAGATGCTGACGCCGCGCACCACCTGGCGGCTGCCAAAGGCCTTTTCCACGCTATGCACAGCCAGGAAGCCCGGCCGCTTCAGAAGCTGCGGCCCGCCGGCGCCGTTCGGCCTGGCGGCGGTCCTGACCGGGTGGACCGCCTGCGCCCGCGGCGGCTCGGTTTGATAATCGGTCTGAAAGTGGTCGGGCGCGTGCATCGGCTGGTCCCGGGCGATCGGCGGCGCGTCGCGCACAGGGCTCGCCACCAGCCCGCCGACGCTGTCACCGAGCGCGGTGATGTCCTGACGTGCAAATCCTGGCCGGCCGCGCTTGGCGGGGCGCCGACGGAACATGCTGAAAAGATCGACCATCCCCGCCTTCTAGCCTCGCGCAGTTTTTTGCGCGGTCTTCGCGCGATCTGCCGCAGCGGCGTTACGATTCGCCGACGCAGCATGGGTGAAGGGATGTCTCATGCCCAGTGAAACACGCCCGGTAAGCGGAGGACCCCGCTTCGAAAGCCCTGCGCGCTAGATACAGTCTCGCCGGGCAAGCTTCAACCTCGGATCGGGAGCGTCCGACACAAGCTGTTGAATTTACTTCGGTTTAGTTGCGCCGGGCAGTTGCAGGGGCGACGCCGCGCCGGGCTTGGCGCCCTGCGCCCCCTGGCCACAATCACTGCCGCCACCCTGCGGCAGCAGGGCCTGCACCCTGCCATTGTCGGATTCCACACGCGACACGCCCGTCGTCATGTCGACCATCAGACGGTCACCGCGCAGCACGTTCTTGCACTGCGTCAGGACCACCTGGCCGCCCGTGCCGCCGAGCATGGTGATGAGGTTGGTCTTGGTGTCGAACACGGCGGTGTCGCCGGTGACTACCTGGTCCTTCTGGGTGACCACGACATTGCCGCGCGCCTCCAGCCGCTTGATCGAGGAACTGCCGCCCGGGCCCGGCGTCGCCGACTGCATCGGGGCCGCCTTGGCCCCCTTCGCCGCGGGCTGCGGCGTCGCCGGCTTGTCGCCGCCGGATTCGTAGAACACCACCAGCGTCTTCGAGGTCATGGTGGTGTCGCCCTGGATGACCTTCACGTTGCCGGCGAAGGTCGCCTCCTTCTTCTTGTCGCGCATCTCGAGCGAAGCGGCCTCGATCTGGATCGGCTGATCGCGGTTCTGCGAGAAGCCCTGCATCGCATTCGGCACGCCTTGCATCGTGCTCTGTGCGATCGCCGCGCCCGTTGCCATCAGCGCGACAGTGGCGGCAAGCGCGGCCGCACCGATGGCGGCGCACCGTTTGCTGTCGTTGCGCGGGAAAAACCTGATCATGAAAATCACTTTGAATTGGCGGACTTGTTCTGCGGCGTACGTGTCTTCACCGGCGGCGTCGGCTCGGCCGGCGCGGGCTGAGCAGCGGCGGGGTCATCCAGCTTGTCCAGATGCATCACCACATTGCCCTCGAAGCGGATGAGATCGCCGCCTTCCGTGATGCGCAGCCGATCCGCGGTCAGCGTGCCGTTGGTCAGCTTGACGTCGACTCGTTCGTCCGACGAGACCGTGCCCTTGCCCATGTCGACGAAGGCCGAGTTCAGCCGCGCCTCATAGCCGGTCGAGGTGCGCAGGAAGATGTCCTTGTGCAGGTCGAGCTGCTGCTGCTTGTTGTCGAAGCGGCCGGTGCGGGCATCGAGGAACAGGGTCGATTGATCTTCCATCAGGACCTTTGCGCGAAGGTCCGAGAGATCGACATGGTCGGGGTCGGTGATGTCCTGCGTCGCGGTCTTGGCCCAGAGCTCGTACGGCCGCCGGTCCGGCGTGTAGCCGGCGAGGTGCGGCGATTCCATCGTGATCTTGGTGCCCGATACCACCAGGTTTCCGGAATCGAGCGGCAGCTTCGGCAACAGCATGCGAAATGGATTGAAGATCGAGACGCCGACGATGGCGGCCAGGGACAACAGCACCGCGCCCGGGACCGCGACGCGCAGAATCCGCACCAAGCGGCTGTGACGCGCCGCGCTGGCAAACTTCGCCGCAAGCGCGGCGTCGTAGGTGGGATTCTGGGCCGAATTCACCTGGGCTCCTGAGGTGTCGCTCGCCTGGTCCGGTCAAGTGCGCGCCATTGTACCCGGCGCCGCCTGAATATGCAGCCTCGGACAGGCCGATACGAAAGTGTCCGAAACGGGGCGATTGGCCCAACCTAGCCGCCCGTCGAGGTGTCAGGAATGCGCGAAAATGTCCTCTTCCGCCCAGCCCTGGAGGTCGAGCAAGGCGCGGGTCGGCAGGAAGTCGAAGCAGGCCTTGGCCAGCCCCGTACGGCCTTCCCGCACCAGCATGGCGTCGAGCCGCTCGCGCAGGGCGTGCAGGTGCAGCACGTCGGAGGCGGCATAGGCGAGCTGCGGCTCGGTCAGGTTGTCGGAGCCCCAGTCGCTGGATTGCTGCTGCTTGGAAAGGTCGACATTGAGGACCTCGCGCACGAGGTCCTTGAGGCCGTGGCGGTCGGTATAGGTGCGGGTCAGGCGGGAGGCGATCTTGGTGCAATAGATCGGCCCGGTCATGACGCCGAAGCTCTGGTACAGCACCGCGACGTCGAACCGCGCGAAGTGGAAGATCTTGGTGATGGCGGGATTGGCCAAGAGCGCCTTCAGGTTCGGCGCGTCGGTGTGGCCCTTGGGGATCTGCACGACGTCGGCACTGCCGTCGCCGGGCGAGAGCTGCACCACGCAGAGCCGGTCGCGGTGCGGGTTCAGCCCCATGGTCTCGGTGTCGATCGCCACCGCTCCGGTGTAGCGGGACAGGTCGGGCAGGTCGCCGCGGTGCAGGCGTACGGTCATGGCGTTTCAAAACCTCGGGTCGAATCGGTCTGTCGGCACAATAGGCTAATTCGGATTGCCCGCGATGTAGCCATTGCGGGCCGTCCGCGCAACCGCGGTCATGCCCTCACGGGGCCGGGCAGATCACCGCCATGCAGCTGGCGGCAGGTGCGTGGCACGCGATCAAGGTTGCGAGCGGAGATAGAGGGCTTCCGGCCCCCGGGCTGTTGCATGGATCCCACAACCCGGCGCGAGCTTCATGGTCCGGCACAACTTGCGTCATGCGCCCCGTGAAAATCGTCCCCACCGACCCCATCTGTTGCCGATCCCCCGCGCCCTTGCCCCGCTCATCACCAATGAGATGTCATGACCGAACAGACGTTAGCTGCGCCTATCGACGATCAACAGGACCGCCAGCGCGGCTTTTCGCGCTACCAGGCGCTCCTCATCGCGCTGCTCGCGTTCACGCAGTTCACGATCATCCTCGATTTCATCATCATGTCGCCGCTTGGCGCCATCCTGATGCCCGCGCTCGACATCACGGCCACCCAATTCGGCGTCGCGGTGTCGGCCTACGCATTCAGCGCGGGACTGTCGGGTATTTTGGCCGCCGGCTTTGCCGACCGCTTCGACCGCAAGCGCCTGCTGCTGTTCTTCTATGTCGGCTTCACGCTCGGCACCCTGCTCTGCGCAATGGCGCAGACCTACCATGTGCTGCTGCTCGGCAGGATCGTGACCGGATTGTTCGGCGGCGTGATCGGCTCGGTCGTGCTGGCCATCATCACCGACCTGTTCCCGCTGCATTTGCGCGGCCGCGTGATGGGATTCGTCCAGACGGCGTTCGCCGCGAGCCAGGTGCTCGGCATTCCGGCCGGGCTGTTTCTCGCCAATCACTGGAACTGGCATGTCTGCTTCGCCGCGATCGTCGGCCTGTCGATCGCGGCGATCGCCATCATCGCCTTCGCCATGGAGCCGGTCGACGCGCATCTGCGGCTGAAGCAGGACAAGAACCCATTCCACCATCTGATCGCGACCGTCGGTCAGAAGCGCTACACGCTGGCCTTCGCGGTCACGACATTGCTGGCGACGGGCGGGTACATGCTGATGCCGTTCTCCAGCGCCTACACCGTGAACAATCTCGGCATCGACATGCTGCATTTGCCGACGATCTATCTCGTCTCCGGCCTGTTCAGCATCGTCACGGGGCCGCTGGTCGGCAGGGCGAGCGACGCGTTCGGCAAATATCCGACGTTTGTCTTCGGCAGCGTGGTGTCTGTCATCATGGTGCTGATCTACACCCATCTCGGCCACGTCTCGCTCGCGACCGCGATCCTCGTCAACGTCCTGATGTTCGTCGGCATCTTCTCGCGCATGATCCCGTCGCAGGCGCTGATGTCGGCGATCCCCGACCCCAGCCAGCGCGGCTCGTTCAGCGCGATCAGCGCCTCACTCCAGCAGCTCTCCGGCGGGCTCGGTTCGATGCTCGCCGGCGCGATCATCGCGCAAGCGCCGGACGGCTCGCTGATCCATTTCGACCGGATCGGCTACGTCGTCGTCGCATCGGCGATGGTGTCGCTGGTCGCGATGTATTTTGTGCAGAAGGCGGTGGCGGAGAGGGCTGGGAAGAGGGTGGTGTGAGGGCAAGCCTGGGCCGATCCGTCCCAACAAGGGACCGCGGCCACGCGATGCAAGGAGCCCCCGCCCTGCTACTCAACTGGTCGGAAGCTGCCCCACAAGCGGGCGGGCCGGCCATAACTTAGTTACAAACTTCAACACTTTCGCCGGTGTGGGTGTTCGCGCTACCACCGCCCCTGCGGAATTCCAATCGACAACCTTTGGACACTGGCCGGCAGCCGGCGCTATTGCAAACAATCTGTCCGCTCGATTGTGGCTTCGCGGGCGTAGCCTCGACCTTCTTACGCTCCGCATCCCGCTTCGTCACATCCTCGCGCGCGGCGACCGGCTTCTTGTCCTGGACCTTCTCGCATTCGTTGTCGTCGTTGACGCGATAGCCAGCCCGACATGCGATCTTCACGCAGGTATCGCCATCTGCCCTGAAACCGTGATCGCAAACCAGCGGGCAGACACGGCCTGGCTTGGCCTTGATCGCATCCAGCGCATCGAAGCTCGCGAGCTTGGTGTCGAACTTCGTTCCCGCATACTTGTTGAACAGCGTCAGGGAGCGCTGTGACTTGGCGCTCCACTCACCGTTCTCCACATTGGCAAGGCAGCCGACGCGACGAAGTTCGGACTGCACCGAGGTGGCGAGCTCTTGCGGCGACTGCGCGGGGTCGGTCAAGGCCGCCACTGGTGGCAGGGCAGCAATCTTCTGATCGGCTTCGGAGGTGCTCTTCTTCTCGGCGGCCTGCTTATCGGCCAAAGCCTTTGCGACAGCCGCCTCGATCTCCTTGCGCCGCTGCTCTGCTGCCGCCGCCTTCGCTTCTTCGAGTTCCTTGGTTTTCTCAGCGGCGAGCCGTGCATTCTCGGCGGCCCTGGCCGCAGCGGCTGCCTTGTCCTGTTCGGCCTTCTGTGCGCGGTCAACGGCAAGCCGCGCCTTGTCCTCTTCAGCCTGCCGTGCCTTCTCTACGGCCCCGGCGCGAGCTTCCTCCGCCGCGATCTTGTTGAGTTGGCCCTTTGCGAGGCCTGCGTAGAAGCCTTCAGGATACTGAGCGAGGAAAACAGTCCAGCCATCCCGGGTGCCGAGTTGCAGAGCAAGCTCATAGTTCCGGCGAATAGCGTCTTCCGGGCTTGCCTGAGGGCCGGTTGCTGTCGGCTTCGCTGCCACAAGCGGCACGTCATCGCCGCCGAGAGAACCGTAGACATAGGGTTCCTGCCTGTAGCTGGTGTTCTTCAAGACATCATCGCGCACGAAGCCAAACGCCTTGCGCAAATCGAGACCGGGCGTCGGCAGCCGCTCAACGAGCGCTGCGGCGAATGGGCTGTTCTTGGCATCGCCATCCGAGGCCGTTGATCCCGCCTTGGCGGCAAAGGCGATCATGGTGTTCGGGCTTGTCGGCTCAATCTTGGCCAGACCGCGCCCGATAGCGCGGGAGGCCACAGTGCGCTTCATGGTCTTGGCGAACGGGTTGTCGCGGCAGGCATCGAGGATGACGAGGCGAAGCTGCTTCGCAGGCTCCACGGCGAACAGAGCGCGATCCAGCGCCACGGTTTCATCGAGCACGTCGCTGTCGGTCTCGAGCGCGGCATCAATCGGGATCAGATAGTTGGTCCCGTCCAGCTCGATGCCATGACCGGCGTAGTAGATGACTGCGACCTCCGCATCGCGTACCCGGTTGCCAAACTCACGCAGGGCCTTCCGCATCTCCACGGCATTCAGATCGGTTCGGACGTCAATCAAGTCGAACCCGGCCTTCTTGAACATGCCTCCGACCAAGGCGGCATCGTTGGCGGGGTTGGCGAGCCGGGGCGCGCTCTTATAGGCGGAATTGCCGATCACCAACGCGACACGGCGTTCGGCATGGGCCGAGCCGCACGTCAGCCAGATGAAAAAGAACAATGAAAACCAGCGAAACGTGCCCACTGTAGCCCCCGAATAACCTCCTCAGCGTATCCAGAGACTGTCGGAAGGCAAGCTCCAGCTCTGTGATGCCGGTCACCTTAGCTGCCTGATTTGTCTGCATTGGGATAGAAGGCGATGCCGCAGGGGATGGGCTGTCTCCAAAGCCATCCCGACGCTATCGACCGACCTGCACCACCGCAGTCTCATCCCTCACGGGGACACGCAGCGCCAAGCCCACCGCCGTGTTGGTCAGGTCAGCGAGAACGCGCTTTCGAAGGTCAATGAATGGTGGAGCCGTCGCGGCAGATCAGGGGAGGCCATTCGCAGAAGCATTGTGGACCGTCTCTGTGTACCCGTTGAGACGGTCGATCACCCTGAACAACAGGGACTTCAGCGAAATCAACGACATCGCGGAGCGATGGTGCCCAGGAAAGGACTCGAACCTTCACGGCCGTTAAGCCACTGGCACCTGAAGCCAGCGCGTCTACCAATTCCACCACCTGGGCATGCCGTTTGGGGCACGGAGGCGGTTACTACGGTTCGGTGACGCCGTTGTCAATTCATGCTTGAGCCATGTTTCGGCTTGCGGATTGCGCATCGCAAACCGGCTCGATACAAGCCTCGTCAGGCGCACTCTCCCTCAGGAAAAGATCCCCATGGCATCGAATCTGGAAACTCTCGTCACGGTTTTCGGCGGATCGGGGTTTTTGGGCCGAAATGTCGTCCGGGCGCTGTGCAAGCGCGATTACCGGGTCCGGGTCGCGGTGCGGCGGCCGGAACTGGCTGGATACCTCCAGCCCTCCGGCAAGGTCGGGCAGGTCCATGTGGTGCAGGCCAACCTGCGCTACCCGGCCTCGGTCGAGGCGGCGCTGCGTGATTCGGATGTCGTGATCAACCTGGTCGGCATCCTCACCGAGAGTGGCAAACAGAGCTTCGACGCGGTCCAGGCCAAGGGCGCCGAGACGGTCGCCAAGGCGGCGGCCGCAGCCGGGGCCCGCCTGGTGCATGTCTCGGCGATCGGCGCCGACGCGGAATCGCCCTCGCGCTATGCCAAGGCCAAGGCGGCCGGCGAGGCGGCGGTATTGGCCGCGGTGCCCTCGGCCACGATCTTCCGCCCGTCCGTGATGTTCGGCCCCGAGGACCAGTTCACCAACCGCTTTGCGGCGCTGGCCCGGATGTCGCCGGTGCTGCCGCTGATCGGCGGCGAGACGAAGATGCAGCCGGTCTATGTCGGCGATGTCGCCACCGCGATCGCCGATGCGGTCGACGGCAAGGCCAAGGCGGGCGCGACCTACGAGCTCGGCGGGCCGGAAGTGCTGACCATGCGCGAGATCATCGAGGCCATCCTCGAGATCACCGCTCGCAAGCCGACGCTGGTGCCGCTGCCGTTCGGGCTTGCCCGCTTCCAGGCCAACTTCCTGCAATTCGCGCCGGGCGCGTTCAAGCTGACGCCCGACCAGGTCACGCTGCTCGAGCGCGACAATGTCGTGTCGGATGCGGCGAAGGCGGCTGGGCTGACGCTGGAAGGCCTCGGCATCACGGCGGATTCGCTGGAAGCGATCGCTCCGCAATATCTCTGGCGCTTCCGCGCCGCCGGGCAGTTCCAGCGCATGAGCATTTGAGCCCCGCTTAGGCCGCGGGCTCGGTTAACTTCTCCCGCTCGCGGGAGAGGTCGGCGCGTTCCGGGCGATGCGAAGCATCGTCCCGCGCGCCGGGTGAAGGCTTTCTCGTCATCGGGAGTCTCTCTGCGGAGAGACCCTCTCCCCAGCCCTCTCCCGCAAGCGGGAGAGGGAGCGCACCGTCCTTGCGGCAAGGACCGGCGCGTCAGCAAGCTTTCGAGAGTTATCGCCCCAACGCCAGCGCGATCAGGCCGAGCGTGCCGACGATGACGCGCCACCAGGCGAACACCACGAAGCCGTGGCGGGTGACGTATGTCAAAAACGTCTTCACCACGATGACCGCGGTGATGAACGACACCACGAAGCCGATCGCGACGATGCCCATGTGGTCCATCGTCATCTCGGAGCGGTTCTTGTAGAAGTCGTAGGCGAACGCGCCGATCATGGTTGGGATCGCGAGGAAGAACGAGAACTCCGCCGCCGCGCGCTTGTCCGCGCCCAGCAGCATGGCGGCGACGATGCTGGCGCCGGAGCGCGATACGCCCGGGATCATCGCCACGCACTGCGCGATGCCGATATAGAGATACATCAGCAGCGGAAACCGGGTGGCGTCATGCTCGCGCGGCTTGAGGTCGAGTTTGTCGACCCAGAGCAGGATGGCGCCGCCGACGATCAGCGTGAAGCACACGACCCACGGGTTGAACAGCACACTCTTGATGTACTTGCCGGCGACGAGGCCGACCACGACAGCCGGCAGGAACGCCACCAGCACGCCGATCACGAAACGGCGCGAATAGGTGTCGCCCGTGAAGAAGCCGATCACGACGTCCCACAGCTTCTTGAAGTAGAGCCCGACGATCGCGAGGATCGCACCGAGCTGGATCAGAACCGTAAACGAATCCCAGAAGGCGCCTTCGCCGAGATGAAAGAAGCGCTCCGCAAGCAGGAGGTGGCCGGTCGAGGAAACGGGAAGGAACTCGGTCACACCCTCGATGATGCCGAGGATCACTGCCCGTATTGCATCTGACATATTTACGGTCCATTTCCGCTGGAAAAGCGGGGTTCTTCTCGCCTATTCGCCTTCATGCTGCAATCGCAAAATACGACATCACGCTCTTGCTTCGCGGTTTTGAAGGACTAGTGTGGCGCCGCACAAACATTGATGGATTCTTAAGCACCATCAAATAGTCAAAGGCTTCATGTTTACGCTGTTTCATCATCCGTTCTGTCCGCATTCGCGCTTCATCCGCTTGATCGCGGGCGAATACGGGCTCGACCTCAAGCTGGTCGAAGAGCGCAGCTGGGAACGGCGCGAGGCATTCCTGCTGCTCAATGCCGCCGGCACCACGCCGGTCCTGGTGGACGAGGAACAGCCGCCGATACCGGGCGCGGCGATCATCGCCGAATATGTCGACGAGGCCTATGGCGCGGGGATGGGACCCAAGCGCCTGATGCCGGAGACGCTTCCCGAACGCGTCGAGGTGCGCCGGCTGATGGCCTGGTTCAACGAGAAGTTCTTCGAGGAGGTCTCCCACCCGCTCGTCACCGAGCGCATCTACAAGCGCTTCATGAGCGAGGAGAACGGCGGCGGTGCGCCCTCGGCCGACGTGATGCGCGCCGCCAAGGCGAATGTGCGCTATCATCTGGCTTATATCGGCTGGCTGGCGCAGACGCGTAACTTCCTCGCCGGCGACCGGCTCACCTACGCGGATCTCGCCGCCGCGGCGCATCTTTCGGCGATCGACTATCTGGGCGACGTGCCATGGAGCGAGGACGACGCGGCAAAGGCGTGGTACGCGCGGGTGAAATCCCGCCCGTCGTTCCGCCCGCTGCTGAGCGAATGGCTCGCCGGCGTGCCGGCGTCGCGGACCTATGTGGACCTGGATTTCTGAGCTCTGCCGATCTGTCTGAACTGAAGGCGAAGTTGACGACCGAGGCAAAGGCGCTCGGCTTCGACTGCATCGGCGTGACCGAGCCCGGCACGATCGAGACGGCCGGAAAGCATTTCCTCGAGTTCATCGCCTCGGGCGGCCATGGCGACATGGACTGGCTCGCGGCGCAGCCGGAGCGCCGCGTCGATCCGCGCGGGCTGTGGCAGGACGTGCGCAGCGTCATCATGCTCGGCGTCAATTACGGTCCCGATGCCGATCCCCTCGCGATCCTCGAGCAGCGCACGCGCGCGGCGATCTCGGTCTATGCGCAAGGAGACGACTATCACGATCTGATCAAGAAGCGCCTGAAGGCGCTGGCGCGCTGGCTGATCGCGGCCGCACCGTCGGAAGTGAAGGTGTTCGTCGACACCGCCGCCGTGATGGAAAAGCCGCTGGCGCAGGCCGCGCATCTAGGCTGGCAGGGCAAGCACACCAATCTCGTCTCGCGCGAGTTCGGCTCCTGGCTGTTCCTCGGCGCGATCTACACCACGCTCGACCTGCCGCGCGACACAGCCGAGATCGATCATTGCGGCTCGTGCCAGGCCTGTCTCGACATCTGCCCGACCGCGGCGTTCCCCGCGCCGTACAAGCTAGATGCGCGCCGCTGCATCTCGTATCTCACCATCGAGAACAAGGGACCGATCCCGCGCGAATTTCGCAAAGCCATCGGCAACCGCATCTATGGCTGCGACGATTGCCTTGCCGCCTGCCCCTGGAACAAGTTTGCGCAAGCGGGACGCGAGACCAAGCTCGCCGCGCGCGACGAGCTGCGTGCGCCTGGCCTCGCCGAACTGGCGCGGCTCGATGATGCGGCGTTTCGTGCGCTGTTCACGAAGTCGCCGGTCAAGCGCATCGGCCGCGATCGCTTCTTGCGCAACGTGCTGATCGCGATCGGCAACTCGGGAGAAGCGGCACTGGCCGAGGAGGCGCGGCGATTGCTGGGGGATGAGAGCGCATTGGTGCGAGGTGCTGCGGTGTGGGCGCTGGCGCAGTTGGTGGCGCGGGATGCGTTTGAGGCGATGAGATCCGTCGCGATGGGCAACGAGCACGACGAAGGCGTGCGTGAGGAGTGGGACCTCGCCACCTAATTCTCGGTGTCATGCCGCGCGAAGGCGGGGCATCCAGTACGCCGAGGCCTATCGATTGAACCACAACCGTCTCGGAGTACTGGATCGCCCGCCTTCTGTTTAGCCCGGAGACATGACTGACGGGTGTTCGGGGACATGGTTGACACGTCAAAATCGGCTCGATTCGTCAAACAAGGGGGCGAGCGATGCCGTGGCGCGAGGTGTCTGTCATGGATCAACGGCGAGAGTTTGTGATGCTTGCCAAGCAGGAGGGAGTGAACCGGCGGAAGCTGTGCCGGCAGTTCGGCATCAGCGCCCAGACCGGCTACAAGTGGATCCAGCGGTACGAAGCGGGCGATGCGACGTTGGCAGACCGGTCGCGACGACCTCATCACAGTCCGGAGCGTACAGCTGCTGCGACCGAGCAGCAGATTGTCGAGCTGCGAGATGCGCACCCGGCCTGGGGTGCGCGCAAGCTCGCGCATCGCCTGAAGCGCAATCGGCAAGCCACTCCCGCGATATCGACCGTGCACGAAATTTTACGCCGTTACGATCGTGTGAAGGAGCCCGCGGGCACGCCTGGACAGCCCTATACTCGCTTTGAGAAGGATGCGCCCAACCAGCTTTGGCAAATGGACTTCAAGGGGCACAGTGCGCTGGAGAACGGCGTGTCTTGTCATCCACTGACGACGCTAGACGATCACTCGCGCTTTTCCTTATGCCTGGCAGCCTGTGACAACGAACGAGGCTCGACGGTACGAGGACATCTTGAGGCGACGTTCCATCGCTACGGACTGCCGGATGCGATGTTCGTCGACAATGGCGGCCCCTGGGGCTTCACCCTTGAAGACCCCTGGACCACGCTGACGGTGTGGCTTCTCAAGCTCGGCGTCCGCACGATCCACAGCCGGCCCTATCATCCCCAGAGCCGAGGCAAGAACGAACGGTTCCATCGCAGCCTGAAGGCCGAGGTTCTCGCCTTCAAGCGCTACCGGGACCTTGCCGATGTCCAGCGGGCATTCGACCAATGGCGAGCCGTCTACAATCTAGATCGGCCGCACGAGGCATTGGGCTTCGATGTGCCCGCAAGCCGTTATCGACCAAGCCAGCGCCTCATGCCGGATCGCCTTCCAACGGTGGAGTACGACGAGGGCGAGATCGTCCGTTCCGTCTCCCCACGAAGGCCTATGTCAGCTTCAAGGGACGGCTCTGGAAAGTCCCGCAAGCCTTCCGTGGTGAGAAACTCGCCATTCGTCAGCTCAGTGCTGAGGGAAAGTTTGGAATATTCTTTGCCGCTCACCAGATCGAAACGATCGATCTACGTAACCCCAAAAGTGTCAACCATCTCCCCGAACAGGTGTAAGCTATGTGCCCGGGCTGAACACTTCGCGGGCGATGACAGCGGAGAACGAGGAGAACGGGCGCCCTTGATTTCCCCGCGCGATCCTTCAAGCTCGCGCGTCATGACAGACATGCCTTTCTTCACCCGCGACGGCGATACATTCCATCCGACGGAAGTCGCTAATGGCCCGTGGGATCCGAAATCGCTGCACGGACGCGTCATCGTCGGCCTGCTCGGCTTCGCCATCGAGGAACGCCATTCCGGCCCTGAATTCGTGCCGGCGCGGCTGACCGTCGACATGTTTCGGCTGCCGACGATCGACAAGCCGATCGAAGTGACGACGCGGCTCGTGCGTGACGGCCTGCGCATCCGCGTGGTCGAGGCGGAATTTGTCTCCGGCGGCGTCGGCATGGCGCGCGCCTCCTGCCAGCTGCTGCGCAAGACGCAGAACCCTGATGGCAATGTCTGGTCGCCGCCGAACTGGGACGTGCCGAAGCCGGCCGACATTCCAAAGCCGACCGATCCCAGGCTTGGCATGCACGGCAAATGGACGACGCGGCCGATCGTCGGCCATATGGGCTCGCTCGGTCCGCGCCGGCTCTGGATGAGCGAGGTGCGCGAGCTCGTTGCCGGCGTGCCGATGACGCCGTTCGTGCATGTCGCTGTTGGTGCCGATTTCGCCAGCCCCTTTGCGAACGCCGGCGACAAGGGGCTCGGCTACATCAACAGCGACGTGACGATCTATCTGCACCGCCTGCCGGTGACGAACTGGATCGGCTTCGATGTGGTGAACCACCAGGCCACCGACGGCGTCGCGATCGGCGAATGCTGGCTCTACGACGAACAGGGCCCGATCGGCACGGCCACCGTCGCCGCGCTGGCACAGCGCAAGCCGATGGCGAATCCGTCGAAGCGATAGAGATACGAGGTCTCTCGACTTTGTCATTCCGGGATGCGCCGTCAGGCGCAGACCCGGAATCCATCGAGCCGCAGGCCGAGAGGCGAAATGGATTCCGGGCTCGCGCCAAGTGGCGCGCCCCGGAATGACGAGAGGAGAGAATCGCGCCTACGCCAGATGCCGCTTCATCTCCGGCCGCGCCTTCAGCTCCGCGCCCTGCCTGGCGACGATCTTCGCAATTCTTTCAGGCGCGAACTTCAAATCGACAAACGCCGGTGCGGTGTTGGCGACCTCGTGATAGCTCGCGATCCTGCTGCCCTTCAGCGTCATGATCGCGACACCTTCGAACATCGCACGCGCGCCGTTCGCTTCCGGCAAGGTCGAACGATAGCTGAAAGTGTAGCGGGCATAGAGCGTGATGCCGTCGGTTACAGGATCATGCATGTCCCAGCGAAAGTCGGTCGCCGTGCGATAGAACCAGTCATCGATCATGGCGGCGATCTTCTCGCGGCCTGCGAACGCGCCGTAGAAGACATCGTGATAGACGCCGTCCTTGGTGAAGAGATCGGCAAACGCGCGGCCGTTGCGCTGTTCGACAGCGTCGCAGAAGGCGCGCAGCATGGCGGTGGTGGTCA
Source organism: Bradyrhizobium sp. B025 (assembly GCF_042257955.1). Classification (NCBI taxonomy): domain Bacteria; kingdom Pseudomonadati; phylum Pseudomonadota; class Alphaproteobacteria; order Hyphomicrobiales; family Nitrobacteraceae; genus Bradyrhizobium; species Bradyrhizobium sp. B025. The sequence goes on along the minus strand of NZ_CP170150.1, from coordinate 52,867 downwards.
TCGGCGCTTCTCCCATTCTCCGTCATGCCCCGCGCAGGCGGGGCATCCAGTACGCCGCGGCTTCTCGGTTCAAGCACAACGGCTGCTGGAATACTGGATTGCCCGCCCCAGTGCGCAATTGCGCACAAGGCGGGCAATGACAGCGACGACGACACGTCACCCGATCTCGGCCACCGCGGCAAGAATGCGCGCGATGTCCTGCGGGCGCGAGAGGCGGTGGTCGCCATCCTGGATCAGGGTCAGCACGACGTCGTCGGCCGGCAGACGGTGCGTCAGCGCGAACGCGTGCTGCCAGGGCACATCAGGGTCCTGTGCTCCTTGCAGGATGCGGACGGGACAGCCGAGATCGATGGCGCCGCCGAGCACGAGATGGTTGCGGCCCTCCTCGATCAGATTCCGCGTGATCGGATAGGGCGAGCCGTCGCCATACTCGGACGGCCGCAGCCAGACGCCCTTGGTCTCGATCTCCTTCTTCACCGCAGCCGGAAAATTCTTCCACATCAGCTCCTCGGTGAAGTCGGGCGCCGGCGCGATCAGCACGAGGCCGGCGAGCGACGCGTTGCCTTGCTGGTTCTCTTGGCGCTTCCTGATCTCGCGCGCGAGCAGCAGCGCCATCCAGCCGCCCATGGAGGAGCCGATCAGGATCTGCGGGCCATCGCAGAACCGCTCGAACACCGCGACGCTCTCCTCCAGCCAGCGCCCGATGGTTCCGTCGGCGAAATCGCCGCCCGATTCGCCGTGGCCGGAATAGTCGAACCGGACCGCGGCGCGGCCGTGATCCCCAGCCCAGGCGTCCAGCGCCAGCGCCTTGCTGCCCTGCATGTCCGACTTGAACCCGCCGAGCCAGACGAGGCCGGGGCCCTTTCCGGCGCGGCGGCGCACCGCGATCCTGCGCGCGGACGCGCCCTCGCCCACATCGATGAAATCGAGCACAGTATCGGGAATTGCATCGGTCATGGAACGTTTACTCTGGCTGTGTGGTTTGAGCTGCCTGGGCGTGTTCCGTGGTGCCGCCGGACACCGGCATTGGCCCTTTGGGACGCTTGCGGAACAGAGGCAAGGTGTCTATGTCGGTCAGCGTGCCCGGGGGCGTGTCCAAAATGCCTCGCATTTGAGGGTTTTTCGCTTCGCGTACGCGACTTGCTTGCCGGCAAACGCATCTTCCTTCAAAATAGCCGCTTCTTTCACAACTTTGGAGAACCACCCATTCGCCGTCCTAATAAAGCTCCGCCCGCTGCCAGCAAAGACGGGCCGCGCATCAATGATGATATCCGCAATGCGCAGATCCAGCTGATCGATCAGACCGGTGACAACAAAGGCACGGTCGAGACCGTCGTCGCCATCAAGATGGCCCAGGAAGCTGGCATGGATCTGGTCGAGATTTCGCCGAATACCAGCCCTCCCGTCTGCAAGATCATGGACTACGGGAAGTACAAGTATTCCGCTCAGAAGAAAGCCGCCGAAGCCCGCAAGCGGCAGAAGACCGTCGAGATCAAGGAGATCAAGCTCCGCCCGATGATCGACGATCACGATTACGACGTGAAGATGCGCGCGATGCAGCGGTTCTTCGAAGAGGGCGACAAGGTCAAGATCACGCTGCGCTATCGCGGCCGTGAAATGGCGCACCAGGAGATCGGCACCAAGCTTCTGGACAAGATCAAGACCGACGTTGCCGAGCTCGCCAAGGTCGAGCAGGACGCGCGGTTCGAAGGCCGTCAGGTCGTCATGGTGCTGGCGCCGCGCTGACGCCAGTTATTTGGGATTGAGAGTTAACGGCCCGTCCGGATCTCCGGCGGGCCGTTTGTGTGTCAGCTTCGCGTCGCGTGCCAGGTGCCGCTGCACTGGTCGCCGGAAATGATGCCGCGCCACGAGCCGGCGCCGTTTACGCCGGCAAGCCGGCCGCCGCCGCTGGCATGGGACGCGCCGACGGAGACATAGACCGCCACCATGCCGGAGCGCTTGACCCTGCCCGAGACCCGGCCGCCGCCGGCTGACGAGACGCGGCCGCCGGTCACGGTGAAGGGGACGCTGTAGCCCGAGCTGCAATTGCCACGGGTGGTGGCGAAGGTGACGTTCCAGATGCCGTCATAGCCGCCGGCGCGGGCATCGGCGGTGGACGGCAGCGCAGCGGCGGCGAGCACGGCAAGCAGCGCCAGGCGGCGCGGGCGGGTAAATTGCGGGACAAATTGCGGGATTAATTGCGAGAAATGGGCCATTTTGGTCCTGCTCCAGGCGACACGGCTTGGACATGAGGATAGCAACTCCGGATAGTCGGCGGGCGGGTTTCGGCGGTTCATCGTTGCCAATTGGCTCCCGCTCTGGCATAAGCCCAGCCTTCATCGCCCGGCTGATTAAGGGCTGCCGTGGCGGTGTTTCGTGCGGGTTTCGCGCTTGTTCGTAGAAACCTGAGCACAATCAACGCTCTAACGAGCATTTTTGACGGCCAGCCGCCTTCGCGGGCGGATTTCTGTGGCCATTAGGAGAGCCAAATGCCCAAGCTGAAGACCAAATCGGGCGCTAAAAAGCGCTTCAAGGTGACTGCCACCGGCAAAGTGATGCACGCCCAGCGCGGCAAGCGTCACGGCATGATCAAGCGGACGAAGAAGCAGATCCGTCAGCTCCGCGGCACCCGCGTGCTGTTCAAGACCGACGGCGACAACGTCAAGAAGTACTTCTTGCCGAACGCCTGATCGCGTCCACGATCACTGCCGCCGCAGCCGCGCCTTCCGCGGCGATCCGAAAACCAAGTCATCTCTGAAGGATTTTTGTCATGTCTCGCGTCAAACGCGGTGTGACCGCCCACGCCAAGCACAAGAAAGTCTACAAGGCCGCCAAGGGCTTCTACGGCCGCCGCAAGAACACCATCCGCGCCGCCAAGCCGGCCGTGGAGAAGGCCCAGCAGTACGCCTTCCGCGACCGCAAGCGCAAGAAGCGGACGTTCCGCGCGCTCTGGATCCAGCGTCTCAACGCCGCTGTGCGTCCGTTCGGCCTGACCTACAGCCGATTTATCGACGGTCTCGCCAAGTCGGGCATCACCGTGGACCGCAAGGTGCTGTCGGATCTCGCGATCAACGAGCCCGCGTCGTTCCAGGCGATCGCCGAGAAGGCCAAGGCCGCGCTCGCGGCCTGAGGTCTCTCGCGCGCGGGCCTAACGATTCCTGACTAGCGGTTCTTGGGGCCCGCAGCCTGCAGCGCGCGTTGCGAGTAACGCTGGGCGACCTCCGCCCGGCAGAATGCTGCGAACGACAGATACATGGTGCCGGATTTATTCCGGTACTTTCGGTCGCAGACGCGCATCTCGCGTTGATAGGCCTGTTTCTGCGCAGCGTTGAGGCCGGGCATGAAGTCCGCCTCGCATTTCTTCTCGACGGCGGCGCCGAGCTGGACATCGCCGCTCGCGGTCAACTGGCAATCCTGAAACACCTTCATCGCGCTTTCGCAGCCCTTCTGGGCGTTGATGGTGTCGACGACCTCGTCCAGCGTCATGGACTTCTCCATGCAGACCATGGCGCGTGCCGGGGTGCCGGCGACCGATAGAACGACGGCCAGAATGGCCAGGCAGGACCTTGAGAGCATCACGAAGTCTCCTCGTATCCCCCTTGGTGCCAGCGCCCCGCGCGAGGTTCAACCCAGCCGTTCTTCAGCCCGAAATAACCGGCTTTTCGCTTGACGTTACGGCCTTCCGGCGGCGACAACCCAGCCGAATTTAGCAGCAAGGATTTGACTGTGTCCGACCTCGCAACGCTCGAAACATCCATCCTCGATCAGGTCGCCGCCGCCGGCGACGAAGCCGCCCTCGAAGCGGTACGCGTCGCAGCCCTCGGCAAGAAGGGTTCGATTTCCGCGCTGCTTGCCACGCTCGGCAAGATGTCGCCGGACGACCGCAAGACGCAGGGCGCCGCGATCAACCAGGCCAAGGACAAGGTCACCGAGGCGCTCGCAGCAAGGCGCGACGTCTTGAAGTCGGCGGCGCTCGATGCGCGGCTCGCGTCCGAAACCATCGACGTGACGCTGCCGCTGCGCGAGGCGCCGACCGATGCCGGCCGCATCCATCCGCTGAGCCAGGTCTGGGACGAGCTGACCACGATCTTCGCCGACATGGGATTCTCAGTCGCCGAAGGTCCTGACATCGAGACCGATGACTACAACTTCACCAAGCTGAACTTCCCGGAAGGCCATCCCGCGCGCGAGATGCACGACACCTTCTTCTTCCATCCGAAGGAGGACGGCTCGCGCATGCTGCTGCGGACCCACACCTCGCCGGTGCAGGTGCGCACGATGCTGAGCCAGAAGCCGCCGATCCGCGTGATCTGCCCGGGCCGCACCTACCGCATCGATTCGGATGCGACCCACACGCCGCAATTCCACCAGGTCGAGGGGCTCGTCATCGACAAGCACTCGCATCTCGGCCACCTCAAATGGATCCTGCACGAGTTCTGCAAGGCGTTCTTCGAGGTCGACCACATCAACATGCGCTTCCGTCCGTCGTTCTTCCCGTTCACCGAGCCGTCGCTGGAAGTCGACATCCAGTGCCGCCGCGACAAGGGCGAGATCCGCTTCGGCGAGGGCGAGGACTGGCTGGAGATTCTCGGCTGCGGCATGGTGCACCCGAACGTGCTGCGCGCCTGCGGCATCGATCCCGACGAGTACCAGGGTTTTGCCTGGGGCATGGGCATCGACCGCATCGCCATGCTGAAATACGGCATTGCTGACCTCCGCCAGCTGTTCGACAGCGACGTCCGCTGGCTGTCCCATTACGGCTTCAAGCCGCTCGAAGTGCCGACTCTCGCGGGAGGGCTGAGCTCGTGAAATTCACCCTCTCCTGGCTGAAGGATCATCTCGAGACCGACGAGCCGCTGGACAGGCTCGCCGAGAAGCTCACCATGATCGGGCTCGAGGTCGAGAACATCGAGGACAAGGCGAAGGCGCTGAAGCCTTTCACCATCGCGAGGGTGATCTCGGCCGAGCAGCATCCGAATGCGGATCGCCTGCGCGTCTGCATGGTGGACACCGGCGACGGTGGCGCGCCGGTGCAGGTCGTGTGCGGCGCGCCGAATGCGCGCGCGGGTCTCGTCAGCGTGTTCTCGGCCCCTGGCACCTACATTCCGGGCAAGGACATCACGCTGGGCGTCGGCACCATCCGCGGCGTCGAGAGCCGCGGCATGCTGTGCTCGGCGGCCGAGCTCCAGATCTCGAATGACCATGACGGCATCATGGAATTGCCGGCGGACGCGCCGATCGGCGCTGCTTACGCCGAATGGGCCGCGCTCGGCGATCCCGTGGTCGAGATCAATTTGACGCCGAACCGGCAGGACTGCACCGGCGTGCACGGCATCGCGCGCGACCTCGCCGCCGCCGACATGGGCAAGTTCAAGGACCCGACCATCAAGCCGGTCAAGGGCGAATTCCCTTGTCCCGTGAAGGTGACGGTCGAGGACGCCACGCTCTGTCCGGGCTTCGCGCTTCGCCTCGTGCGCGGCGTCAAGAACGGCCCGTCGCCGGAATGGCTGCAGAAGCGGCTGACGGCGATCGGGTTGCGTCCGATCAACGCGCTGGTCGACATCACCAACTTCATGACCTACGACCGCGCGCGCCCGCTGCACGTGTTCGACGCCAGGAAGGTGAAGGGCAATCTCGTGGTGCGCCGCGCCCGCGACGGCGAGACGCTGCTCGCGCTCGACGGCCGCACCTACAATCTCGATCCCGCGACCTGCGTGATCGCCGATGAGCACGGCGTCGAATCGCTCGCCGGCATCATGGGCGGCGAGGCCTCCGGCTGCGACGAGAACACCACCGATGTCTTGATCGAGTCCGCGCTGTGGAACGAGATCAACATCGCCCAGACCGGCCGCAAGCTCGGCATCAATTCCGATGCACGTTATCGCTTCGAGCGCGGCGTCGATCCGGCCTTCATGGTGCCGGGGCTGGAGCTCGCGACCAAGCTGGTGATGGAGATGTGCGGCGGCGCGCCGTCCGAGAACGTCGTGGTCGGCAAGGCCTTCGGCGATGACCGCGTGATCGATTTCCCGGTGACCGAGGTCAAGCGCCTGTCCGGCATCGAGGTGCCGCAGCCGGAGATGAAGCGCATCCTGACCCATCTCGGCTTCATGATGGCGGGCCCGGGTCCCGTGGTGAAGGTCGCGGTGCCCTCGTGGCGCACCGATGTGCACGGCAAGGCCGACATCGTCGAGGAGATCGTCCGCATCTACGGCGTCGACAAGGTGCCGATGACGCCGTTCGAGCGCGGCGATGATGCGCGCAAACCGGTGCTGACCCCGCTCCAGCTCCGCACCCGCCGCGCGCGGCGCGCGCTCGCGAGCCGTGGCATCATCGAGGCGGTGACGTGGTCGTTCATCACGAAGTCTGCGGCAAAACTGTTCGGCGGCGGCCAGCGCGAACTCGAAGTCGCCAACCCGATCGCATCTGATCTCTCCGACATGCGCCCGACTCTGCTGGCGGGCCTGATCGCGGCGGCGCAGGCCAATGCCGATCGCGGCTTCGGCGATGTCGCGCTGTTCGAGGTCGGCCAGGTGTTCAAGGGCGATCGCCCGCAGGATCAGTTCATGGCGGCGAGCGGCGTGCGCCGCGGCTTTGCCTCGTCCGAGGGTCTCGGACGGCACTGGTCGGGCTCGGTGCAGGCTGACCTGTTCGACGCCAAGGCCGATGCGCTGGCGGTGCTGGCCGCTGCCGGCGCGCCGATGCAGGCGCTCCAGATCGTGGCCGGTGGACCCGGCTGGCTGCATCCTGGGCGTTCCGGCACGATCCAGATCGGCCCGCAGAACGTGCTCGGCTATTTCGGCGAGATGCATCCGCGCGCGCTGGAAGCGCTCGGCGCCGACGGTCCGCTGATGGTGTTCGAGGTCATCCTCGACCGCGTCCCCGAGGCCAAGAAGAGGCCGACCCGCGCCAAGCCCTTGATCGAGCTGTCGGCCTTCCAGCCGGTGTCGCGCGACTTCGCCTTCATCGTCGACCGCACCGTGAAGGCCGGCGACATCGTGCGCGCCGCGCAAGGCGTCGACAAGAAGCTGATCACCGGCGTCAACGTGTTCGACGTCTACGAGGGCAAGGGCATCGATGACGGCAAGAAGTCGATCGCGATCGCGGTGACGATCCAGCCGCGCGAGAAGACCCTGACCGACCAGGAGATCGAGGCCGTCGCCGCGAAGGTCGTGGCGGAGGTGACGAAGAAGACCGGCGGCACGCTGAGAGCATGATGCCGAAAAGTGTGAAGCGGTTTTCGGACAACATCATGCTCCAGAAATAAAGCATGAGTCTCACGGACTTCCTCCCCAAGGACGTCAGCTTCACCATTGCGATGGCGCTCTGCGCCGTCGCTTTCGTCTCGGGTACCGCGCGCGGCTTCTCCGGCTTCGGCTCGGCGCTGATCTTCATGCCGCTGGCGAGCAGCTTCGCGGCGCCGCGGCTCGTTGCCGCCCTGCTGCTCGTGATCGATTTCGTCGCAGCGGTGCCGCTGCTGCCCGATGCGTGGCGCAAGGCCGACCGCAAGGCCACCGCCGTGATCGTGCTCGGCGCGCTGATCGGCGTGCCCATAGGCACCTATTTCCTCAGCGTGCTCGAGCCCGTCACCACGCGCTGGATCATCTCCAGCTTCGTCGCCGCGCTATTGCTGCTGCTGCTGTCGGGCTGGCGCTATCGCGGCAAGGACCACGCCTGGCTCTCGGTCGGCATCGGCGGCCTCTCGGGCTTCTGCAGCGGGCTGGCGCAGACCGGCGGGCCGCCGATCGTCGGCTACTGGCTCGGCCGCCCGATCGCGTCGATCGTCGCGCGCGCCAACATCCTGCTGTTCTTCGGCGCGTCGGATTTCTTCTCGATGGTCAGTTACGCGACGACAGGCCTGATCAGCCGCGAATCGCTGGTGCTCTCGCTCATCGTCGGTCCGGTCTACGCCATCGGCGTCGCATTCGGCGCCTCGCTGTTCGGCCGCGCCAGCGAAAAAGTATTTCGCGGCATCTGCTATGTGCTGATCGCGATGGCGGTGATTTTTGGGCTGCCGGCGCTGGATGGCGTTTTGCGCTAACTCCCCAATGTCGTCCTGGCGAAAGCCAGGACCCATTACCCCGGTCAACGCTTGTAGTGCGAGCGGGTCACTCCGAGTCTTCGCCAAACTACTTCTTGGGGTAATGGGTCCTGGATCTGCGCTCCGCTTCGCTGCGCTTGTCCAGGACGACAGCTGAATCAATTCCCCTACTGGCGCGGCGCCCGCCGCTTCTTCGTCGACTGCGTCGGCACATCGGCCGGCTCGTCCTTGAGCGCGCCGATCTTGCGCAGCGCTGCGTCCGCGGCGCGTTCGCCGCTTTCCCAGGCGCCGTCGACGGTGCCCCACAGCGTCTCGTGGGTGGCTTCGCCGGCGAGGAACAGATTGCCGATCGGCTCGGTCAGGATCTTTCGCGAGAGCTGACCGCCGGGCGAGGACGCCGACATCGCGCCCATCACGAAGGGCGAGGCATTCCAGCGCGTCGCGCTGGTCTTCTGCACGATGGCCGCGGCCTCGCTGCCGAACAGCTTTGCGATCCATTCCTTCGCGAAGGCCGCCATCGCCTTCTCGCCCTGCTCCGACAGATCGCGGCCGAACGAGCCGCCGACGTCGATCGAGCACAGCGAGGAGCCGCCGATATTGGCGAACAGCAGCGCGGTGCGCGTCGAATTGCTCTGCTCGATGAGGATGTCGTCGCGCGCAAGACCAAGCGGATTGCCCGGCAGCTGCAGCACGATGTGGTCGTAGCTGCCGAGGCTGAGCTTTGACGCCGCGTCCAACGTGCGCTTGGGAATATCGGGTGCGAACTTGATCGCGCCCGCGGTCAGCACGTTGGTCGAGACCGTGACGATGGCGGCACGCGCGGCGATCTTGCCTCCCTGCGTCTCCACACTGACGTCGCGATTGCTCCAGCTTATGCGGCTCGCCGGCGTCGACAGCGCGACCGGCGCCTGCTCGCCCAGCTTCGTGATGAGCGTACCCAGGCCCTGACGGCAGGCGATCGCGGCATTGCGGTCCTGCGCGCGCGCCTTGTCAATCGCAGAAAGCTCCTTAAGGTCCTTGCCGGCAAAGCTCGCGCCCAGCATGAACTCGGCCGCGTCCGCCCAGTCGCCGAGATCCTTCGGCAGCACGGAGGCGCAGGAGGTATCGAGCTTGCCACGCGCGGCCTCGTCGATGGCGCGGTTGGCGCGCACCAGCGCCGCCAGGAATTCCTCGGTCTCGCCGGCGCGCGCGTTGCGGCGGCCGATGCGCATCTTCTGGCCCGATGGCGCCGGCAGCACGTCGAGGCCCGCGCTGCGCGCCAGCCGGATCATCGGATTGGTCTCGGGATTATGCATCCAGCGCGCACCGCGATCGAACGGTACGTCGAAGGTCGTGGTATCGGTGATGCAGCGGCCGCCGATCTGCGATGCCGCCTCGACCACCACGACCTTGCGATTGGCCGCCATGATGCGCCGCGCTGCGGCAATTCCGGCGGCCCCCGCGCCGATCACGACGATGTCAGCCTCGCGCGGCAGGGGTGCGGCGGTTGCGCGCAGGACCGGCATCGCGGCAAAGGCCACCGACGCCGAAAGGAAACCGCGGCGCGTGATTGTCATGTCATGGTTTCCGGAGACTTGCGGCAAACGGGAACAGCCAGCGAACCTTGCCGTATCTCATGTTGCACGGCAACCATCATGGTGAATCAATCGTGCTTGATCTCACAGAGTGATGAACCGAATTGCAACACGTTTCGACCATGATAGAGAAGGGAAAAAAGGCGGCCGGAAAAGGCCGCGGGGGAGCTCGACATGGGGACGGTCCTAGATTCAGTCGGCAAGCTGATTGCCGCGTACCTCTCGAAGGAGGTGCCGGGCTATGAGCCGTTCACGCCGAGCGACCCCGAGCACCTGCGCGGCGTCATCGAGCCCGGCGACGTGCTGCTGGTCGAGGGCAACAACCGCATCTCCGGCATCATCAAATACCTGACGCAGTCGACCTGGTCGCATGCCGCGCTCTATGTCGGCCCGATCGAGGGTGCGGAAGAGCCTAGCGGCGAGCCGCATGTGCTGATCGAGGCCAATATCGGCGAAGGCGTCACCTCGGCGCCGCTGTCGAAATACTTCCCCTATCACACCCGGGTCTGCCGCCCGGTCGGGCTGTCCCATGAGGACCGCACCACGGTCTGCCGCTATGCGATCAACCGCATCGGCTTCGGCTACGACACCAAGAACATCGTCGACCTGATGCGCTTCCTGTTTCCGCTGCCGATACCGCAGCGCTGGCGGCGCCGCATGATCGCTATCGGCTCGGGCGATCCGACCAAGATCATCTGCTCGGCGCTGATCGCGCAGGCGTTCGACGCCGTGCGCTATCCGATCCTGCCCAAGATCACCAAGGCCGGCAGCCGCGCCGCGCGCCGCGAGATCCTGCACATCCGCGATTCCTCGCTCTACATGCCCCGCGACTTCGACATCTCGCCCTATTTCGAAGTCGTCAAACCCACCATCGTGCACGGGTTCGACTACACCACCCTGCACTGGGCCGACAAGCAGAAGCCGCTCGAGGAGGTAGCGGGCACATTCAGTGTGTTTCCAGAAACGATCAGTGCGCCGCCGCTCGTTCCTGAAGCGGCTGACGAAGAGGCGCCGGATGAGATTCCGGCTGAGCAAGTAGCGGGCGATGCGGCCGCGGTCGAACATGCCGCCGCCGCGGAGCATGTTTCGCTGCTGAAGAAGCTGGCGATGTACCGCCCCCGGCGCCGCAAACGGGCGCGCGAGATCGCGGCTTAACTCCGCCGTCGTCCCGGCGAAGCCCGGGACCCATTACCCCGGGGAGAAGTTTGGCGACGACTCGTCGTTCGGTACCGCTGCCGACCGCGATCGATAGATTCCGCGGTATGGGTCCTGGCTTTCGCCAGGACGACGTTGGGGAGATACCGAGCCCCTCACAATGACGGGCGAATACGAAACTACCGTTCCGCCCGTCCGATCACCGCCATCAGCTCCGCGATCTTGGCGCGCTGGTCGGCCTTGTCGCCGCTCGTGATGGCGTGCTCGACGCAATGGGCGACGTGGTCCTTCAGGACCTCCTCCTCGACCCGGCGCAGCGCGGCGCGCACCGCCGAGATCTGCGTCACGATGTCGATGCAGTAGCGGTCTTCCTCTACCATTTTCGACAGGCCGCGAACCTGGCCCTCGATCCGGCCGAGACGTTTTCCGACAGATGCCTTGATGTCCTTGCGCATGCCGTCTATATACCCCTACCGGGTATGGGTTGCAAGACCTGACGCCAAGACCTGGCACGAAGCCGGAGCATGGAAATGAACGACGCCGAGCACAAGCATCATCACGACGCGGACGGTCACACCGGATGCGGCTGTTCGAGCAAGGCGGCGACGCCGCCGAACGACAAGCCTGCGGCAGCCTCATGCTGCGGCGGACACGGCGATCATGCCGGCCACGCCCATCATCACGACCATGGCGGCGCAGCGACAAAGGTGCTCGATCCCGTCTGCGGCATGACGGTCGACCCCGCGACATCGAAGCACCGGTTCGACCATCACGGCGAGACCTTCCATTTCTGCTCGGCCGGATGCCGCACCAAATTCGCCGCCGATCCCGCAAAATACCTCGCCAAGGAAAAGGCGAGCGAGCCGGAGGTGCCGGCGGGCACGATCTACACCTGCCCGATGCACCCACAGATCCGCCAAGTCGGACCCGGCAGCTGCCCGATCTGCGGCATGGCGCTGGAGCCCGAAGTGGCAAGCCTGGAGACCGGCCCCAATCCCGAGCTTGCCGACATGACGCGGCGGTTCTGGATCGGCGGCGTGCTGGCGCTGCCGGCCGTGGTGCTGGAGATGGGCGGCCATCTCGCGGGCCCGCACAACTGGATCGACCAGACACTCTCGAACTGGATCCAGCTCGTCTTCGCCACGCCCGTGGTGCTGTGGGCGGGCTGGCCGTTCTTCGTCCGCGGCTGGCAATCATTGGTGACGCGCAACCTCAACATGTTCACGCTGATCGCGATGGGCACGGGCGTCGCTTACATCTACAGCGTCCTCGGCACTGTCGTGCCGCAGATCTTCCCGGACACCTTCCGCAGCCATGGCGGCGCGGTGGCCATCTATTTCGAGGCGGCTGCCGTCATCACCGTGCTGGTGCTGCTCGGCCAGGTGCTGGAGCTGCGCGCCCGCGATGCGACGTCGGGCGCGATCAAGGCGCTGTTGCAGCTCGCCCCGAAGACCGCGCGCCGCGTCGAGGCTGACGGCAGCGAGCACGAGGTCGAGATCGATACGCTCCATGCCGGCGAGCATTTGCGCGTTCGCCCTGGCGAGAAGGTGCCGGTCGACGGCGTCATCCTGGAGGGGCGTTCCTCGCTCGACGAGTCGCTCGTGACGGGCGAATCCATGCCGGTCACCAAGGAAACCGGTGCAAAAGTCATCGCCGGCACGCTCAACCAGTCCGGCAGCTTCATCATGCGCGCCGACAAGGTCGGGCGGGAGACGCTGCTGTCGCAGATCGTGCAGATGGTCGCCGATGCGCAGCGCTCGCGCGCGCCGATCCAGCGGCTGGCCGATCAGGTCGCCGGCTGGTTCGTGCCCGCCGTCATCGTCGTCGCCCTCGCCGCCTTCGCGGCCTGGGCCTGGTTCGGGCCGGAGCCGCGGCTGGCCTTCGGGCTGGTCGCTGCCGTCAGCGTGCTGATCATCGCCTGCCCCTGTGCGCTGGGGCTAGCGACCCCGATGTCGATCATGGTCGGCGTCGGCCGCGGCGCGCAGGCGGGCGTCCTGATCAAGAACGCGGAATCGCTGGAGCGGATGGAGAAGATCGACACGCTTGTCGTCGACAAGACCGGCACGCTGACCGAGGGCAAGCCCAAGGTCGTCGCGATCGTGCCGGCTTCCGGCTTTGCCGACGACGACATTCTCCGCTGGGCGGCCAGCGTCGAGCGCGCCAGCGAACATCCGCTGGCCGACGCCATCGTGCGCGCGGCCAAGGAGAAGCAGCTCACACTCGGCCAGGTCGAGGCGTTCGATTCGCCAACAGGCAAGGGCGCGACCGGCAAGGTCGACGGCAAGACCATCGTGCTCGGCAACGCACGATACCTGTCGTCGATCGGGATCGACACCAAGGCCCTCGACACCGAGGCCGAACGGCTGCGCGACGATGGCGCGACGGTGATCAACATGGCCGTCGACGGCCGGCTCGCCGGCCTGTTCGCGATCGCCGATCCGGTCAAGGCCTCGACGCCGGAGGCGCTGAAGGCCCTCGCCGCCGAGGGCATCAAGGTGATCATGCTGACCGGTGACAACCGCACCACGGCGCAAGCGGTGGCGCGCCGGCTCGGCATCGCCGAGGTCGAAGCCGAGGTGCTGCCGGACCAGAAGAGCGCGGTGGTGACAAAGCTGCAAAAGGCCGGCCGCAGCGTCGCGATGGCCGGCGACGGCGTCAACGACGCCCCGGCACTAGCGGCCGCCGAAGTCGGCATCGCCATGGGCACCGGCACCGATGTGGCAATGGAGAGCGCCGGCGTGACCCTGCTCAAAGGCGATCTCACCGGCATCGTGCGAGCGCGAAAACTGTCTCAGGCGACGATGAGCAACATCCGCCAGAACCTGTTCTTCGCCTTCATCTACAACGCCGCCGGCATTCCGATCGCGGCCGGCATCCTCTATCCGAACTTCGGCGTCCTGCTGTCGCCGATCATCGCCGCGGCGGCGATGGCGCTGTCCTCGGTGAGCGTCGTCGGCAATGCGCTGCGGCTTCGAGCGACCCGGCTGTGAGGGGCGTACTCCCTCTCCGTTCTTACGGGGCCGCGACGAGCTTCGCTCGCGCTGAGAGGGTTGGGGTGAGGGGCTGCCACCACGCAGCCGGCAAGAGACGGACTCGCGGAGAGTCCCCCTCACCCGGAATTCAAGCTAGGCTTGAATTCCGACCTCTCCCCGCAAGCGGGGCGAGGTAAGAGGAGCGATACGCGCGGAGAGGGCCTGATGCAGCGAATTACGATCACGATCGAGGACGATCTACTGGCGGAGATCGACGCCGCGGCGGCGGCGCGCGGCTACCAGAACCGCTCCGAGATCATCCGCGACCTCGCGCGGGCCGGCCTGCAACAGACCTCAGAGGACACGGCGCAGACCGGCCCCTGCGTCGCCGGTCTCGTCTATGTCTACGACCACGCCGCCCGCGATCTCTCGAAACGCCTGGTGCAGGAATTCCACGGCCACCACGACCTCGCGCTGGCGACGCTGCACGTCCATCTCGACGACAACAATTGCATGGAGATGACGGCACTGCGCGGCGCGGCCGACGAGGTCAGGCATTTCGCCGACCACATCATCGCCGAACGCGGCGTGCGCTATGGGCGCGTGGTGATGATTCCGACGGGCGAAGGCAAGCCGGCGAAGGCGCGGAAGCACGCGCATCGGCATGAGTAAGTCCGTCGCATAGACGGTGCGTCTCCCTCTCCCCTTGTGGGAGAGGGTGGCTCGCCGCGAAGCGGCGAGACGGGTGAGGGGTATGTCTCAGCGACTACTCCTCTTCGAGCTCGCGGAGACAAACCCCTCATCCGGCGCTTCGCGCCACCTTCTCCCACAAGGGGAGAAGGAAAAAAAGCTCACGCCGCTTTCGCCGCCGTCCCGCACGGCAGGCCCGCCCGCGCGACGCCGCCATACAGCGTTTCGTTCGGCATCTCGTCGCGCAAGATCCTGCGCACTCCGATCAGCTTCTCCAGGTCGATCCCCGTCGCAAATCCCTTGCTCTCGCACAGGAACACGAGATCCTCGAACACGACATTGCCGGTCGCGCCGGGCGCGAAGGGGCAGCCGCCGAGGCCGCCGAGCGATCCGTCGAGAATGCGCACGCCCTCGTCCAGTGCAGCCGCGGCGTTGGCGATGCCCATGCCGCGGGTGTCGTGGAGGTGGATGCAGATCGGCTTTTGTTCTGCGAGCTTGACCGCGGCGCGCGACAGTTCGGCGACCTGCTTCGGGCCCGCGTAGCCGACGGTGTCGGCGATCGCGACGAAATCGACGCCGGCCTCGAGGCATTTGTCGACCAGCCGCAAGACCTCGGCCGGATCAACCGCGCCGGTGATCGAGCAGCCCAGCGCCATCGAGATCGCGGCATTCACGAGCGGTTTGTGGGAGCTGGCGTCGCGCATCTCGCAGAGCCGCCTGACATTGGCGATCGCGGAGTCGCGCGAGCGATGGGCGTTGGCCTGGCTGTGCTCCTCCGTGGCCGAGACCACCGACGCGATTTCGCCGACGCCGGATTCGAGGGCTTCATTGACGCCGCGCTCGTTGAGCGCAAGCGCGATGCCATGAGCGCCGGGCAGGCCCGCGACCGCCCCGATGACATCGCGAACGTCGACGAATTGCGGGAAGGTCTTGGCCGGCAGGAACGAGCCGACCTCGAAATGCCGCACGCCGGCGGCATATTCCTCGCGCACCCAGCGCTGCTTGGCCTCGGTCGACGGAAATTTCTTCACGAGCTGGAGCCCGTCGCGCAGGCCGACCTCGCGCAGGCTGACGCGATCTGAGGGGTAAATCGTCTCGATCCGGCTCATGCACGCCTCCCAGCGGCTTTTGACGCGATGTCATCCTTGTCGATCTCGGCACGAACCGCCGATGTGTCGGCGCCCAGCGGTGCGACCTTCAGGCCTTCACCGAGATGGCTGCCGTTCCACTCGACCGGCAGAGCCGGCACATGGAACGGCTTGCCGTCGGCCGTGAAATTGCTGACGAGCCCGCCCGGGCGCAACACATGGGGATCGGTGAGGAGATCCTCGGGCCGGTTGATCGGCGAAAAGCAGATGTTGAGCGCGTCGAGCTTTTGCGACAGCTCTGCCACGTTCCGCTGCCGGATGATCTCGGCGACGCGCGGAAGGATTCGCGGCCGCGCCAGGATACGGTCGGTCGTGGTGCGCAAGGCGGGATCTTCGAGAAACTCGGTCAGGCCGAATTCGCGACAAAAACTTTGCCAGTGCCCCTCGGTCACGACGCCGATGAAAATGCGCTCGCCGTCCGCGGCATCGAAGATGTCGTAGATCGGCCAGGCGTGCTCGCGCTCGGGCATCGAGCGCGGCTTGTTGCCGGTCATCTCATATTCGACCATGTGCTGGGCGACAAGGAACAGGCAGTTCTCGAACAGGCCGATGCGAATGTCGGCGCCGTCGCGCTTGCCTCCGCGCTTCTGATAGAGCGCGGCGAGAATCGCGATCACGCCGAACATGCCGCCCATGATGTCGTTGGCGGAGGAGCCGACGCGCTGCGGCTTCTCCTTGGTGCCGGTCATGGCCGCGAGCCCCGACATCATCTGCACGACCTCGTCGAGCGCGGGGCGATGCTCGTAGGGGCCGGACAGAAAGCCCTTGTGGCCGGCGATGATCAGATGCGGATGCCGGCGGCGCAATTCCTCGGCACCTAACCCCTGCTTCTCCAGCTGGCCGTCGCGAAAGTTTTCCAGGAACACATCGGCCGTCGCGAGCAGACGGTGCATGCTGTCGCGATCCCCAGGCTTCTCGAAATCCAGCACGACGCTGCGCTTGCCGCGGTTGAACAGCGGAAAGAACGCTGTTCCCATGCCGGCAAGGCTCCGCGTCTTGTCGCCGGACGGCGGCTCGACCTTGATCACCTCGGCACCGAGCTGCGCGAGGATCATGCCGCAGGTCGGACCCATGACCATGTGGGTCATCTCGACGATCCGCACGCCTTCGAGCGGCAATCCGGCCTCAGTCATGCGTCACTCCCTGTTCGTCCACCGAGGAGACTAGGCCTTCACAAGCCTTCTGAAAAATATAATCTGTCGAAGATTGCCTTCGCAGTTCTAGAACGCTTGATCGCCCATGGATTCACGCCAGCTCCGCTATTTCATCGCCGTCTACGAGCAGCGGAACCTGTCGCGCGCGGCCGACCAGGTGAACGTCGCGCAGTCCGCGCTCAGCCATCATATCTCGAACCTGGAGGCCGAGTTCGCAACGCCGCTGTTCGAGCGCAAGTCGCGCGGCATGGAACCGACGGCGGCCGGCGAAAGGCTCTATGAGCACGCACGCATCATCCTGCGCGCGATGGCAGAGGCCGAGACCGAGGTGCGCGAGGGCGCCCGCGTCATCGCCGGCGAGATCTCGATCGGCATGGCCAATTCCGGCGTCAAGGCGATCGGTGTCGAACTGATGCGCACGGTGCTGACCAAATATCCGAAGCTCAAATTGTCGCTCACCGAAAGCCTGTCTGGCGCGACGCTGATGCACCTGATGGTCTCCAATGTCGATCTGGCGCTGGTCTACAATCCGCCCTCGGAGAAGGAGCTGATCACGGAAGCCGTGCTCGAAGAGGAGATGTTCCTGGTCGGCATTCCAAAACTGGTCGGCAAGGGCAAGGCCCCGATCCGGTTCGAGGAGCTGAGCCGGATGCCGCTGATCCTGCTTCGCTACGGTCTTGGCCTGTCCTCGCGCGCGTTGCTGGACGATCCGGTCCTGCTCAAGCGGCTGGAGGGCGGCGCCATCCTGCACGCCAACTCGATCACCGGCATGACCGGCGCGCTGGTGGAAGGGCTCGGCTGCACCATCGCGACAAAGCTGTTCGCGCGGGAGGAGCTCGCGGCCGGCCGGCTGATCGCACGCAAGGTGATCGAGCCGAAGCTGACCCGCACGCTCTATCTCTGCCGCCTGCGCAACCGTCCGATGACCTACGCCATGGAAGAGATGCGCCGCCTGATGCTCGCATTGATCGCCGAGCAGGTGCGCAGCGGCGGATGGCAGGCGGAGCTGGTGGGGTGAGCAACGGTGCGCTCCCTCTCCCGCTTGCGGGAGAGGGTTGGGGTGAGGGTATCTCCGCATCGGAATTGTCCCGTTGCGGAGAGAACCCTCACCCGGCGCTGCGCGCCGACCTCTCCCGCAAGCGGGAGAGGTGACCGAGTTCGCCGAGCGGCTGTCCTGCCTCTCATTAGCCGAGTTCGAAAATCTCGAACGCTCCCATCGATATGTTCTTCTGGATTTCCGCCCTTGACCGGCCAACATGGCGCGATCCGGCAGAGTTCACGACACGCAACACAGATGAGCCGCCGGGAACCGCGTGCGATCCGCGCGCCTCGGGGAGGACACCATGAGCGTTGTCGGCATCGACACAGGCTTCGAGCTCGGCGCTGCGCCGTCCATGCCGGACGAGATCTCGCGGCGGCTCGAGGCTATGCCGGGGTCGCCCTATGTCTGGCGCCTCGTCATCCTGCTCTCGCTCGGCGGCTGCTTCGAGATCTACGATCTGTTCCTCACCGGCTATATCGCGCCGGGCCTGAGCCGCAGCGGACTTTTGAGCACGACGACGCAGGCGTTCTTCGGCTTCGCCGGCATCGGCGCCTTCGTCGCCGCGACCTTTGCCGGCCTGTTCGTCGGCACCTTCTTCCTCGGCTTCCTCGCCGACCGCTTCGGCCGGCGCGCGATCTTCACCTATGCGCTGCTCGGCTACACCGCGGCCTCCGTGATCATGGCCTGCCAGACCTCTCCGGAAGGTCTGCTGTTCTGGCGTTTCCTCGCCGGCATCGGCATCGGCGTCGAGGTCATCACCGTCGACGCCTACATCACCGAGCTGGTGCCGAGCCGGATGCGCGGGCGCGCCTTTGCGGTGAACCAGTCGATCATGTTCGTCGCCGTCCCCGTCGTCGCATTCCTCGCCTGGTGGCTGGTGCCGCTCGCGCCTTACGGTGTCGAGGGCTGGCGCTGGGTGGTGCTGATCGGCGCCGCCGCCAGCATGATCATCTGGGTGCTCAGGCTGTTCCTGCCCGAAAGCCCGCTCTGGCTGGCGCGGCACGGCCGCAACGAGGAGGCGCTTCGCATCCTAACGACGCTGGAGGCCGCCAGCGGCGGCGCCGGGTCGCGGCCCGCGACGTCGCCTGCGCGCCAGGCGGTGCGATCGACCACGAATGTCGGCTTCGCCGACCTGTTCCGCCCGCCCTATCTCTCGCTCGTGGTCCTGTTCATGGTGTTCAACCTCTGCCAGGCCTTCGGCTTCTACGGCTTCGCCAATTGGGTGCCGACGCTGCTGGTCGAGAAGGGCATCAACGTCACCAAGAGCCTGCAATATTCCTTCATCGTCGCCTTCGCCTATCCGATCGCGCCGCTGCTCGCTTCGAGCTTCGCCGACAAATTCGAGCGGCGCTGGATCATCGCCGGCGCCTGCGTCGCCATCATCGTCTTCGGCATGGCGTTCGCGCAACTGACCGAGCCGGCGCTGCTGATCGTCTGCGGCGTGCTGCTGACGGCCTGCAACACCACGATGTCCTACGCCTATCACGCCTATCAGACCGAGGTGTTTCCGACCCAGATCCGGGCACGTGCATCCGGCCTCGTCTATTCGATGAGCCGGCTAAGCGCGACGTTCTCGGGCTTCATCGTCGCCTACATGCTGAAGGAGGGCGGCGTCACCGGCGTGTTCGGCCTGATCACCGCGGCCATGCTGATCGTGGTGATCGCGATGGCGCTGTTCGGTCCGAACGTGCGCGGCAAACCGCTGGACGCGGTGTAGCCCGTGTCTCGCTCCGCGTTCGTCATTGCTTCGCCGCGCTCGCAATGACGGGGAGAGAGCGGACGAACAGCTTTCACCATTTCCGCGGAAATAGCCCCTCACCCCAGCCCTCTCCCCGTCAGGACGGGGAGAGGGAGAGGATCAATCACGCCGCGAGCAAATTCTGCAACGCGGCGCCGTTGGGGACGCCGAGGCCGGAGCAGGCATCCCAGCCGGGGCCGGCCTTGTACATGCCGTGCAGATCGCCGGTGATGTCGTTGTTGCCGACCGTGATGTCGCGGAACACGCCTTGCGCGTGCGAGGCGTAGATCAGCGGGTTGATGAAGCCGACCGTCTTGCCGAATTTCTTGGTCGTGGCCTCGTTGATGCGGGCGATCAATCCGGCCATCAGCGGTGCCACCGCGCTGGTGCCGCCGATCGTGGTGCCGACGCCGTTGAGGAAGATCTGGTAGCCGGTCGCCGGATCGGCGTCGCCGGCGACGTCAGGAACACCGCGCCCGACCGAGTGCGACGGCGACTTCGGGACGTGGGCATGGGCCTGGTAGGCCGGCCGCGGAAACACCACGCTGACGCCGCCGCCGCCCGCGCCACCCTGCGTCCCGCCGTTCCAGACCACCTCCTGGATGTGACCGTTCGGCGCCCTCAGGTTGGTGCCACCGCAGGCCAGCGCAAAGGGGCTCGAGGCCGGGAAGTCGGCGTGCGGCTTGCCGTCCCAATCCTCGCCCATATCGGCCGAGCCATTGTCGCCGGAGGCGACGCAGACGGTGACGCCCATCGCGGCGGCATCGCGGATCGCCTCGTTCAGGCCGTCGACGAATTGCTGCGAGCCGTCCTCGTCTTCCGGTCCGCCCCAGCTGATCGAGATCACCGAGGGTTTTCGCGCGGCGTCGTGGACGGCGGCTTTCACCGCGTCGATGAAGCCGTTGGTGGTGTTGGGCGCGAAATAGACCACGATCCTGGCGCCCGGCGCGATGGCGCCGGCCACCTCGATGTCGAGCACGACTTCGCCGTCGGCCTCGGAATGACCCGGCTTGTTGGCGCCGCCGTCGACGCTCGCGGGCGCGATCTGCGGCATCGGGATGCCCGCCTTCTTGAAGAAGGTGCGCAGGTCGGAGGTCTTGTAGCCGGCGCCCGTGGGATGGCCCTTCTGGTCGATGTCGTTGAGCTCGATGATGGCGATGCACTGGCCGGCGCCGGTCTCGCCGCCCGGGAAGTTGTAGAGCTCTGCGATCTGTTCGACCGAGAAGCTGCCGCCCTGTGCGGCACGCGCCGTCGCACCCGTCTTCGCCATCTTGCGCCGGAAGTGCGGCTGCGCCACCGGGCGGTTGTCGAGGCCATGCACACCGACCACGATACCTTCGAGCTCGGCCGGGATCTGCACGCTGCCCTTGCGCATGCGATAGGTCGCGCCCTCGTGCCTGACCTTGTTGAGCTTGACGCCGAAGGCCGCGCTCATCGCCTTCACCGTACCGGTCAGCTTCACGGTGCGGGACGCCAGATGCACGCTCTTGACGTTGAGCTCGTGATGGTGGGCGAAGTCATCGATCCTGGCGACGTCGGCAGGGTCGGCGCCCATATGCTCGCCGAATTCGGCACGCGAGAGATATTGCCGCTCGCGCGGCGGTTGTGCGCCGAGCGCCATCACGGATTCGTCCTCCGCCGGCTGCGCGCGCTTGGCACGGAGGCGAACGCTGATCTCGATTTCCTGCTTGGGATCGGCCGCGCCGACGAGCTTGGCCCCCTTCGGCAATTTCCTCGCGCTGTTCACCAGCGCAACTCGCTTAGTCGAGCTTGCCATGACTTCCTCCGTTTGTGATTGGAAGGCAGATTGTCGCACCTCAACTATAGGTGTAATCTCAGTCGCCACTTGGTTCAGACATTGCGCGAATTTTTTTCAGAATAACTGTTGTTTGACAGGAGAAATTGTCTGCGACCCGAACCGGCCTCGATTCGGTCAATAGCTCCGACCCATTCGACGCCAATGAATTCGATCTAGGATTGCACCCGTCGGCCCGACTGGCCGACCGAAAGACATTTGTCAAAATCAAATTGACGGAGACGATGCGATGTTAGCCGACCGCAAATGGGTTGAGAGAAATCTTGGTTTCGATCCGATCACGACACCGCCCCCGCCCGAGACCTTCGTGGTGAAACGCGTGAAGGATGCCGCGGCGAAGAAGACCGCAAAGGTCACCGCGGAAGACTTTCGGCGCGAGATCATCGATTTCGATTCCGAATCGGCCGAGGGCCGCGCGTTCATGGCCTTCTCGACCTCGACCGGGCTGTCGCGCTTCACCGACATTCCCTGGCCAAAGGGACTCGCGCCGCAGACCGGGCCGAAGCCGAAAGGCAATGGCAAGGGACCGCTGCCGCGCGCCGACGTGCTGGTCGTGACCTGGACCGTCGACGAGGGCCACGCGCTCAGCCGCGTGCTGACGCCGGGCAAGGATTCACGCAACGATTACGTGCCCTACACGCATAACTACGCCGCCATCTCCAAGAAGATGCGCAACGGCTGCCCGGCCAAGGAGCTGAAGCGGCTCGGCACCTACTGGACCACGACGATCGGCAAAAAGAAATGCGTGATCTTCAAATCCGACTCGCACATGTCGCAGGACGGTCCGCGATTGCCGAACATCGACGTCTGGCGCCAGATCATCACCGAGGTGCAGCCGACGCTGGTCATCACCACGGGCACCGCCGGCGGTATCGGCAAGGCATTCGAGGTCGGCGACGTCGTGGTCAGCCCGATCGTGCGCTTCGACTGCCTGTCGAAATTCAAGAAGCAGCCCTTCGCGCAGGAGCACTTTTCGAGCAGGCCCGCCGTGTCGAAAAAATTCGCGCAGGCCAAGACGCTGTTCAAGGCCAATGCCGGGCAATTGCCGAAGGACAATACCAGGGCGCCGAAGATCTTCGTCGCGAAGCCGAGCGGGCTGTCCTCCTCGGTGGTCACCACCGACTTCTTCGGCTTCGACACCTCGGACAATCATTTCCATCTCCAGGGCCTCGGCGACGTCTCCGAGATGGGCGACGCCATCCTTGGCCTCGTGGCCCAGGAGATGGGCGAGAAGGCGCCGCGCTGGCTCGCGATCCGCAACGTCTCCGACCCGCAGATCAAGGCCGAGGGCACGCTGAAGCAGCAGGAGCAAGTCGCCGCCCAGATCTACAAGGGGTTCGGCCGCTGGAGCACGGTCTGCAGCGCCATCACCTGCTGGGCCAGCATCGCCGCGGAGCGGTAAGCCGCAGGGGCTGGCGGGTCAGCGTCCCTTGCCGAAGCGATCCGGGGTGTCTACCTCTCGCGGGTGGTTTTCGTGAGAGGAACTCCCATGCTGGATGCCGCCGTGAAGGCGCTGTCGCAAATGATCTCGCCGCCGATGCGATCGATCCTGTGGCGATCGATCGGGCTTGCGCTCGTGCTGATCACCGTGCTGGCGATCGGCCTGCAGCGGCTGCTCAGCTGGTTTGCGACCTATGGCGAAGTCTGGCTTGAGGGCCTGCTCGGTCCCGGCTGGCACACATCGCTCGAGGTCCTGGCCTGGATCGTCTCGATCGCGGCGGGACTTGGCGTCGTGTTCGGGGCCGTGTTTCTGATGCCGGCGATCACCTCGCTGGTGGCGAGCCTGTTCGTCGACGATGTCGCCGACCATGTCGAGCGCGAACACTATCCCGCCGAACGGCCGG
The DNA here is from genome assembly GCF_042257955.1 of Bradyrhizobium sp. B025. Lineage (NCBI taxonomy): Bacteria > Pseudomonadati > Pseudomonadota > Alphaproteobacteria > Hyphomicrobiales > Nitrobacteraceae > Bradyrhizobium > Bradyrhizobium sp. B025. The sequence continues at coordinate 29,696 of NZ_CP170150.1, read as the reverse complement.
GCGTGGCGCTGCCCTTCAGCCAGGCGATCTACGAGGGCGTCAAGACCGCCTTGCTGACCATCCTGGTCTATCTGATCGCGCTGCCCTTCGTGCTGCTGGCCGGCGCCGGTTTCCTGATCTTCTTCCTCGCCACCGCCTGGCTGCTGGGACGCGAATATTTCGAGCTCGCTGCGATGCGCTTCCGCTCGCCGAAGGAAGCCAAGGCGATGCGGCGCGACAATGCCGCGACCGTCTTCGCCGCCGGCCTGATCATCGCGGCCTTCGTCTCGATTCCGATCGTCAACCTGGCGACGCCGATCTTCGGCATGGCCTTCATGGTCCACATGCACAAGCGGCTGTCGGGCCCGAGGCCCGAGCTGATCGAGCCGGCGCGGCAGATGCGGTGACGGTGGACTTAAGTCACCTGCGCCCCGCATTTGCGCAGCAGCATCTTGGCGAAGCCGAACGGCGCCGGCGTGAACGGGCCCGGCGGGGCGCGGGTGATCAGCGCGACGACGCCGAGCGCGGCCATCGCCAGCCAGAAGCAGAGCCAGAAGCCGTCGATATAGGCGAGCACATTGGCCTCGCGCTGGACGAAGCTTGCGAGCGTCCCCACCGCGCGCGCCTGGGCCAGGCCGGCGCCATGGGCGGCGAAATGGTCGGCGAGCTGTTTCAGCGTCCGCACCACATCGACGTCGCCGACGCCGAGGTTCTGACCGAGATAGAAGGAATGGACCTGCTCGCGGACGCGCAGCCAGGTCCCCATCAGCGCCACGCCGATCTCGGCGCCGCCGAGCCGCATGATCTGGATATAGGCGGCGAACGACGTGGCCCGGCTCGGATCGGAGTTCGACAGCGCCATGATGATGATCGGCAGCAGCGTCGTCGATTGACCGACCGATTGCAGCAGCACGATGCCTATGAAATCTTCGCGCGCCCAGTCATGGGTGAGCTGGGTGCCCCAGAGGTTGGCGGCGGCAAAGCAGGCAAAGCCCAGCACCGTCACCACGCGCGCATCGAAATGACGCAGCAGCCAGATCGAAATCGGCACCAGCACGAACATCGGCAGCGCGCCGTAGGTCAACAGCAGCAGACCGCTCTGCTCCGGCCGGAGCAGGCCGACATTGCCGAGGAAGTTCGGCACCAGCGATGAATTGGAAAGGGAAGTCAGCGTGTAGAGCAGGATCACCACCAGCGACAGGCCGATATTGCGCGAGAACAGCACGTTCACATGCGCCCAGGGTTGGCGCACCAGCGACTCGTTGACGAGGAAGCCTGCGAACAGCACCGCGCCGGCGGCGAGCAGCGCCATCACCGTGCCGGAGCCCAGCCAGTCCAGCCGGTTGCCCTGGTCGAGCCCGGCATAGATCATCGAGACCGAGGCGCCGAGCAGCAGCATGCCGCCCCAATCGGCCTCGCGCAGCAGCGCGCGGTTCACCGGCTCGCTCGGTGTGCCCAGATAGACCATCAGGCCCATCAGCGGCGCGATCACGACACCCTGCCAGTACAACCATTGCCAGCCGAGATGGTCGACGTAGAAGCCGACCAGCGAGCTCGACGTGTCCAACGCAAAGCCGACGCGGATCGAGTAGATCGAGATCGCCGGCAGCCACCAGCGGATCGGCAGGTTGCGGAACACGATCATCAGCGTCGCCGGTACGAAGGTGCCGAGCAGCAGACCATGCACGACACTGAGCGCAATCAGCGTCGGATAATCGTGCACGAAGGGAATGATCAGCGAGACCGCGGCGTAGACCAGGCTGGGGATCCCGAGCACGCGCCTGAGCCCGAACGCCGTCGCGAGCCACGCCACCGCGGGCGCGATGAAGATCTGCGAGCCGATGCCGGCGGTGGAGAGCCAGGCGCCTTCGTCGAAGCTGAGCGAAAACGCGCCGCGCAGGTCGGGCAGTCCGACCGTGGTGAGACGGCTGTCGAAATTGGCGAGGAACGAGCCGAGCAGCACCGCCGCCACGGCGAACATGGGCTGTGGCGCGACGCCGCCGCGCGAGAGCGGTCCGCGATCGGAATCGTCATTTCCCGCCATTCGCGCCCGCGGTGTTGATGCTGGTGACGACCGACATGCCGGGCACGAGCCGTGCCGTTAGCTGCTGGTTGTGGTCGAGTTGAATCCGCACGGGAATGCGCTGCACCACTTTCGTGAAATTGCCGGTGGCGTTATCAGGCGGCAGCAGCGCGACCTGCGCGCCGGTCGCCGGCGCGATCCGCTCGACCCGGCCGCGCAGCTTCTCGCGCGGAAAACTGTCGACGGTGATCTCGACCGGCTGGCCCGGTGCGACGTGCGTGAGCTGGGTCTCCTTGTAGTTCGCGATCACATAGACCTTCGGCAGCGGCACCACGTTGATGAGGTTGGTGCCGATATTGACGTAGTCGCCGGGCTGCACCTGGCGCTCGCCGACGACGCCGTCGAACGGCGCCGATATCGTCGTGTAGCCGAGCTTCAGCCTCGCACTCGCCAGCGACGCCTTGGTGGCGTCGAGATCGGCGGCGCGCTGTTTCCTGGTGCCTTGCAGGACTTCGAGCTGATGCTGCTGGGCGGCGATCACGGCGCGGCTGGCGCGCACGTCGGCCTGCGCCTTGGCGTAGGCGGCGACCGCCTGCTCGAACCGCTGCCGCGTGCCGGACTCGGTCTGCGACAGTGATTGCTGACGCTCCTGCTCCTGCCGCGCCTCGACCTCAATGGCTTCGGCCGACAGCCGCGCGGCTTGCGCCTGCGCGATCGTCGCATATTGCAGCTCGACCTGGTTGGCCAGATTGTCGAGCGTGGCTTGCGCGGCGGCGACCGCGGCTTCGGACTGCGCGACCTGCGCCTCATAGTCCGCCGGATCGATCTGAATCAGGAGGTCGCCGGCCTTGACGCGCTGGAAGTCGGTCACCCCTACGGTCAGCACCTCGCCGGAGACACGGCTCGCCAGCCGCGTCAGCTCGGAGCGCACATAGGCGTCATTGGTGGTCTGGATCACCGCGTTGCCGACCCATTCGTCGAAGCGCAGCGTCGCCAGCGCGACGAAAGCGAGCGCGACGATGACCGCGAACAGCGGGATTACGAGGCGGCTCCACAGCGAGCTGGCGGGAGGCTGTATCGGCTTGGGCGGTGGGGCTGGAGCGGCAGGCGGCGGCGATGACGTAACTTGATCCTGCTGACTCACGACATGTCCCCAAAGCCACTTTGCCCGAACGCGAATCTCACCACTGTCATTCCGGGATGGTCCGAAGGACCAGACCCGGAATCTCGAGATTCCGGGTTCGATGCTGCGCATCGCCCCGGAATGACGGCGAATACTGCCTCACACCGTCTTCTCCGGCCATCGGCAGAGATCGTTGATCAGGCATACCTCGCAGCGCGGCTTGCGCGCGAGGCAAGTATAGCGGCCGTGCAGGATCAGCCAATGATGGGCATGCAGCATGAATTCGGCCGGGATCACCTTTTCGAGACCGAGCTCGACTTCCAGCGGCGTCTTGCCGGGCGCGAGCCCGGTGCGGTTGCCGACGCGGAAGACATGCGTATCCACCGCCATGGTGTGTTCGCCAAAGGCCATGTTGAGCACGACGTTGGCGGTCTTGCGCCCGGCGCCCGGCAACGACTCGATCTCGGCGCGCGTGCGCGGCACCTCGCCGCCGAACTCGCTGAGCACCTTGGCCGACAGCGCAATGACGTTCCTCGCCTTGGTGCGATAGAGGCCGATGGTCTTGATGTATTCGCGCAAGGACTCCTCGCCGAGGTCGAGCATCTTCTGCGGCGTATCGGCGACCTCGAACAATGCGCGCGTCGCCTTGTTGACGCCGGCGTCGGTGGCCTGCGCCGACAGCACCACGGCGACCAGCAGCGTGAACGGATTGACGTGCTCGAGCTCGCCCTTCGGCTCCGGGTTGGCCTTGCGGAAACGGCTGAAGACCTCGCGGATCTCGGCGGGCGTCCAAGGTTTCATCGCTTTGAGCGATTTCTTCGCGGGGGCCCTCGGCTTCGCCACAGCCGCCTTTGCTTTTTTCTTAGGCACAGCTGCTTTGCGCGGGACCGGCTTGCGGGTGATTTTCGCCATGATCGGGATATACTGAGGGACGATGAGCACAGGCAACGAAATTGAGCGCAGGGACTCTGAAGATCAGAGCGAAGCTCAAATCTTCTCGGCGCTGCTGACGCCGCACCGCTCGCTGAACCGCACCGGCTTCCTCGCCGTGATGCTGTTCCTGAGCGCCGTCAGCTTCGTCACCGGCCTCGTCTTCCTGATGATGGGCGCGTGGCCGGTGCTCGGCTTCTTCGGCCTCGACGTGCTGGTGATCTGGTGGGCCTTCAAGGTCAATTTCCGCGCCGCGCGGGCCAGCGAGGAGATCGTAGTCACGCCCTCGGAACTGCGGGTGCGGCGCGTCAGCCATCGCGGCCAGGTCGCCGAATGGACGTTCAATCCGCTCTGGGTCCGGCTCGACCTGGAGATCGACGAGGATTTTGGCCTCGAACACCTCTACCTGATCTCGCGCGGCCGCCGGCTCCAGCTCGCCGGGTTTTTGGGACCTGAAGAAAAAACAAGCTTTTACAATGGCTTGGTTGAGGCGCTGAACGCCGCCAAGCGCGGACCGACCTTCAACCCCATCCGCTGAGTTCACGTCGGAAATCGGGTGGTTTCGAACCCTCCCCTCTCCTACATTTCCGGTCATGATGACACTCGCCATACATGACCAGCGCCTGACCAAGCCGGGCCACCAGAATGCCGCGCTACGCGACTATGACTCGGTGCGCCGGGCGATCGCCTTCATCTCGGAGAACTGGCGCGCGCAGCCGACCATCGAGGCGATGGCGGATGCGGCCGGCGTCACGCCCGATGAGCTGCACCATCTGTTCCGCCGCTGGGCCTCGATCACGCCGAAGGCTTTCATGCAGGCGCTGACGCTCGACCACGCCAAGGGCCTGCTGCGGGATTCCGCGAGCGTGCTCGACGCCGCGCTCGACTCCGGCCTGTCGGGGCCGGGCCGGCTGCACGATCTCTTCGTCACCCACGAGGCGATGTCGCCGGGTGAATGGAAGAATGGCGGCGCGGGCCTCACCCTGCGCTACGGCTTCCATGCCTCGCCCTTCGGCACGGCCATCGTGATCGCGACCGATCGCGGATTGTCGGGGCTCGCCTTCGCCGATCCCGGTGAAGAGAAGGTCGCGCTCGCCGACATGACGCGGCGCTGGCGGAACGCAACTTACGTCGAGGATCACGAAGGCACAGCGCCGCTCGCCCAGCGCATCTTCGACACGAAGCTGTGGCGGCCGGACCAGCCATTGCGCGTGGTGATGATCGGCACCGATTTCGAGGTGCGGGTCTGGGAAACGCTCTTGAAGATCCCGATGGGCCGCGCGGTGTCCTATTCCGACATCGCCTGCAACATCAACAGCCCGAAGGCTTCACGCGCCGTCGGCGCTGCGGTCGGCAAGAACCCGGTGTCGTTCGTCGTGCCCTGCCACCGCGCACTCGGCAAGAGCGGCACGCTCACCGGCTATCACTGGGGCATCACCCGCAAGCAGGCGATGCTCGGGTGGGAAGCTGGGCAGCTGGGGATGCAGTGATTGTCTGATGTCGTTCCGGGGCGATGCAAGGCATCGAACTATGGTGCGCAACTGCGCACCTGAGAACCTCGAGATTCCGGGTTCACCCTTCGGGCGCCCCGGAATGACGGCGTCTGTTACCCCGCCAGATCCAGCTTCGAGGCCACGGTCGAATCCGCATTCAGGCGGTAGATGATCGGCACACCCGTCGCGAGCTCGCGCTTCAGGATGCCTTCCGGCGACAGCTTTTCCAGCACCATGATCAGGGCGCGCAGCGAGTTGCCGTGGGCGGCGACCAGCGTGCGCTTGCCGTTGAGCACGCTGGGCAAAATCTCCTGCACGTAATAGGGCAGCGCACGCGCCAGCGTATCCTTCAGGCTTTCGCCGCCGGGCGGCGGCACGTCGTAGGAGCGGCGCCAGATCAGGACCTGGTCCTCGCCCCATTTCTTGCGGGCGTCGTCCTTGTTGAGGCCGGAGAGGTCGCCATAGTCGCGCTCGTTCAGCGCGAGGTTCTTCTCCGTGGGCAGCCCCTTCTGGCCGAGCTCGCCGAGGATGAGGTCGAGCGTGTGCTGCGCGCGCGTCAGCACCGACGTGTAGGCGACGTCGAACACGAGTCCCTGCGCCTTCAGCTTGCGGCCGGCTTCCCTGGCCTCCGCGACGCCCTGCTCGGTGAGATCAGGATCCTTCCACCCCGTGAACAGGTTCTTCAGATTCCATTCGCTCTGGCCGTGGCGGACGAGCACGAGAAGACGTTCGCTCATTGACTGCTTTCCGTTGCTTTCTTTCGTTCAGATATCGGCGAGGCCGAGCACGTCGGCCATGGAGTAGTGCCCCGGCTTCTTGCCATGCGCCCACAGTGCCGCCTTCAGCGCGCCATGCGCGAACAGCATGCGGTCCTCAGCCTGATGCGACAGCGTCAGGCGCTCGAACGGGCCGAGGAAGCTGACGCTGTGGTCGCCGGCCGCGGTGCCGCCGCGCAAGGAGGCGAAGCCGATGTTGCCGGGCTTACGTGCCCCGGTGATGCCGTCACGGCCACGGTCCGCATGCTCGTCGAGCGAGATGCCGCGGCCGGCCGCCGCGGCCTGGCCCAGCATCAGCGCAGTGCCGGAGGGCGCATCGATCTTCATGCGGTGATGGGTTTCGACGATCTCGATGTCGAAGCTCTGGTCGAGCGCCTTGGCGACGCGCTTGACCACCGCGGCAAGCAGATTGACGCCCAGGCTCATATTGCCGGACTGCACCACGACCGCGCGATTGGTGACGCTCTTGATCACGGCGTTGTCGGAACCCGAAAGCCCGGTCGTCCCGATGACATGCACAATGCCGCGCTCGGCGGCGATCGCGACGTTGGCGATGGTCGCGGCCGGCACGGTGAAATCGAGGATGCCGTCGGCCTCCTTCGACATCGCCCAGAGATCGGCCGAGAGCTTGATGCCGTTGGCCGGCAGGCCCGCGAGCACGCCGGCATCCTTGCCGAGCATCTCGGAGCCCGGCGCCTCCAGCGCGCCCGCCAGCACCGCGCCTTTGCTCTCGGCAATCGCGCGCGTCAGCGCCCGGCCCATCCGGCCGCCGGCTCCAGCAACAATCAAGCGCATGTCGGACATGGTGTGATCCTCTTCGGGGCCGTTGTAGCGGGGGGACGCAGTTCCGGCAACCGAGGGGGATCAGGGGGGACGCCACGTTCACCGTCATTCCGGGGCGGCTCGCAGAGCCGAACCCGGAATCTCGAGATTCTCAGGTGCGCAATTGCGCACCATAGTTCGATGCTTCGCATCGCCCCGGAACGACGGCCCCTGTCAGCCGTCCGACGGCTGTGCGCCGTCATAGCCCTCGATGATGATGAGGTCGGCGACCGAGTGCGGCTGGCGCACCTTGATGTTGGCCTGGTATTCCGGTGAGTTGTAGCAGGCGATCGCGGTCTCGTAGTCCGGGAATTCGATCACGACGTTGCGGGTGCGGCTGGCACCTTCGACGGTGGTGAACTTGCCGCCGCGGACGACGAAGCGGCCGCCCCATTTCTTGAAGATCGCGCCGTTGGCGACGGCATAAGGCTTGTAGCCCTCGTCACTGTTCACATCGACGCGCCCGATCCAGTAGCCTTTTGCCATTGTTCTTCTCCCTTGTTGTTGTCTCTATTTGAGCATGATCTCCGCGCAAACGCGTTCCGCGTTTGTCGCGATGGAAAACCGCTGCACACTTTGCGCTAACGCGGCCCTTCGGGTCCGGATCATGCTCCCAGCGCCTGCGCGATCTCGACCTGGATGGCTTCTGCGATCGCCTTGGGCTCGGTGGCTTCCACCACCGGGCGCCCGACGACGAGATAATCGGCGCCCGCGGTGATCGCACGGCCCGGCGTCATGATGCGTTTCTGATCGCCACTTGCCGAGCCCGCCGGCCGGATGCCGGGCGTGACGAGGCTCATCTGGTGGCCGACGATCTTGCGCAAGGCCCCCACCTCCTCGGGCGACGACACCAGCCCGTCGATGCCGAGCACCTGCGCCTGCTGCGCGCGCGCTTCGACGAGCTCGGCGACGCCGAGCCGGAAACCTGCCGCGTGCAGATCGTCCTCGTTGTAGGAGGTCAGCACGGTGACGGCGAGGATCTTCAGGTTCGAGCTGCCGCGGCCTTCGACGGCGCCCTTCATGGTCTGCGGATAAGCGTGCACGGTGAGGAAAGTCGCGCCCAGCCTGGTGATGCTCTCGACGCCTTGCGCCACGGTGTTGCCGATGTCGTGCAGCTTGAGATCGAGAAAGACCTTCTTGCCCTTGTCCGCGAGCCTCGCAACGAGCGGCAAGCCGCCGGCATAGGCGAGGCGATAGCCGATCTTGTAGAACGTGACGCTGTCGCCGAGCCTTGCGATCATCGCCTCCGCGGCATCAACGCTCGGCAGATCGAGCGCAACGATCAGGCGGTCTTTCGGGGCGATCTCGGCTGGCGTCATGTCACCTCACATCATGCGTTGGGAAATGTCGATCAACTGCGCTACCAGCTCCTTCAACGCGGCGATATCGCCCTCGTTCTTCAGCCTGTCCATATCGTCATAGGCCTCTCCGGCAAAGGCGAGCGTGAGCTGGCTGGCAATCACATTGGCTTGGCAGGAGGTCAGGATCAGCCGCAACGCCTGGAGCGCGCGGGCGGCGCCGAGCCGGCTCTGCGAGGCGCCGGCGAGCGCGAAGGCGCGGTTGCGGAACACCTCGCCGCGCGCCTCGTGCAGCTCATGCACGCGGCTGACCCAGTCGATCGCGTTCTTCAGCAGCGGCGGCACCGAGGCATTGTATTCGGGCGAAACGATCAGCACGCCATGATGCGCGCCGATCATGCGCTTGAGATTGATCGCGTGCTTGGGCACGCCCGACTTGGCCTGGAGGTCGCCGTCGTAGATCGGCAGCGGAAAATCGGCGAGCGAGATGCGGGTGACGTCGACGCCGGCCTGGGCGAATTCATAGGCGGCGAGCGCGGCCAGCTTCGCATTGTGCGAGCCGGTGCGTAGCGAGCCGGGAATGACCAGGATTTTGGGTGCGGACATCCGCTTCCATGCGTTCGGCGAAACGAGCCCGCCGCGCAAAGAGGAATGCCGGCGGAATTAATCCTTGCGATACACCCAGACGCGGGCCGGCGGAAGGTTCATCCAGATCCGTTCCGAAGCCTCTGTGGACACGCCGGGCAGCGATTTCGGGATCGGCGGCACCACCGCATAGGTGAACTGGACGAAGGGCGCGCCGGGCGCGAGCGCCGTGAAAGCGTCGCGAATGAGCCGCAACCGCGTCAGCATCGGTTTGGTGACCAGCGGCAGGCCGGAGACGACGGCGGATGCCGGCGCGCTCAGCACGTTCCAGAGCGTGTCGCGCAAGCGATAGGCATCGCCCTGCACGACCTTGGCCTGCGGATAGCGGTCGCGCAGCAGCGCGCAGAAGCCGGGATTGTACTCGACGAGGACGAGACGCTTCTGGTCGACGCCACGTTCGACCAGGGCCGAGGTGATGGCGCCGGTACCGGGGCCGAGCTCAACCACAGGGGCGTCCGAATTGACGTCGACGTAATGCGCCATGGTCCGGGCCAGCAGCTTGCCCGACGGCATCACTGCGCCCATGTGGAGCGGCTTTTCGATCCACGATCTGAGAAAGCGCACCTCGTCATCGAGACGAGGCTTCTTCAACGCACGCGCGGACGATGGCAATGGCATGTCTGGACCGGACGGGACCGCAGGACGCGGCGTGTCAGAAAATGGTCATAAAGACGTATAGGCCGAAGGCGATACGGTCAAGACGAGTCAATTCGCCCGACTGCCGAAGAAATCCTTGACCTTGGTGAAGAAACCCTCGGATTCCGGCTGGGTGTTGCCGGAAGAGAGCTTTTCGAACTCGGCCAGCAATTCCTGCTGCTTCTTGGTGAGATTCTGCGGGGTCTCGACCACGACCTGAACGTACATGTCGCCGGTCTGGCGCGAGCGCAGCACCGGCATGCCTTTTGATGCAATGCGGAATCGACGGTTGGACTGGGTCCCGGCCGGCACCTTCACCTTGGCCTTGCCCTTCTCGATGGTCGGCACCTCGAATTCGCCGCCAAGGGCGGCCGTCACCATCGAGATCGGCACCCGGCAATGCAGATCGGCGCCGTCGCGCTGGAAGAACTGGTGCTGGGCCAGCGACAGGAAGATGTAGAGGTCGCCGGGCGGGCCGCCGCGGACACCGGCCTCGCCTTCGCCGGCGAGCCTGATCCGCGTACCGTCCTCGACGCCCTGGGGAATGTTGACCGACAGCGTCCGCTCGCGGGTCACACGGCCCTGGCCCGAGCAGGACGGGCAGGCGTCCTCGATCATCTGGCCGCGGCCCTGGCAACCCGGACAGGTCCGCTCCAGGGTGAAGAAGCCCTGCGACTGCCGCACGCGGCCGGCGCCGCCGCAGGTCGAGCAGGTCTTCGGCTTGGTGCCGGCCTTGGCGCCGATGCCCGAGCAGGCCTCGCAGGTGACCGAGACCGGGATCTCGATCTGCGCGGTCTTGCCGCCAAAGGCTTCCTCGAGCGTGATTTCCATGTTGTAGCGCAGGTCGGCGCCGCGCTCGCGGCCGCCGCGGCCGCGCTGTCCGGCCATGCCGAACAGGTCCTCGAAAATATCGGAGAAGGAGGAGGCGAAGCCCGCGCCGAAACCGGCGCCGCCGCCAGGACCGCCCTGCTCGAAGGCCGCATGGCCGAAACGGTCATAGGCCGCGCGCTTGTCCTTGTCCTTCAGGACCTCGTAGGCCTCGTTGATTTCCTTGAACTTGACCTCGCTGGTGTCGTCCCCCGGATTGCGGTCGGGATGGAACTTCATCGCCAGCTTGCGGAACGACGACTTCAACTTGGATTCGTCGGCGTCACGTTCGACTTCGAGGGTCTCGTAGTAGCAGCGCTTGGTGGACGTGGACATGTTGAACTCGGTCTATCCAATCGCGATTCAAGTCGGGGCAAGACAATGCTGCCACGCGACGATATAGGCGTCCCTCCGCCTCGCGGCAGAGGGCAGCATGGCAGCGTTGAGAATAACGGCTGGAAATTGATCGATCGTAACGGGAGCGTAGCCCGCCGACCTCGACACGGGAGCCTCCCCCGCGAAGGGGGAGGCCGAAGGAGTGTGTGGGGTCCAAGCCGTCCGCATCATCACCCTCTTGGGGTTCAGGCGGACTTCTTGTTGTTCTTGTCGTCGTCGACTTCGGTGAACTCCGCGTCGACGACGTCGTCCTTGGCCGCGTCCTTCTTGGCGTCGGCCTCGGCCTGCTGCTTGTACATGGCCTCGCCGAGCTTCATCGAAGCCTGGGCCAGCGTCTGGGTCTTGGCCTTGATCGCCTCGGCATCGTCGCCCTTCAGCGCTTCCTTGAGGTCGCTGACGGCATCCTCGATGGCGCGGCGCTCGGTCTCGGCGACCTTCGAACCGTGCTCGGCGAGCGCCTTCTCGGTCGAATGCACCAGACCGTCCGCCTCGTTCTTGGCGGTCACCGCCTCGCGGCGCTTCTTGTCCGCTTCGGCATTAGCCTCGGCGTCCTTGACCATCTTCTCGATGTCGGCTTCCGACAGACCGCCGGAGGCCTGGATGCGGATCTGCTGCTCCTTGCCGGTGGCCTTGTCCTTGGCCGAGACGTTGACGATGCCGTTGGCGTCGATGTCGAAGGTCACCTCGATCTGCGGCATACCGCGCGGGGCCGGCGGAATGCCCATCAGGTCGAACTGGCCGAGCATCTTGTTGTCGGCCGCCATTTCACGCTCGCCCTGGAAGACGCGGATGGTGACCGCGTTCTGGTTGTCCTCGGCGGTCGAGAACACCTGGCTCTTCTTGGTCGGGATCGTGGTGTTGCGGTCGATGATGCGGGTGAACACGCCGCCCAGCGTCTCGATGCCCAGCGATAGCGGGGTCACGTCGAGCAGCAGCACGTCCTTGACGTCGCCCTGGAGCACGCCGGCCTGGATCGCGGCACCGATCGCCACGACTTCGTCCGGGTTGACGCCCTTGTGCGGCTCCTTGCCGAACAGCTGCTTCACGACTTCCTGGACCTTCGGCATGCGCGACATGCCGCCGACCAGAACCACTTCGCCGATCTCACCGGCGGTGACGCCGGCGTCCTTCAGCGCCTTGCGGCAGGGCTCGACGGTCTTCTGGATGAGGTCGTCGACCAGCGCCTCGAACTTGGCGCGGGTGAGCTTCATCGTCAGATGCTTCGGACCGGTCTGGTCCGCGGTGATGAAGGGCAGGTTGATCTCGGTCTGCGTCGTCGACGACAGCTCGATCTTGGCCTTTTCAGCGGCTTCCTTCAGGCGCTGCAACGCGAGCTTGTCGTTGCGCAGGTTGATGCCCTGCTCCTTCTGGAACTCGTCGGCGAGATAGCCGACCAGGCGCATGTCGAAGTCTTCGCCGCCGAGGAAGGTGTCGCCGTTGGTCGACTTCACCTCGAACACGCCGTCGCCGATTTCGAGAATGGAGATATCGAACGTGCCGCCGCCGAGATCGTACACGGCGATCGTGCCGGTCTTGGTCTTGTCCAGACCATAGGCGAGCGCGGCCGCGGTCGGCTCGTTGATGATGCGCAGCACTTCAAGGCCCGCGATCTTGCCGGCGTCCTTGGTCGCCTGGCGCTGGGCGTCGTTGAAGTAGGCGGGAACGGTGATGACGGCCTGGTCGACCTTCTGGCCGAGATGGGCCTCCGCGGTCTCCTTCATCTTCTGCAGGATGAACGCCGAGACCTGCGAGGGCGAGTAGGTCTGGCCGTCGGCCTCGACCCAGGCGTCGCCGTTGGAAGCCTTCACGATCTTGTACGGAACGAGCTTCTTGTCCTTCTCGACCATCGGGTCGTCGTAGCGGCGGCCGATGAGGCGCTTCACTGCGAAGAAGGTGCGCTCGGGATTGGTGACGGCCTGGCGCTTGGCCGGCTGGCCGACGAGGCGCTCACCGTCGTCGGTGACGGCGACGATCGAAGGCGTCGTGCGCATGCCCTCGGAATTCTCGATGACTTTGGCGTTCTTGCCATCCATCACGGCGACGCACGAGTTCGTGGTGCCGAGGTCGATCCCAATGACCTTTCCCATGGTCCTGATATCCTTCTTTTTGCGGCAGGTTGGTTGGGCCCAGAAGGCACCCGAACCGAAACCCCCTAAGATCAAACATTCGCGATATTGCGATGGTTGAGGCTCATATAGGAGGGGGGGAGGGGCCCGCAAGGACCGAACGCAAGTTTCGGCCGTGAAAACATTGGGTTTTGGAAGATCATATCCGGGCCCAGCCGCCCTTGCGGGTGAGGGATTATTAACAGGTCCGGGCTTCGGCAAGCCCCCGTTACCGCGATCCGGCCTGCCCTGTTGCGGCAGGGCCAAACCGGCTAAAAGGCGGACCGGCCGGAGCGCCGCACCCAGGCTGCTTCGCGCGACAAAGCGGCCCGGTGGCCGACCATCGAACGGCCTCAATGTGAACCAATCAGAGTGCCCATGAAGCTGATCCGTCCCCTCGCCGCGCTCGCCCTCCTCGCCGTCTCCGCGCTTCCGGCCTTTGCTGCCGACGCCGTTTTCCCGCCCGGACTGCGCCTCGGCATGGTGCCGCTGGTCGGCCTCAGCACGGCCAAGACCTTTCCGGGCTTCGAGAGCGAGGACGGCACCGTCAAGGTGCTGATCACCGAGCTGCCGCCGGCGGCCTATGGCGAGGTCGTGAGCGCCTTCAATTCCAATCCGGCCGGCGTCAACGGCGTCAAGCAGGACAAGATCGAGACCCCCGCGGGCCTTGCCTATTTCACCACCGAGAGCGGCAAGGCCGGCGAGACGGCGGTGAAACGCTATTCGATGATCGTGCCGGGCGCCGGCTTCTCCGGCTATGTCGCGGTGCAGATCCCGGAGAACGCGACCAAGATCTACACCGACGAGGCGGTGCGGCAGATGTTTGCGAGCACTGTGACCCGCAAGCAGGTCTCGGCCGAAGAGCAGATCGCGCTGATGCCGTTCAAGATCACCGATCTCGCCGACTTCAAGGACATCCGCACGCTGGCGCCGGGCTCCAGCATCATCCTGGCCGACGGCAACGAGAGCACGGGCTACGAGTCGAAGCCGTTCATGATCCTCGGCCTGATCGGCGCCACCCCGCAAGCCGCCGACGACCGCGCCCGCTTCGCCCAGGAGGCGGCGCTCCAGATCCCCGGCGTGCGCGAATCGCGCGTCACCATGTCCGAGCCGATCCGCATCAACGGCCAGCAGGGCTTCGAGACCCGGATCGACGGCGTCAGCGGCAAGGACAAGACCCCGGTGACCGTGGTGCAGTGGATCCGCTTCTCGAGCGGCGGCGCCTCGCTGCGCATCATCGCCAGCGCCCCGCGCGACCAGTGGCAAGCCGCCTTCACCCGCTTCCGCGCCGTGCGCGACGGCATCCAGCCGAAGGGGTAGCTGCATCCGCAAGCGAGATGCGCTCCCTCCCCCGCGTGCGGGGGAGGGTTGGGGAGAGGGTGTCTCAACAACGAAGACTCCCCCAGAGGAGAGAACCCTCACCCGGCGCTACGCGCCGACCTCTCCCGCAAGCGGGAGAGGTGCACCGAGTACGCGGCTGAGCCCACCCTCTCACCAAAACCGGCTGCATTTTCGGGCTTCTGTTCGTACGCAAGCGGAACTAGGCTCCTGCCCAATCGGGTTCATCCTGGAGGGAGGCGAACGATGCTGGATCGGCGACAAGTCTTGGCGGCGCTTGGGACGAGCGCCCTCGTAGCCCTCGCGCCAACCGCACTTCTTGCGGCCGCATCGATCAAGCCGGACGATGCGTCCGCGCTGCTCGTGATCGACGTGCAGAACTGCTTCCTGCCGGGCGGCAGCCTCGCGGTGAAGGAAGGCGAGCAGGTGGTGCCCGTCATCAACAAGATCTCGAAAGCGTTTTCGAATGTGGTGATGACGCAGGACTGGCACACGCCCGGCCACGTTTCGTTTGCGTCGGTACACTCCGGCAAGAAGCCGTTCGAGACCATCGACCTGCCTTACGGCAAGCAGGTGCTGTGGCCCGACCATTGCGTGCAGGGCACTGACGGCGCTTCGCTGTCGAAGGACCTCGCAATCCCGCACGCCGAGCTCATCATCCGCAAGGGTTTTCACAAGGACGTCGACAGCTACTCGGCCTTCCTCGAAGCCGACGGCAAGACCTCGACCGGCCTCGCCGGCTATTTGAAGGGCCGCAAGATCAAGCGCGTCTTCGTCGCTGGCCTCGCGACAGATTTCTGCGTCGCCTGGACCGCGCTCGACGCGCGCAAGGCGGGCTTCGAAGTCTATGTCGTGGAAGACGCCTGCCGCGGCATCGACACGCAGGGCTCGCTGGCAAAAGCCTGGGCCGACATGGCCAAGGCCGGCGTGAAGCGGATTCAGTCTGCGGATATCGCGGCGAGCGCGTAAGACCAGCCATCAGTCGTTCCGGGGCGGCTCGAAGAGCCGAACCCGGAATCTCGAGATTCTCAGGTGCGCAGCTGCGCACCATAGTTCGATGCTTCGCATCGCCCCGGAATGACGTCAGAACTCAGTTCGCCGCGCTGTTCGGCTCGTTGGTGTTGGCGGCGGACGCAGCCTTCGCGCCGCCCTTGGCGACCCCAACGAGGGCCGGACGCAGCACGCGCTCGCCGATGGTGTAGCCGGCCTGCATGACCTGCACGACCGTACCGGCGGGCACCGACGCATCAGGCACTTCGAACATCGCCTGCTGGAAGTTCGGGTCGAACTTCTGACCCTGCGGATCGAACTTCTTCACGCCGTGCTTTTCCAGCGCGTTGAGCAGCGAGCGCTCGGTGAGCTCGACGCCCTCGATCAGCGAGGTCAGGCCGGGATCGGCCGCGGCGCGGGCCTCGGCGGGAACCGCGTCGAGCGCGCGCTGGAGGTTGTCGGCTATGTCGAGCACGTCGCGGGCAAAGCCGGTGATGCCGTAGAGACGGGCGTCGGCGACCTCCTTGGTGGTGCGCTTGCGCAGATTTTCCATCTCCGCCAGCGTCCGCAGCATACGGTCGCGCGCCTCGGCGGCTTCCTTCTGCAACAGCTCGACCGAGCCCGGCTCGGGATCGTCGGGCATGATGTAGGGCTTCGACACCACGGGCTCGCCGGTCGGCGCGGTCGTGTCTTCGGGTTGCCGGTCTCGATCGGTCATCGGCTCTCTTTTCGAATTTGTCTCAGGGATTTTTCTGGCCCGGATATCGTGCTTCGGACGCCGAAAATCAAGCGCCCGTGATCGCCTCAGCCGCCGGTCAGCCCCCCAGAAGGCGGCTGACGATCCGGGCGGCGTAGTCCACGGTCGGGATCACACGGGCATAATTCAGCCGTGTCGGCCCGATAACGCCCAAAACGCCGACGATGTGGCCGGCGGCATCCCGATAGGGCGAGATGATGGTCGAGGAGCCCGACAAGGAGAACAGCTTGTTCTCCGAACCGATGAAAATCCGCACGCCTTCCGCGGTCTCGGCCCGGCCGAGCAGGTCGATGACGCCGCGCTTGGTCTCGAGGTCGTCGAACAAGAGGCGGACCCGCTCCAGATCCTCCAGCGCGTGCAAATCTTCCAGCAGATTGGCGTGGCCGCGGACGATGAGCTGGCGGTCCTCGTTCTCGCCGCCGGACCAGCTGGCGATCCCGGCCGAAATCACCTTCTGCGTCAGCTGATCGAGCTCGGCACGGGCCTCCCCGAGCGCGGTCTCGAGCTCGAGCCGCGCCTCGGCCAGGGTGCGGCCGCGAATCCGCGAATTGAGGAAATTGCCGGCCTCGGTGATCGCCGAGGAGGGAACTCCGGGCGGCAGCGTCAGCACGCGGTTTTCGACCTGGCCGTCCTCGCCGACCAGGATCACCAGCGCTTTTTCCGGTTCCAGCCGGACGAATTCGATGTGTTTCAGCCGCGCGTTGGATTTCGGCGTCAGCACCACCGCGGCGGCGCGGGTCAGGCCCGACAGCCGCGTCAGCGCCTGGTCCAGCGCCGCCTCGACCGACTGCGCCTGACCGACGGAGGTGAGCTGGCTCTGGATCGACTGCCGCTCGGCGTCATTGAGGTCACCCACCTGCATCAAGGCGTCGACGAAGAAGCGCAGGCCGAGTTCCGTCGGCAGCCGGCCGGCGGACGTATGCGGGGCATAGATCAGGCCGAGCTGTTCCAGATCGGCCATGACGTTGCGAACCGAGGCCGGCGACAGCGGCATCGCGATCAGCCGGGAAATATTGCGTGAGCCCACCGGCTCGCCGGTCGCGAGATAGCTTTCGACAATTTGACGAAAGATGTCGCGGGACCGCTCATTCAGCTGGGCGAGCCCTGCGCGCGGCGCGATCAGATGGATCGGATCGTGATGGGCCACAGACAGCAACTCCTCTCAGATGCTTATAATTTGGCCATCCGGGAGGCCCCTGACAAGCGTGGTTTTGCACTTGCTCGACAGTTGCTTGGAAACCGAAAAGGCCTTGCCGCTCACCCTCACCCCACCTACAAGCACCGCGAACAGCCTATTCCCGTGAGTTTTGGAGGATTTCCCATGCGGCCAAGCCGCCGTGCGCCCGACGAATTGCGCCCCGTGACGCTGGAGCGCGGCGTGGTCAAATATGCGGAAGGCTCCTGCCTGGTGAAATTCGGCGACACCCATGTGCTGGTCACCGCCACGCTGGAGGACCGCCTGCCGCCGTGGCTGAAGGGCCAGGGCCGCGGCTGGGTCACCGCCGAATACGGCATGCTGCCGCGCGCGACCTCGGAACGCACCCGCCGCGAGGCCTCCGCCGGCAAGCAGAGCGGCCGCACCGTCGAGATCCAGCGCCTGATCGGCCGCTCCCTTCGCACCATCATCAATCTCGAAGCGCTCGGCGAGCGCCAGATCACGGTCGATTGCGACGTGCTCCAGGCCGACGGCGGCACGCGCACGGCCTCGATCACCGGCGCCTGGGTCGCGCTCGCCGATTGCGTCAACTGGATGAAGGCGCGCAACATGGTCAAGGCCAACGTGCTGCGCGACAACGTCGCCGCGATCTCCTGCGGCATCTACAACGGCACGCCCGTGCTCGACCTCGACTATGCCGAGGATTCGGAAGCCCAGACCGACGCCAATTTCGTCATGACCGGCGATGGCCGCATCATCGAGGTGCAGGGCACCGCGGAACGCGAACCGTTCACACAAGACGAGCTCCTGGCGCTGATGGCGCTGGCCCAGAAGGGTATCGCGCGCCTCGTGGACTTGCAGAAACTGGCCGTCGCGTAGTCAATAGGCCCATGCACCGCCGAATCACCGGAAAGCTCGTCATCGCCACCCACAATCCCGGCAAGCTCGCCGAGATGAAGGAGCTTTTGGCGCCTTACGGCATCGAGGCGGTGTCGGCCGGCGAGCTCGGCCTTTCCGAGCCGGACGAGACCGGCAACGATTTTCGCAGCAACGCCGCGATCAAGGCGATCGCGGCCGCGCACGCGTCCAAGCTTCCGTCCTTCGCCGATGATTCCGGCATCGTGGTCGACGCGCTCGACGGCGCGCCCGGCATCTACAGTGCGCGCTGGGCCGGACCGACCAAGGACTTCACCGCGGCGATGACGCGGATCGAGCGCCTGTTGCAGGAGCGCGGCGCGACCGCGCCCGACAAGCGCAAGGCGCACTTCGTCTCCGCGCTCTGCGTCGCCTGGCCCGACGATCATCTCGAAGAGGTCGAGGCGCGCGTCGACGGCACGCTGGTCTGGCCGCCGCGCGGCACCGCCGGCTTCGGCTATGATCCGATGTTTCGGCCCGACGGGCACACGCGCACCTTCGGCGAGATGACCAGCATCGAGAAGCACGGCCTGCCGCCGCTCGGCCTTGCCCTGTCGCACCGTGCCCGCGCCTTCGTGAAACTGGCGGAGATCTGCCTTGAGCCGCGCTAACGAAGCCTTCGGCGTCTACGTGCACTGGCCGTTCTGCCTGTCGAAGTGCCCCTATTGCGACTTCAACAGCCATGTCCGCCATGCCGCGATCGACGAGGCGCGCTTCGCCTCCGCCTTCGCGCGCGAGATCGAGACGACCGCGCAGCGCGCGCCCGGCCGCGAGGTCACCTCGATCTTCCTCGGCGGCGGCACGCCGTCGCTGATGCAGCCCGCGACCGTCGGCGCCGTGCTCGATTCGATCGGCAAGCACTGGCAGGTCGCTCGTGATGTCGAAGTCACGCTGGAAGCGAACCCGACCAGCGTCGAGGCCACGCGCTTCGCCGGCTATCGCGCCGCCGGCGTCAACCGCGTCTCGCTCGGCGTGCAGGCGCTCGACGATGCTTCGCTGAAGGCGCTCGGCCGCATGCACAGCGCGCGCGAAGCGCTGGACGCGGTCGCCATCGCGCGCCGCTCGTTCGAGCGTTATTCGTTCGACCTTATCTACGCCCGCCCCGACCAGACGCCGGCGATGTGGGCCGATGAACTGCGTCTTGCGATCGCGGAGGCGGCCGAGCATCTGTCGCTCTATCAATTGACGATCGAGGAGGGCACGCCGTTCTTCGGCCTGCACCAGGCCGGCAAATTGAAGACGCCGGACGAGGCGGTCGCGCGCGCGCTCTACGACGTCACGCAGGAAACCTGCGACAAGCTCGGCCTGCCCGCTTACGAGATCTCCAATCACGCGCGGCGCGGCGCCGAATGCCGGCACAATCTGGTCTACTGGCGCGGCGACGAATATGCCGGCATCGGCCCCGGCGCGCACGGCCGGCTCGACATCGACGGGATCAGGCACGCCACCGCCACCGAGAAGCGTCCCGAAGCCTGGCTGTTGCGGGTCGAGACCAACGGCCACGGCGTCGTCACCGACGATCTCCTCAACAGCGAGGAGCGCGCCGATGAATTTTTGCTGATGGGACTCCGTCTCGCCGAAGGCATCGATCCCGAACGCTACACCGCCCTCTCCGGCCGCTCGCTCGACCCCAAGCGCATCGCGCTGCTGCGCGAGGAAGGCGCGATCACGGTCGATGCGACGGGACGGCTGCGCGTGACCAGCAGCGGATTCCCGGTGCTGGATGCGGTGGTCGCGGATCTGGCGGCCTGAGCTCTCTCCCCATCGTCGTCCTGGCGAAAGCCAGGACCCATTACCCCAGGGAGGAGTTTGGCGAAGAGTCCCAATTATTCTTTGCTGGTACTCGCACTGTAGTCACTCGATAGATCACGCGGTATGGGTCCTGGCTTTCGCCAGGACGACGGCGAAAGAACAGCTAAGCCCCAAAACTCTTCGGCGAGCCCGCGACCGCGACGCCGCCGCCGGTCGTCACCTTCATCACCGCAAGGCCGCGTTCGTTGGTGCCGTCGGCGCGGAAGCGGAACAGGCCGTCGATGCCGGCAAAGCCCGAGGGGTTGGTGAGCACGTCGGACGAGAAACGGGTGGTGCCCTGCGTGCGCGCGAGCGCGGCGACGAGGGCGACCGCGTCATAGGCGAGCGTTGCGGTGCGAATCGGCTCGGCACCGTATTTGGTGCGGTAGCGGCCGGAGAAGGCGCGGAAGCCGGCCGGATCGGGCGCCGCGTAGAGGCCGCCTTGCAGGCTCGCATTCGCGTAGACGCGCGGATTGTCCCACAGGCCGGTGCCGAGCAGCTGGATGTTGCGCAAGTTCGCGCCGGCGGCCGTCATCGCATCGGCGACCGTCACCACCGCATCGCCGTCATCGGCGATGAACAGCGCATCCGCGCTGCCGAGCTGCTGCGCCACGGTGCGCGCCGGCGTGGCGCGGTCGGCGCCGTATTTCTCGAACGCGACGATACGGCCGCCGCGCCGCGGCACCGCCGCCTTCACTGCGGCCTCGACCACATTGCCATAGGCATTGTCGGGCACGAGCACGGCGACGGAGCGCTTTCCGATGCTGGCGGAATATTCGACGATGCGATTGACGTCGGACTCCGGCAGGAACGAGAGCAGATAGACGCCGCGGCCGGCGATGCTGGAATCGGTCGAGAACGCGATCACGGAAATGCCGCGCGTGCGCGCGACCTGCGCCACCGCCGGCACCGACTGCGCGAACAGCGGTCCCAAAATGATCTCGGCGCCTTCGTCGATCGCCTGCTGCGCACCGGCCTGCGCGCCTTGCGGGCTGCCATTGTCGTCCTTGATCAGGAGCTGGATGTTCGGATTCTGGAATTCGGCCAGCGCCATCTCGGCGGCGTTGCGCATGGATTGCGCGGCGAGGCCGGCGTTGCCGGCGGCCGAGAGCGGCAGGATCACGGCAACCTTCACCCCGCCGGTGCCGGCGGTGGTGGCCTGTTGCGGCGGCCCGGCCGGCTGAGCCGGGGGCGTAGAGGAGCTGCTGAAGGGATTAGAGAACTGGCTCAGGCTCTGCTGCACGCCGGCGCAGGCCGACAGCAAGGGCGCACCGAGCAACAGGCCGAGCGCGCTCCGCCGGGTCGCACCCGACGATTGGGGCCCCGGATCGGGAGATTTTGGATGACGCGGGCCCAGCATGGTGGCTTCTCTTCTGACCTGCCGTCGCCGGCCGGTCACAACAAACTTGTCGCGACAGAAGCCGCGGATTCAGGCATATTGTCGGCAAATAGTTAACCAAAACAAAAGGATAATGACCGCTTAACGCGACCGCACCTTAAAGTCCCGGCCAGCTGTCCGCCGTCGGTCACCCAGCATCAAGGCGGCGTTTCCGCCGCGAATATGGCGCTGACGCTGCATTCCCTCTGGAATGTGATGCCGGATGGATCACATTCCACTCCTCTTCAGTCCTTGCCCCGCCCCTTGGCCTAGCCGCGATCTTTTTCGGAGGACCGGTTCCCAGCCCCGGGGATCATGCCTAAGTTCGTTTCATTATGCGCGCAAAGCCGGCCCCGATAAATACGCCTGAAGGCCCAGACGCCGCCCCGCGCGGCTTCTCCATCGACGCCCATCGTCTTGCGGCGCCGAAAGCGGCCGCGGGCCTCTATCTGGTCGCGACCCCGATCGGCAATCTCGGCGACATCACGCTGCGCGCGCTTCAGACGCTCGCCGGGGTCGACGTCATCGCCTGCGAGGACACCCGCATCACGCGGCGCCTGACCGAGCGCTACGACATTTCCGCGCAGCTCAAGCCCTATCACGAGCACAATGCCGAGGCGGCGCGCCCGAAGATCCTGGAGCGGCTTTCGCAGGGCGGCTCGATCGCGCTGGTGTCGGACGCCGGCACGCCGCTGATCTCCGATCCCGGCTTCAAGCTGGTGCGCGAGGTGTGCGCCGCCGGCCACGCCGTCTACGCACTGCCCGGCCCCTCCTCGGTGCTGGCGGCGCTGTCGGTCGCCGCGCTGCCGACCGACCGCTTCTTCTTCGAGGGCTTTCTGCCGGCAAAATCCGCCGCGCGCCGCTCGCGTCTTGCCGAGCTTGCCCGCATCGATGCGACGCTGGTGATGTTCGAGTCCGGCAACCGCGTGCAGGACACGCTCGCCGATCTCGCCGAGATCATGGGGACGCGCGAGGCCGCGATCTGCCGCGAGCTGACGAAGCTGCACGAGGAGATTTCGCGCGCGACGTTGACCGAGCTGGCACGCGAGGCGGATGCGCTGGAGACGCGCGGCGAGTTCGTGCTGGTGATCGCACCGCCTGCGGCGGACGCCGAGATGCTGACATCGCATGCGCTCGACGACCTGCTGCGCGCGCAGCTGGCGACGCACAGCGTCAAGGACGCCGTGGCCCATGCCGTCGCGCTGTCCGGCCGGCCGCGGCGCGAGGTCTATGCCCGCGCACTCGAGCTCGCAAAAGATTTGCGGGGCGGCGATGGCGAAGCCTGAGGGCGGAGCGGAACCGAAAGTCGCCTCGCCCGAGCGCGTCGCCGCGTTCCGCACCGGCATCTCGGCCGAGAGCCGCGCCGCCGCCTATCTCATGGCCAAAGGCTATCGCATCCTCGCCAAGCGCTATCGCACCCCGCATGGCGAAATCGACATCGTGGCGCGCCGGCGCAATTTGATCGCCTTCGTCGAGGTCAAGGCACGCGCCAGCCTCGATGATGCGGCCTATGCGGTGACGCCGCGCCAGCAGCAGCGCATCATCGATGCCGCGCAAGGCTGGCTCGCAGCGCATCCCGAGCATGCCGAATTCGAATTGCGATTCGACGCCATGCTGATTGCGCCGCGATCACTTCCACGCCATGTGTTGGCAGCATTCGACGCCTCGACCTGAAAGGCAGACCATGAAACTGAACGTCGCCGTCCAGATGGACCCCATCGCCCGCATCAATATCAAGGGCGATTCCACCTTCGCGCTGCTTCTGGAGGCGCAGAAGCGCGGCCACGGCCTGTCCTATTACACGCCCGACAAGCTCTCGATGATCGGCGAAGAGCTGGTCGCGCCGGTGCAGCTGCTGACCGTGCGCGACGAGCCCGGCGACCATTTCACGCTCGGGGAGCCCAAGCGCGAGGCGCTCAACGGCTTCGACGTGGTGCTGCTGCGCCAGGACCCGCCGTTCGACCTCGCCTACATCACCTCGACGCATTTCCTGGAGCGGATTCATCCGAAAACGCTGGTCGTCAACGATCCGGCCTCGGTGCGCAACGCGCCGGAAAAGCTGTTCGTGATGAACTTTCCGCAGCTGATGCCGCCGACCCTGATCTCGCGCGACCTCGACGAGATCAACGCGTTCCGAGACAAGCACGGCGCCGTCGTGATGAAGCCGCTGCACGGCCATGGCGGCGCGGCGGTGTTCCGCGTGATGCCGCAGGACATGAATTTCGGCTCGCTGTTCGACATGTTCACGGTCACGTTCAAGGAGCCCTGGGTGATCCAGCAGTTCATCCCCGAGGTGAAGCACGGCGACAAGCGCATCATCCTGGTCAACGGCGAGTTCGCCGGCGCCGTGAACCGCGTGCCCGCTGCCGACGACCTCCGCTCCAACATGGTGCGCGGCGGCGCGGCGCAGGAAACCGAGCTCACCCCGCGCGAGCGCGAGATCTGCGCCACCGTCGGCCCGGCGCTGCGCGAACGCGGCCTGCTGTTCGTCGGCATCGACGTCATCAACGGCAACCTCACCGAGATCAACGTGACATCGCCAACGGGCATCCGCGCCATCGCGCGCCTCGGCGGCCCGGACGTGGCGGCGAAGGTCTGGGACACGATCGAGCAAAAGCGGGCGAAGTAGGGCTCGCACGCTGTCTCCCCCAACGTCGTCCTGGCGAACGCCAGGACCCATTACCCCGACTGCCGGTTTGACGAAGATTGGCGCGACCACCTCTTTAACAATTCACGGCGGTGGTAATGGGTCCTGGCGTTCGGCAGGACGACACCGATGATGTGGCGCATTGCTTCCGTCTTGTTGGCATGACGGCGCGACGCCAGCTCCCACGTCACTAACCACCCATTCACCATGACGCCGCGCGCATCGTTCGAACGAACGTCCGCACTGCGTGAATCTACGGGGGCCGCTGGCCGACCGAATAACGCCACGTTCACCATCTGCCCAGAACTCGGGCCGTAGCCGGCCGTCGCATTCGTAACCGCAACACCCCTTATACTTTTACTCCCTACTCATCGACACGGGGAGCCCGCCACGTGCGGTTCGAGTGCCCCGCGTAAGAGTAGAGGCGTATGAATACCGCACGCATTGTCGTTCTCGTCATCGCACTGGGCGCCGGCGGCGTCGCTGCGTATCTGGCGAGCGGCTACGACAACAAGCCCGCGCCCGCGCTTCCCGTCGCCGAGAAGCTGCCGACGGTTGAGGTTCTCGTCGCGAAAAACGATATCCAGCTTGGCCAGGCCGTGAAGCCAGAGGACCTGCAATGGCAGTCCTGGCCGGCGGCAACCGCCAGCGGCGCCTTCATCCGCCGCGACAGCAGGCCCGAGGCGCAGACCCAGATCGCCGGCTCGATCGCGCGCGTGCCGTTGATGCAGGGCGAGCCGATCCGCGAGCAGAAGCTGGTGCGGGCCGAGGGCTCCGGCTTCATGGCCGCGATTCTGCCGTCGGGCATGCGCGCCGTTTCCACCGACGTTACAGCCGAGACCAGCGCCGGCGGCTTCATCCTGCCGAACGACCGCGTCGACATCGTCCTGACCCGCCGCCTGAAGAATCCCGACGTCAACGGCCCGACCGCCGGCAACGACCTCATCCTGTCCGAGGTCATCCTGACCAACATCCGCGTGCTCGCGATCGACCAGGCACCGAAGGAAAAGGACGGCCAGAACGCCGTGGTCGGCAAGACCGTCACGCTCGAGCTCAAGCCGGACCAGGTCGCAACGCTCACCGCGGCGCGCCAGGGCGGCACGCTCCAGCTTGCGCTGCGGAGCATCGTCGATGCCAACGCAACCGAACTCACGGCCGAGGACCTGGCGATCAAGCGTTCCGGCGGAGTCAACGTGATCCGCTACGGCGTCCAGGTGCGACAACTGACGTCACAGAAGTGATGGGGATAGCATGAACTACGGGGATGATCGGGCGGGCTTGCGCATTCGGGGGAATCGCGCACGCACGTTCTGGGCGGGGGCGATGTTGACGCTGGGGCTGCTCGCAGCGCCTGGCCTCGTCAGCGCCGCCGAAGCGCCGGTCGGCGACCAGGCGCCGCTGCAGGCGCCGGATCTTGGCGTGGCATCGGTCGGGACGATCGCGCCGGCGAAGACGCGCTTCCTGTCGCTCGGCGTCGGCAAGTCGGTCGTCATCGACCTGCCCCGCGAGGTCAAGGATGTGCTGGTGGCCGATCCCAAGATCGCCAACGCGGTGATCCGCTCGGCCCAGCGCGCCTATATCATCGGCGGCCAGGTCGGTCAGACCAACGTCGTGTTCTTCACCGCCGACGGCCAGCAGGTCGCCGCCTACGACATCGCGGTGAAGCGCGACCTCAACGGCATGCGTGCCGCGCTGCGCCAGTCGTTGCCGGGCGTGCAAATTGAAGGCATCGGCGACAGCGTGATGCTGACCGGCTCGGTGTCGAGCCCGGTCGAGGCGCAGCAGGCCGGTGAAGTCGCCGCAAAGCTGGTCGGCGGCTCCGAGAAGGTGGTCAACAACATCGTGGTGCGCGGCCGCGACCAGGTGATGCTCAAGGTCGTCGTCGGCGAAGTGCGCCGCGACATCGTCAAGCAATTGGGCGTCGATCTCAGCGCCAGCCTGAACGCCGGCACCGCGGTCGTGAACTTCAACAATTCCAACCCGTTCTCGGTCTCCGGCGGCCCGCTCGTCAGCAGCAACGGGCTCGGTGTTACCGGACTCGCAAAAGGCGTGGCCACCGTCAACGCCACGATGCGGGCGATGGAAACCGCCGGCGTGATGCGGACGCTGGCCGAGCCGAGCCTGACGGCGATCTCGGGCGAATCCGCAACCTTCATCGCGGGCGGCGAATTCCCGATCCCGGGAGGATATGCCTGCGATCCGGTCACCCACGTCTGTACCACCCAGATCACCTACAAGAAGTTCGGCATCTCCCTGAACTTCACGCCGGTCGTGCTCAGCGAAGGACGTATCAGCCTGCGCGTGATGACCGAGGTCTCGGAGCTGTCGAACCAGAACGCCATCTCCGTGACACAGGCGGTGTCCGCGAGCCAGACCAGCTCAGTCACCATCCCCTCGATCCAGACCCGCCGCGCCGAGACCACGCTCGAGATTCCCTCGGGCGGCTCGATGGCGATGGCCGGCCTGATCCAGCAGCAGACCAAGCAGGCGATCAACGGCCTGCCCGGCGTCGACCAGGTACCGATCATCGGCGCGCTGTTCCGCAGCCAGGACTTCGTCAACAACGAGACCGAGCTGATGGTGATCGTGACGCCCTATGTGGTGCGCGCGGTCGCCCAGAAGGAATTGTCGCGGCCCGACGACGGCTTCGCGCCGGCCTCGGATGCACAGACGGCGCTGCTCGGCCGCATGAACCGGCTCTATGGCATCGCGCGCCGCGTCGATCCGATCGACGGCGCCCGCGGCGATTTCGGCTTCATCATCGACTGAGACCGACGGACGGCTTGGGGAACGGGGCAAGGATCGGGGCAAGAGGGGATCAAGCGATGACGAAGACCATGGCCGATCGACGTCGCGGCTTAAGCGTCGCGCTGGCGCTGACGGGGCTCTCCGTCGTGCTGGGTGCGTGCAACACCACGGGCGAGATCGTCACCCAGACGGTGCCGACCGATTATCGCCAGCGCCATCCGATCGCGGTGCAGGAAGCCAAGAAGTCGATCGTGATTTTCGTCGGCAAGGCGAGAGGCGGCCTCTCGGCCGCACAGCAGTCCGACGTCGCGGGCATCGCCGGGGACTGGGTGCGCGAAGGCACCGGGTCCGTCGTCGTCGACGTGCCGATCGGCAGCGCGAATTCGCGTGCCGCCGCGACGACCTATCATGAGATCCGTTCCGTGCTCGCATCCGGCGGCGTGCCGTCGCGCGCCATCGTCCAGCATCCCTATCGGCCCGAGGATCCCGGACTGCTGCCGACCATCCGCCTGAGCTATTCGCGCATCGCCGCGGTCGCCGGTCCCTGCGGCCTGTGGCCCGAAGACGTCGGTCCGTCCATCCTCGACCCCGGCTACAACGAGAACCACCCGTACTTCAATCTGGGCTGCGCCAGCCAGCGCAACCTCGCGGCGATGATCGACAACCCCGCCGACCTCGAGCAGCCGCGTGCCGAAACGCCGGTCTATACCGCACGTCGCGACATCGCCTTCGATCGCTATCGCAAGGGCGCGGCGATCGCGACTCCCAGCCCCGAGGCCGACAAGGCCAAGCTCAGCGACACAGGCAAATGACGAGCGTCAACGACGAAGAAACGGACCATCCGCGGCACCCCGAGGAGCACATTGCGCCGGTTCCTCGCATCTCGGTGCAGGCCTTTTGCGAGACCGACCAGACGCTCGCCGCGGTAACCGCGGCGGGAGAGGATCGCCGGCTGGCCAAGGCGCACCTGACCGCCAAGGAAGGCGGCCTCGCCGCGGCGATCGAAGTCTATGAAACGATGCCGACGCCGAACGTGATCGTGATCGAATCCGACGGCACGCGCGACATCCTCGAGGGCCTGGACGATCTCGCCGGCGTCTGCGATCCCGGCACCCGCGTGGTCGTGATCGGCAATCCCAACGACACCGCGCCCTATCGCGAACTGGTGCGCCGCGGCGTCAACGACTATGTGGTGGGACCGGTCGAAACGATCGACGTGGTCCGTTCGATCTGCAGCCTGTTCTCGGCGTCCGAAGCCATCATCACCGGCCGCGTCATCGCGGTGGTCGGCGCCAAGGGCGGCGTCGGCGCGTCCACCGTCGCGCACAATGTGGCCTGGACAATCGCCCGCGACCTCGCGCTCGATTCCGTCGTGATCGACCTCGACCTCGCCTTCGGCACCGCGAGCCTCGACTACAACCAGGACCCGGTGCAGGGCATCGCCAACGCAGTGCTGTCGC
This sequence comes from Bradyrhizobium sp. B025, assembly GCF_042257955.1. Taxonomy (NCBI): domain Bacteria; kingdom Pseudomonadati; phylum Pseudomonadota; class Alphaproteobacteria; order Hyphomicrobiales; family Nitrobacteraceae; genus Bradyrhizobium; species Bradyrhizobium sp. B025. The sequence goes on along the minus strand of NZ_CP170150.1, from coordinate 1,423 downwards.
AGGACCGGCCCGACACGGCGCTGATGGAGCGCCTGCTCGCCAAATGCACCGAGCGCCTCAGCCTTTTGGCCGCGCCCGCCACCCTTGACCGGGTCTACGATTTCGGCGCGGAAGCCTTCGACGCGGTGTTCGACACGCTGCGCATGACCACGCCCTGCATCGTGCTCGACGTTCCCCATCAATGGTCGGGCTGGACGCGGCGCGCACTGATCAACGCCGACGACATCGTGATCGTGGCCGAGCCCGATCTCGCGAACTTGCGCAACACCAAGAACATGCTGACCGTGCTGAAGACGGCGCGGCCGAACGACCGGCCGCCGCTGTACTGCATCAACCAGGTCGGCATGCACAAGCGCGCGGAGATCGACGTCAAGTCATTCGCCAAGACCATGGAGAGCCAGCCGATCGCGGTGATCCCGTTCGATTCGAAGCTGTTCTCGACCGCCGCCAACAACGGCCAGATGATCGCGGAGGTCTCCAAGAGCCACCGCACCACCGCGCTGTTCCAGAACATGGCGAACCGCCTTGCCGGGCGCGGCGAGGTGAAGAAGCCGAAGCGCTCGCTGCTCGGACCGCTGTTGAAGAAGCTGAAGGGCCGCTCGGGCCGCGCATCCGCGCCGCATCGCAAGGCGTCGTAGGCGCCAGCGTCGAGACAACACGTCAAACAGAAACCAACGAGTTGGCGGACTACTTCTCGGCCCGCTGCTGTTGCTTCTTCGCCAGCAGCTGCCGCAGCGCCGTGATCTTCGCCGCGGCCTGGTCCGGCGGCAAATCTGCCTTCACGAGGATTTCTGCCTCGGCCTCGCGGCCCTGCAATCCCAGCACGAGCGCGAGATTGGCACGGATCCGCGGATCGTTCTGATTGCGCTGATGGGCGCGGCCGAGCACCTGTTCGGCCTTCGCCAGATTGTTTTGCAGCACATAGGACAGGCCGAGATTGGACAGAACCTGCGGCTCGTCCGGCACGATCTTCAGCGCGGTCGCGTAATATTGCTGCGCCTCTTCGTTGCGACCGAGCTGGTCGAGCGCCGCGCCCTGCGCCGACAGGATGCGCCAGTCCGGATCCTCCGGCGTATGCGCGCGGCTCAGAACGTCGAAAGCCTGCTGGAAATTGCCGTTGTCGGCGAGCGCGCGGCCGTAGCCGGCGAGCAGCGCCTTGTTGCGGGGATGGCCGAGCACGGCCTGCTCGAGCACCGCGACCGCCTGGGCGCTCTGCCCGCTCTCGCGCAGCGCCTTGCCGTAGTCGAGCGCGACGTTGGGATCGCTGGGCTTGGCGCGATAACGCTCGCGCAGTGCGTCCATGTCCGGCTTGCCGTCTGCCTTGCTCGCGGCTTCCGACTTGCCGCCGAGCGCGCCGGTGATGTCCTCGATGCCAGTGGTCTGACAGCCGCCGAGGGCAAGGAGCACAAGCGCGGACAGCAGA